>JAHFUP010000027.1 GCA_023265025.1 Acidimicrobiia bacterium | reverse complement strand
GACATGGTTGGTGGTCCTCCTCCTCAACTCGGTTGGGTTGACACCCCGAGCCTGCCTCACGGCAGGGCCCGAGGTGGAGGACCGCCACTCAAAGTTCTACGACGCCCGGGACAACCTCCTGATCAACGCATACCTCGCGACACACGCCCCCGCGTCGAGCCGGGAAGCGCCACCGAAGGATTACAGCGTTCGCGGAATGACAGGCGAAGCACGCTCGGGCTCGTGGGATCCATAACTCCCCTGTCGACGGCATCCGTCCCTCCACCCAGCAGACCAAGCGGTTCACTTCGGCTGGCATCACCGAGCGGATCTGCATGAGTATCACTGTTCGCTGACCCGGGTCAGATTCTGCGCTCCCCAGACCTACGGCTCCCGATAGCGGGCGGCCAACCGCACACAGCACCTCCTGAGTTTGCCGTCCTGGTTGAATAGAGCGCATCGCACGGCGAGAGCGTGGTGCCAGAAGTTGTGACATCCTAGCTTGGGATGGCGTCCACGGAGAAGTCACTTGTCCTCGGATTCGCAGCTCGGCTCGACCCCACGTTCATCGAGCCGTTCGCTCGGTCGCTTCGTGCGACCGGATACATCGGCCGGCTGGGTCTCGTCCTCGCCCAGTATGACGAGCGGGACTTGAGTGTGCTATCTGCGCTCGCCGATCTGGTGATGGTGGTCGACGACCGGTACGGAACACCGAATCGAGAGCTCCTCTGGCTTCTAAAGAAGGCACGCTCGACTCGGGGCTTTCGACGCTACTACACACCCCTCTTCATGCTTGCATGCCGAATCGGTCGCGAACGGACATCGCAGGCGCGATGGGAGGCGCTCGAGTTCCATATAGAGGGCCTTCAGGCCCTCCGCTACGGCATCTATTACGACTTCATCCGAGAGCTGGCACCGGACGCTGATAAGGTCATGATCAGCGACCTGCGCGACGTCTTTTTCCAAGGAGACCCATTCGAGCGTCGACTCGATGGGCTAGAGGTCGTCCTCGAGGATCCGTCACACCGTTTTGCGAATGACCCCTTCAACGGCCGTTGGGTGCGAAACCTTGCCGGTCCGGTGCGTTTCGCTGAAATGGCACTAGGCGTTCCGTCGTGCTCGGGCACGGTTCTAGGAACACAGGAGGCAATGATGCACTACCTGCGTGAGATGTCGGCCTGCGTTACATGGCGACGACGACCGCTCGGGAGCCACGACCAAGGGGTTCACAACTTGCTCGTGCATTCGGGCCGGATGTCATCGGTGACCATTGAACGCAATGGCGTCGGCCGAGTGCTCACGATGGGGGGGATGACGGGCTATGACGTTGACGACGACGGGCGAATCCTTAACCAGGATGGTTCACTCCCGGCAGTAGTGCATCAGTTCGACCGACACCCTGAGTTGGCGTTGCATATTCGTACCCGACTCGCAGCACCTACTGTAGACGGTGAGGTATGACTATCATGCCGGTAGTCGGTATTGTGATTGCTGCCCACAATGCTGGAGAATTCCTTGCCGACACGCTCCGGTCTATTGCTCGTCAGTCATACCGGTCGTGGGTGTGTGTGGTCATCGACGACGGGTCCGTTGATGGCACCAGAGAGGTTGCCGATCAGTTCGCACTCAATGATACCCGCATTCTCGTCCTCTCGATTGACCATTCGGGGCTCTGCCACGCTAGAAATTGTGGCCTTTCGCAACTCGACACTGGCATCAGTCTGGTGACTATCATGGATGCCGACGATGTGTGGGAGGAGACGGCGCTCGAGCGACTCGTGGATGAAGTCGAGCGTCACCCTGCATCAATCGGGGCCCATGGACTGGGCGAGTTCATCGACGAAGCTGGACGGCTATTACGTCCCGGCGAGTTTTCCTCATTCGGACGAGCACGAAAATCGGGCCGGGGTGGTCGTCTGCACCCATGGCCGACAGATCAGCCGACCTGCTTTGAGACCGTCATAACCACCAGCGTGCTATTCCCCCCCGGTCTCCTCCTGATGCGACGCTGGGTGTATGAGCGTATTGAGGGATATGACGCCGAGTCACTCGAGGGCGACTGGGATCTCTTGATTCGCGCGACTCGGCATGGAGACCTACGGTTTATCAACGATGTCCTGATCGGGTATCGCCGACACGAATCGAACCTGGGAGCTCGCGCTGACATGGGCCGCATCGCCCACGGCGTCCGCGTACGCGCTTTCTACTCTCCCGAGAATCAGCCGCACCACCGGACGCTGGTGCGGGACTGCTGGCGTGCACTACAGCGAGACCAGGTCAGCGCTCGGAGTCGTCTCGCCCGCGAAGCAGTCGCAGCCCGCCACCCGATGGACGCAGTGCGCGAACTGGCCCGAGGGGCCGCCGCAAGCGTGCGGTTCGTCCGAGGCGCTCCTAGTCGAACGGCGATGCCGACTCGTAGCGACCTAGACGGACGCCTGGCGCCGGAGCTGCCCTCAGGCAACTAAGTTTCAGTATGAGGGCCAATGACGGGAGAGGGCCTTGCGTGCTTGGCCCGACCCACTGACGGATACCTGCCCTCACGTGCCGAGCATCACCGAGTTGGAACCCGCGGGCCGTGATTCCACTGCGTCGAGAATGCCGTTTACCAGTCAATGCCAGTACGGGTCGAAATCGTCGCAACGCACCAGCCCACGCGGCTTCACGATCTCTAGAGTGCCGATCGCGTCTCGGCTACACCATGGAGATAATCCTGGGCGTCATCGACTAGCACAAACTCGGCTCAGACTTGCCCCGGTGTTGGGTTAGCAGCAGCGAGTAGGCCCCAATTTGCTCGAACGTGCGAGCTGCAGGACTCGTTCGATGCAGGGCGACGACCGCGGGCGTCGGATCGAAGCTATCCGCAAGGGCTGACCTAAGTGGCCGGACTTCTGACGACATCAGACAATAGCGTCAGCTTGACCAAGGGGTAGTCACGTATCGCTTCGAGCTGGGAGTGCGCCGAGCAACTGGTCCTTCAAATGCTCGTCAAAGACCGCCGGATGAACGAAAGGGAAGGTCTTCAACCAGGGGTTCCCGCGAAGGCTGCCAGACGGAGCGCCTCATCGAGGGCTAACGATTCCAGGCTTTCGGCGATGGCACCATGGTGCGGGCCCAAATACGTATGACCTGCGATTGCGCCCACCAAGGGGTCCGCGGCCGGCGAACCTGCATCAAGTTGGTGATAGACGCCGCAATGTGGTGCCACAGCCGGGTGCTGCTGAAATGCTCCGATACCGCCGCCTGTCCAGCCGTGACCATGATCGGCCAGCGGGTCTCATACTCTTCGAGGATCTGCGGAAGGCGTTGCACGTCTCTCTCGGGCACCCGCAGCACGCAACCGCCCCAGTTGACTCGCGGCGGAGCGAGCCAGTCGTCGCTGATCACGACCGGCACCCTGCCCGCACAGAGCGTCTCGTATAGGCGGAACGAGGATGGGCCGTGGCCCCGGGGGCAAAGCACAAACTTAGAGCGTCCGACGACGGCGCGATATCTGGTGCGCGCGGACCGCAGACGGTCGTCGGGGTCTTCGTCACTCACCCAGGGAAAACAATTCAACGCGCTAGTGTCCTCGACGATTGAGCGCGGATGTTCGAGCGCGAGGATGCCCGCTCGGACCGGGTGGGTACGTGCCCCCAGAAACGAAAACAAAAGATCGGGCGCTTGATTCGCGAGCTCCGGCGCGTTGGGTAGGTTGGGATACGGTCCGCCGACAAGCGGCAGGCGTCGCGCCCATCGTCCCGCACCCGATACATATATCCCCGGGAACGTGAAGAACGGCCTGTCGCGCTGATCGTAGACGTAGACCTTGTCGAAATGCGCCTCTACGAGGGGACTCTGTCGCAACGCCCTGAGGTATGGATCATCCGGCAGTTGTTGGAGATTCACGACGAGCAGCGCATCAGCCGATTCCGGATCGCGCGTCAGCTCATGTTCCCCGACGGCATCCAAGCGTGCCAGACGGAGGAAGACGTCTAGTGCGCCATGCTGCTCAGGGCCGTCCCCGACTGTGGCCACGGCGATTCTCACGACCCGCTGAGGGTACCTCCGCTCCAGTCGAGTCGGAAGGACGGGGCCGAGCCCGCCGCTAACCGTCGCCCCGTCATGCAATCTGAAATCCGCGGGCGACGAAGCCGTGCAGCGCCCCCGGCCTGGAAAACTGCATCACTTCTCACCGGACACTGATCAGTGCGCTCGCCATCGGCTCGGATCGTCCTCAATGAGTGGGTCCCAGTCCTATCGGCGGCGTCGCGCAAAATGCTCTATTACTACGACACAACTCATCGCAATACCCGACGGGGGCCGAATCCGAGCGTCGGTCTCGGGCTCCGCCCGCGGCGGATTCCCGCATCTGGTACGAACAATAACTCAACTCAGGGATGCCAACCGATGGTATCCATGCCCGTCACCGCAACCTGGTACCCATACCCCACAAGCCGCTTGATGGCCAAATTATGATCGGAGCGACTGAGATGAGCGCTCTCAAACCGGACGATTCGCGGTCGGAAGACATCGAAATCAAACATCCGAATAATCTCCGCGTCAAATCCTTCGACATCAACTTGTAGGATATCCACGCAATTAATGTCGGCGAGCAATTCGCATAACGGCACGCATTGCACGTCGTAATGCTCGATCACGTCGTCGTCGAAGCCGTGATGCTCGAGCTGATATCGATCAAACGACGCCGTCTGTGGCGCCCATGAGGGCAAGCCTGTGAGGTCCTCCCGCACTGCGTAAAGCGTTCGCGACTCGCGCTTGTCGGCGACGGCGACGTTGTGCAGGTGAAGACCCTCCACTCCGGCGTAGGTAGATACTAGGCGCTCGAAGTACCGCGGCTGGGGCTCCACAAGTACTCCGCGCCAGCCGTACTTCTTGATGTAATCGTGAATCTGGTCGCCGGTCTGTCCGTCGAAGGCGCCGATCTGGACGATGAACAGTTGCGATTGCTCCGCGAGAAGCAACGATACCAGGTGCTCAAACGCTATCGTCAAACAGGCGTCCGGGCGCTGGAGAAGCGCCATCGGCGGTCGCGACACCTGGTAGCCGCCGGCCCTTAGCGAACTGCGCGCAGCTCTGCCACATACCCTCAGCACCCTGTGTGCCGAATCGGCGAAATTCATTGGCACAGAAGGCAGCGTACTCCGAAGCGCCGATCCACGCCGCACAAGGCGGAGCTCCACATCGCCATCGTCGATGGCTAGACTGCCGAAGATGCGCAAGAAAGGCATCTTCGCCGCCCGTCTGGCAACCGATCTGATTCGGTCTCCTGAGTTGCGCGCGCAGCGCATGAAGGAGTTGTACTGGAGCGCCTCCCGGCGTTATGCGACGGCGCTTGAGATAGAACGGGATGGCAGGCGCTACCTAGTCAACCCGAGCGACATCGGCATTAGCCGCGGGCTATTCTTTGAGGGAAATTATGAGGGAGAGAATATCGATGCCGTCTACAAGGAGTTGCGATGCCGGGATCGCCTGCCAGATCAGATTTTCGATGTCGGTGCGAATATCGGTTTTGTCACGGTAGATTTGCTCGGCAGAATACCCGACGCGACGGGAGTCGCCTTCGAACCCGACGCGTTGAACTACCGCCTGTTGCGCCAGAATCTTGTGGGCAACGATCTCGATCACCGAGTAGTGACACACCACATGGCGGTGAGCGACGCCGACACGGAGTTGGAGTTCGAGTTGTCAGGGGACAACGCTGGCGATCATCGAGTCCGCGTTATGGCAGCCGGCGGTCTCTTAGGTGAGGACAACAGGGAAATCACGACCGTCCCAGCACGACGCCTCGATACCTTGCTGGCTGAAGGCACGATCGAGTATTCTGCGAGAACGTTGGTCTGGATGGACATCCAAGGACACGAGGCTCAAGCGATCGAGGGCTTCGGCAAGTTCGCCGATAATCCGACTGTCGTCGAAATGTGGCCCTATGTGCTGCGGCGGGCGGGTCAGCTCGAACGGTTCATCGAGCTGGTGACGAACTGGGACGAGATCATCGAGGTCGGGCGCATTCGCCAGCAGTTGACACTCGACGGCTTATGCCGGCGCGTGATCGAACTCGGCGACACCGGCCACGGCTATACCGACTTGCTGCTGCTGAAAACATGATAAGTGCTTCGGCACGCTTCACATAGACCGCGCAACGAAGCTCCAGATGTTTCCCGACGAACTCAGCGCCGAGAACATGTCGCTAGATAGTGGACCATCTCCATCGATGCTGAAGATGCGCATGCCAGCCTCGTCGAGGATGCCCCAGATATCGCCATGGTCGGGGGAAGCCGGATCGGTCGAAGTGGTGGCGCCATGCTCGAAGATCGTGAGCGGTCTGAATTCTTCTAAGAGCCTTCTCGCGCCCCGCAGACATGCCGCCTCCGCTCCCTCGACATCGATCTTCAGCAGGTGGACGGGATGACCGATGACGTCGTCGAGCCTTTCGGTCGTCACGGTGCAGTAATCGGTCACCAGCTCGTGATGCGGCCACGCCCGCGGCTTCATGCCGGATAACTCGGGGATGTTGCGGACAAGAGTGAACGGCGCCGAGCCCGCCACGTCTGAGGCCGCGGTCTGGCGCACGGTGACATTCGGGAATCGACCGGCGAGCGCAGCAGCGGCGTCCCTCCGGGGCTCGAACGCCACGTGCCGACCCTGCGGTGCGTAACGCACGACGTCGTCGAGTACCGTTCCGTTCGCAGCGCCCACATCAATCACGTTAGAGCTCATCCCGAGGGTAGCGGCGAGGATGACGCGAAGGTGCAGGTCGTCGCGGTCGTTTCGCGCCTGCCATGCCGGTGTCCTAGCTGCGCGAATCCCCGCGATGACCGGGCTTACGGACGGCAGTTGCGTCGTCAGATGATCTGCGATGCGCGACTTGAAGGACATGGCGAAATGGTATGGCGTCGGCGTCCTCAGCTGCTATGCGTGGATTCACGGACCCACTGAACGAGCGGATCACATCTCTGCTCCCAAGTGTAGCGCCCGAAGGCGACCTCGCGCCCGGCTCTTCCAAGCGCGGCGGCCCGATCGGGCGCCCGCAGCAAATCGATGCAGGCCCCGGCAAAGCTTGTGGGGTCGTCGGCGGTCACGAAGCACCCTGCGGCGTCGAAGCCCTCCGCGCCCGTCGAGGTCGACACGACGGCGGCGCCGCTGGCCAAAGCCTCCCCAAACTTCACACGCGCTCCGATACCCTTGACAATGGGCACTACGCTGACGCGAACGCTGCCCATCAGGCTGGCAAGGTCGTCGACGCGACCGAGATGCTCGATGCCGGCTGTCTCGAGCGCCAGGCGCGGCGGTGCTCCCGGACCAGCGAGAAGCAGCCGTGCCTCCGGGACCGCTGAACGGATAGTCGGCCACACCTCTCGGGCGAGCCATCGGGCGCCGTCACGATTGGGCTCGTGGGTCCATGAACTGGCGACCGCGATGTCCGGTCGTCGACGCTCTTGCAGCGCCGTTTCAGGCCACTCCTCGGGTGCGATGCCGTTTCCGACGACCTCAACATGCGCCCCCGCCGACACGGCTAGTAGCGCGCAACGCTCCTCGTCGGAGCAAGCGGTAGCCGTCGCAGCCCAACGCAGCGCCGCTCGTTCGCGCCGCATCCAAGCGACGGCGGAATGCCGCTTGCCACGGGCGAGGTACCAGCGCGAATTGACGTTTTGGAAGTCCAACAGCCACGGGAGACGGTGCTTGGCAAGGGCGCCGCGCACGTTCGGGACCGACTCGACGTGTGCGACGACAGCGCCGTCTGCGCGCTCCGCAGATAGGAACCGGTCGAGCGCCGGATCGTGAAACCGGCCCCGCCGGTCGGCTGGCCCAAATCGCTCCACGCGCACCATCTCCCGCAAACTCGTATGGTGCTGCGTGCTCACCAGCGAAGCAACCCGGACATCAACGCCTGCAGACAGTAGCGCCCGGATCTGGAAATACTGGCGGCGCTGGCCGCCCCCGCCCTCTCGGTCGGGCGTCTCGTTGCTGAGCCAGACGATGCGCGGGCTCGGCTCCAATCGTCTCATCGCCAACATCTTGTCCTGCACGAGGCGGCGGGTAGTCATCGGACTTCCATTCGGGCACTTTCGGCCGTAGCGGCGGCGAGTGCGTCACGCGCGCCCTGCGAGCCGGACGGCGGTCGCGTGATTGCTCCAGACGCTAAGGCCCAGCGAACTGGGGAGTTGGGCGTTGTTGACTGGGAGGACTAGCATTGACGCACACCAGCGCCCGCTCCCGCTCCGCCGCGGTGAGGCCTCGGCGCATTAAGCGGCGGACGACCACGGTTGTCTTGCCAACAAAGGACTTCGCACCGAAGTGGCGGCGAACGGGATGCAATGCAATACCTATTGACTAAGATCCGCTGCTCCATTCTGTTATTTGACAAAGCCTCGATAGATCTCGGCATGCGATGACGCAGCCCGCTCCCAAGTGAATAGCCGGCTGCGCGCCTTCATCGTCTCTCTCGCAACGGTGTCGCGGACCGACAAGGCCCGATCAATCCCAGCGGCCAAGCTGTCCGGGTCGGGATCGACGAGGATCGCGGCGTCGCCGCACACCTCAACGGCGCTGGGCGTGCGAGCGGCCACGACCGGCGTCCCCATCGCCATGGCCTCAACCAGCGGCAGCCCGAAGCCCTCGTAGATCGACGGGACCACAACAGCCGAGGCGGACCTCATCAGCCTGAGTACGACGTTCCGAGGAAGAACGTCCAGTATCAAGACCCCAGACCCGCCGCCGCCGAGCTGCGACTGTCGCCCCGCCCGCATAGGCCCGCACGATACGAGCATCACTCCGTCTCGCCGTGCATCTGAGGCTAGCCACGCCTCACGCAGCAGCGGCAGATTCTTCCGCCGTGTTCCTCCGCCAACCTGGAGCACGTACGGGGCGGTGATCCCGAGCTGCCGAAGCCCGGCGGTATCCAAGGGGAGACTGTCGTGCACGTCGGAAGGGACGCCGTGCGGGATCACGATCGGCGCGGCCAACCCCAACACACGGCGGATCTCCTCCGCTGCGAACTGTGTCGCCGTGATCACCGCGTCGGCCCTTCGGGCTTCCTGCCAGACCGTTGCAGGAATGCGCGCTTCATCGGAAAAGAGCATGGGGGCAACGTCGTGGATGGTGACGATATCGACCCGACCGGGAGGCAGACGGAGGTCGAGACGATGAACCACCCGGTGGTCCCAAGTGAATGGGCCGAGGGGCCGCCGAAGCACACGGGAGAACCGGAGTAGCCGACCACTCATGGCGCGGCGGGCGATGGTCCTCGCGCTCAGGCCGACTCTATCGGCACCGAGACGCAGCTCCGTCGATCGGGAGAGCGCGGCGATCAGGTCGCGCTCATAGACGTCCTGCCCGCCGCCGGAGCCCGTCGACATGCCGGCGACGAGCACCTCGATGGGCGCCAATCCTGCCGCGCCGTGTGTCACCTGGTGGCGTCGCGGGGCCGACGCACCCGTGCTGAAATCACCTCCCGGTAGATTTGCCGGTAGTCGTCGGTGAGAGTGGGCCACGTGAAAGCGGCGGCCCGCCTACGACCTGCTTCCCCAAGCCGCTCCCGCAGCCCGCCATCGCGAAGCATCGTGGTGAGGGCCACCCTGAAGGCGGCCCGGTCGGTCGGGTCAACGGTCAGACCGTCGATGCCGTGGCGCACGATTTCCGGTGCCCCCCCGATGCTCGATACGAGCACCGGGGTACTCGCCGTCATGGCTTCCAGCGTCACGATGCCAAACGGCTCGATACGGGAGGGGAGCACGAATACGTCGGCCTCGCCCATCGTTCCGGCCACCTGGGAGCGCGAAAGCGGGCCTGGAAAGATGGCCCGCTCCCCTAGGCCGAGCTCGTCCGCCTTCCGCCGCAAAGCCGCTAGCTCCGAGCCGCCGCCTCCAATAACCACCGCCACCTCGGCGAGGTCATCTGGAAGCCCAGCAAACGCGTCGAGGAGGAGGTCGAATCCCTTTTTGTGGACCAGACGTCCCAAGCCGAGTACGTACCGCGGCCAAACGATGCCGAGAGGGACAGGCAACTGATCGGGTTCAGTGTCGACCCCGTTGAAGATGACCTCGGCCGCCCCGAGGGGGCGCCCGAATCGAGCGACGGTGTCGTCGAGCACAAACTGCGAGCATGCGGTCACTACGGCGGCCGAGCGCAGGGCCAGCCGTAGCCCTGTCCGCAGGCTAACCGACCTCTCGTAGATGTCGTGGTCGTCCATCAGGGTCTCGCCTTGGAGCGTGATGACGAGCGGCAGCCCTTCCAGCCGGGCCAGTGCCGTTGCGTAAACCCCGTTCACGCCGAAGCACTGGACATGCACGACGTCGGGCCGGAACTCTGCGGCCGCGCGCCGCATGGCCCGCAGAACAATCACGGCCCGGTAGGGAAGCCGCAGCAGCGGCCGGGGCTGGGCGGGCGGAAGGTAGAACGGGAACCTACGCACAACCACCCCATCGATAACCTCACTCTGGGCCAGGTCGGCGGGATGCCGCATGGTCCACACCTCAACCTCGTCGCCCGCCGCGACCAGGTGGGCGGCTAGCCGGTTGGTGAGTTGCTCAACGCCGCCGATTGCCGGCGCGTATGCACTCGCGACGAGTACGATCCTCATTGCCAACTGGGCCTCAGCCGCCATTGGTGACGACGCCGGCGACCTTACACATTCTGGTGATGAACGCGGGTTCGGTGAGGCGGGCCGCTTGACGTACCACGCCCCGTTGGTCGGTCGGTCGGACGCCAGTCGCCGCACCGCACGGGCGACGAGGGCGGGATTGGGCTCGTCGACGAAGATGCCCACGTCGCCCTCTATAGCGGTGTCGAGAAACCTGCCCCAGCGCAGCATTGCGGACGGCGTCCCCATCGCGGCTACCCTCCAACGGCGTGAGCCAGAAGTCCTCGTACGACGCGGCGATCAGGCCTTGCGCGCGGTCGCACCGCCAGCGCAGCTCCGCGTCGTTCTTCTTGCCTACGAACGTTCCGTTGTCCGGCGCGCCAGCCCTTCGGAGACCCCCGGAGGGCCTCGGACCCACGATCACGAGCCGGAGAGCCCAACGACACGAACGCCTCAATGACCTCGCCGATATTCCTATAGGGGAGCAGGGAGACACCAACCAGGAACCCGTCGCCGATCCCCGGTACCGGCTCCTGATGCCCGTCCGGCGCGACGGCATGAGGCTCGACAACTTCGGCGCTGATGCCGTAGGGGTCGCGCACCCGGTACTGCACGATCCGAGAGTTGCCCAGGTAGACATCGGCGAGGACGCGGCGCGCTTGTCCCATGCGTCGAGCAGCCGCCGGTCCGCGCCTACGACCGGCCTCTCAGCCCGCGGTTGGCGTAGAACCAGCTGTGGTACAACAAGCCCTTCAGTGGACAGCAATAGACGACCTTCCGGCCTGTCGTCTGGGCTCCGTTGACCAACCGACTCGAGCTGCAAACGACTAGATTAGCGTTGAGGACGATGCTGCAAACACCGGTGCGTACAGAGCCAGGAGTCACCGTGGTGATCACGCATCGTAGTTACGCGGTTCAGTTGCGCTCCGCACGATCGTCCGTTCGGTGAACTCGGGGAATGTTGGGCCGGTTGGTCGATCGACGGGTAGACAGGCGGGCAGTGGACGCTCGGCACAGGGCAGTTCCAACTGCTCAGCGCCGCCCCCCTCGCCTCAGTCGGCATTGATCGGGTCAAGGCTGCTAGGTGAATAGGGTTACCCGGTCATGGATGATAGCAACAGTGCCAGGCTGGCGATCGCCGGGCTGCTGGCGTACTACCCCCAATGCAGCAAGGACCGCCAATGCGGCGCCGCCCTAGTGGTCCGTCGCGACTTTGAGCCGGCAGTCCAATGCGGCTCGGCCGCGTCGTGCTTTGGAGACGATCTTCTCGGCCGGCGCTCAGCGCCCCGGGTGACGGCGACGACGGCGCTGGTCGGACCCGACGGCTGCGGCCGGCGGGTAGGGCTCGGCCGGTTGCAGGCGGACGGTCGACGGGACGCGGGGTTCCGGGTCGGCACCCTCCTGCTGCTGCGGGCCGAGGTTGGGCCATTCGACAAACGGTTCTGCCTACACGCCGAGGAAGAAGGCAGGCCGCGACCTCCCAGACGGGCCGGGTGGGAGGTCACGTGCCGCCCCAATCTACTGGCCCTCCATCAGCTCGCCGGCACCGGTTGCGGCACTATTTCCGACCCGGTGCTGCGGGAGGCGCTGTTCCACTGCGGCACCAAGACCTATGCGCACACGTGGCACGGGGCGCTCGGATGGCAGTCCTACAGGGCCACAGCCGTTGTCGCCGCGCGGTTGCGGTCGGCCCGCCCGCCGCCCGGCGCCCGGCGACATACGCTGGTCCTCGCCGCCCTCCACGCTCGCGGCCCATGCTACCGGCTCACCACCATGCCGCCCGCAGTGCCCTTCAATGGCCGCGGGTGAGGATTCTCCATGTCGTCAGCTCCGACCGGTTCGCCGGCGTCGAGCGCTACATAAGCTACGTAGCTCCCGCTCTAGCGGCCCGAGGCTGCGACGTCACCGTCGTCGGCGGTGATCCAAGCATCATGGGTCCCCTGCTCGACGACGACGGCGTCGACTTCGTCCCCGCCCGCAACACCATCGGGGCGCTCCTGCAGGTGGCTAGGCATCGAGCGGTCGACGTCATCCATGCCCACATGACCGCAGCGGAGTGGGGTCTCGTCCCCGTCCGGCCGTTCACCCACGCCGCATTCGTCTCCACCCGTCACTTCGCGGCAGTACGAGGCCGGCCCGGATTCGTCCGCGGAGCATGTCGCCTGATCCCTTGGTTCCTCGACTGCCAGCTCGCCATCAGCGCCTACGTCGCCTCTGCCCTCGACGAGCCGACTGTCGTGTTGGCCAATGGGGTCCCGGTCCGGGCGGCCGCTCCGGTCGCCCACCGTCGACAGGAGGTGCTCGTCCTCCAGCGCCTCGAAATCGAGAAGGACACCCGGTTGGCCCTAGGCGCATGGGCTCGGAGCGGCGCGCGGGCGGCGGGATGGCGGCTACGCGTGGCCGGGCGCGGGTCGGAGGAACCGCGCCTCCGGGCTCTAGCGTCGACCCTCGAAATCGGCCAGTCTGTGGAGTTCCTGGGCCACGTCGAAAACGTCGCCGCCCTCTTCGCCCGCGTCGGGATCCTACTGGCCACGGCCGGGTCGGAGCCCTTCGGTCTCAGCGTGGTCGAGGCGATGGCCGCCGGTGTGCCTGTCGTCGCTGCGGCGGGCGGCGCCCACCTGGAGACAGTGGGCTCGGCCACGCGCCGCTACCTCTTCGCCCCGGGCGACGCCGCGGCGTGCGCGGAGCACCTCGATGCTCTCGTGAGCAGCTCCGCGGCGCGGGAGTCCTACGGCAAGCAGCTCCAAGCGCACCAGCGTGAGCACTTCAACCTAGAGGTGCACGTCGACCGCCTGCTCGACATTTACCGCGTGCTGGTTGCCGGCCGCACCCGCAGAGCCTGATCGTCGTTCTCCCCGACCCGAGCCGACCAGCCCCGTCGAGCCCGATCCCGAGACGCACACCGTGGCGAGATGAGGTGCCTGCGTCTGCGCCAGCTCGCCGGCGGCGGCGTGGGCGGTCGCGTGAGCGGGTGCGGCGGGCCCGGAAGAAGGGTCGGCAGCTTTTCAACGCCGGCAGACGCGCTCTGGACGGCTCTCTACGCCCATGAGGCGACAGCGTTTGAACTGACGGCACCGGAGTGCAGTTCACGGGCTCACAACCGGCTTCCGATCTGATGTCTCGGAGCTGCTGCGGAGCCTGCAGTTCTACCCGCAACCGCCTGACGGAAAGCGGTTCGATTGAGCGTTGTAGGGACCACGGCGCGGCCTCCCGGTCGTAGCCCTGGAGGTGGCGACAACCCCTGAGACGGTTGGGTCTCGACTGCCGACGTCTGCCGGGCCGATGACATCAATGGTGCGCTGCGCTCCTCGACCTTCGTTGTGGCGACATGGATCTGAGGTGGCGTCACGGCCCCGCCCCACGAACGCAGCAGCCCACGAACTTCAATCTGCGAACGCCCTTGCATCAACTGGTGGGCTTCCCAACCCGGGGGTTCCTGAAGGCCGTATGCTCATTCGCCGTCAACCGCAGTGGTCCGCATGGGGAGCTCATCTCCATCTGGACGTATGGCCCGCGCCCCCACCGCGCCGCCAATCAACGCCCAGGCGAACGAGCCACGGCCAGCTACCCAAAAGATGTCAAACATCCCAGCGAGGACCTGGACGGCCAGAACGGCCCTAGCCAGGGTCGCAAGCTGGCCGTCAAGACCCCGCAGGGCAGACCAGCCGCTCCAGAGCAGCCAGCAAAGCCCTGCGACGCCAATGATTCCTGTCTCGGCCAGACTGACGATCACCACGTTGTGTGGTTCGCTCGTCCTGAACATCGGATCATAAAAATACCGAAGACCGGCACCAAGGAGTCGCTCGCGACCCCAGATATCCAATGCCTCGTGGTCCGAGCCAGACCGGGCCCCGATACCATAATACTGAGCTCCATCGGGGTTGAGACGCGTCTTTTCAGCCTCTCGCTGCGTAACCAGCAACACCCCGGCGAGCAGGATAGCCGAGGTTACAATCACGAGCGGAATACCGCGGCGGGAGTCTGTGCGACGAAGCTCGGGAACCACGACGGCCACCACGATCGCCAACATGGCACCCCGCGACTGGGTGGAGAGCAAGCCGAGGACCAACGCAACTCGTAGGGGGCCCAGGAGGCCCGTTGCGAATGTCGCCAGGGTCGGAGCGACCACAGTGATGACGAGTGCAAACGCCAGAAGGAGCCCGGCTGCGTTCTTGTTGAATCCAAATGGATATGCGGGCCTGAGACTATCGGTTAGCGTATACAGGACGGACGCAATGGCCACCGCCACCGACGCGCCTAGATACGTCTTAAGGACGCCCCTTAGCGTCACGAGCCGAAGAAGAGCCGTCCCTACCATCAGAGATCCTCCGACAAGCAGGATCCGGTGTCCCCACTCAAGGATAGCCCGTTGGGTCGGATGCGAGACGACAGCGAGCGCCAGTGTTCCCTCGTAGACGGCCAGGCCCAGGAGCACTCGGCGAAGCCTCGGTTCGGCCCACGGTACGAACGGAACCGACGCTAGGGTGCCCATGAATAGTGCTGCGTCGGCAACGCTCAGACCTGAGCCGCCGGGGCCAACCCGCCACGAGATGTAGGCAGCCGGGAGCACCGCCACCAACACGCCGGCCGGAGCACGGACGCTGACCGCGCCCAGCAACACGACAACGGCGAGAGCCACTGCCCAGGACGGGTGACTGGCGGCTGTGACGCCGACGGCGAGAACGCCGAGACACACGGGAGCGCCCTTCAGGAAAGACAAACTGGTCATCAGACGAACGCGCCCGTTCGCATTGAACAGGGCCGTCGACCGCCCGACAAGATTCCGGCGGAAGGTGGCGTCGTCACCTGGGACGAAGTCGAATTCAGATCTCTCACAGTCTGCTCAGTATGCGCCCCTACCGCGTACGACCGCCGTGAGGGTCTTGCCGACGATGACCATGTCGAGCGCCGGCGACCAGTTCTCGACGTAGTACAGGTCGAGGCGGACGGCCTCGGGCCACGACAGGTCGGACCGGCCGCTCACCTGCCAGAGGCCGGTGAGGCCGGGCTTCACCAGCAGGCGCCGGCGCACCTCGTCGCTGTAGCGGTCCACCTCGCTCGGCAGGGGCGGCCGAGGCCCGACGATGGACATGCGCCCGGTGAACACGTTCCAGAGCTGGGGCAGCTCGTCGATGGAGAGGCGGCGGAGCCAGCGGCCGACCGTTGTCCGGCGGGGGTCATCGCGCATCTTGAACAGGGGGCCATCATGCTCGTTCTGGCCGGCCAGGGCGTCACGCTCGACCTCGGCGGTCGACCGCATGGTGCGGAACTTGTAGAGGGTGAAGTGCTCACCCTCCCGGCCCACCCTCACCTGGCGGAACACCGCCGGCCCCTTGCTCGTGACCCGCACGATGAGACCGACGGCGAGAAGGAACGGTGAGAGCACCAGGAGCGACACGCCGGCTCCGACCCGATCGACGGCTTCCTTCATCAGCCGGTTGAACCCGCTCATCGTCGGCTCCTCGACGTGCAGCAGCGGCAGGCCGGCGACCGGGTAGATGGCGATACGAGGGCCGGCGACGTCGATCACCGACGGGGCCACGAGCAGATCGGTGCCGGTGCCCTCGAGCTGCCAGCCCAGCCGGCGAAGGGCGCCGTTGGCGAGGGTCTCGTGGTCGGCCACGGCGACAGTGTCGGCGCCGACCAGCGCGAGCGCATCGATCACGTCGTCGGGGCCACCGACCACGGGCACGGGCTCGCCGTCGACATCGATCTTCTCGAGCAACCCTGGAACGCAGGCCCCGACGACCCCGAGCCCGGCGTGCTGAGACCGGCGGAAGTGGCGGACGAGGTCGGCGACCTGCCGCTCGCTTCCAACCACGAGCACCCGCCGCATGCACCCGCCCTCGGCGCGCCGGCCGTGCAGCCACCGGCGGGCGGCATAGTGACCGGCCACGCTGAGGACCGAGGCCAACGGCAGGGTGATGGCCACCAGGCCCCGGGCCAGGCTGAGCTTGAACACCAGGGCGAGGATGGCCACGCACGCCAGGAAGTGGACTGCGGCATTCAGGATGGCCCGGTACTCCTCGGAGCCGTGGCCCAGCCTCCGGTCGTCGTACACCCCGCACAAGGCAAGGGTGGCCACCCAGAGCGGGGCGACCAGCAGAGCGACGGCGGGATAGGAAATCCGCCCGGCGCCCGAGCTCACCGAGGCGTCGAGCGAGGAAAACCGCAGGATGACGGCCACCATCGTCCCGACGAACACGGCCAGAGAGTCGGTAACCACGAGCGTCGCCACGTAGCGCTTGTGCCACGGTGCACTCGTGAGCTGGTCGTCGCCTATCAACCGTCCCCCCCCGTTCGCCGCCCCGGCAGGTAGGAACTCGTCCCGCCTGTCCGTCTCTCTAAGTATTGCAGGTCTACAGGAGGCCGTTCACAAGCGACCGGGCGCTGACTGACGCGTTTCTGGCCGGTGAAGAGTCGATTGAACCCTTGTTTCCCAGACGTGTATAGCTCGCCGGCCCTCGGCGATCGGGTACCGAAATGCCCCCTGCAAAGGGCGGCCCTATGGGTGGGGAGACGGCGGGCGGCAGTGCTTGTTTTGCGGGTCGTCGGACCCGGTGGGGTTCTCGCAGTGCTTCGGCAACGTCGTTGTCGTGGACGACGATGACGTGGAACTGGTGGACGACGAGCTCGTAGTCGGCTTGACCTTGGCGGCCGACGTCCCGATCCTCACCGGTTCGGCGCCGGCGTGCTCAAGGGCGTACAGGCCAGTGATGGCCACCGCCGACGCAAGGACGACGGCGCGAACCTGCCGCCGCCAATCCCGTCTGCCCGACGCTCCGCCATCCATGTGCCCGCTCCCCAGCGAGCCGTCTCAGGGCGGCCGCGCTACTACGCTAACGGAAGGCCGTCAGGCGGTCAATCAACGCACCGCTTCGATCGGCCATACACCGTGAACATCGCGATCCAGGGCGATCGACGCCGGCGGCGCCGGCCCCGCCCACCGCCAGCCGGGAGGGAGATGCACCTGGAGACGGAGCACGTCGCCGGCGTGGCTGGGCAGCCGGAGCCAGTCGAGGCGGTACTCCGACCGGCCCCCGGCGGGCGGCTCGACCAGCCTCGGCGCCGTCCACGCGATGGTCAGGGTGGTCGTCCCCAGGGGTGGCGCGGCCCGGATCCACCCGGCGGCCGGATGGCCGGCCATGTCGGGCTCGGCCGCGTCGGGCCGGTCGGACCGCGGGTCGAGAACGGCGCCGGCCGGGCCGTAGACCGTGATGTAGCTCAACGAGTCCGGGTTGGCGCTCACATGGAGCGGCGCGGTGTTGGCGATCGTGACCCGGGTGGTGGTGCGGGCCGAACCGTCGGCCTCCAGGGTGACGTCGTGGTCGAACGTGCGCTTGAGCGACCGGCCGTTCTTGGCCGCGTATTCGAACTCGGCCTCGAAGAAGAAGTCGCCGGTGGTGCGGGGCAGGGCGCCGTCCCACCCACGCTCCTGCAGCGGCCGGGCGACGTCGGGATCGGCCACCCACGCCATGCCCTCCTTGGCATCCAGGCCGGCGGCCACGACCCGACCGAGGGCGTCGAGGTCACGGGCCGGCGTCTCCAGCAGGCGGCGCAACACGACCTCGGCGAGGACGGCGACGAAGCGCTTCCGATCGGCACCCGGGCCGGTCGTGCTGCCTTCGAGGTGGGTGTAGAAGTCGGCCCGCTCGACCAGATTGGCCGACGTCACCCGCTCACCGAAACCGGGTACGTCGACCGGGCCGGTGACCGTCAGCACGCGGGCCAGGAAGTCGGGCGTGAAGGAGATCACCCCGTCGACGGGTGCCTCGCCACCCCGTTGCCACAGGTCGTTGGCCAGCCGGGCCGCGTCGGGCCAGCTGGCGGTGTGGTTCACGTTGGCGATGAGCTGGCGCACGGGCGGGTCGAGGATGCGGAAGGCCGTCGGCGCCTGATCGGCGGGCACGGCCGCCTGCGGGCGGGGGTCGAGCCAGCTCTCGATCGACGCGTACCGGTCGAGAGACAGCCTCCCCTTGGTCGCCGAGAGCAGGCCGTACGTCCCGATGTACCCTCCGGTCGGGCGCACCTCGTCAGGGTTCTGGGAGAACACCAGGTATGACCGGCGACCGTCGACGGCGGTGAAAGCCACCAGGGCCCGCACCCCGTCGCGGGCGGACCGGGCCCGAGAGGAGAGACGGGGAAGGCGCCGGGCCATCTCCCGCTGCGCGGAGGCGAGAGGCCCGACCAGGCGGTAGCCGTCGAGGCCGGCGATGCGCTCGATCGCCTTGTCGAGTGACGCGATGCCGGCGTCGAGGCCGGCGCCGAGCGTCCGCAACTGGTCGGTCGCCCCGGAGATCGGACGGTCCTCCGCACCGGGTCCCAGCAGAGCATCGGCGGCTTCGGCCAGGTGGACGCCGCTCTCGGTCACCAGCACGCCGGCATCGGTGAAGGCTTCAATCCCGCGCACCTGCTGGCGTACGAATGGGACGAATCTTCCGACCGCCATCACCGGGCCGAGGCGGCGGACGTCACTGCGCATTGTCGAGAATGCGTCGCCGGCCTTCCCGAGGTCGTTCCGGGCTCGGGCAAGATCGCCGTCGCTCAAAGCCGCCTCGGCACGCACGAGCGCCTGGCGGCCCTCACGGCCGGCGCCGGCGGCCTCCTTCAACTGGACGGCGCAGAAGCCGCCGACGGCCAGCACGGCCGCGGACGCGCCGATCAGGCGCCGGATGCGCCGGCCGGCACCCCATGCTGCGACCACCGTTTTCACCCGTCGCCGCAGGCAAGGTGGCCGGCATGCGGCGAATCCCCCACCACGCGGCAAAGGGTAGCGCCGGCGGGCCGGGCGAGCACCGTCCCTCGCCTTCGTCCCGGTCCGGGAGGGCGATATCCCGGATTCGCCGGGACCGGTCCCGGGTTTTCAGGGCCGTTCGGCCCTTTCGCGCCGGGTGGTGATGGAGGAGCCTGGGTCCCGGATGGGGGAGCGGACGGTTCGGGTCATGGTCGTCGACGACCACACGGTGGTGCGGGCCGCGCTGGCCGGTCTGGTGGGCGCCGCCACCGACATGGTCGTGTGCGCCCAGGCGGCGACCATCGACGAGGCCGAGGCAGTCGCCCACATCGCCGAGCCCGACGTCGTCATCGTCGACCTGCACCTGAGCGACGGCACCGGGATCAGCGCCAGCCGGCGCATCCGCAACCATCGCCCGGCGACCCAGGTCGTGCTCCTCACCGCCGCCTCCGACCACGACGCGCTCTACGCCTCGATCCTGGCCGCGCCGCCGCATACCTGCCCAAGCAGCTCCGGGGCACCGACCTGGTGGGCACGATCCGCACCGTGTCCGCCGGCGCCCGGCTGCTCGACCCCGAGCTGGTGGCCGACCTGGTCGCCGGCCAGGGCGAGGGGCGGCTGCTGGCGCTGCTGGCCGAGGGGCGCACCGACGCCGGCGTCCAGCGGGTCCTCGGCGTGAGCCAGACGGCGCTCGCGGCCCGGATGGACCGGCTGGTCGAGGCGCTCGGCTCGTTCCGGTCGGAGCGGTCGCCGGCCACTGCTGGGTCGGACGGCGGCGCAGGGAGGGCCAATGGTCGGGCGACCGCGTAGCCGCCACGGGCGCGGAGGAGACCGCGCCGGTCGCCGGCTCGATCGCTCCGATCGCCGACGCGCCGCGTCCCCCTTCGGGCGGGCGCCCGCTCGGCGAGCTCCTCGTCGACGCCGGCCTGCTCACCTCCGCGCAGTTCGACGAGGCGCTGCTCCAGCAGCCCACGTCGGGCAAGCGCCTGGGCGTGCTGCTGGTCGAGCTCGGGGCGGTCGGTGAACGGGATCTGTACGAGGTGCTCGCCATCCAGCTGGGGGTGCCCCTCGTCGACCTGCGCCAGGCGCAGCCCCAAGCCGACGCTCTGGCCCGCCTGCCCGAGGATCTGGCCCGCTCTGCGACGGCCATCCCTCTGCGGGTTGAGAACGGGCGCCTGATCGTCGCCCTGGCCGATCCCATGGACAAGGCCAACCAGTCCAAGCTCGCCGCCGCGGCCAAGGGTCAGGTCGGGATGGTGATGGCCCCGCCGTCGGACATCCGCCGCGCCATCGACAGCTGCTACCGGGCCATCGCCGGCGTCGGCAAGATGCTCGACGCCTTCGAGGTCACCGAGTCGCTCCGCAGGGTGGTGGCGCCGGCCAAGGGCGCCGCCCCCGACGACGCCCCCGTCGTGCGGGTCGTCAATCTCATGATCACCCAGGCCCTTCGCGACCGGGCGTCGGACATCCACATCGAGCCCCAGGACGGCCGCATCCGGGTGCGATACCGGATCGACGGTGCCCTCCACGACGTCCTGGCCCTGCCCGACAGCATCGGGCCGGCGCTGACCAGCCGGATCAAGGTCATGGCCGCTATGAACATCGTCGACCGCCGCAAGCCCCAGGACGGACAGATCGCCACCGAGGTCGACGGTCACTCCCTCGACATCCGGGTGAACACCACGCCGACCATCTGGGGCGAGAAGGCCGTGCTGCGGCTCCTCGACCGGCGCCAGCCTGCTGCAACTGCAAGACCTCGGCATGCCCGCCGACACCCAGGAGCAGTACGACCGGCTGGTGCGCGCCCCGTTCGGCATGGTGATCTGCGCCGGCCCGACGGGCAGCGGCAAGACCACCACCCTCTACGCCACCCTGGCCCGGATCAACCAGTCCGAGTCGAACATCACGACCATCGAGGACCCGATCGAGTACGTCTTCCCGGCGATCAACCAGATCCAGATCAACGAGCAGGCCGGCATCTCGTTCTCCGACGGCCTGCGGGCCATCCTGCGCCAGGACCCCGACGTCATCCTCGTCGGCGAGATCCGTGACGTGGAGACGGCCCGCCTGGCCGTCCAGTCCTCGCTCACCGGCCACCTCGTCCTCTCCTCGCTCCACGCCACCGACGCGGCGTCGGCGCTGCACCGCTTCGTCGACATGGGGATCGAGTCGTTCCTGATCGCTTCGTCGGTGAGCTGCGTGGTCAGCCAGCGCCTGGTGCGACGGATCTGCGAGAACTGCCGGGCCGAGTACAAGCCCACGCCCGAGGAGATGAACTTCTACGAGCGGGCCGGCGGCGTCGACAAGGACACCTTCTGGCACGGCGAGGGGTGCAACTTCTGCAGCCCTACCGGCTACCTCGAGCGGGTCGGCGTCTACGAGCTGCTGCGCCTCACCGACGACATCCGGAAGCTGGTCGTCTCCAACGCGCAGCACGAGGACATGCGGGCCGCCGCCGTCGCCGGCGGTATGCGGACGCTGCTCCAGGAGGGCATCCGCCTGGTCGCCAACGACCTGTCCACCATCCCCGAGATCATGCGCAGCATCTACGTCATCTGATGCCGACCTACAAAGTACCTCGCTGTCAGTGCCACGGGAGATGAGATCCGCGGCAAGACCAAGGGCCTGACGCTCCACAGCGTCACCACGAGCCTGTTCGACCAGGGCCTCGACGTCCGCAGCGTGACGGAGAAGAAGAGCGCCCTTCAGTTCGAGATCACCCACAAGAAGGTCAAGCCCGAGAACGTCATGCACTTCTCGCGCCAGCTGGCTGCCTTCCTGCGGGCCGGCGTGCCGATCGTCGAGGCGGTCGAGATCGTGCTCGAGGAGACCGAGGACAAGACGCTGCGCAAGGTGCTGGCCGACGTGGCCGACAGCCTGCGCCGGGGCGAGCCGTTCTCCGACGCGCTGGCCGCCCGCGCCGAGGCGTTCCCTCCTTTCTTCGTCAGCGTGTTGCGGGCGGTGGAGCTCACCGGCCTGCTCGACGTGGTCCTCGACCAGCTGTCGCGGTACATCGAGCGCGACCTCGAAGCCCGGCGCAAGATCAAGGCGGCCTGTACCTACCCGGCGATGATCATGGCCCTGTCCCTGGTCGTCGTGGTGATCCTCGCCGGCTTCGTGCTGCCCCGGTTCAAGGGCTTCTTCCTCAGCTTCCACGCCAAGCTGCCGCTGCCGATGCCGACGGGTTCCCGCCTCTCATCGCCGCGCTCTCGTGTTCCGATGTCGCGGCCGGCGCCACCCGTCGAGCCGACGTCCATGAGATCCTCGAGATGCTGCTCGGCGCTGGATCCAGCACGAGCCAACGCGGGGTCAACGACGCCGGCCACCTCAGCGAACCCAGGACTCGGTCGGGACCGAGAACAGCTCCTCCAAGCCGATGCCCCCGGAGCCGACGAGCAGGGTTCGAGCCGAGCCGAACGACCGCTGGAACTGTGCGAGTCCCGCCGGCGGCCTGACGTGCCGCCCGCTCTTCACCTCTATGGCCAAGAGTTCAGATCCAGCCTCGACGACGAAATCGACCTCGTGATCTCGGTGCCGCCAATAGGTGACCCGCGTGGCTGAGCTGGTCGCGCTGTTCAGCAGATGCGCGCCCACCGCCGACTCGACCAACCGGCCCCAGAGGTCGGCTCGCTCGCGGGTGGCCGTGAACGGCAACCCCGACAGCGCAGAGATCAAGCCGGTGTTGAGCGCCTGCAACTTCGGACTCGAAGCCCGCTGGCTGAGCCGGGAGCCGGCATACTTCTGCAGCCCCGTCACCAGCCCGGCGCCGGCCAGGAGCTCAAGGTAGTGGGCCAACGTCGTCGTGTTGCCGGCGTCCTGGAGCTGGCCGACCATCTTCTGGTAGGACAGGATCTGGCCGGAGTACTCGCAGCCGAGGCGGAACACCTGCCGCAGCAACGCCGGCTTGTCGACCCTGGCCAGCAGGAGCACATCGCGGGCCAGCGTCGTCTCCACCAGCGAGTCGAGGAGATAGTTCGCCCACCGGTCCCCGTCGGCAACCAGGCCGGCGGCGCCCGGGTAGCCGCCGAAGTACAGGTACTGATCGAGGTCGAACCCGAACGCGTCGCGCATCTCCGGATACGACCAATGCGGCACCCGCACCAGCTCGAACCGCCCGGCGAGGCTGTCGGCCAGGCCTCGCTGCACCAGCAGCGCCGATGAGCCGAGAACCGAAACGCGCAGCGGCGTGGCCGCCGCGGTGTCCTCGTCCCAAAGCCGCTTGACCACGTCGGACCACCGCGTGATCTTCTGCGCCTCGTCGAGGACGAGCAACGCACCATCGGGCGAGGCACGCGCCCGGAGCCGCCCGATCTCCCACTGGGCCTCGAGCCAACCTCGGTCCTGGAGGGTCGGCTGATCAGCCGAGGCGTAGTGGGACGGGAGGCGGATCTCGGCGATGGCTTGGCGGACGAGGGTCGTCTTGCCTGTCTGTCGCGGACCGACCAGCACCTGGATGCGCGACCGCGGTTCCTCGAGTCGGGAACGCACCCGATCGAACAGTGATCGGCGGAACTCCGGTTTCATGGCGACAATTTACTCACCGCATTGAGTAAAGGACCTCACATAGCGGAAGGCTACGCCGGCCAGTTGAGACGCGTGGTCAGCTCCGGTGAGCTCACGCCGAGCAGGTCGCTCCGGGCCGCCTCGGCGTAGCCGTCACCATCGCGCCGGAAACACCGGATCAGCCGCTCGGCCGGATCGACGATAATGAGCTCGTCGACGCCGGCCGCGGCATAGAAGCCGAACTTGTCGAACGTCTCGTCGTCGGGCGAGAGGATCTCCACGACGATGGCTGCGGTCGGCACCCAGGTGCCGACCGGCTCGCCTCGGTGATAGCCGTGATCGGGTACCCGGAAATTGTCCTGGACCCCCAGGTTGAAGGGCCCGGTGCCCTCGAGGTGGGCGGCCTGCGCGTACGGGTCGAGCAGGATGGTCAGCCGCGTATCGAGAAGCGCGTGCGCCGCCGTCGGTGCCGGAGCCACGTGGTAGGTCCCTTCCCAGACTTCGTCGAACAGGTCCGCCCCCGAGGCCCGACGCCGGGCAATCAGCGCCTCCAGGTCGTCGACACCGAGCACCACCGTCCTCATGCCGACCAAGGTAGCGACCAAAATGGCCCGCCGCCTCCCTTCTCTCCGAGCCTGCGCTGCCGGCCTTGGGGGATCACCCGGAGGATGGCGCGGCGTCTGGCCGTTCGGTCCGGTCTGCGCCCGATAATCCGCTTCCCGCCGTGGCCGCGAGACGAGTTCAGCCCACGAGGATCGGCCGTGTGCCGCCTTGTTCGCCCCTGCCCACTGGATCGAGCGCGGCGAGCCAGACCTCGCCGCGCTCAGGCACCGAGCGGCTCGACCGTCCCTTCCTCCCAGTCGCGCCCTTCAGCGAGATAATCGTTCCAGGCGCCCGGGTCGGAGTCGTGCAGCTGGGACATCTGGCGGGCAGCCTGCTCCATCAACGCCGTGTCGGCTACCTCCCTGGACAGTTGGTCGAGCAATGCACGCACGGTCACACCCCGGACCTTGGCCGCTGCGGCGAACCGGTCACGCACCTCGGCAGGAACCTTGAGGGATGTCAAATCGGACATTCTCGAAGGGGTACCTGTCCAGGCATACGAGAGGGTGTTCGTCCCTCCGACAACGACGACGACCCTGGCCAGCAGGGCACATCGCGGGCCAGCGTCGTCTCCACCAGCGAGTCGAGGAGATAGTTCGACCACCGGCTGACGCGCTACCGGCCTTGCGATGGCCGCCGTCCAGCCGGGCGGGGGCCGGAGAGTCAGCCGAGCCGAAACGGCGGACGCAAGCCTTCGAACATCGGGAAATGCTTGACGTTCAAGGTCGCGAGCTCGAGGCCTTGGATCTCTGCCGTTGCCGCCACGAGGTAGTCGCCAAGGCCGATGGCCGCATGTGAACGCCGGTACTCCCGCATGAGTTCGCCGGCCCGCCGGGCGACAACCTCGCTCACGGGTTGGAGACGGAGGGTCGCGAGGAGGCGGGCCACCGCGGTTCGTTCGGGCGAGCGCATCCCGCCCAGGATCTCGGTGGCCGTCACGACGCTGGCTGCCAACGGGCTAGCGGCTTTTGTTCGGGCCGCCACCAACCAATCCCTTGCCGCCTCAATGCCGCGCATATGAGCGATGAGCACATCGCTGTCGACCAGGATCACCTCGTCGCGATTTCCTCGAGATGGCGCGCTCGTTCGTCCATGCCCCGATCGAAGAACACCTCCCCACCGAGGATCCCGAACGACTCCTCGATGGCGGCGAGATCACCCTGGAGGTCTCGGCGCTCGGACGCGATGGCTTCGTCGATCAGGCGCCGGACAGCCTCGGCTCGAGAGATTCCGCTAGAACGCGCCAGCTCGTCGAGGGCTGAGCACTGATCATCGGCGAGGTAGATATTCGTACGTCGCATACATCAGATTATACATCTGACCCTACACCGAAGTGATGAGCTCAGGAGGGCACTCTCGCCGCCGCCGGCGCCTTGACCTCCTTGGGGTAGAGGCTCCGGGCGACGGCGTCGTCGTGCGTCACGACGCCACGGGCGACCAGGTCGGACAGCGACGTCTCGATCGTGCACATGCCGTCGCGCACACCCGTGGACACGGCGTTGCGGATCTGGCGGGTCTTGCCCTCACGGATCATGTTGCGCACGCCGGCCGTGCCGACCAGCACCTCGAAGGCGGCGATCATGCCCCCGCCGATCTTGGGGATCAGCTGCGACGATTCCTGGACACCGGCGAGCACCGGTTGCTCGGCAGGTCACCGAGTTCGAGGCCATTCGCCGCGACGGGCGGACGTTCCCCGCCGAGTTCGCCGTCTGGGTCACCTACGTCGGCGAGGAGATGACCTTCAACACCTTCCTGCGCGACATCACCGAGCGTCGCCAGGGAGAGGAGGCCATCGGCCGCCTGGCGACGATCGTGGAGTCCGCGCAGGATGCCATCTTTAGCACGTCGCTGGACGGCACGATCCTGACGTGGAACTTCGGTGCCGAGCGTCTCTACCAGTACCCGGCCGAGGAGGCGGTCGGCCGTCACGTCTCCACGAGCATGCCCCAGCACAGGGTCGCGGAGATCGACGCCGTCGGCAGCAGATCCGCGAGGGTCGCTGGCAGCCGTGGAGCACGCCCTGGCCCAGGCGACGCGTTCAGACGAGCGCAGCCGCCGGTTCCTGGCCGACGCCGCGCACCAGCTCCGGAGCCCGATCACCGGCCTACGGGCCGCGGCGGAAGCACTCCTGCAGGGTGCGGGAGAGGCGGACCGCGACGCCCTGCTGGCCGGCCTGGTCCGGGAGGCGGCGCGGGCCGGCCGCCTGATCACGTCCCTCCTCCGCCTCGCTCGAGTCGACCAGGGCCTCGCCATCAACCCCGGCCCGTGCGACATGGTCGCCCTGTGCAAATCAGAGCTGCATCGGGCCCGCCTGATGTCGCCGGCGCTCGAGATCGACCTCACCGCCCCTACCCAGGCGGGGCCTTCCTGCTCACCCTGCCCCTCCGACACGCACTCCCGGTACCCCATCAGGGGGCGGCGCCGGCGGCCCGCGGCGTCGAGGTCGCCGGCCGGGCGCAGGAGACATCGTTCGAGGTCGCGGAGATCCTCCTTGCCGACCAGCTCGTAGGCCCCGGCCTTCAGCGCCGGCTCGCGCAGTCCGTCGAAGGGCGCGAGGAGGACGACGGCGCACGTTGGGACGAACCGGAGAAGATGCCGCACAATCAGGAGACCGTGACTTCCGCCGGACGCAAGGTCGAAACCACGACGTCCGGTGAGAGCACGCGCGCCTGCTCCCCGACGGAGCCCGTCGGGCCGGGCAGCGTGGTGACCCCGAAACCCGCAGCTGCTCATCAGGGCGGCGATGGCCGGACGGGTGCCGACCTCGTCGAACAACCCAGCCCTCCACGTGTTCAGGGACCTCACCGCAGTTGACTCTTCCAAGGGCGACTGAAGTTGCCCTGAAGGTTCGCCCGCTACGACATCAACCTTTCCACTTGAGAAGGCGCCGGCGCAACATGTCGAGCACCGAGATGGTCGAGAACATGCGGACGTGCTGGCGGTCGCCGGGGAGGTGGGACTCCGCGGAGGTGAACACGCCGCCGAGGGCCACGGCCATGAAGACGGTGCCCACCGGCTGGTCCTCCTGGGTGGTGGGCCCGGCGACGCCGGTGACGCTGATGCCCACGTCGGCCTCCAGGGCCTTGCAGGCGCCCCGGGCCATGGCCTCGGCCGCCTCGGCGCTGACCACCGGGCCCTCGGGCACATCGAGCAGGTCGAACTTGACCTTGCTGTCATAACAGACGATCGAGCCCCGGAACCACTTGCTGGCGCCGGCGGTCTCGGCCAGCCGGGACGCCACCAGCCCGCCGGTGAGCGACTCGGCCACACCCAGGGTGAGCCCCCGCTCGAGCAGCAGGTCGGCGACGACCCGCTCCATGGACTGGTCGTCGATGCCGAAAACCAACTCGCCGAGGATGGCCCGCAGCTCGGCCTCCTCGGCGTCGAGCATGGCCGTGGCTTCGGCCTCGGTGGCGGCCTTGGCCGTGATGCGCACCTTGAGCCCCTCGATGCCCGACGCCAGGAAGGCGATCGTGGGGTTGGACCTGGCCTCCAGCGCCTCAACCCGGCCGGCCACCAGTTCGCCCAACGTCGACTCCGCCGTGCCCCAGGTGCGGAGCATCCGGCTGAGGATGACCGCGGTGACGCCCGACCGGCGCTTCAAGTCGGGGATCACCGCCCGGTCGAGCATCTCTTCCATCTCGAACGGGACGCCCGGAACTGCGTAGACCACCTTGTCGCCTACCGGACAGATCAGGCCGGGGGCTGTCCCCCGCACCTGGGGGATGAACGTCGCCCCTTCGACCCGGTCGGCCTGGCGCTCGTTGCTGGGCGCCATGTCCCGCTTGCGGGACTCGAATATCTGCGCGATCCGCTCGACCATGGCCGGGTCGCGCACGAGCGCCACGCCGAGCACCTCGGCGATCGCCTCCCGGGTGATGTCGTCCGACGTCGGCCCCAGGCCACCGCAGACGAGCACGGCGTCGGACCGGTCGAGGGCGATGCGGATGGCCGAGACGATGCGGGCGTGGTTGTCGCCCACCTTGGTCTGGAAGTGGCAGTCGATCCCGGCGAGCGCCAGCCGGTCGCCGATCCAGGCCGAGTTGGTGTCGACGACCTGGCCAAGCAGCAGCTCGGTGCCTACAGCGACGACCTCACAGCGCACGGATGACTTTCCGGCCGTCCCACAGGTACTGGGCGCCAGTGACGAGCGTCAGGCCGACTGCGGCCCACAGCACGACCAGCAGGAAGGCGCGGTAGGCGTCGCCCGACACCGGGGCGATGGCCAGGCCGACGGCGACGGCCTGCACCCACGTCTTCACCTTGGCCTGGAGCCGGGCGGGGACGGACACGCCCCGCCGGCCCACGTAGGACCGGTAGGCGCTGAGGGCGACCTCCCGCACGGCCATGAGGGCCACCGGCAGCCACCACAGCACGCCCTTGGCCACCAGGGCGACCATGGCCCCGATCACCAGGAACTTGTCGGCCAGGGGGTCGAGGAAGGCGCCGGAGCGGGTGGCGCCGTGGCGGCGGGCCAGCCAGCCGTCGACGCAGTCGCTGCCGGCCAGGACGATCCACAGGGCCAGCGCCGGCCACTCCGATCCCTCGTCGAGGATCAGGATGACCAGGACGGGCAGGATGACGATGCGGGCCATGGTGACCGCATTGGCCGGCGTGGCCAGGGCCGTGGGCCCGAAGGTGTTGGTGGCCATGGCCCGGTGCGACCGCCTATGCGGCTTCCAGGTCGGGGCCGGCGGCCCCCGTGATGGTCACCTTGGCGAACCCGCCGGCCGGCAGGTCGGTGGGGACGGCGATGATGCCGTCGATCTCGGGGGCCTCCCGGTGGCTGCGGCCGACGCCGGGCTCGTCCACGAGCACCTCGACGACGTCGCCGACCAGGTCGTTGCGGCGCTGGGCGGTGATGCGGTCCTGCATCTCGGACAGCTCCAGCATCCGCTCGGCCATGAGGCTCGCGTCGACGGCGCCGTCGAGCTGGGCTGCGTGGGTGCCGTCCTCCTTGGAGTAGGCGAAGAAGCCCGCCCAGTCGAGGTCGGCCTCCTCGACGAAGCGCAGGAGGAGGTCGTGGTCCTCCTCGGTCTCCCCTGGGTAGCCGACGATGAACGACGAGCGGAAGGCGGCGGTGGAGTCGAGCGTGCGGATGTGTGCGATGCGGCCGAGGAACCGGTCGCCGTCGCCCCAGCGGCGCATGCGACGCAGGAGCGGCTTGGAGGCGTGCTGGAGGGAGAGGTCGAAGTAGGGCACGCCGGTGGCGAGGATGCAGTCGACGAGGCGGTCGTCGAGCTCGGAGGGATAGAGGTAGAGCAGCCGGGTGCGGGCCACCCGGGCGGCGACCGCCTCCACCAGTCCGATGATGGCGCCCTTGCGGCCGACGTCGCGGCCGTAGGAGGCCAGGTCCTGGGCCACGAGGACGATCTCGGCCACGTCGAGGGCTTCGACCTCGGCCAGGATCGACGCCTCGGTGCGGGAGCGCTGGGGGCCCCGGAACGACGGGATGGCGCAGAACCCGCAGGTGCGGTCGCAGCCCTCGGCCACCTTGACGTAGGCCCAGGGCACGTCGGACTTGGGGCGGGGCAGGTTGAGGAGGTCGAAGCTGGGGATGGCCGACGGCTTGCTGCCGAGGGTCACGGACACGCCGAAGCCGGCGACCTGGTCGACCTCGGGCAGGGCCTCGGCCAGCTCGGCGCCGGCCCGCTCGGCCAGGCAGCCGGTGACGACCAGGCGGGCGCCGGGCCGGCGGGTGCCGGCGAGGGCCAGGATCACCTCGATCGACTCCTCACGGGCGGCCTCGATGAAGGCGCACGTGTTCACGACGACCAGGTCGGCGTCCTGCGGGCGGGCGGCCGCCTCCATGCCCTCGGAGATCAGGGTGCCGGTGAGCTTGTCGGAGTCGACCTGGTTCTTGGGGCAGCCGAGCGTCTCGACCCAGTAGCGCTCCGGCACCCCCCCAATGTAGTCGTGAAGGGCCCGCCGGCTACTTCTGCTTGCCGAGCATGCGGTTCATCTTGGTGCCACACGTCGGGCAGGCGCCCTGGGCCGCCCGCCGACCGTTCGCCAACTCGACCTCGGTGCCCTCGAACTCCCGCTTCTCGCGGCACTTGACGCAGTAACCCTCGTAGTTAGCCATGGGGACAGTCTTTCCCACATCGGGGGCCCAGACACAAGCCGGGGGCCGGCGCCCTTGTCACCTTTTGGGTGGACCCACAGTCGAATTGGTTGTAAGGCCCAAGCTCTACCCAAGGAAAACGGAGGCTCGTACATGTACGAGTTCGCAGTCGTCACATTGCTCGGTCTGGTGGCTCTGAAGGTCACTGACCTCGTCATCGAGAACGTCCCCGGGCTCGACCGGATCCGCACCCTGTTCACCTTCATCCTGGCCATCGTGTTCGCCGTCGCCCTCGACTACTCCATGTTCGAGGGGTTCGGTGTGCAGGTACGGGAAGCCTGGATGGGCACGGTCGGCACCGGTCTGGTGATCGGCTCCCTGGCCGGCGCCTGGACCGCCCTGCTCGGGTGGTTCGGGGCGACCACGCTGGCCGACCCGACCAGGGTCCGCAACGAGCGTCCCCGTATCGCCGCCTAGCTCTAGTCGCCAATAAGCAACGCCGGCAGCGCCTCAATGACGAGGCGTTGCCGGCGCTTTTTGGTTCTATGACCGGTTCTTCAATTCGTCGAGCTCCTCGGGCGTCATGAGGACGGCGCGGGCCTTGGAGCCCTCCGACGGGCCGACTACGCCCCGCTGCTCGAGCAGGTCCATGATCCGCCCGGCCCGGGCGAAACCGAGCCGCAGCTTGCGCTGGAGCATCGACGTCGACCCCAGCTGGGAGCGCACCACGAGCTCCATCGCCTGCTCCAGCATGTCGTCGGAGTCGCTGCCGGCGCCGTTGCCGTCGTAGCCGGCGCTGGCCTCGTCGCCCTCGACGCCCTCGACGTAGGAGGGCTGGGCCTGCCGGCGCCAGTGGGCCACCACCTTGCGGACCTCGTCCTCGCCGACCCACGCGCCCTGGACCCGCATCGGGCTGCTGGAGGAGGCGATGGCCAGCAGCATGTCGCCCTGGCCGACGAGGCGCTCGGCGCCCACCTGGTCGAGGATGACCCGGCTGTCGGTGGCCGAGCTGACGGCGAAGGCCAGCCGGGAGGGCACGTTGGCCTTGATGACGCCGGTGATGACATCGACCGAGGGCCGCTGGGTGGCGATGACCAGGTGGATTCCGACGGCGCGGGCCATCTGAGCGATCCGGCAGATCGACTCCTCGACGTCGCGCGCCGCCACCATCATCAGGTCGTTGAGCTCGTCGACCACCAGGAGGATGAACGGGAGGCGGTGGTAGGCGACGTCGGAGCCGGGGTCGGGGACGAGGTCGCCCCGGTCGTAGGCGGCGTTGTAGCCGCTGATGTCGCGCACGCCGACCTCGGCCAGCAGGTCGTAGCGGCGCTCCATCTCGTGGACGGCCCACGACAGGGCGTTGGCCGCCTTCTTGGGGTTGACGACGACCTGGGTGAGGAGGTGGGGCAGGCCGTTGTACTGGCCCATCTCCACCCGCTTGGGGTCGACGAGGATCAGTCGCACCTGGTCGGGCGTGCTGCGCACGAGGATGGAGGTGAGGAGGGAATTGAGGCACGACGACTTGCCGGCGCCAGTGGCGCCGGCGATCAGCAGATGGGGCGCCTCGGCCAGGTTGACGAGGATCGGGCGGCCGGCGATGTCGCGTCCGACGGCGACCTCGAGGGGGTGAGTGGCCTTGTGGGCCTCGGGCGAGGCGAGGATGTCGCCAACGAGGACGAGCTGGCGCTGCTTGTTGGGCACCTCGACACCGATGGCGCTGCGGCCGGGGATGGGGGCGAGGATGCGGACGTCGGCCGACGCCATGGCGTAGGCGATGTCCTTGTGGAGGTTGGTGACCCTGCTGACTTTGACGCCGGGGCCGAGGGCCAGCTCGTAGCGGGTGACGGTGGGGCCGACGGTCATGCCGACCAGGGCGGTGTCGACGCCGTGGGCGGCGAGAGCCCGCTCGAGGGTGCGACCCTCGGCCTCGACCAGGGCATGGTCGATCTCCTGAGCCTTGCCTCTTTTCAGGAGGCTGAGCGGCGGGAGCTTCCAGGCGGACGGCTCGCCGGCGGGGCCGACGTCGATGGCGAGTTGCTGGGGTGGCTCTGGTTCTTCGGCTGGGAGGGGCGGGAGTTTGACCTCCACGGAGGCGACCGGTAGCGGGGGCTGTGTCTCCCGCGGGATGGCGGGGTTTCGCAGGGCCGGCGCCTCGGGCACCGGCTCGGGGATGTCCGGCAGGGGCTTCGGGCGCAGTTCGGTGAGCGAGCGGCCTATGGCGGCGAGGGCCTGGCCGCCCCTTCTGGCCGCGCCGCCGGCCTGGCTGGTGGCGGTCCTCACCGTGGTTCTTGCCAGAACCAGCGCGGCGACGCCCAGGACGGTCAGAAGGACGGCGCCGGCGCCGGCTTCGGCGAGCACGGACCGCAGCGGGACGGCGGCGGCGGTGCCGACGACGCCGCCCGAGTGTCTCAGCTGGTCGGCTGTCGCTGTCCAACCGGGGCCGTCGTTGACCAGGTGGACCAGCCCGCAGCCGGCCACCGTCGCCAGCATCAGGCCGACGGCCAGCCGGGCCGGCTCGGCCGGCGTCTCCCACCACAGGAGCATGGCGCCGGCGGCGGCGAAGAGGAACGGCAGCGCCCAGCGCCCGTAGCCCAGGACCACGCCGGCACCGTCGGCGATGGCCCGGCCGGCGGGGCCGGCGAGGTCGGCGTAGACCGAGAGGGCGGTGACGAGGGCGAGCAGGAGCAGCAGCAGGCCGGCGACGTCGTAGCCGTGGCCGCCCAGGCGGGGCCGCTTCACCTTGGGCGCCTTGGGCGGGGCCGGCGCCGGCTTCCTACCGGCCGGCGCCGGCTTCTTGGCGGCCGGCGGCTTCTTGGCCGGCGCCGGCTTCTTGGGGGTCGGCCGCTTGGTCGACGGTCTCGTGGCCACAGTGACAACAACGCTAACAGCAGCAACACCAGCAACATGCCCCCATGCGAACTGGTGACGATCGGACAGGCCCTGGCCTGTCGAAGCGTCACCAGTTGGTGGGTGAGGCCGGCGTCTGTGGCTGACCCTGCTGCAACAAGCCCACCCCTTTCCCAACGCGCGCGTCGGTCGTAGGGTGTTGCCCTCCGGAACCAGCTGGCGACACTGCGCACCAGCGTCGGGTGAGTACATCAAACGGCAGATGGAATCCCTTGCGCCGGCCGTTCCGATCCGCTAATCTACGAACACACGTTCGTGGGAGACGTCTCCTCCCACCATGGTCCGGCCCTCCATTGTGATGGAGATGGCGCCGATGTGCGAGCGGTTGGCGGAGTTGCGGGATGCGATGGGTCGGTATGCGGCCGGGTTCGACGCCTCGCTGTTAAGTTGCGAGCAGGCCGGTGTGGCCGTCATCGAGGCGGCGGCCATCGAGTGGATGGCGGCGACGGTGAAGGGCCTGGCTGCGGCCCGGGCGGCCGACGGCGGTGAGTGGAAGCAGGCCGGCGAGCGGTCGGCGGCCCACCACCTGGCCCGCTCGACGGGGACGTCGGTCGGCCAGGCGTCGGAGACGATCGCCACCGCCCGCCGGCTGGGGAAGTTGCCGGCGGTGGACGCTGCCGCTCGCTCTGGTGCGTTGTCGCCCTCGCAGGTGGCGGCGGTGGCCGACGCCGCTGCGGTCGACGCCGGCGCTGAAGGTCGGCTGCTGGCCAAGGCGGCGACGTCGTCGCTGGCCGAGCTGCGGGAGGAGTGTGCCCGGACCAAGGCCGCCGCGCTGCCCGATGCCGAGGCCCGGCGGGCCAAGATCCACGCCGAGCGGTTCCTGCGCACCTGGGGTGACGCCGAGGGTGGCTGGAATCTCCGGGTGCGGGAGAATCCCGAGGTCGGGGCCGCGATCATGGCCGCTCTGTTGCCCATTCGGGACCGGCTGTTCCGCAAGGCCCGGTCCGAGGGGCGCTCGGAGCCTTCGGAGGCCTACGCCGCCGATGCTCTGGCCGAGGCGGTGTGTGCGCCGGCGTCGCGGCCGGCGCGATCGGGGCCCAAGACCATTGTCCGTATCGACCTGCCGGCGCTGCTGCGGGGCCGGGTGATGGAGGGCGAGGTGTGTGAGATCGCCGGCTTCGGGCCGGTGGCCGTCTCCGCGGTGCGCGAGCTGCTCGACAGCGGCGATCCGTTCCTCGCTGCGGTCGTGACCGACGGCGAGGCGGTGGTGGGGGTGGCCCATCTCGGCCGGCGGGCCACCGCGCGCCAGCAGACGGCGCTGGAGTGGTTGTACCCGAGCTGTGCGGCTGAGGGCTGTTCGGCTTCCACGTGGCTGGAGACCGACCACCGGGTGGACTGGGCCACCAGCCACATGACGATCTTCGACCTGCTCGACCGGTTATGCGGCCATCACCATGACCTCAAGAGCCTGGACGGGTGGCGGCTCGTCGAGGGGCGGGGCAAACGGGCCTTCGTGCCGCCAGATGATCCCCGCCACCCCCGCCACGCCGACGCGCCGGCGAGCGCGGCATGAGCGCGGGCGAGGTTCAGGCCTCCATGACGACGGGCACGATCATTGGCCGGCGCTTGGTCTTCTCGTTCACGAAGCGGCCGAGGGCCTGGCGGATCTGGCGCTTGAGGGTGTCGAAGTCGAGGTTGCCGGCGTCGGTCGTGCTCGCCAGCGCATCGGTGACCCGCTGGCGGGCCTCCTCCAAGAGGTCCTCGGCCTCGGGGGCGTGGACCCAGCCTCGCGTGATGATCTCGGGGCCGGTCAGGATCTCCCCGGTGGTGGCGTCGACGGCGACGACAACCACGATGACGCCCTCCTCGGCGAGCACCTTGCGGTCGCGGAGGACGCCATGACCGACGTCGCCCACGATCCCGTCGACGTAGAGGTAGCCCGAGGGCACCGAGTCGACGAAGTCCAGCCCCTTCTCGGTGAGCTCGACCACGTCGCCATCCTCGGCCAGCAGCACGTTGGCGACGGGCACGCCCATCTCCATGGCCAGGCGGGCGTGGTGGGTGAGGTGGCGGAACTCCCCATGCACCGGGATGAAGTGCTCCGGCTTGGCGATCGAGAGCAGGGTCTTGAGCTCGCCCTGCATGGCGTGGCCGGTGACGTGGACGTCGGCCATCCCGGAGTGCACCACCTCGGCGCCAAGGCGATAGAGGCCGTCGATGACCTTGTTGACGCTGTACTCGTTGCCGGGGATGGCGTGGGCGCTGAGGATGACGACGTCGTCCTCCGCCAGCTTGAGCCACTTGTTCTCGCCGGCGGCCATGAGCGAGAGGGCCGACATGGGCTCGCCCTGGGAGCCGGTCGAGATCACGCAGACCTTGCCGGCGGGGAACTGGTCGATCTTCTCGATGTCGACCAGGGAGGCATCGGGGATGTGGAGCAGGTCCATGTCCCGGGCAAGGGCCACGTTCTTCATCATCGAGCGGCCCAGGGTGGCGATGGTTCGGCCGTTGGCGATGGCGGCGTCGGCGATCTGCTGGATGCGGTGGATGTGGCTGGCGAAGCAGGCGGTCACGATGCGCTTGCCGGGGTTGGCCGCGAAGATCTCCCGCAGCACCTTGCCGACGTTGCGCTCGCTGACGGTGTGGCCGGGCTCCTCGGCGTTGGTGGAGTCGGCCAGCAGGAGCCGGATGCCCGATTCCTTGGCGATGGCGCCGATGCGGGCGAGGTCGGTCACCCGGCCGTCGACCGGTGTGAGGTCGAGCTTGAAGTCGCCGGAGTGCAGGATCACACCCTGGGGCGTGTGGAACGCGGTGGCGAAGCCGTGGGGCACCGAGTGGGTGACGGGGATGAACTCGCAGTCGAACGGGCCGATGCGCCGGCGCTCGCCGTCGGCGACGGCGATGAGCTTCGTCCGCCCGAGCATGCCGGCCTCGTCGATGCGGTTCTTGGCCAGGCCCAGGGTCAGCGCCGAGCCGTAGATCGGAAAGGACAGGTCGCGCAGCAGGAAGCCGAGGGCGCCGATGTGGTCCTCATGGCCGTGGGTGAGGATGCAGCCCTCGACCCGGGACGCGTTCTGGCGCAGCCACGTGAAGTCGGGCAGGACGAGGTCGACGCCCGGCATCTCGGCGTCGGGGAACATCAGGCCGCAGTCGAGGATCATGATGCGGCCGTCCTGCTCGATGCAGGCGCAGTTGCGGCCGATCTCCCCCAGGCCGCCGAGGAAGGTGATGCGGACGGAATCAGTCATTGGAACTCTCGATCAGGCTGTTTTCTCAGCCATGTAGTGAGGCGTAGACCTCGCGTGCCCGGGCTTCCAGGCCTTCAGGCGCAGGTCCCATGGGCAGGCGGCACTCGCCGACGGCGAGCCCCAGCGTGCGCATCATGGCCTTGGCCGGGATGGGGTTGGGGGCGGCGTCGCCCGTCTCGAACAGGTACGACTCGAGGAGGCGGCCGTTGATCTCGCGGGCGTGCGCCAGGTCGCCCTTGGCCGCGGCGGCGATCATCTCCGCCATTTCGAGGCCGATCCAGTGGGTGGCCACGCCGACCACGCCGACCGCGCCGAGCGCGAGAAGGGGGAGGGTGTGGTCGTCGTTGCCGCTGTAGACCTCGAAGCTGCCCCCGACGGCGGCGATCAGGCGGGCGGTGGCGGCGACGTCAGCCGCCGCGTCCTTCACGCCGGCCATGTTCGGCACGTCGCGGGCCAGCCGGACCATGACCTCGTGGGCGATCTTGCGACCGCTGCGCACGGGGATGTCGTAGAGCATCACCGGCAGTTCGGTGGCGCCGGCGATGGCCCGGAAGTGCGCCTCCAGGCCGGACTGCGAGGGCCGGTTGTAGTAGGGGGTGACGGCCAGCACGCCGGCCGCGCCACACGCCGCGGCCTGCTCGGTCAGGTGGACGGAGTGCAGTGTGTCGTTGCTGCCGGTGTTGGCGATGACCGGGATGGTGACGGCCTCAGCGACCGCCCGCCAGAGGTCGAGCTTCTCCTCGTCGGTGAGGGTCGACCCCTCGCCGGTGGTGCCGGCGACGACCAGGCCGTCGCTGCCGTGGTCGGCCAGCCAGCGGGCCAGCTGGGCGGCGACGTCAAGGTCGAGCGCGCCGGCACCGTCGAACGGCGTGACCATCGCCGTGATGACCGCGCCAAATCTCGCCACGGAGCCAGCGTACCGCCTCCTCGGGAGCGCCAGTCTTTAGCTGCGCACACACGGACCGGTGTCGACCGGCGATGCCCGGGGCACGTCGAGCACGGCCCGGAGCTCGTCGCTGGCCAGGGCGTAGGCGGTGGCCGGCTTGTCGGGCGCCACCGCGAACGCCACGCCCACCACCCGCCCGCTGACGTCGACCAGGGCGCCGCCGGAGTCTCCGGGGGCCAGGGCCGCGGCCAGGATGAGGATCTGCCGGGTGATGCGGTGGTCACCGTAGAGGTCCCGGCCCTGAGCGTTGATCTTCGACTCGACGCGGGCCGGGATGATCGCGAGCTCGTCCTGCCCCTCCGGGTGGCCGTACACCGCGCCCTCGTCGCCTTCGTCGGCGTCGGCCACCGGCAGCGGCGTCTGGCCCAGGTTGGGCACCCGCAGGACGGCCAGGTCGCGGTCGGGGTCGAACACGACGACGGTGGCCGCCAGGCGCCGGCCGTCGGGGCGGAGCACGCTCGGCCGGTCCACGCCGGCGACCACGTGGGCATTGGTGACGATGATGTCCGCCGCCGGCGAGAAGCCGCTGCCGGACAGCACCCGGCTGCAGGCGGTGCCGCTCACCTTCACCGTCGACAGGGCCACCCGGTCGCGCACGGCGGCGGGAAGGGCGACGGCGCCGGGTGGCGGACCCGTGCGGGGCGAGGGCCCGAGCCGGGAGAACACCTCGGGGAAGTTGACGTCGGAGACCTGCCGGCGCAGGTCCTGCAGGGCCTGGGGGGTCGCCGGCCCGTAGCGGTCGATGTTGCGGGCGATGGACGAGTTGCGGGCCAGCTCGGACAGCGACCCGGGCATGACGGCCAGGATCGGCACCAGCAGCCACACCATCAGCACGCCGCCAAGGGCGCCGATGACCCCGCCGGCCACCCGGTCGGCGATCCGCAGGCCGGTGCCCGGCGGAATCAGCTTGCGGATGCTGGCGCCGGCGACGGCCCCGAGGCTGGCGCCGGCGGTCGAGAGGATGAGAAACAGGCCGAGGGCCAGCATGAGGCGGGTCTCGGGCATGCCGCCCTGGTAGAGGTCGAGGACCACCGGGGCGAGGCGGGCGGCGGCGAGGAGGCCGGCGGCCAGCCCGATCCACGACGCCACCCGGGCCAGGAACCCCATGCGGTAGCCGCCCACGCCGGCCAGGGCGACGGCGGCGATGACCAGCAGGTCGAAGATGCTCAGCAGCGTGCGCCGGCGTCGGGCGTCATGGCCAGGTTGTACCCCAATGAACCGGGGATCGGGCGTCGTCCGCTAACTTTGTCCACATCAACAACACCTGTAACAACAACAACGCAGGCAACAGGGGCACATCGTGAGCGCCATCGAGCGGATCAATGGCCGGCAGATCCTCGACTCACGGGGCTTCCCGACCGTCGAGGTCGAGGTGGTGCTCGAGAGCGGGGCCCGGGGCCGGGCCAGCGTGCCGTCGGGCAAGAGCACCGGCGCCCACGAGGCGGTCGAGCTCCGTGACGGCGGCAAGGAGTGGGCGGGCAAGGGCGTGCAGGGCCCGGTCGACGCGGTCAACGGCGAGATCGCCGACGTCCTCGGCGGCTGGGAGGCGCTCGACCAGCGCGGCATCGACAACCAGCTCGTCAGCCTCGACGGCACCGACAACAAGGGCCGGCTGGGCGCCAATGCCGTGCTCGGCGTCTCCCTGGCCGTGGCCCGGGCCGCGGCCGACGAGCTCGACCTGCCGCTGTACCGCTACCTCGGTGGGACGAACGCCCACGTCCTGCCCATGCCGATGCTCAACGTCCTCAACGGTGGCGTCCACGCGCCGAACAACCTCGACGTCCAGGAGTTCATGCTTGTGCCCGTCGGCGCCGTGTCCTTCGCCGAGGGCCTGCGGTGGGGCGTCGAGACCTACCACGCCCTCGCCGGCCTGCTCGGTGAGCGGGGCCTGTCCACTGCCGTGGGCGACGAGGGCGGGTTCGCCCCGAACCTGGCGTCGAACGAGGACGGCGTGCGCATCCTGGTGGAGGCCATCGAAGCCGCCGGTTACGTGCCCGGCGAGCAGGTCGCCCTGGCCCTCGACGTGGCCGCCACCGAGTTCTACGACGCCGCCGCCGGCACCTACGGCCTGGCCGGCGAGGGCCGCACCCTCGGCTCCGAGGAGATGGCGGCGTGGCTGGCCGACCTGTGCGACCGCCACCCGATCGTGTCCATCGAGGACGGCATGTCCGAGGACGACTGGGACGGCTGGGCCACCCTCACCCGGGCCGCCGGCGGGCGGGTGCAGCTGGTCGGCGACGACCTGTTCGTGACCGCCGTCGCCCGGCTGGAGCGGGGCATCGAGGCCCGCATCGCCAACGCCATCCTGGTCAAGCCCAACCAGGTGGGCACGCTGACCGAGACGCTCGACACAGTCGCCCTGGCCACGCGGTCGGGGTACGGGGCGGTGATGTCGCACCGGTCCGGCGAAACCGAGGACACCACCATCTCCGACCTGGCGGTGGCCACGAACTGCGGGCAGATCAAGACGGGGGCTCCCGCCCGGTCGGAGCGGGTGGCCAAGTACAACCAGCTGCTGCGCATCGAGGCTGAGCTGGGCGAGAACGCCGAGTTCCGTGGCGCCGGCGCCCTGGGCCGGCGAGTGGATGGCGGCGGCTGATGAAGGGCCGGGCCGGCGTGGTCGTCGCCGCGCTGGCGGTGATCGGCGTGCTGGCGCTGGCGGTGTTCCCCGCCAAGGCGTGGCGCGACCAGCGTCGTGACCTTCGGGCCCTCGCCGCCCAGGAGCAGGCCCTGACCGAGGAGAACCAGGCCCTCCAGGCCCGCGCCGACCAGCTGCGCTCCGACGAGGAGATCGAGCGCCTGGCCCGCCAGTACAACCTGGTCAAGCCGGGCGAGGAGACCTACTTCATCCAGCCCCGGGCCGAGGCGCCGGCTCCGGCGCCGGCCGCGCCGGAGCCCGAACAGCCGGCGCCGGAGCCGAAGCGGTCGAAGTCCCTGCTGGACCGCATCACCTCCATCTTCTGAACCCCGCCGGTCCCCTACCCTGGTCCGGTGGCTGTCGTCCGGGTGGGAACGAGCGGGTGGTCGTACCCGGCGTGGGTCGGGACGGTGTACCCGCCGAAGACCTCGCCGGCCCGCATGCTGGGTGTCTACGCCGGCGAGTTCTCGACCGTCGAGGCCCACGCCACCTACCGGCGGCTCCCGTCCGCCGTCGCCCTCACGAAGTGGCGGGACACCGTGCCGCCACGCTTCCGGTTCGCCCCCAAGGCCCACATGGGCATCTCCCACCGGCGTGACCTCGACGGCGTGGAGGACCGGGTGGGCGCGTTCCTCGCCGCGGTGGCGCCCCTCGGCCCGACGCTGGGGCCGGCGATGGTGTCCCTGCCCCACCTGACGCCCGACCTTGACCGGCTTCGGCGCATCCTCGCCGCGTTCACCGTGCCCGCCGCCTTCGAGCTGGGGCCGGCGTGGGACCGCCCCGACGTGCTCGACGTCCTCGACGCCGGCGGCGCCACATTGGTGGTAAGCGACACGGCCGAGCGGCCGACCTCCGCGATCCCGGCGGTCGGGCCGGTGGCCTACGTCCGTCTCCGCCGGGCCGACTACACGCCGGCCGACCTCGACGTGTGGGCCCAGCGCCTGGCCAAGGTGGCAGCCGACGACCGCGACACGTACGTCTTCATGAAGCACGACGACGAGGCCACCGGACCCCGCCTGGCCCGGGAACTGATGAGCCGCCTCCATGGATGACCGGGACACGGTGACGCTGCAGCTGGGACGCCCGCCGCAGGGCGACTTCGACGTCGCGGTGCGGGGCGACGACGGCCGCCCGATCGTCATCCGCAACGCCCCGCTGCTGGCCGACGGCACGCCGATGCCCACCCGCTACTGGTTGGTCGACGAGGAGCTGCGCCGGCTTGTGAGCACGCTCGAGGCCGGCGGCGGCGTGCGGGAGGCCGAGGCGGCCATCGACCCCGAGGAGGTGGCCGCCGCCCACGGCCGCTACGCCGCTGAGCGCGACGCCGCCCTGCCGGCGGACCACACCGGCCCCCGGCCGTCGGGGGGTGTCGCCGGCACCCGCAAGGGCGTGAAGTGCCTCCACGCCCACTTCGCCTGGTACCTGGCCGGCGGTGACGACCCCATCGGCCGCTGGGTCGCCGGAAGGCTGCAATCATGACCATGCTCGCCGGCATCGACTGCGGCACCAACTCCACCCGCCTGCTGGTCGCCGACGACGCCGGCCGGACAGTTGAGCGGCTCATGCGGATCACCCGCCTCGGCCAGGGCGTCGACGCCACCGGCGGGCTGGCGGAGGCGGCCATCGCCCGCACCGTCGCCGTGCTGCAGGAGTACCGCCAGGTCATGGACCGCCACGGCGTCGAGAAGGTGCGCATCACCGCCACCTCCGCGGCCCGCGACGCCGAGAACCGGGACGACTTCTTCGCCGCCGCCACCGCCGTCGTCGGCGTCACGCCCGAGCTGCTGGGCGGTGACGAGGAGGCCCGCCTGTCGTTCCTCGGCGCCACCGCTGAGCTCGACCCCGACGACGGCCCGTTCCTCGTCGTCGACATCGGTGGCGGGTCCACCGAGTTCGCCGTCGGCTCAGGCGAGCCGGAGGGCGTGCTTTCGACCGACATCGGCTGCGTCCGCCTCACCGAGAAGTTCCTCCACACCGACCCGCCGGCGCCCGAGGAGCTGAGCCAGGCCCTCGACGTCGTCAAGGGCCACCTCGACGACGTGGCCCGGGTCATCCCGGGCGCGAGGGACGTCCGCCGGTTCGTCGGTCTGGCCGGCACCGTCACCACCATGGCCGCGGTGGAACTGGGTCTGGCCACCTACGACCGCGACCGTATCCACCACTTCGTGCTCACCCGGGCCGCGGCCGAGGACGTGTTCCGCACCCTCGCCACCGAGAACCGCCGGCAGCGCCTGCACAACCCCGGTCTCGAGGAGGCCCGGGCCGACGTGATCGTCGGTGGGGCGCTGATCGTCGTCGCCCTCATGCGCTACTTCGAGTTCGCCGAGTGCCTGGTCAGCGAGGCCGACATCCTGGACGGTCTCGTTCTCTCCTTGCGCCGATAGAGTCGCCCCCGTGGCCCCTGGCGCTCTTCCCACCGAGCTCCGCGGGAGGAGGGTGCATCTCCGCCCTCTCGTCCTGAGCGACTTCGACGCCTGGCGACAGGTCCGCCAGCGCAACCGCGAGTGGCTGCTCAAGTGGGAGCCGAAGCCGCCGCCGGGCCAGCCCGACGACACCGAGAGCAAGCCGGCGTTCAACGCCCGCTGCGGCGCCCGGGAGCGGGAGTGGCAGCTCGGCACCGGCTACGGGTTCGGCATCTTCGTGGAGAACGCCCTGGCCGGCGAGATCAACCTGTCGGGCGTGCAGCGGGGACCGTTCCAGAACACCTACGTCGGCTACTGGATTGACGAGGCCCGCGCCGGCAACGGCTACGTGCCCGAGTCGCTGGTGGCGGTGGCCCGCTTCGCCTTCGAGGACCTCCGCCTGCACCGGCTCCAGGTCGCCATCATCCCCCGCAACCGGGCCAGCCGGCGGGTGGTCGAGAAGCTCGACCTCCGCGACGAGGGCATCGCCGTCCGCTACCTGGCCATCAACGGCCACTGGGAGGACCACATCCGCTATGCCCTGACCTCCGAGGAGTGGGCCGAGCGGGGCCACGACCTCGTGGAGGAGTGGATCGGCCCCCCGCCGGCGCCGGTCCTCCGACTGAGGCAGCGGGGCTAACCCGCTCGAACTGGCTGCAGTTGACCGCGCATACGCGGCCAAGTGCAGCCAATTCGACCGCGGGGGCTACAGGTAGTTCGCCGGGTTTACCGGGTCGCCGTTGACGCGGACCTCGAAGTGCACGTGGGGGCCGGTGCAGTCGCCGGTGCAACCCACGCGCCCGATGGTCTGGCCCTGGGTCACCTTCTGGCCGGCGGACACCGACATCGACGACTGGTGCCCGTAGAGCGTGGCGATGCCGCCGCCGTGGTCGATGATGGTGGCGTTGCCGTAGCCGCCATACCAGCCGGCGCTGACCACGACGCCGTCGGCCGCGGCCCGGATGGGCGTGCCCTCGTCGGCCCCGTAGTCGATGCCGGTGTGGAGGCGTGAGGTGCCGTAAATCGGATGGATCCGGTACCCGTACGGCGAGGTGATCGGTGCGCCCGGCACCGGCACGATGAGCTTGCCCGGCGCCTTGGTCGGCGCCGCCGCTGCACCCGCACTCTGGCCCGCGACCGTGGTGCTGGTGGCGGCCCGGGCTGCGGCGGCGGCGGCCTCGGCGGCGCGCTGCTTCAGGAGGGCGGTGATGGACGCCGACTCCTCCTCGAGGTCCTCCAGGTGAGCCTCGAACTCGTCCTTGCGGGCGACGGCCTCGGCCCGCAGCTTGTCGGTCTGGGCGATCTCGGCCAGCACCTCGGCCCGCGCCGACGCCTGGGCGTTGCGGCTGGTCTGGAGCGTCGCCCGCTGCGCCGCCACCTGGTCACGGGCGACCTGGGCTTCGGCCTTCGACGCGTCGAGCTCCTTGCCCAGGTCGGACACCTCGTCGCGGAGGTGCTCGGTGGCGGCGATGGCGTCGGTCTGGGAGCCGACGACGGCCCGCATGTAGGACCGCTTCGAGGCCAGGTCGCCCAGGCTGGACGAGCTGAGCAGCATCGACGCGTAGCTGGCCGCCTCCGACTGCCCGGTGTAGGCGGCGATGGCCTGGCGCCCGAGCTCCTGCTTGGCGGCGGCCAGGGCCCCGCGCGCCTCGTCCAGGCGGGCCTCGGTGACCCGCTGCTGGGCCTCGACGATGTTCACCTTGGACTGGGCCGCGTCGAGCTGGCGCTGCACCGTGGCGATCTGGCTGTCGAAGGCGGCGACCTTGGCGTCGAGGGCCTTCTTGCGTGTGGTCGAGGCGTCGATCAGCCCGAGCAGGCGCTGCTCCTCGGCCGAGGCGGTGTCGACCTGCTTCTTGGTGGCGTCGATCTGCTGGTCGACCTTGGTCTTGTCCGCCGCGGTCTGCGCGCCGGCCCCACCGGAGAGGGCCAGGGCCAGGGCGAGCACGGCAGCGAGCAAGGCCCACAGACGGCGCCTCGCTCTCACTTTGGCCACACTAGCCACATCGGCAACTCCTGCAACGGAATGTAGCCGCGCCCGATCGCGGCCGGTCCGCCCGACCCTCAGACGTCGAGGAACCGGCTGACGGCCAACGCCGAACCCACTGTTCCCACCACGACGCCGACCACGAGCAACAGGATCCCGGTACCGGTGACGTCCGCCCCGGTCACGAGGAACTGCTTGAAGAGCTGGATGTCGTTTCGTGCGCTGGAGATGCGGTCCTGGATCAGGTCGCGCCCGATCCAGACCACGCCGAAGGCCAGCGCGGCGCCGGCCAGGCCCTGCAAGAGCCCCTCGAGCATGAACGGCACCCGGATGAACCAGTTGGTGGCCCCTACCAGCTTCATGACCGCCACCTCACGCCGGCGGGCGAAGATGGCCATGCGGATGGTGTTGAGGATCAGCAGGGACGCGGCGGACAGCAGCACGATGGCGATGCCCCACAGCATGATCTGGAGGAAGTTGGTGACCGACACCAGGGCGTCGACCTCCTCCTTGGCGTAGCTGACCCGGAACACGCCCGCGGTGTCCTCGAACCGCTGGCCCACGATCTTGGTCTGCTCGGCCTCACGGGGCACGACCCGGTACGACGGCGGGATCTGGTCGACGGTCAGGCTGTCGCGCACGTCGGGCTCGTTGGCGAAAATCTTCTTGAACTCCTCGAACGCCTCCGGCTTGCTGACGTAGCGGTAGTTCTTCACCTCCGGCATGCTTTTCAGCTGCCGGTCGATGGCATCGGACTCCGGCGCCGCCGCGTCGGGCTTCATGAAGATCGAGAGCTCGACGTTGCCCTTCCACTGCACCGTGGCCCGGTCGACGCCCCGCTTCACGAGCAGGGCGCCACCGACCAGCGTCAGCGAGACGGCGACGGTGAGGAGGGCGGCGGACGCCATCGAGACGTTGCGCTTCAGGTTCGACACCGTCTCGCGAAAGACGTACTCGAGGTTGACGGCCATCTAGGTGAATGCGCCGTAGACGCCACGCGCCTGGTCACGCACCAGGACACCCCGGTCGAGCTCGACGACCCGCCGGCGCATCGTGTCGACGATGCTCGAGTCGTGGGTCGACATGACCACGGTCGTGCCCGTGCGGTTGATCCGGTCGAGCAGGCGCATGATGCCGACGGAGGTGCTGGGGTCGAGGTTGCCGGTGGGCTCGTCGGCCAGGAGGATCAGCGGCCGGTTCACGAAGGCGCGGGCGATCGAGACCCGCTGCTGCTCGCCACCGGACATCTCGTTCGGGAAGTGGTCGCGCTTCTTGGTCAGGCCGACGAGGTCGAGCACCTGAGGCACCTGCTGGCGGATGACGTGCGCCGGCCGGCCGATGACCTCAAGGGCGAACGCCACGTTCTCGTACGCCGTCTTCGTCGGCAGGAGCTTGAAGTCCTGGAACACGCAGCCGATGTTGCGCCGCAGCAGCGGCACCTTCCACGAGCTGAGCTGGCCGATGTCCTTGCCGGCGACCCAGATGCGGCCGCTGTCCGGCTTCTCCTCTTTGATCAGCAGGCGGATGAGCGTCGACTTGCCGGAGCCGGTCGGCCCGACGATGAACACGAACTCCTGCTTGGCGATGTCGATCGACATGTCGCGCAGCGCGACGACGTTGCCCTTGTACGTCTTGCTGACGTTACGGAGCCGGATCACCTGGAAAGTCGACTCATCTGGTCGGTGCGACTCCCCCCCCGGGGCCCCACGCCACTGCTGGCAGGAAGCACGAGTGCCAATGGTAACGACGCTGGATGCCCGGCGCCAGTACCCCCGACATCTATGAGCAACCTGGGAGGAGCCAGACTTGACGGCGTCAGGGCGTTGGCGGCACACCAGGCGGCGGTTGTGCCGCCCCGAGGGCCTCGCCGACCCGACACGCGGCCACCTGCGCCGCGATCGGGCTGCTACGGCGACAGTTCTCGCTGCTCAGCAATCATCACAGCACCTCGACTGTGCAGCGAATAGCTGGAGCGCCGGCCAGGTGGGCGTCGGCGGTAACCAGCGCTGCTCCCAACGCCTCGGCGAGGGCCACGTGCTCGGCGCCAACCCGGACATCGAGGCCGTGATCGCCCGGCGCCGCCGCCTCGGACAGGATCTCTACGACGAGGTATGGGAGGGCGAGTACCACATGGCGCCGGCCGGACCGGGGCGCCCGCCCTCCTGCAGATCAGCCTGCCGCTCCTTCTCCACCCGTTCGCCACCAACGCCGGCCTCATCGCCTCGGGGCCGTTCAACTTGGGCCAGCGCGACGACTTCCGGGTGCCCGACGTTGGGTACCACCGGACCAAGCCGGTCGGCGTCTGGCACGCCACCGCCGCCATCGTGGTCGAGATCGTCTCGCCCGACGACGAGACCTACGCCAAGTTCGACTTCTACCTGGCCCGCGGCGTCGAGGAGATCATCGTGGTCGACCCGGCCGAAAAATCAGTCAGGTGTTTCCTGCGCACGGGAAGCTCCTTCACCGACTCTGGGACAAGCCTTCTCCTCGGCGTCGACGCCACCTACGTAACCGCCGGGATCGACTGGCCGTAGCCGCTGTTCCCGACCCCGACGAGTGCCTACGCCGGCCGTTTGCGCCAGCGTAGGTAGGCCTCCATGAAGCCGTCGAGGTCGCCGTCGAGGACGGCGTTGATGTTGCCCGACTCGTGGTCGGTCCGCAGGTCCTTGACCATCTGGTAGGGCTGCAGGACGTAGGAGCGGATCTGGCTGCCCCACGCGACCTCACGCTGCTCGCCGGCGATGGCGGCCAGCTCGTCCCGGCGGTCCTCGCGGGCCTTCTCGGCCAGCTTGGCGGCCAGGATCTTCATGGCCACGTCCTTGTTCTGGTGCTGGCTGCGCTGGTTCTGGCAGGACACGACGATGCCGGTCGGGAGGTGGGTGATGCGCACCGCCGAGTCGGTGACGTTGACGTGCTGGCCGCCGGCGCCGGATGACCGGTAGGTGTCGATGCGCAGGTCCTTCTCGTCGATCTCCACCTCCTCCGACGCCTCCTCGAGGAAGGGCACGGCCTCGAAGGAGGCGAAGGCGGTGTGCCGGCGGGCCTGGGAGTCGAAGGGTGAGATCCGCACGAGGCGGTGGACGCCCTTCTCCCCCACCAGCAGGCCGTAGGCGTACCGGCCGCGGACGATCAGCGTGGCCGACGTGATCCCCGCCTCCTGACCGGCGGTGACCTCCTCCAGCTCGACATTGAAGCCCCGCCGCTCGGCCCAGCGGAGGTACATGCGCAGCAGCATCTCGGCCCAGTCCTGGGCGTCGGTGCCGCCGGCGCCGGAGTGCACCTCGCAGACCGCGTCGCGCTCGTCGTGCTCGCCGGAGTACAGCGACCGCAGCTCGAGCACGTCGAACTCGTTGGTGAGCGAGGCCAGCCCCGCCACGACCTCGGCTTCGACGGAGTCGTCGGCCTCCTCCCGCCCCAGCTCGAACAGCACCTCCACGTCGGACAGCCGCGCCTTCAGACCGTCCAGCAGGTCAATGTCGTCCTTGACGAGCGCCAGCTCGGACGTCACCTTGCGCGCCTCGTTCGGATCGTCCCAAAGCGACGGGTCCGACGCGAGCTTCTCCAGCTCGCCCAGCCGGGCGCGCTTGGTGTCCAGCCCGAGATCCTTCGCCGATTCCGTGAGCCGCCGGTGCAGCTCGACCAGATCAGCAGAGAGGTCGCGCATCAGCCGCGCCCGCCCCGATCTGGCTGCACTGACGTGCCTATAGGCACGTCAGTGCAGCCAAATCGGCTCACTTGCCGTGACAGAGCTTGAACTTCTTCCCCGAACCGCACCAGCAGGGCTGATTCCGGCCCAGCTTCTCGTGCTCGGACTTCACGACCGGTGCGTGGGTGACCTCCTCGGCGGCGGCGGCCGGCGCCTCGTCGTCGCCGGCGTGTGCGGCCTGGCGGGCGGCGGCAGCCTGCATGCCGCCGGCGTCGCCGGAGGGGCCCTCGGGGGCGGAGTACTGGACGTTGCGCAACTCGGGCGGGGGCTGGTTCTCGACCACCACGTCGAGGTGCATGACGTAGCGGATGAAGTCGTCCTGGATGGCCGAGATCATCTGGCCGAACATGTCGTAGCCCTCGCGCTGCCACTCGGTGAGAGGGTCGCGCTGGCCCATGGCCCGCAGGTTGATGCCCTCCTGCAGGTAGTCCATCTCGTAGAGGTGCTCACGCCACCGCTGGTCGATAATCGAGAGCATCACCCGGCGCTCGATCTCGCGCATGACGTCGGGGGTGAGCGACTCCTCGCGCTGGGTGTAGTACTGGACGGCTTCGCTGACCAGGCTCTCCCTGATCTGCTGGGGGCTGCGGGCCTCGGCGAGCTCGTCGACGGTGAACACCGTCGGGTAGTAGGCGCCCACATCGTGGAGGAGGTTGTCGAGGTTCCAGTCCTCGGCGAAGTCGTTGGGGCAGAAGATGTCGACCTCGCGGCCGATGACCGTTTCCAGGTGCTCCAGGGCCTCGTCGCGCAGGTCGGCGCCGTCGATGATGGCCTGCCGGCGCCGGTAGATCACCTTGCGCTGCTGGTTCATGACCTCGTCGTACTTGAGGACGTCCTTGCGGATCTCGGCGTTGCGGGACTCGACGGTGGACTGGGCCTTCTCGATGGCCTTGGTGACCATCTTGGCCTCGATGGGCACATCGTCGGGGAGGGCCTTGCCCATCACCCAGCTCATGGCGCCGGTGGCGAACAGGCGCATGAGGTCGTCTTCCAGCGACAGGTAGAAGCGGCTCTCGCCGGGGTCGCCCTGGCGGCCGGCCCGGCCCCGGAGCTGGTTGTCGATGCGCCGGCTCTCGTGGCGCTCGGTGCCGAGCACGTACAGTCCGCCCAGGTCGCGCACCTTCTCGCCCTCGGCGTCGCACTCCTCCTTGTACTTGGGCATCAGCTCGGCCATCCGGGCCTGCCCCTCCTCGGAGTCGAGCAGGAGACCCTCGGCCAGGACGTCGAGCTGGGCCATGCCCTCGGCGTAGCCGCCGAGGATGATGTCGACGCCGCGACCGGCCATGTTGGTGGCGACGGTGACGGTGTGGAGGCGGCCGGCCTGGGCCACGATCATGGCTTCCCGCTCGTGGTGCTTGGCGTTCAGCACCGCGTGGGCCACGCCCCGCTTGTCGAGCATCCGCGAGAGGCGCTCGGACTTCTCGACCGACACCGTGCCGACGAGCACCGGCTGGCCGGTCTCGTACCGCTCGACCAGGTCCTCCACCACGGCCTCGAACTTGGCGTCCTCGGTCTTGTAGACGAGGTCGGCCTGGTCCTGGCGGACCATGTTCCGGTGGGTCGGGATCGGCACGACGGCCAGGTCGTAGGTGTGGGCGAACTCGGCGGCCTCGGTCTCGGCCGTGCCGGTCATGCCCGCCAACTTGTCGTACATGCGGAAGTAGTTCTGCAGGGTGATGGTGGCGAGCGTCTGGTTCTCGGACTTGATCCGGACCCGCTCCTTGGCCTCCATGGCCTGGTGCAGGCCCTCGGACCAGCGCCGGCCCTCCAGGATGCGGCCGGTGAACTCGTCGACGATCTTGACCTCGCCGTGCTGCACCACGTAGTCGACGTCGCGCTTGTACAGCTCCTTGGCCCGCAGGGCAGCCAGCAGCTGGTGGACGTAGTTCGACGACAACTCGTCGTACAGGTTCTGCACGCCGAGGGACTTCTCGACCTTCTCGATCCCCGCCTCGAGGGGCACGACGGTGCGCTTCTCCTCGTCGACCTCGTAGTCGAGATCGCGGGTCAGCGTGCGGACGATGCCGGCGAACTTGTAGTACAGCGCGGCGGCGTCCTGGACCTGGCCGGAGATGATGAGCGGCGTGCGGGCCTCGTCGACCAGGATCGAGTCCACCTCGTCGACGATGGCGAAGCTGTGGCCCCGCTGGACCATCTGCTCCTTCGACATGGCCATGTTGTCGCGCAGGTAGTCGAAGCCGAACTCGTTGTTGGTGCCGTAGGTGACGTCGCAGGCGTACTGGGCCCGCTTGTGCTCCGGCTCCTGGTTGTCGGCGACGATCAGGCCGACGTCGAGGCCCATCCACTTGTGGATGCGGCCCATCCATTCCGAGTCGCGCTTGGCCAGGTAGTCGTTGACGGTGATGAGGTGGACGCCCCGGCCGGAGAGGCCGTTGAGGTAGACGGGCAGGGTGGAGACGAGGGTCTTGCCCTCGCCGGTCTTCATCTCGGCGATCCAGCCGAAGTGGAGGGCGGCGCCGCCCATGAGCTGGACGTCGTAGTGGCGCTGGCCGATCACCCGCCGGGCCGCCTCCCGGGTCACGGCGAAGGACTCCAGCAGCAGGTCGTTCAGGGCGTCGTCGAGCTCCTCGGGCGGCACGTTGGCCAGGCGCTCGCGGAACTCGACCGTCTTGTGGCGCAGATCGTCGTCGGAGAGGGCCTGGATCTCGGGCTCCAGGGCATTGATGTCGGGCACCAACGTCTGCAGGGCTTTCAACTTCTTGCCCTCGCCGGCGCGCAGGACCTTGGTCAGAAACGACATGCCACGAGTCTACCGATGCCAACAGGCTGAGCCCCCGGCGGGGCTCAGCCATTTGCCAACGGTCCGTGCTTGCTTGGCGGCGGAGCCGCGCCGATGCCAACCGGCTGAACCCCCGGCGCGCCACAATGTCCGCCGTGGTCCTCCCTCCCCCGGTCAGACCACAGCCGCCCGCCCCCGCGGCCGACCAGGTGGACTTCGACTTCGTCGTCCAGTGGCTCAAGCGCCGGGACCCGGTGCGGTGGGCGGTAGCCGCCATGGTGGTCGTCTGGTCGCTGATCTTCATCCGGCTGGGCTTCCAGCGCCACGACCGGTTCGGCACCTACGGGTTCGACCTGGGCATCTACGACCAGGCCATCTGGCTGCTCTCGCGCTTCAAGACGCCCTTCGTCACCCTCCGTGGCCTGAACTTCTGGGGCACCCACGCCAACCCGGTCCTGGTGCTGTTCGTCCCCTTCTACTGGCTGGGCGCCGGCCCCCACTTCCTGCTGGTGGCCCAGGTGGCGTCGCAGGCCGCCGGCGCGGTGGCCGTGTTCCTGCTGGCCCGGGACCGGTTCGGGGCCCGCTGGCCGGCGGCGGCCATGGCCGGCGTGCTCCTCCTGCACCCGACCTACCAGTACCTGCCCTGGGAGTTCTTCCACCCCGACGCCCTCGCCCTCGGCCCCATCCTCTTCGCCTACTGGGCGGCCCGGGCCCGGCGCTGGAACTGGTTCGCCGTCTCGGCGGTACTGGCGCTGGCGTGCAAGGAGGACGTGGCCCTGGCCATGATCGTCCTGGGGGTCCTGATCGCGGTCCGGGGCGACCGCCGGATCGGTGCGCTCACCGCCGTGGTGGCCGCGGCCTGGTTCATGTTCGCCACCCGGGTGATCATCCCGTTCGCCAACGGGATCGGGCCGTTCTACGACACCTTCTTCGGCGAGTTCGGCAACTCCGCCGGCGACGTCACCAAGAATGTGCTGACCCACCCGGGCAAGGCGGTCGAGGTCGCCACCCGCCCGAACCGCATGAGCTACTACCGGATGATGTTCGCCCCGGTGGCGTTCCTGCCGCTGGCCGCCCTGCCGACGCTGCTCATCGGGGCGCCGATGATCGGTGTGAACGTCCTGTCGTCGTTCCCCTACCAGCAGGAGATCCGGTACCACTACGCCGCGCTCGTGGTCGGCGCCATCATCCTGGCGACGGTCGAGGCCATCGCCTGGATGGGACAGACGGCCGCGGTCCGGGCCTTCCTGGTGGGGCTGGTGGCGGCCACCTCGCTGGCGTCGAGCGTGGCCTGGGGGCCCTCGCCCATCGGGGTGAAGTACCGCACCGGCCTGTGGGCGCTCTCCCCGGACCCCCGCAACGCCGTGCGGGCGAAGGCGATCGCCCTGATCCCTGCTCGGTCGCCGGCGAGCGTCCACTACAACTTCGCCCCCCACATGACCCACCGAGAAAAGATCTACGAGTGGCCGGCGCCCTGGGTGCCGATCAACTGGGGCGTCCGGGGCGAGAACCTCGACGACCCCGGCAGGGTGAACTGGCTCCTGATCGACCGGCTGCAGATGAGCGATACGGATCGGCCGATGCTGGCCCGGCTCCTGGCCGACGGCGAGTTCGTCATCCGGTTCGAGGAGCAGAGCATCCTGGTCGCCCAGCGGGTGCGGGCGCCCACTGGGGCCGGCTGACGTCGTTCCGCGTCCGCGAACTGTACGTTTTTGACGTTCTCAGTGACGCGGAACGGCGCGGGCCACGCAGAGGAGCGACTGGCCGAACGGTGGCGGCCATTGGCGCTCGAGGCGGCTGACGACGGGCACGAACAGGCGGTCGAACGTCATCGCCGACCACTTCTTGGTGGGCGTCTGACCCAGCTTCGTCGCCAGCACCCACCAGGCCACCGCCCCGACCATGTTGACGTGGCGGAGGTCGACCACCTCCAGGCCGACCTCGCCGACCAGCCTGCGGAGCTGCTCGCTCCGGTAGCGGCGGTGGTGGCCGATGCGCCGGTCGAAGTCGCTGTACAGGGCCTCGAACGCCGGCACGTAGAGCACCAGGTGGCCGCCGGGGACCAGCGCCTTCTCGAGGGCCCGCAGGGCGCGAGCGTCGTCGGCGATGTGCTCCAGCACGTTGACCAGCACGACGGCGTCGAACTGGCCCAGCGCCGGCGCCTCGTCGACGTCGGCCTGGACCACCGTGACGTCGTCGATGCCGGCGTAGCGCTCCTCGAGGATGGCGACGCACCGGGCGGACAGGTCGGTGGCGGTCACCGTGCGGCCCGGGAGCATGCGGTCGGTGAGGGTGCCGTGGCCGGCGCCGACCTCCAGCACCCGCCGGCCGAGGTACGGGGCGATGAGGGAGTAGATCCAGTCGGCGTAATTGACCGCGTCGTCGAGGTTGTCGAGCGTGTCGGCCAGCTCCGCGTCGGCCTCCTCAATGGCGGCCGGCGCCGGCGACCGGGGCCGCAGCCGGCCGCGGTGGCGGAAGCGCTCGCCGGCCTCGGAGTAGCGCAGGATGCAGTACATGGCCCGCACGCCGTCCCGCCAGCCGATCTTCTTGCCCTCGGCGTACGTCCGGCCCGAGTAGGAGATGCCGACCTCGTAGATGCGCCAGCCGCCCCGGGCCACCTTGGCGGTGATCTCGGGCTCGATGCCGAAGCGCTCCTCCTCGATGTCGAAGCTGGCCAGCACCTCCCGGCGGAAGGCCTTGTAGCAGGTCTCCATGTCGCTGAGGCTGAGGTTGGTGACCATGTTCGACACGGTGGTGAGCAGGCGGTTGCCCACGCTGTGCCAGAAGTAGAGGACCCGGTGGGGGCGGGAGTTGTGGAAGCGGGAGCCGAAGACGACGTCGGCCCGGCCGTCGAGCAACGGCGCCAGCAACGACCCGTACTCCGCGGGGTCGTACTCCCAGTCCGCGTCCTGGATCACCACGTATGGCAGCGTCGCCTCGACGAACCCCCGCCGGAGGGCGGCGCCCTTGCCCTGGTTCCGGGGCTGGTGGAATACGCGCACGCGGGGGTCGTCGAGGCCGTCGAGGATGGCCGGCGTGCCGTCCGTCGACCCATCGTCGACGATGATCACCTCACCGGCGTACGGCGAGGCCAGCACCCGCTCGACCACCGCGGCGACGGTGGGCGCCTCGTTGTAACAGGGCATCACCACCGACAGGCACCTGTCCGGGACTCCGCCGGCGGTCGCTGTCATCCGCCGGGGACGCCCATCTGGTGGCGGACGCCGTAGGTCAGCGCCTCGATCCTGGAGGTGGTGCAGGTGCCGTCGCCCAGGTGGCTGTGGGAGCCGGCGGGCTTGCCCTCGCCGTCGTTGGCGATCGGCGTGTGGAACACCACGCTCGAGTAGGCCAGCTCGCTACAGCTGTTGAGCGGCGGGCCGTAGTACTCGGTCCACATGATCGACCAGGAGTCGAGGTTGCGCCAGTGGCGGGGCACGCGGATGCCACCGAGCTGGCTGACCACGCCGGTCTGCTCGTCGCGCACGGCGCCCGCCCACCAGCCGCCACCGGGCGTCGAGACCCTGAAGGAGTACGCCTTTCCCGGCTGCCAGAGGTAGGGGATGCGGCAGCTCCAGCCGGTGCCCTCGCCGCCGAAGCGGATCGTGCCCGGGCCCTCGGCCTCCACGGCGTCCCAGATGGAGAAGATGGCCATCTTCCCCAGGCTGCCGTCGGCCCGGTTGCCCTTGGTCTGGAGGCCGATGTAGCCGCCCTCGCCGCCGATCAGGCGGAACTGGTGGGCCCAGAAGTAGGTCGACTCCGGGCCTGGGTCGATCTCGGGCACCAGGGTGTGCTCGAAGCTGTTGTAGCCGGCGAGCAGCGTGCGGGCGAAGGAGGTCGAGGGTGGCCAGCGCCACTCGGTGTAGGTGCCCTGCGGCATGGCCGGCGGCCGCCGCAGCTTCGACTTGAAGGCCAAGCTAGTGCCCTGACCGCAAACGTTCGCCGCGTTCGTGGGGTTTCCGGTCCGCGGCCGCCGTCGCCGCCGAAGGCGGCCCCTCCGGCTGCGGAGAGGAGGGAGGGACAGGGCGGAGGCGGCGCGAGCTCCGCTCGCCCGCCGGAGCACGATCACTTCGAACGGATGAAGTGAGCGAAGCGAACGAATGAGGTCGAGGCACTAGATCTCCAACCGCTCAGGTGGCCGGTTCGGTCTGGGAGCGGAGCTGCAGCTTGGTGAGGATGTTGGCCACGTGGTTGCGGACCGTGCTCTCGGAGACGTCCAGCTCGGCGGCGATGGTGGCGTTGTCGTGGCCCAGGGCCACCAGCTTCAGGACGGCGACCTCCCGCTCGGTCAGCCGGGCCGAGGACGGCATGGCGTCGTCGACCGCCTTCGGCGGCCCCGAGAACTCGGCCAGCAGCTTGGACGCCAGCGCCGGCGAGATGAGGCTGTGGCCGGCGAAGACGGCTCGCACCGCGTCGGCCACCTCCTCGATCGACACCTCCTTCAGCAGGTACCCGTTGGCGCCGGCCTTGACCGCCCCGTACAGGTCGTCCTCCTCGTCACTGACGGTGAGGACGATGATCCGGGTGGTCGGGAAGAGCTGGCGGATCAGGCGGGTGGCGTCGATCCCGCCCATACGGGGCATGCGCACGTCCATCAGGACGACGTCGGGCGCCAGCTCCTCGACCAGGGCGACCGCTTCCTGACCGTCGGCGGCCTCGGCCACCACCTTGATGTCCTCCTCGGCCTCAAGGACCATCCTCAGCCCACGGCGGAACAAATCGTGGTCGTCGGAGATGACGACGCGGATGGGCTCCTCGCCACCGAGGCCGGTCGGGGGCACTCGTGCCTAACTGGCTTCGATGAGGCCGATATCGCCGTCGTTGCGACGGTAGACGACGGCGGCCACACCGTCGGTGTTGTTGAAGAGGTAGAAGTCGTGCCCTAGCACGTCCATCTGCAGGGCCGCCTCCTCCGGTGTCATCGGCTTCATGTCGAACTGCTTGGTCTTGACGATGCGGGGCGGGCCCTGCTCGTCGGTCGCCGTCTCGTCGTCATCCTCGACCGCCGGCCCGGAGTCTACCGGGTGGTGCTTCGGATGGGACCGGCTGATCAGACGGCTCTTCAGCTTGTCGATCTGGTGCTCGAGCTTGTCGACCACCTTGTCGAGCGACGTCATCGAGTCGGCCGATGCCGCCTTGGCCCGGATGATGCGGCCGTGGCCGCGCAGGGTGGCCTCGCAGACCTCCCTGGCCGAGATCCGCGGGTTGCGCTCCTCTATGAACTGAACCTCGGCCTGCTCCCACCCCTCGTGGTGGCGTGACAGCCGGGCGACCTTCTCCTCGGCCGCCGCCCGGAGGCGGTCGGTGACCTCCACGTTGCGCCCGCGAATGGTTACTTCCACGACGGCCTCCTCGATACGGGCATACCCGAGTGTATGCCCCGTCGACTGGGAGGCGTCCGAGCCGCGGCGACGGCGTGGACCTCGCCGGCGCCGGCCTGTCGGAGGGCCCGGGCCGCGGCGGTGACCGTCGCCCCGGTGGTCACCACGTCGTCGACGAGGAGCACCCGCCGGCCTCGCAGCAGTCGGGGCCCGTCGAACGCCGGCCCCGCGTGGCGGGCCGCGGCGTCGCGCCCGGTCTGGGCCGGACCGGGTCGCCGGCGCAGGAGCCGCCGGCACGGGACGCCCAGCTCGCGGGCCACGCCCCGGGCCAGCAGGCGGGCCTGGTCGAACAGGGTTGCGCGGTAGTCGGCGGGCTATAGACCGAGGAGGGTGAGTGCTCGTGTTGCGTTGCGGGCGATGTGGCGCAGCGCTCGGGCGATGTTGGTGTGGCCGTTGAGGCGCAGCACG
>JAHFUP010000113.1 GCA_023265025.1 Acidimicrobiia bacterium | reverse complement strand
CAGCGTGCTGCGAATCCACGGCCACACCAACATCGCCCGAGCGCTGCGACACATCGCCCGGAACGCCACACGAGCACTCACCCTCCTCGGCCTATAGCCCGCCGACTACCGCGCAACCCTGCTACCTCGATCCGGCCAGGAAGGTCGTCGTCGAGATCGACAGCGACACCCACCACACGACGCGGCTCGCGGAGGAGGCCGACCGCCGGCGGGACGAGGCGCTCGGCGCGGCCGGATACCGAACCGTCCGCGTGAGCGAGTTCGACCTGTGGCACAGGCCGGACGAGGTGGTCAGGCGGTTTCTAGCCTCCTGAGGCCCCCTACAGTGGTCGGGATGCCCCGGGAAGTCCTGCAGTGGAAGCACCTCTACTCCGAAGTGGTCACGTCGGGGCTGTGCACGGGGTGCGCCGGCTGCGTGGTGGCCTGCCCGCACGACGTGCTCGGCTACAACGACGACGGGGGCCCAGGGCCCGAGCGGCCCTCTGAGCGGGGTAGCTACAAGCCGTTCCACCTGGAAGAGGAGCTGGGTCCCGACAACTGCACCCACGGGGAAAAGGGCTGCACGTCCTGTACCCGGGCCTGCCCCCGGTTCCGGGGCTGGGAGACCGAGATCGACACCCACCTCTTCGGCCGCACCCGCCTGCCGGAGGAGGTCGACGGCATCTCGAAGGACATCATCCTCGCCCGCGCCGCCGACCCCAAGGTCCACGAGCTGGGCCAGGACGGCGGGCTGGTGTCCGCCATCCTGATCTGGGCCCTGGAGCATGGCTACATCGACGCCGCCCTCGTCTCCTACCTGGAGGGCGACGGCACGTCGTGGAAGGCCATCCCCGGCGTCGCCCGCAACCGCGAGGAGATCCTCGCCGCCGCCGGCAGCCGGTACACGTACTCGGCCAACACCATGGCCTACGCCGAGGCGGTCGAGGGCGGCGCCGAGAAACTGGCGCTGGTGGGCATGAGCTGCCAATCGTCGGTACCGCCGGTGATGACCGTGCGCAAGGCGGGGAAGCCGGCCCGCCGGTTCGTGCTCAACATCGGCCTGCTGTGCTCGAAGACCTTCGACGACGCGATCTTCGAGGAGCTGTTCGAGGCCAAGTACGGCCTGCACAAGCAGGACATGGTCAAGATGAACATCAAGGGCGTCTTTCAGATCTGGATGCGCAACGGCGACTACCACGAGGTCCCGCTGAAGGAATGCCACGCGTGGACCCGAGAAGGCTGCAAGCTGTGTCCGGACTTCGCCGCGGAGCACGCCGACATCTCGACGGGCGGCATCGGGGCGTTCAACGACTGGACGCTCACCCTCATCCGCACCGACCTCGGTAGGGAGATCATGGTCAAAATGCTCCAGGACGGCACCATCGAGGGGCGTCCCGGCGACGACGACCCCGGCGCCATCGCCCTGCTCCGCAAGCTGTCCGCCCGCTCCCGGAAGCGCTGGCCCGAGACCGCCGTCCCCGCACCCGGCCTCATGCCGGCGCCGGTGGCGAAATGAGGGACTTCGCCGTCACCTGGGACTACCGGTGCCCTTTCGCCCGGAATTTCGCCGAGCACGTGCTGCTGGGTCAGACGGACGCCGGCGACGCCTGGCAGGTCCGCTGGGTGCCGTTCTCGCTGAACCAGACCAAGGTGGCGGAGGGCGACCTCGACGTGTGGGACGACCCGGAGATGGCCGGCGCCCGCATGGCCGTCGAGGTGGGCATCGCCGTCCGCGACGGCTGGCCCGACGCCTTCCCGGAGGTCCATCGGGCCCTGTTCGCGGCGCGCCACGACCAGGGCCGGGACATCCGGGACCACGACGTGGTGGCCGACGTCCTGACCGCCCACGGCCTCGATGCCGACAAGGTGTTCAACGTCGTCCTCGACTGCGGGCCCCGGGACACCTTCCGGGCCGAGCACGAGGCGGCCGTCCGCGACCACAGGGTGTTCGGCGTGCCGACGGTGATCGCCGGCGACCAGGCGGTCTTCATCCGCCTCGTCGACCGCCCCGGCTCCGACGCCACGAAGGCGCGGAGGACCGTCGAACGCTGCCTCGACCTGGTCACCGGCTGGACCAACCTCAACGAGTTCAAGCACACGTCCATCCCGCACTAGCCTGCGCCGCTCAATGGACAGAACACTCGTCATCTGCAAGCCGGACGCGGTCGAACGGGGCCTCGCCGGCCAGATCGTGGCCCGGCTCGAGGCCAAGGGCCTGCGCCTGGCTGCGGCCGAGCTGCGCACCATCGACGCCGAGACCGCCGGCGCCCACTACGGCGAGCACAAGGGCAAGTCCTTCTACGACAGCCTGGTCAGCTTCATCACCCGGGGGCCGGCGCTGCTCATGGTGGTCGAGGGTCCGGGCGACACCTACAAGGTGGTCCGCTGCCTCATGGGCGCCACCAACCCCAAGGATGCGGCGCCCGGCACGATCCGTGGCGACCTGGCCATCGAGATGACCGAGAACCTCGTCCACGGCTCAGATTCCCCCGAGTCGGCGCAGCGGGAGATCGCGCTCTTCTTTCCGGGCCTGCCTGTCGGGAAGACGGGCTTGTGACCCCCTCCGCCAGCGCCTAGCCTCAAGCCTGACCCCTGGCGCGGAGCCTGAACATGTCAGACAACTTCTTTTCTGCATTCCTGGGTCGCGACATGGCGGTCGACCTCGGTACCGCCAACACCCTCGTCTACGTGCGCGGGCGCGGCATCGTCCTGAACGAGCCGTCCGTCGTGGCCGTGAATGTGAAGGACGGCCGACCCTTGGCCGTCGGCATCGAGGCCAAGCGGATGATCGGTCGCACGCCCGGTCACATCCAGGCGGTGCGGCCGCTGCGCGACGGCGTGATCAACAACTTCGAGATCACCGAGAAGATGCTGCGGTACTTCATCACCCGGGTGCACCAGCGCCGGTGGGCCAAGCCCCGCATGGTGATCTGCGTGCCGTCGGGCGTCACCGGGGTGGAGAAGCGCGCCGTGCAGGAGGCAGCCGAGTACGCCGGCGCCCGGAAGACCCCGTTCATCATCGAGGAGCCCATGGCCGCGGCCATCGGCGCCGGCCTGCCCGTCCACGAGCCCACCGGGAACATGGTCGTCGACATCGGCGGTGGCACCACCGAGGTGGCAGTCATCTCCCTGGGCGGCATCGTCACCAGCCAGTCGGTTCGCATCGGCGGCGACGAGCTCGACGAGGCCATCATCCAGTTCATCAAGAAGGAGTACAGCCTCGCCCTGGGCGAGCGCACGGCCGAGGAGATCAAGATCGCCCTCGGCTCGGCCTACCCCCTGGAGGAGGAGCTCCGGGCCGAGATCCGCGGCCGCGACCTGGTCACCGGCCTGCCCAAGACCATCGTGACGTCCACGGAGGAGATCCGCCGGGCCATCGACGAGCCGGTCACGGCCATCGTGGACTCGGTGAAGGTCACCCTCGACAAGACCCCGCCCGAACTGGCTGCCGACATCATGGAGGCCGGCATCGTCCTCACCGGCGGCGGCGCCCTGCTGCACGGCCTCGACGTGCGCCTGCGGGCCGAGACCGGTATGCCGATCGTCATCGCCAACAACCCACTCTTCTCGGTGGCCCTCGGCGCGGGTCAGTGCCTCGAGGAGTTCAACGTCCTACGGCAGGTGCTTTCCGGCAACAACGACAGGTAACGGTGGCGGTCTACCGGCGTTCCCGGCGAAACCGCTTCTTTCTGGTACTCCTGGCTCTTACGTCGGTCACCGTTCTGACGCTTGACTACCGCGGCGGGGGTGACGGCGCGCTGGAGGGGATCCGCAGCACCGCCCACGATGCGTTCGCCCCGCTGCAGTCGGCGGCGGACTGGGCGGTCTCGCCCATCTCCGGATTCTTCAACAGCATCGGCGACTTCGGCGACCTGAAATCGGAGAACGCCCGCCTGCGTCGCGAGCTGGACGAGGCTCGGGCCGAAGCCATCCGGGGCGCGGATGCGGACCGCGAGCGCCAGGGCCTCCTCCAGCTGCAGGGCCTCGACTACGCCGGCGGGCTGGACTCGGTGCCGGCGAGGGTGGTCTCGACCGCACCGACCAATTTCCAGCTCACCATCACCCTCGATCGCGGCACCGACGCCAAGCTCGACGTGGGCATGCCGGTCGTCACCGCCGCCGGGCTGGTGGGGCGCATCACCGAGGTGTCGAAGATCCGCTCGACGGTGCTGCTCATCACCGACCCGCAATCCAACGTCGGCGTGCGGCTGGCCAACTCGGGCGAGCCGGGCGTCCTCCGGGGCAGTGGGACCCGCAACCCCCTCCCGCTCGACCTCATCACCAACGAGATCCCCGTCCAGGTCGGCGAGCCGGTCGTCACGAGCGGGCTTGAGCGGGGGCTGTTCCCCGCCCAGATCCCGGTGGGCCGGGTCCGCAACGTCACGTCGCAACCGAGCGCGCTGCAGAAGGACATCCTGATCGAACCGAGCGTCGACCTGGTCCGCCTCGAGTTCGTGCGCGTCCTGCTGTGGCGGCCGACCGGATGAGATCCGATCCGCGGCTGCGCCTGCCGGTCATGTTCATCGCCGCCCTGCTGCTGCAGACGACGGTGCTGGCCCGCATCCGCTTCTTCGGCGTCATGCCGGACTTCATGCTGCTGGTGGCCGTCGCCGGCGGCATCACCGCCGGCCCCACCCGCGGCGCCACCCTCGGGTTCGCCTCCGGCATGCTGATCGACCTGTTCCTGCCCACCCCGCTCGGCCTGTCGGCCCTGGTGTTCACCCTCGTCGGCTACGGCGTCGGCGTGGCCAACACGGGCGTCCTGCGGTCGGCCTGGTACATCCCGGTGCTGGTCGCCGCGGGGGCGAGCGCGGCCGGCGTGGTCCTCTACGCGCTGGTCGGATCGGTGCTGGGTGAACCCATGGTGACGGGGCACCTGATTACGATCGCGGCAGTGGTGGGGGTGTCCAATGCCGTGATGGCGCCGGTCGGGGTGAGGTTCGTCGACTGGTCCCTCGGGTCCCTCAAGGCCGGCGCCCCCCTCAGCGCATGACCCAGGACTCCTCCCGGCTGCGCCTCGGGGTCTTGGGCATGGTGGTGCTTTCGCTGTTCTGCGCCCTCCTCGCCCGGCTCTGGTACCTGCAGGTGCTGGCCGCACCGACGTTCAAGGTGGAGGCGCAGCACAACAGCGTGGCGGTCGTCTACACCGAGGCACCCCGGGGCCGCATCCTCGACCGCAACGGCAAGGTGCTCGCCGACAACCGGGTGGTGCTGGCGCTGGTGGCCCACCGGGAAGAGGTGGCCAAGCGGCCGGAGGTCCTCCAGCGCATCTCCGACCTCCTCGCCGTGCCGGTCGACGAGCTCAACCGGCGGATCGCCGACGAGCGCTACAGCCTCTTCAAGCCCGTCCCCGTGGCCGTCGACGTCCCCAAGGACAAGCTCATCTACGTCCGCGAGCACCAGTCGGACTTCCAGGGCATCGAGGGGTTGCAGCTGACCGAGCGGGTCTACCCCAACGGCACACTGGCCGCCCACGTCCTGGGCACGGTCGGTGAGATCAACGACGAGGAGCTCGGGCCCCGGAAGGCCGACGGCTACAAGGCCGGCGACAGCATCGGGAAGTCGGGCATCGAGCTGACGTACGAGAAGGAGCTCCGGGGCGAGCCGGAGATCGCCAAGCTGGAGGTCGACTCCGTCGGTCGGGTCCAGCGCTCGCTCGGCGGCCAGGCCGCCATCCAGGGCGACGACGTCCGCCTCAGCATCGATATCGACATCCAGCGGGCGGCCGAGGAGTCACTCGACCAGGGCATCGCCCTGGCCCGGAGGTCGACGGACTTCCTGACCGGGAAAACCTTCATCGCCCCGGGGGGGACCGTCGTCGTCACCGACCCCCGCGACGGGTCGGTGCTGGCCATGGCGTCGAGCCCAACGTATGACCCCAACGAGTTCACCAACGGCATCTCCGTCCGCCGCTTCGCCGAGCTGAACGACCCCGCCGGCCACTATCCCCTGAACAACCGGGCCATCCAGGGTCTCTACGCGCCGGGGTCGACGTTCAAGCTGGCGACGTCGATCGCCGCCCTCAAGAGCGGTCTCATCGCCCCCAGGGACAGCTACAACGACCAGGGCAGCTACACGGTGACCGGCGAGCGCTCGGCCACCTTCACCAACGCCCGCGGCGCCAGGAACGGGCCGGTCAACGTGACCAAGGCCCTCACCGTCTCCAGCGACGTCTTCTTCTACTGGCTCGGTGAGCGCTTCTGGGACAACCGGGGCAAGTTCGGGACCGCCGCCATCCAGGACGTGGCCCGGTCGCTCGGCATGGGGATCTACTCCGACATCGACCTGCCGTTCGAGTCGAACGGGCGGGTCTCGGACCCCGCCGGCCGGGAGAAGCTCCACAAGGACTACCCCGAGGCCTTCCCCTACCCCGAGTGGTACACGGGCGACAACCTCAACATCGCCGTCGGACAGGGCGACACGGCCATCACCCCCCTGCAGCTGGCCAACTCCTACGCCAGTTTCGTGAACGGCGGCACCGTCTTCTCGCCGCACGTGGGCAGCGCGGTGCTCGACCACCAGGGCCAGGAGCTGCGCAAGATCGAGCCCAAGATCCTCGGGCGCAACGAGCTACCGGCCTCGATCCGCGACCCGCTGCTGACCGGCTTCCGGGGCGTCATCTCGGATCCCCTGGGCACGGGGTTCGCGGCGTTCTCCGGCTTCCCGCTGGCCGCCTTCCCCGTCGCCGGCAAGACCGGGACGGCCGAGGTGTCCGGCAAGCAGGACACGTCCCTCTTCACTGCGTACGCCCCTGCGGACAGCCCCCGGTACGTCATCACGGTGGTGCTCGAGGAGGCGGGCCTCGGGGCCTCGGCGGCGGCGCCGGTGGCGCGACGGGTCCTGGAGGCCATCGCGGTGAAGGAGGGCATCGCCACGGCCCCGCCGGCGGCGGTCAACCGGGTCGACGGGCGGGACTGAGGGTTTGCAAGCGCCCCGCAATCCTGCCGCGCCCTACCGGCACCTCGACCTGACGCTCCTGCTTTCGACGCTCGGTATCGCCGCCATCGGCGTCCTCATGGTCTACTCGTCGACCCGTCAGAAGCAGGAGACCGCCGGCCTCGACCCCGCCTTCTACCTCAAGCGCCAGCTGGTCTACGTGGCGCTCGGACTGGTCGCCTTGGCCGTCGTCTGCCTGGTGGACTACCGGCGCATCCGCGACTTCACCCCCATGCTCTACGGCGGCGCCATCCTCGCCCTGCTGCTGGTGATCTCCCCGATAGGGACGTCCCGGCGGGGGACGCAGGCCTGGTTCCAGATCGGCTCGTTCCAGTTCCAGCCGTCCGAGGTGTCCAAGGTGGTGCTGATCGTCGCCCTGGCCGCCGTCCTGGCCGGCGCCCGGGGCAGCCTGGACACCGCCGGCCTCCTGACCGCGATGGGCGTGGCGTTCGTGCCCATGGCCCTCATCTACGTCCAACCCGACCTCGGCACGAACATGGTCTTTGCCGCCGTGGTCATCGCCGTGCTCCTCGTGGCCGGCGCCCGGCCCCGGCACATCGCGGTGCTGACGCTGCTGGGGATCACGGCCGTCGCCCTGGTCGTGCAGCTGGGCATGCTCCAGGACTACCAGCGCGACCGCCTCACCGCCTTCCTGGACCCGCAGGCCGACACCCAGCGCTCCTCGTACAACCTGCGGCAGTCCCAGATCGCCATCGCCGCCGGCGGGCTGGCCGGGCGGGGGCTGTTCGAGGGGACCCAGACCAACCTGTCCTTCGTGCCCGAGCAGCACACGGACTTCATCTTCACCGCGGTGGGGGAGGAGCTCGGGCTGATCGGGGGCGTGTCGCTGCTCACCCTGTTCGGCGTGATGATGTGGCGCATCTGGCGGGCCGCGGTGCTGGCCCGCGACCAGTTCGGGCGCCTGGTGTGCGTCGGGGTCCTGGCCATGCTGGTGTTCCAGGTCTTCGAGAACGTGGGCATGACGATGGGCATCACACCGATCACCGGTATTCCATTGCCCTTCATGTCCTATGGAGGTTCGGCGATGATCGCCAGCTTCATCGGGATCGGGTTGGTCCTGAACGTCCACATGCGCCGGTTCACCTGATTTCGGGCATCTGTCGTGGATCCGGAACAGACGGTAGTATGCGGCCACTGATGCCCCTCCTGCACCCCCGGATCCGGCCGTTGCTCGCCCTCATGCAGGGCCTGCTGCGTACGGTCCGCGGCGGTCGACTGGCCCGGCACCTCGACGGTGCAGCCCTCTCGACACCCGCCGCCGACGGCCGGCATCAGCCCTCTCTCACCATCACGCCTTCCGGCGTGACGCCCAAGATCGAGCGCCTCGGCGCGCGCTGGGGGATGCCCCCCGCCGCCCGCGACGGGCGCTTTGCACGCCCGAGAGCGTGCCCCTCCAGAAGGGACCTCCCCGATGTCGGAAGCCATTCCGAGCCCCCCGGTCGACCCAACCGATCGGGTTCCTGCCGAGCCCACCGCACCGCCGCGAGGTCCCCGAAGCACTCCTGACCTGGCCGTCGGCGCGCCGGCGGACACCCCGGTCGTCACACCCGAAACCGATCCGGCGGCGAACGCTGACGGCGAGGCGCGCGGCCCGTCCTCCCGCCGGCGGCGGGGCTCCCGCGGCGGCCGCGGGAGCCGTCGACCTGAGGACGGCGAGGCCGGGGTCGACGGCGCCGGCGCGGGCGCGGCCGGCGGCACGCCCCGCCCGGAGCGGGCCCGCCCACCCCGGCCCACTGTGGTCGGCGCCGGCGAGCCCGAGCTTCCCGATCCGCCCGGGGAGGGCCGCGCCGCTCCGGAGGCGGCGGCCAAGGCCCTGATCCGACGACCCAAGGGCGGTGACGGCCCGAAGATCGGTGACTCCCGCCCGGCGCCGGCATCGGCGCCCACCCGCCCGGGAGGCCGGCGGGGGCCGGCGGAGCGGCCGGCGGGCCCCGACGACAATGCCCCCGGCCGGGAACCGGACGGCGACAGTGACGAGGACGGCCAGTCCCGCAAGCGCCGGCGCCGGGGCGGCCGTGGCCGGGGCGCCAGCGCCGGAAAGGCCCTCGGCGGCACGCCCGAGCCCGAGGCACCGGTCGAGCTCGACGAGGAGACCCTGGAGCGCCGGCGGGGCCGAGAGCGCAAGGGCAAGCCGGTCGGCCGCTACCAGATGTGCGTGCACGTCCGCACCGAGGCGACCCAGATCGCCGTGCTCGAGGGTCGGTCGCTCATCGAGCACTACGTGTCCCGCCCGTCCGACGACGCCACCCAGATCCACGGCAACATCTACATCGGTCGGGTCCAGAACGTGTTGCCCGGCATGGAGGCGGCCTTCGTCGACATCGGCACGCCCAAGAACGCGGTCCTCTACCGCGGCGACGTCCAGTACGACGCCGAGGACGTGGACTCCGGCGGCAAGAGCGGCGGCAGCAACAAGGACAGCAACGTCCGCATCGAGCAGTTGCTCCGCCCCGGCCAGACCGTGCTATGCCAGGTCACCAAGAACCCGATGGGCACCAAGGGCGCCCGCCTCACCCAGGAGGTCTCCCTCGCCGGCCGGTTCGTCGTCCTCATCCCCAACTCCAGCACGTACGGCATCTCCAAGCGCCTGTCCGACGAGGAGCGCAAGCGGCTGCGTCGCATCCTCGACGAGGTCCGTCCCCCGGGCCAGGGTCTGATCGTCCGCACCGCGGCCGAGGGGGCGACGCCGGAGGAGCTGCGCCGCGACGTCGAGCGCCTGCTGCGCCAGTGGAGCCAGATCGAGTCCCTCGCCGCCCGGTCCAACGCCCCGGCGCTCCTCTACCGGGAGCCGCCCCTGGCCGTCCGGGTCATCCGCGAGGAGTTCAACAAGGACTACCGGGGCGTGCTGATCGACGACGTCGAGCTCCACCGGGAGGTGCACGAGTACGTCGCCGCCCTCATCCCCGAGCTGGCCGACCGCATCGAGCTCTACGACGACCCGTCGCTGCCCATCTTCGAGCGCCAGCACGTCCACGAGCAGCTCCACAAGGCGCTCGACCGCAAGGTGTGGCTCCCCTCGGGCGGCTCGCTGATCATCGAGCGCACCGAGGCCCTGACCGTCATCGACGTCAACACCGGCAAGAACGTCGGCAGCTCCAACCTGGAGGAGACGGTCTACCGCAACAACCTCGAAGCGGCCGAGGAGATCGCCCGCCAGCTCCGGCTGCGTGACATCGGCGGCATCATCGTCATCGACTTCATCGACATGGAGATCCGCAAGAACCGGGAGGCCGTCCTCAAGCTGTTCAAGGACTGCCTGGCCCGCGACAAGACCCGCACCCAGGTCTTCGACATCTCCGAGCTCGGCTTGGTGGAGATGACCCGCAAGCGGGTGTCCGAGGGCCTGGTGGAGTCCTTCTCGCAGACCTGCCCGAACTGCAACGGCCGCGGCATCATCCTCGACGAAAGCCTCCTCTAATCCGAACTGGTGACACTTCGACAGGCCAGGGCCTGTCCGATCGTCACCAGTTCGGTGGGTTGGCGGCGTCGACTAGCATGGTCAGCCATGTACGCCGTAATCAAGACCGGGGGCAAGCAGTACAAGGTTGCCCAGGGCCAGAAGCTCGACGTCGAGCGGGTTTCCGCCGACGACGGTGAGCTGACCTTCGAGCCCCTCATGCTGGTCGACGGCGCCGCCATCACCGCCGGCACCGGTTCTCTGGCCGGCGCCAAGGTGACGGCGAAGGTCGTGGGCTCGACCCTTGGCCCCAAGGTGGTCGGGTTCCACTACAAGAACAAGAGCAACCAGCGCCGGCACTGGGGCCACCGCCAGCAGTACACGACGATCGAGATCACCGGCATCACCTCGCCGGGCAGCCGGGAGGGTTAGTCCATGTCGAAGACCAAGGGTGGCGGCTCCACCCGAAACGGGCGTGACTCCGCCGCACAGCGCCTGGGCGTGAAGGTGTACGACGGCCAGGTCGTCACGCCGGGCACGATCATCGTGCGCCAGCGCGGCACCCACTTCCACCCCGGCGAGCAGGTCGGCCGTGGCGGCGACGACACCCTGTTCGCGCTCGCCGACGGCAAGGTGAAGTTCGGCTCCCGCAAGGGCCGGCGCCTGGTCGACGTCCTTCCGGCCGAATAGGTCGCCCCGGCCCGCGGGCCGGCAGCAAGGAGCAGACCAGCATGTCCGGGTTCGTCGACGAAGCGCACCTCAACGTCCGGGGTGGCGACGGCGGCGCCGGCGCCGTGTCGTTCCGGCGGGAGGCGCACGTCCCGCGCGGCGGTCCTGACGGTGGCGACGGCGGCAAGGGTGGCGATCTTTGGATCTACGCCGACCGCGAGGTGGCGTCGCTGCTGGCTTTCCGCGACCGTCCTCACCGCCGGGCGACGAACGGCACCCACGGCACGGGCGGCGCCCGCCACGGTGCCGCCGGCACCGACCTGCGGGTTCCCGTGCCCGAGGGCACCGTGGTCAAGGACGCCGGCGGCAACGTCCTCGCCGACCTCGTCCGCGAGGGCGACGCCTGGCTGGCGGCGCGGGGCGGGCGCGGTGGTCGGGGCAACAGCCGCTTTCTGTCCAACCGCCGGCGGGCACCCTCCTTCGCCGAGCAGGGTGAGGTCGGCGAGGAGCAGTGGCTCCACCTGGAGCTCAAGCTCATGGCCGACGTCGCCCTGGTCGGCTTCCCCAACGCGGGCAAGAGCACGCTGATCTCCCGGGTCTCTGCAGCCAAGCCCAAGATCGCCGACTACCCCTTCACCACCCTGGAGCCCCATCTCGGCGTGGTGGTCGTGGACGGGTTCGAGATGATCATGGCCGACATCCCCGGCCTGATCGAGGGAGCCAGCGAGGGCAAGGGCCTGGGCCACCAGTTCCTGCGCCACATCGAGCGGGCCCGTGCCCTCCTGGTGCTCGTGGACCTGGCGCCGTCCTCCCACGACGTCCCGCCGGCCGAGCAGGAGGAGGTGCTGCTGCAGGAGCTGGTCCGCTACCGGCCCGAGCTGCTGGAGCGCCCCCGACTGGTGGTTGGCACCAAGGCCGACGCCGCGAGGTTCGACTTCGACGGCCTGCGGATCTCGGCGGTCATCGGCGACGGCGTGCCCGAGCTGCTCCATCGCACCGCGGCGCTCGTCGCCGGCGCCCGGGCCGAGCAGCCCGTGCCCGAGACCTACATCGTCCACCGCCCCGAGCCCGAGGGTGTACAAGTCACCCGCGCCGACGACGGCGCCTACGTGGTACTCGGGCGGCCGGCCGAGCGAGCGGTGGCCGTCAACGACCTCACCAACCCCCAGGCCCTGGAGTACGTGCGCCACAAGCTGTCCCGGCTGGGCGTCGACAAGGCGCTGGCCCGGGCCGGCGCCCGCCCCGGTGACGTGGTCCGGGTCGGGGGGTTCACCTTCGAGTACGTCGACCAGGAGATCGAGGTCCAGGGCCGCCGGCGGTCGCGATGAACGTTGTCGCCAAGATCGGCACGTCGTCCATCACCGACGAGCGGGGCGAGATCTCCCGGGCGGCCATCGACAAGCTGACCTCCGAGGTCGCCGCCCTGCGCAGCATGGGCCACCGCGTGGTCGTCGTGACGTCGGGCGCCATCGCCGCCGGCCTTCCCGCCCTCGGCCTCTCCGGCGCCCGGCCCACTGACATCGCCACCCTCCAGGCCATCTCGGCGGTGGGCCAGAGCCGGCTCATGGCCGCCTACGACGCCGCCCTCGGCCGCCACGGCCTGGTCGCCGGCCAGGTCCTGCTGGCCCCCCTCGACTTCATGGACCGGTCGCAGTACCTCCACGCCCGGGGCACCTTCGGCCGCCTGCTCGACCTCGGCGTGGTCCCCATCGTCAACGAGAACGACGCGGTGGCCGACGACGAGATCCGCTACGGGGACAACGACCACCTGGCCGCCCTCGTCGCCCACCTCATCTACGCCGACCTGCTCGTCCTGCTCACCGACACTGCCGGCCTGCACAGTGCCGACCCCCGGCTGGTGGCCGACGCCTCCCTGATCGAGGAGATTGTGGAGTTTGACCACGAGCTGGAGCAGATGGCCGGCGGTCGGGGGACGGTGCGGGGCAGCGGCGGGATGGCGTCGAAGCTGCGGGCGGCCAAGATGGCCTCGTGGTCGGGCATCCGGACAGTGATCGCCGCCGCCGACCGACCGGCCGTCCTGTCCGCCGCGGTGGCGGCTGATCCCGGCGTCGGCACGGTCGTGCGGCCCCGCGACCGCCGGCTGGGCGCCCGGAAGCTCTGGATCGCCTTCGCCAAGCCCTACGAGGGCGTCCTGAAGGTCGACGACGGGGCTCGCCGGGCGCTGCTGGAGCGGGGCACGTCGCTGCTGGCCGTGGGCGTGACCGGCGTGACCGGTGAGTTCGACGCCGGCGACGCGGTCGAGGTTGCCGATGCCGCCGGCACGGTGTTCGCCAAGGGGCTGGTGCGCATGGACGCCAGGGCGCTGCGGGCCGCCGCCGGCCGGCGGACCGACGAGCTGCCGGAGGGCGTGGCCCGGGAGGTCGTCCACCGCGACGACCTCGTCGTCACGGGGTAATGGTCCGGCGGCCGCTGGCGCTGGTTGCCTGCGTGCTGGCGCTGGTCGCCTGCGGGCGAGCCCAGGGCGTCGCCGACACCCGCCGGGCCCTGGAGCGGGCCGGCTACCGCGACGTCGACATCTCGCTGCGGACCGGCGGGGGCATCGGCATCGCCCGGGTCTCCGCCGGCGCCGGCGGTGTGTCGCCGCCGGCGGAGCAGGCCGCCGAGGTGGCGTGGACCACCCTGCCGGTGCGCTTCGACCGGCTGGTCGTGGCCATCGGGGAGGTCACCACCCCGTTCGGCTACGACGAACTGGAGCGACGGTTCGGCCCCCGTGACCCGTCGCTGGACGGCCGCCAGATCGACGACGAGGTCGTCGAGAGCGGCCTCAAGCTGATGCTGGCGCTCACGGTCGGCGCCATCCTGTCGGTGAGCGCCGTCGTCGCCCTCGGCCTGGCCGCCGTCCGGGCCGCCAAACGGGCCCGCGCCGCCTAGCCTTTCGGGTGGGGGGCGGCCTAGGCCCAATACCGTATACTTAAGGGCTTAACCGGCCTCAATCTCGATCTCCAGCTCGTCGATGCAGTTGGAGCCGTGCGAATAGTTGTCGGCGGTCTCCCACGGCCCATTGGTGAT
>JAHFUP010000026.1 GCA_023265025.1 Acidimicrobiia bacterium | reverse complement strand
TCCCGGCTCTCGAAGCGCTCCCTCACCCACCCAGCGCTACCACCCCACCACTCCACCGCGCCAGTTCACGCACAAAACCCCAGGTCAGAGCCCTGCCTCACCGACTTCCGCGCAGCCCTGATCGAGGTAGTCGGCCCGGCCGATCCACTCGGCGCCTCCGACGTCGCGCTGGCGCAACGGGACCGCCACGCCGGCCGCCCGTAGGATCGACTCGAAGCGGCGCTCCAGGTTGCTCTCCGGCGCGACATACGACGCATCCCGCTCGGCGAGGAGCCGGCGCATCAACGCGCTCCCGTCCGGGCCGGGCGCCGCCAGCACGTCCGCCACCTTGTGGAGATCAGCCATCGTGGTGAGCCGGCGGGCCAGCGCGTTGTCGAGCGCCCGCTCGGTACGGGCGGCATGGAGGACACCGGCAAGATCGAAGATCGTCCTCGCCGGGCCGGTCACTGGGATGCCCTCGACCCGCCGAAGATGGGTGTCGGGAAGGCGGGTGCGGTGAACCGTCGCCAAAGCCGAGCGGCCGAAGTGGCGGCTCAGGTGCATGGCACCGGTCGGAAACCCGGGAAGGCGCCACAGGGCGGCGGCCGACTGGTGCGAGACGGCGGCGCCGGCGCCGGCATCCAGCGCGGCCGCCATGGCGCGTTGGCGGAACGTCCGCGGCGTGCCGACCAGTCGCAGGACCACGGGCGTCACCGCCTCCCAGTCGGGCGATTCGAGCCGGCGGCGAAGGTGGCCGGGGCCCGCACCCAGGTCTCGGGCCTGGCGCCGGGCGATGACCCCGTGCTGGCGTTCCGCAGCGCACGCATCTGCTTGTCGAGTTCCACGCCTGAAGTACATCAGAAGGGTGCGACAACTCCTTCGCGTCACTGAGATATACGTTTCTGTCGCTCTCGCGGACGCGAAACGCAGGGGGTACGGTCGCCGGGTGCCGGAGCTCGCCGAGGTCGACGCCTACCGTCGGCTGGCGGCCCGGGCCCTCGGCCGGCGGGTGGCGGAGGTGGTCGCCCCCGACGCCTGGTACCTCCGGGGCGGCCTGGACGCGGCCGCCCTCTCCGACGCGCTGGTCGGCCGGCGGTTCGTGGACGCCCGCCGGCTCGGCAAGCTGCTGCTGCTCGACACCGACAAGGACGGGCCGGTGTTGGGGCTGCGCTTCGGCATGAGCGGGCGGCTGCTGGTGGACGGGACCGCCGGCGTGGACGAGCTGCTCTACAGCTCGAACGCCGACCTTGAGAAGTGGGACCGGTTCGGCGTGCGGTTCACCGACGGCGGCGACATGCGCATCCGCGACCCCCGCCGGCTCGGCGGCGTGGAACTGGCGCCGGCGGAGGAGCGTCTGGGGCCCGACGCCCTCAGCATCACCCTCGACCACCTCGTCGCCGCCCTCGGCCGGAGCCAGGCCCCGCTCAAGGCCCGGCTGCTCGACCAGGCCCGGCTGGCCGGCGTGGGGAACCTGGCGGCGGACGAGATCCTCTGGCGCGCCGGCCTCGACCCGGGCCGACCGGCCGGCACCCTCTCCCCCACCGAGGTCACCCGGCTCCACGAGCATGTCGTCGGTACCCTCAAAGACCTCATCGCCCAGGGCGGCTCGCACACCGGGGACCTCCAGGCCGAACGCCACCCCGGTGGCATGTGCCCCCGGGACGGCACCCCGCTCATTCGGAGAACGGTGGGCGGCAGGACCACCTACAGCTGCCCGAAGCACCAGCGATGACTACGGCGGCGCGGAGCCGGCCGGTAGTTCCATCTTCCGCAGCACGATGTCCTGGGTGTTGGTGACGTCGTTGGCCTCGCGGGTGTCGCTCCACACGACATAGGCGGCCTGGTCGGTGGAGGACACGCCGGGCGGGTAGTGGCCGCCGAGCTGGCGCATGGAGGCCAACGACCCGGAAATTCCCTTGTTCCGGTCGATCGGCGCCTCGTTCACCTGGCGGGAGAGGAAGTTCTCGCCGCCGTCGATGGAGTAGCTCCAGTAGACGTCGTCGAAGGTCTGGACGTCGGGCGCCGGCCCCGTGTGGTAGTAGACGACATCGATCCGACCGTTCGGCGCCACCGAGATCGACGGTGAGCGGCTGGCGCCGGTGTAGTTGGGATCCGGCGCCAACAGCACCGAGCGGTCGCCCCAACTCACCCCCTTGTCGAGGGACCTGCGGAAGAAGATCTGGAAGCGGCCGGTCCGGGAATCGGCCCAGACGGTGTAGAGGGCGCCGGTGAGGGGGTCGGCGACCAGCTTGGCCGGGTCGTACTGCTGGCCGATCTGGATCTGGCGGTCGAGCAGGGTCTGGGTGAAGGTCTTGCCGCCGTCGGAGGACTTGGCCAGGTAGAGCTCGACCGGCCCGTCGCTGAAGCGGACCTGGTAGGTCTCGTAGATGATGCCGTCCTTGTCCATCGCCGGCTGCGACGGGTTCTGGCCCGCCGGCGGTCCGTTGACCACGACAGGGGCGGAGAACGTCTGTCCGCCGTCGTCGGACCGCGCGAACAGGGCGACGTCGCACTGGGTGCCGGCGGGCACGCCGGGACGGCAGGCCCAGGACGAGACCAGGACGATCTCGGGCGCGCCGGGCTTCTGGTACACCGACATGAGCGGCCGGGCCAGGCCGATTTCCGGCGCCGTGGGCCTGATCGCCACCTTGGCCTGGCCGAAGGTCTTCCCGCCGTCGGTGGAGGTGGCGACCATCACGCTCTCATGCCCACCCTGATCGATGTGCGCCGACCCGAACGTGACGTAGACACGATCGCTGCCCACCATGACCACGCTGCCGCTGGGGACGTGACCGCCGGAGCCGCCGTTGTTGAGCCGGCACCCGGTGAAGCCCGGCGGCAGGTCGTAGGCACCGTCGACCCAGTCCTTGCCCCGATTGAACGTGGTGTGGAACGAGCACCTGCTGAGCAGCATGTTGGCGTCGGCGATGACGACGTGGTCGGGATCAGCCTGGTCGGCGGCGACGTAGGCGCCTTCGTAACCCCGGGCCGGGAACGGGTCGGCCGACGCCCGGCACGGCGGGAACTCGCAACGGGTCGCCGCCGCCGGATCGGTCTTGGTGGTGTCCCGGCCGAGGAAGGCGACGCCACCGCCGGCGAGGAGGACGAACCCGAGCACCATGAGGACGACGGGGCGGCGTAGGAAGCTCATTGCCGGCCATCCTACGAAGTCGACCGTCAGCAAGGGACAAGCGCCGGGTCTGCCCGCTCAGAAGACCGCAGATGCGGCGTCTGCCCGCCGTAGAGCGTGCAGTCGCCAGGTAGCATCCGAGGTGATGGCGACGTTCCGGATGGGCCAGGCCGCCGAGCTGCTCGGGGTGAGCGTCGACACGCTCCGCCGGTGGGCCGACGCCGGCCGCCTGGCCACCACCCGCACCGCCGGCGGGCGTCGGGAGGTGGACGGCACCGCGTTGGCGGAGCTGGCCCGCACGCTGGCCGTCGAGCCCCGCGCCGGCGACATCGTCGCCGCCTCCGCCCGCAACCGCTTCACCGGCATCGTGACCAAGGTCGTCAAGGACACCGTCATGGCCCAGGTCGAGCTCCAGGCCGGCCCGCACCGGGTCGTCGCCCTGCTCAGCCGGGAGGCGGTCGACGAGCTCGGGCTGGCACCGGGCACGCTCGCCGTTGCGTCGATCAAGGCCACCAACGTCGTCGTCGAGCTGCCGGCCCAACCGTGAAGCGGGCGCTCGTGGCCGTCATGCTCATGGCGGCGTGCCGCGGGCCGGCGCCGCCGGGAGCCGTGACCGTGCTCGCCGCCGCGTCCCTCACCGAGGCGTTCGGTGATCTCGGCCACGGCACCAGGGTGATCTACAGCTTCGCCGGCTCGCAGCAGCTCGTCGCCCAAGTCGAGGCCGGTGCGCCCGTGGACGTCGTCGCGACCGCCGACTCGGAAGCCATGGACCGCCTTGTCCGCGCCGGACTGGTCGGCGCCCCGAAGGTCTTCGCCAAGAACCGACTGGCGATCGCCGTCGCCCCGGGCAACCCGCTGCGGATCACAGGGCTCGGCGACCTGGCCCGCGCCGGTGTCAAGGTGGTCATGGCCGACCCGGCCGTGCCCGCCGGCCGGTACGCCGGCCAGGCGCTCACGAGGGCCGGCGTGGCGGTCCGCCCCGTCTCCCTGGAGCTCGACGTCAAGGCCGTGGCCCGCAAGGTGGCGGCCGGCGAGGCCGACGCCGGCATCGTCTACGTCACCGACGTGCCGGCGGGGGCGAGCGTGGCCATCCCCGAGGCGGACAACGTGGAGGCGACATATCCGGTCGCCGTGGTGCGGGCGTCAGGCCACCGAGACGACGCCGAGGCCTTCGTCGATCGGCTCCTCGGCCCGGAGGGGCGCAAGGCGCTGGGCGACCACGGCTTCCTGCTGCCGTGAGGCGCGTCGCCGTCCCCGTGGCCGCCGCGGTGGCCGTCGCCCTCATGGTCCTGCCCCTCGCCGGGCTGCTGCAGCGGGCGCCGTGGTCGACGATCGGCACGGAGCTGGCCACGCCCGAGGCCCGCGAGGCGCTCGGCCTGTCGCTGGCCACGTCGCTGGGCGCGCTGGCCGTCTCCATGGTCCTGGGGCTTCCGCTGGCGTGGGTCCTGGCCCGGGTGGCGTTCCGCGGCCGGACGGTCGTGCGGGCGCTGGTGACCCTGCCGATGGTGCTGCCGCCGGTGGTGGGCGGCGTGGGGCTGTTGTCGGTGTTCGGCCGGCGGGGCCTCGTGGGCGCCCACGTCGGGTCGCTGCCCGCCTTCCCGCTGCCCTTCACCGTGCAGGCGGTCGTGCTGGCCCAGGCCTTCGTGGCCATGCCGTTCCTCGTCATCGCGGCCGAGGCCGGCTTGCGCCAGCTCGACGGGCGCTACGAGGAGGCCGCCTCCACGCTGGGCGCCCGCCCGTGGCACCGGTTCCGGACGGTGACCGTCCCTCTCGTCGCCCCGTCGCTCGTCGCCGGCGCCGCCCTGTGCTGGGCCCGGGCCCTGGGCGAGTTCGGCGCCACGGTGACCTTCGCCGGCAGCCTGCCCGGGCGCACCCGCACACTGCCCACCGCCATCTACGCCGGCCTCCAATCCCGCCCTGAGAGCGCCATCGCCTTGTCGGTGGTGCTGCTCGCCGTCTCCCTCACGGTGCTCGTGGCCCTCCGGGGCAACTGGCTCGGCCACCGGTGAGCCTCACCGCGGAGCTGGCGCTGCGCCTCGGGCCGCTCGACCTCGACGTCACCATGGAGGCGTCGACCGACGAGGTCGTCGCCGTCGTCGGCCCCAACGGCGCCGGCAAGTCGACGTTGCTGCGGGCGCTCGCCGGCCTCGTCCGGGCCGACCGGGGCCGGGTCACCTTGGGTGACCGCGTCCTGGACGACATCGCCGGCGGGGTCCACGTGCCTCCCGAGGAACGGCCGGTGGCGGTCGTATTCCAGGACAACGTGCTGTTCCCCCACCTGAGCGCGCTGGACAACGTCGCCTACGGCCTCCGGGCCCAGGGGATGCGCCGGGCCGAGGCCCGCCGGCGGGCCGGCGAGTGGCTGGAGCGGGTCGGCATCGACGGCGATCACGCCGGCCGCCGGCCGGCGACGCTGTCCGGCGGGCAGGCCCAACGGGTGGCGCTCGCCCGCGCCCTGGCCACCGAGCCGCAGCTCCTGCTGCTCGACGAGCCGCTGTCGGCGGTCGACGTCGAGACCAAGGGCCGGCTCCGGCGGGCGCTGCGGGAGCAGCTCGCCGGCTCTCCCGCCGTCCGCCTGGTCGTGACCCACGACCCCGTCGATGCCATGGCCCTCGCCGATCGCCTCGTCGTCCTTGAGGACGGCCGGATCACCCAGCAGGGCCCGATCACCGAGGTCACGACCCGCCCCCGATCGGCGTGGGTCGCCCGGCTGGCGGGGCTGAACCTGTTCCGGGGGACGGCCGAGGCGGGCCGGCTCGTCGTGGCCGGCGGGTCGGCGCTGACGATCGCCAGCGACGTGCGGGGGCCGGCGTTCGCGCTGGTCCACCCCCGTGCGGTGACCGTGCACCGCAGCCGGCCGGAGGGCAGCGCCCGCAACGCCTGGGCCGGCGAGGCGGTTGGGATCCACCATGAAGGCGACCGGGTGCGGGTGCAGATCGAAGGGGCGCCGGCCATCGTCGCCGAGCTCACGCCGGCCGGCGCCGGCGCCCTCCGCCTGGCCGAGGGGGGGCCGGTGTGGGTGTCGGTCAAGGCGACCGAGATCGACGTCTACCCCGACTGAGTACATGGCGGCTCTCCGCCGACTGAGTACCGTCGGGACCATGATCGTGCGCGACGCCCTGTTCGTCGGCGGCTCCTGGGTCCGGCCCGACGGCGACGGGACCATCGAGGTCTCCAACGCCGCCACCGAGGAGGTCATGGGCTCGGTGCCCGACGGCAGCCCTGCCGACATCGACCGGGCGGTGGCCGCGGCCCGGGGCGCCTTCGACGACTGGTCGCGCGCCTCGGTCGACGAGCGGGCCAAGGCGGTGGAGCGGTTCGGCGAGGCCCTGAGCGCCCGGGTGCCGGAGGTGGGCACGCTCGTGGCCCAGGAGGTCGGGATGCCGATCACCATGTCGACGGTCATCCAGGGTGCGCTGCCGGCCATGGTCATGGGCTCCTACGGCCCGATCCTGCGGGAGGTGGCGTTCGAGGAGCGCATCGGCAGCTCGGTCGTCGTGCGGGAGGCCGCCGGCGTGGTGGCGGCCATCACGCCGTGGAACTACCCGCTGCACCAGGCGGTGGCCAAGGTGGCGCCGGCCATCGCCGCCGGCTGCACCGTCGTCCTCAAGCCGAGCGAAGTCGCCCCGCTGTCGGCCTTCGTTCTCGCCGAGGCCGCCGAGGAGGCCGGGCTGCCGCCGGGCGTCCTCAACGTGGTGACCGGCCGGGGCGCCGGCGCCGGCGAGACGCTGGTCGGCCACCCCGACGTCGACGTCGTGTCCTTCACCGGCTCGACGCCGGCCGGCCGCCGGGTCGCCGCCCTTGCGGCCCAGAGCGTGAAGCGGGTGTCGCTGGAGCTGGGCGGCAAGTCGCCCAGCGTGGTGCTCGACGACGCCGACCTGGCCGACGCGGTCAACGCCGCCGTCCGCCAGTGCATGCTCAACTCGGGCCAGACCTGCATCGCGTGGAGCCGGCTCCTGGTCCCCCGGGAGCTGCACGACCAGGCCGCCGAGCTGGCCGCCGAGGTCGTCGCGTCCTACGTCCTCGGCGACCCGCTCGACTACGCCACCACGCTGGGACCGCTCGCCACCGCCACCCACCGCGACCGGGTGCGGGCCGCCATCGTCGCCGGCCCCAACCAGGGCGCCAGGCTCGTCGCCGGCGGCGCCGAGCGGCCCGCCGGCCTCGACCGCGGCTGGTTCGTCAGCCCGACGATCTTCGCCGGCGTCGACAACAGCACCGCGCTGGCCCGCGAGGAGGTGTTCGGCCCGGTGCTGGCCATCATCCCCTACGACGGCGAGAACGACGCCGTCCGTATTGCCAACGACAGCATCTACGGCCTCTCCGCCGGCGTCTTCTCCGCCGATCGGGAGCGGGCCCTGGGGGTCGCCCGGCGGCTGCGGGCGGGCATGGTCGACGTGAACGGCGGCGGCTTCAACCTGCTGGCGCCCTTCGGCGGCTTCAAGCAGTCCGGCTACGGGCGCGAGCTCGGCCGCCACGGCCTCGACGCCTACCTCGAGACCAAGTCGCTGCAGCTCCCGTAAATGCCCGAGCGCACCGTCACCCCGGCCCTCCCGGTGGACCTCCGGCTCACCTTGTTCCCGCTGCGTCGGGGCCACATCGACCCGTCGGTGCGCTTCGAGCCGGCCGGTGTGTGGCGGGCGACCCGCACGCCTGAGGGGCCGGCGACCACGCACATCCGGGTCTCGGCCGCGGACGGCACCGCCACCATGCGGGCGTGGGGGGCGGGCCGGGACTGGGCGCTCGACGCCTTCCCCGCCCTGATCGGCGCGGACGACGACGAGGCCGGATTCGTGCCCGGCGCCGGCGTCGTCGGCGACCTGCACCGCCGGTTTCAAGGCCTCCGTATCGGGCGGTCGGCCGCGGTCATGGAGGCCCTCGTACCGAGCATCCTGGAGCAGAAGGTCGTCGGGCTCGACGCCCGGCGGTCCTACGCCCGCCTCGTCCGCACCCTTGGGGAGCCGGCGCCCGGGCCGGCGGCGGCCACGCTCAAGGTGCCGCCGGCGCCGGCCGTCCTGGCCGCCACGCCGTCGTGGACGTTCCACCGCTGCAACGTCGAGCGGAAGCGGGCCGACACGATTACGCGGGCCTGCTCCTACGCGGCCCGGCTGGAGGAGACGGTGGGCATGGCGCCCGACGACGCCCGCCGGCGCCTCACCGCCCTCCCCGGCATCGGCCCGTGGACGGCGGCCGAGGTGGCGTCGGTCGCGCTCGGCGACGCCGACGCGGTCAGCGTGGGCGACTATCACCTGCCCAACCAGGTGGCGTGGGTCCTCGCCGGCGAGCCCCGGGGCGACGACGCCCGCATGCTGGAACTACTCGAACCGTGGCGGGGCCATCGGGGCCGGGTCCTCCGCCTGCTCGGCGCCGGCGCCGGCGCCGCCCCCCGGCACGGCCCACGGATGCCGCTGCGGTCAATCGCCGGCCAGTAATCAGAAGCGAATGGCGATGAAGGCGGTCAGGACGAGGTCGAAGACCACGCAGAACGGCGGGTACCAGCCCCGCACCGGCGTGGTGACCGCCCGGGGGTGGTGGACGAGGTCCCAGACGGCATGGGCCGCATAACCGGCGAGGAGCACGACGGGCGAGTCGGCCCACAGCGCGGCGGCCCCCACGATCATGAAGGCGCCGGCGACGTTGAACTCCAGCAGGAGGGGCAGCACCTTGCCCTCGACCACGGCGAAGCCGAAGTACACGGCGCCGATGAAGCCGAGCTGCACGGCCAGGAACTGGAAGGCGGCCAGCTCCGAGAGGAACAGGGCGATCGGGGCGATCATGACGAGGGCGAGGCCCAGGCCGACGGCGGCGCCGGCGGGGCCACTCAGGTGAAACTCCGCTTGCCTGGGGTCGTCACTCGTCAACATACAGACAGTATGTATTCGGGCCGGATGCCGGCGTCAACGTCTTTCATCAAGGGCGGAGCCCGCCAAGGAGCCGGTCGATGATGCCGGCCACCTCGTCACGGGCCGCGGCCTTGCGCTCGGCCCGGGCGATGAAGAGCGCGCCCTCGTTGAGGGCGCCCAGCAGCATGTGGGCGAGCGGCACCGCCGGCAGGTCCTCGATGTCGCCGGCGACCATCGCCCAATTGAGGCCGGTCACGAAGATGCCGAAGCGGTGCTCCGAGCCGACCTGCCGCCACACCTCCCACCCGAGGACCGCGGGGGCGTCGATGAGGGCGATGCGCTGCACCGCCGGGTCGAGGCAGGCGTCGAGGAAGGCCCCGCAGCCGGCGACCAGCCCGTCCCACGGTTGGGCCTCGGCCATGGCGACCGCCGTCACCCGCTCGTGGATGGCCTCCTCCACCTCGGTGAGGACGGCGCGGAAGAGATCCTCCTTGTTCTTGAAGTGGTAGTAGAGCGCGCCCCGGGTGACGCCGGCCCGAGCCACGATCTCCTCGGTCGACGTCGCCGCGAAGCCCCGCTCGGCGAACAGCCGGCGGCCCACGGCGACGAGCTGCGAGCGGGTGCCGGCGGCCTGGCGGGCCTTGTGCGTCTCGACGGCCATCGTCCCCGCATCTTCCCGCGGTCGGGGACCTACGGCATACGCGGCTGCCAGGTGGGGTCGAGGTCGCACATGGTTCCGTCCGTCAGGCGGGTCTGGGCGCTGCCGTCGCTGCGCATCACCCAGATGCTGCAGTGGTCGCCCGCCGGTTGCACGTAGTAGGCGATCTTGGTGCCATCGGGCGACCATCGCGGCGTACCGGGCTGCCCCGCCCCGGCCGCCAGCTTGTTGGCCCCCTTCCCCTCAGGGTTCACCAGGCCGGTGCCACCGGGGCTGGCCAGGGCCCGGGCGCGGCCGCCGTCGACGTCGACCGCCGAGATGTCCGTGCCGGTACGGAAGGCGATGCGTAGGCCGTCGGGCGACCACGCGGGCGAATCCACGTATGGGGCGCTCACCAGCGGCCGCTGTCTACTGCCGTCGGCTTCCATGACCCAGATCCCGTCCTGCTTCGCGTAGGCGATCCTCCGCCCGTCGGGCGACCATGCCGGCGACACGGCGTCCTCGCCGGTCAACCGCCGGCGGCCGCTCCCGTCGATGTTGGCGACGTGGATGCCACCGCCGCTACCGAGGTCGCGGAAGGCGAGTCGCGTCCCGTCCGGGGACCACGCCGGCCACTGCTCCTGGCCGGAGCTGTTCGGCAGCCGCCGCTCGCCACTCCCGTCGGCATTGATGATGTAGATGCCGCCGGCGTCGTCGAAGGCCAACCGCATACCGTCGGGCGACCACGTGAGGCTGTGGCCCCGGGTGGTCTCGGCGATCTTGGTCTGCTCGCTCCCGTCATCGTTCATGACCCAGATGCTGGGGGGATCGATCGGGCCGGCGCTGCGGAGAAAGGCGATCTTCCCGTTGGATGCGGTGATCGGGAACGCCCCGTCCAAGGTTTGACCGGCCTGGACCTGCTCACCGGGGTCGTCCCGGCCGGCCACGGCGACCACGACGCCGGCGATCAGGACGGCGCACAGCCCGGTCACCGCGTGCTGGTACCGGCGGACCCGCCGGCGCTTGCGCTCCTCGCCCTGGCGGACGGCCTCGTCGTGGAGGCGGCCGATCGGGAACGTCGGCGGCAGTTGCGATTCCCAACCCTTCATGTCAGGTCGTCCCATTCTTCGCCCAGTAGTTTGCGGAGCCGACCGACGCCGTTGTGGCTGGCGTCGCGGACCTTGGACTCGGTCAGCCCGAGCGCGACGGCGGTCTCCTGGACGCTGAAGTCGAAGAGGTAGCGCCAAACGATCACCACGCGCTGGCGCCTCGTGAGGCGGCGGAGCGCGTCCGCAAGAAGCTGGGCGCGCACGAGGTCGTCGGCACCGTCGGCCGGTGCCGGCCGCTCGCCGGACGGGCGGGCACCGCGGGCCTCTTCGCGCAGCTTCTCCCGGCACACGTTGGTGGCGGTGTTGACCACCCACGCCTCAGGACACCCGCGCTGGTTGGCGCGGTCCCACCGCTCGCAGGTCCGGGCCAGCGTCTCCTGCACCGCCTCCTCGACCAGGTCGGCCCGGTCCGGGAAGAACTTCCTGGCCGCGTTGTAGGCGAACAGCCCGAGCCGCCGGGCCGCGTCGGCGTCGAACCGGGGCGTGTCCGTCACCACCGCCGCCAGCGCGGGACCGGCCCAGCGCACCGATGCCCGTCCGTCGTCCCCCGACCACCGTGCGCCGAGCGGTCCGCCATGCATCACCTCTCTATGACGCAGCTCCCAGGTTTCGTCGGGTCATGGCGCGAAGTATCTACGGGTTCGGAGGGCCGGCGCCGGCCGCAGCCGCCAGATGGCGGCCGAGCCGCCGGAGGAACTCGGCCCGCTGCGCCCGGAACGCGGGGTCGGTCGGCTGCATGCCGGTGATGAAACGGGTCATCTGCGGGAACGCCGAGGGGTGGGCAGACAGGGCCTGGAACGAGAGGAAGAGCTGGCCGGCGTCGAGGTCGGCGGGCAGGAGCCCGGCGGCCTGGTCGGCCCGCACGGCGTCGACCGCCCGCTGCATGTGGGCGCGGCGCTCCTCCTCGTTCACCGCCGGCCCCGCACCGGTCTGGAGCGCCTCCCACTCCAGGAGGCGGATCCACTGCTGGTCGTCGGTGGCCCGTTCGAAGTAGTACGGCAGGCGAGCTTCGAGGCTGTCGGGCAGCGTGCGGCGGATGTCGTCGAAGCGGCCGACCATGGCCCGAACGGCGGCGTCGAACAGTCCGTCCTTGCTCCCGAAGTGGCGGTAGAGCAGCTGCTTGTTGACCCCGGCCCGCTCGGCGATCCGGTCCACCCGGGCGCCGGCCAGGCCGTGGTCGACGAACTCCTCGATGGCTGCGGCGAGGATGCGCTCGGCGCTGGCGGGCTCGGGCGTCGGTTGGCTGATGCGTCTGCCCTCCGCGGGAAAGAATCTGTGGACGTGTAACCAACCGGTTGGTTACACTGTAGTTGCGGGCCGGCGGAGCCGCACATCAATGGCTGGGGCCTTCACGATTCTCCGGAGCCGAGGCGGTGCGGCGGATGCTTCGGGTCCGGGGAACGTGGGGGTAGCACGGCGGCGAACGCCGCGGCCCAGTCGGCGTAGCCGAGCGCCCCCGGATGGAACCCGTCCTGGGCGTACTTGCCCCGCCACGGCGGTCCGGTGCGGACCCACACGTCGGCCACGACGAGGCCGGCCGCCGGCGCCTCCTGTCGTATGACCCGGTTGGCGGCCTCGGTGCGGGCCCGGCTCAGTCCCTGGGGCAGGGTGGCGATCACCGCCCGCGCGGGGAGCCTGGCCATGATGTCCCGGAACTGGCGGTGGAGAACGTCCGCCGGCGTGCGCCGTACGACGTCGTTGGCCCCGATGGCGCAGGTCACGAGGTCGGGCGCCGGGACCAGCGCGGCCAGCGCCGGCAGCTGGCGGTCGAGCACGTCGGCGGCCAGTGCGCCCGACTTCGACAGGTTCACCACCCGCCACGGGTCGGCCGAGCCGTCGTCCAGGGCGCGGCGGAGTTGGCCGACGTAGCCGTCCTGGGCGCTCGGCGCGCCGATGCCCTGGGCGGTCGAGTCGCCGAGGACGACCCACAGCGGCCCGCCGGCGCCGAGGGCCACGCCGTTCGCCTCGTCCCACTCGGCGGCATAACGGGCGACCTGGCCGTGCACGTGTCGGAGGCCGGGATGGATCCGGCGGGCCAGCCACCCGAGCACCGACACCTCAGAGCCTCCAGTCGCCGTAGGATGCCGGGGGAATTGTACGCGCCGGGAGCGGTTGGTTGAACGTATGACTACTTCTGCAGCTGTCGACGTGCGGCGGGCGGGCGACCGGTTCCACACCCGCCTGCCCTGGCTCGAGTCGCATCACTCCTTCAGCTTCTCCCGCCACTACGACCCCGCCAACACCGGCCACGGGCTCCTCCTCGTCAACAACGACGACATCGTGCGGGCCGGCACCGGCTTCTCCACCCACCCGCACCAGGACATGGAGATCGTCACCTGGGTGCTCGCCGGCGAACTCGAGCACAAGGATTCGACCGGCCACAAGGGCCTGCTGTATCCGGGACTGGCCCAGCGCATGAGCGCGGGCCGGGGCATCTGGCACTCGGAGATGAACCCCCGGGGCGACGCCGACGTGCACTTCGTCCAGATGTGGGTGCTGCCCGACACCGAGCGGGTCGATCCGGGCTACGAACAGCTCGACATCAACGGCGAGTTGGGCCAGGGCGGCCTGGTGCCGATCGCGTCGGGCCGTGGGCATGACGCCGCCATCTCCATCCGCCAGCGTGACGCTGTGCTGTGGGGCGGCCGGTTACTCCCCGGCCAGACGGTGTCGGTGCCGGATGCTCGGATGGCCCATGTGTTCGTGGCCCGCGGCGCGCTGACGCTGGACGGCGCCGGCCGGCTGGAGGCCGGCGACGCCGTGCGCCTCACCGCCGCCGGCTCGCCCTCCCTGGTAGCCGACCCGGTCGACGGCGCCGAAATCCTCATCTGGGAGCTGGGGGCGTGAGCAGTTTGCTGGTCGGGACGGCCGCCGGCCTGCACCGGGTCGACGACGGCCACACCGAGCTCGACGGCCGGCCGGTCAACGCCCTGGCCGGCGGGCTGGCGCTGGTCGAGGGCCGGGCCGTCTGGCGGGACGGCGAATGGCTCGGCGAGCCGATCGACGCGCCCCTGGGGACCTGCGTCCTGCCCCTCGACGGCGGCGCCCTGGTGGGGACGGTCGAGGGCCACCTCGTCCGGCTGCCGGCGGGCGAGCGGGTGGCCTCGTTCGACGACGCTCCGGGGCGCGACGCCTGGTACACGCCGTGGGGGGCGCCGGCCGACGTCCGCACGCTCGCCGCCGGCCCCGACGGGACGATCTACGTCAACGTCCACGTCGGCGGCGTCCTGCGCTCCACCGACGCCGGCGCGTCGTGGGAGCCGACACTCGACATCCACCTCGACGTCCATCAGGTCGTCGTCGCTCCAGACGGCACCGTGCTCGCGGCCACGGCTCGCGGCCTGGCGGTCAGCACCAACGCCGGCGACTCCTGGACCGTGGTCGACGACGGCCTCGCGGCCACCTACGCCCGGGCCGTGGCCGTGGCCGGCGACACCGTACTCATGTCGGTGTCCACCGGTCCCGATGGCGACCGGGCCGCCGTCTACCGCCGGCCGCTGCATGGCGGCGGGCCCTTCCGGCGCACGTCGATCGGCCTCCCCGGCACCTTCCCTGGCACCGTCGACACGTTCTGCCTGGTCGCCGACGGCGACTTGGCCGCCCTCGGCACCTTCGCCGGCCGGGTCTATCTCTCCGACGACGCCGGCGGCTCGTGGGCGACGGTCGCCGCCGGCCCGCCCGTCACCTGCCTGTCCTTCGCCTGACCGCCCCACCGTTCTGGCTTCAGTCGGGTAGCTCGACCGGCACCACCGCGACCGTCTGGACCTTGCCCCGGCGGAACACCTCGACGCCGACCTGCTTGCCGATGCGGTCGCCGGTCATGAGCCGCTGGAGGTCGCCGACGTTGGAGACCGGGCTGCCGTCGACGCCGAGCAGCAGGTCCTCGAGCCGGAGGCCGCCACGGTCGGCCGGGCTGCCGGCGACGACGGTGAGGATCTCGATGCCCCGCTCGCGTCCGGTGGCCGCGGCCGCCTTCGGCGGGAGCGGGCGGGAGCCGCCGGCGATACCGAGGTAGGCCCGGCGGACCCGGCCGTCGGTCATGAGGGCGGAGACGATGCCCCTGGTGGTCACGTTGATGGGCACGGCCAGGCCGAGGCCCTGGCCCACGCCGGGCCCGACTACGGCGGTGTTGATGCCCACGACCTCGCCGGCGCCGTTGGCGAGGGCGCCACCGGAGTTGCCCGGGTGGAGGGCGGCGTCGGTCTGGATGACGTTCTCCACCATGCGCCCGACGCGGCTGGCCGCGGCCGCGAACGAGCGGCCCAGGGCGCTCACCACGCCGGCGCTCACCGAGCCGGCGAAGCCGAGCGGGTTGCCGATGGCGACGACCAATTGGCCGACGCGCAGGCGGTCGGCGTCGCCGAGGGTGGCGGTCGTGAGCTGGGCGCCGGCGGTCGTGCGGATGACGGCCAGGTCGGAAAGCGGGTCGGCGCCCACGACGTCGAACTCGGCCTCGGCCCCGTCGGCGAAGACGGCCACGCCGCCGGAGGACCGCTCGACCACGTGCGCCGAGGTGAGCAGGAACCCGTCGGCGGTGATGGCCACCGCCGAGCCCGACCCCTGCGGCCGCCGGCCACCCGGCACCCGCACCATCACCTTGAGGCTGGCCACCGATGGGATCAGCCGCTCGGCCACGGCCATGACCGTGCGGGAGTAGGCATCGAGAAGGTCGACTTCTTCGTCGACCATCACGTCAGGCCGTCCCTTCCTCACGGGCGCCGCCGGCCGCGAACGTCACGCTGACCGACAGCTCCTCGGCGCCCCGTACGACGGTGAGGGCGAGCGATTCGCCGGCGCCGAGGCCGTCGACGGCCTGGTACAGGTCGTCGATGCTCGCCACCGGCGACCCCGAGGCGTCGACGATCAGGTCGCCCCGGCGCAGGCCGGCGTTGGCCGCCGGGCTGGCGTCCTCCACCTCCTGGATGAGCACGCCGTCCCGGTCCGGCAGGCCGGCGGCCCGGCGGATCTGGCGGGCGGCGCGACCGGGCACGAGGCCGACCCCCAGGTGCGGGCGGGCCGGCGACTCGCCCCGGCTGAGGGCGTCGACCCGCCGGCGCAGGTCCTCGTCGGCCGGCAGGGCGGCGTAGAAGCCCTCGCCGAGGCGGTTGGTGTTGAGGCCGACGAGACGTCCCGACGAGTCGACCAGCGGCCCCCCGGAAGAGCCCTTGACCATGGGGGCGGTGTGCTCGATGGTGCCGGTCACCCGGCGACCCCGCGGTCCCCGGAACGTGCGGCCGACGGAGGCGACCGAGCCCAGCGTCACCCGCAGGCCGCGGCCGCCGGGGTTGGCGAGGGCGAAGACGGCGGCACCGATCCGGGCCGGCGCCTCCGCCCATTCGACCGGCGTCACGCCGGCGGTGTCGACGGCGATGGTGGCCAGGTCGCCGTCGATGTCGTGCCCCGACACCTGGCCATCGACCGACCGCCCGTCGGCGAAGATCAGCGTGACGCCGGGGTCGCTGACGTTGTGGGCGTTGGTCAGCACCACGCCGTCGGCGACGACCACGCCCGACCCCTGGCCCCACCCGTGGCCGATGCCGACGACGGCCCCTCCGTGCCGCTCGGCGATCCCGATGGTGGCGTTCTCCAGCTCTTCCAGCACTCCAGGCATCTGCGCTCCTCGACTCAGTGACTTGTTGATTGCAAGTTACTAGCCGCAAGCGAGTTACGGCAACCACTGCGTGCGAGAATGTGGGCATGGCCGATCCGTCGCCCCTGGAGGAGGCGGTGGCCCGCGTCGGCGACCGGTGGGCGCTGCTGATCGTCTCCGCCCTGCTCGACGGGCCCCGGCGGTTCAACGACCTCCAGTCAGACGTCGCCGGCATCGCCCCCAATGTCCTGAGCCAGCGCCTGCGCAACCTGGAACAGCACGGCGTGGTGGTGGCGTCGCCGTATTCCGAGCGCCCGCCCCGGTTCGTGTACCAGCTCACCGCCGCCGGCACCGAGCTGGCCGGGGCCCTGCGCTTGCTGGCCCAGTGGGGCGCCAACCAGTCGCCCGATTCCGTCGAGCCGCTGCGCCACTCTCCCTGCGGGACCCCGCTGGAGGCCCGGTGGTACTGCCCCACCTGCAATGTCGTCGAAGGCGAGACGACCAGCGCCGAGGACGACGTCCGGTTCCTCTGACCCACCCGAACTGGTGACGATCGAACCGGCCAGAGCCTGTCGGATCGTCACCAGTTGGAGAGGGAACCCGAACTGGTGACGATCGAACCGGCCAGGGCCTGTCGGATCGTCACCAGTTGGCGAGACCCACCCGAACTGGTGACGATCGAACCGGCCAGAGCCGGTCGGATCGTCACCAGTTGGCGAGGGGGGTCAGGCGGCGGCGGCCTGCTCGACCGCCGGCTCCAGCGCCAGCGCCAGCAGATCGGCGACGTCGCCGACCAGGTGGAACGTCATGCGCTCGCGGACGGCCTCGGGCACGTCGTCGAGGTCGGCGCCGTTGCGCTCGGGCAGGAACACGGTGGTGAGCCCGGCCCTGTCGGCGGCCAGCACCTTCTGCTTGACGCCACCGATGGGCAGCACCCGGCCCTGCAGCGTGACCTCGCCGGTCATGCCCACGTTGGCGCGCACCGGCCGGCCCGACAGCAGGCTGGCGAGGGCGGTCACCATGGTGACGCCGGCCGACGGGCCGTCCTTGGGGACGGCGCCGGCGGGCACGTGCAGGTGGTAGCGCTTGTCGGGGTCGACGGCGAGGTGGCCCCGCACGTAGGACAGGGCGATCTCGGCCGACTCCTTCATGACGTCGCCCAGCTGGCCGGTCAGGGTCAGCGCCGGCAGGCCGGCGGCGGCGGGCAGTGACGTGGCCTCGATGAAGAGGACGTCGCCGCCCATGCCGGTGACGGCCAGGCCGGTGGCCACGCCCGGAACGGCGGTGCGGTCGGCGGCCTCGAAGAAGAACTTCGGCCGGCCCAGGTAGGTGCGGACATCGTCACGATCGACGGTGACCGGCGCGGTCAGCGTGCCCGACGCCAGCCGGGTCGCCACCTTCCGCAGCACCTTTCCGAGCTCGCGCTCGAGGTTCCGGACGCCGGCCTCACGGGTGTAGTCCGTGACCACGAGCCGCAGCGCGTCGTCGGAAACCGAGGCCTCCTCGGCCGACAGCCCGTTGCGCTCCAGCTGCCGTGAGAGCAGGTGGTCGCGGGCGATGCCGACCTTCTCGTCCTCGGTGTAGCCGTCCAACGAGATGATCTCCATGCGGTCCAGCAGCGGGCCGGGGATGGTGTCGTACACGTTGGCCGTGGCGATGAACAGCACGTCGGAGAGGTCGAGGTCGACCTCCAGGTAGTGGTCCTTGAACGTGTGGTTCTGGGCCGGGTCGAGCACCTCCAGCAGCGCCGAGGACGGGTCGCCCCGCCAGTCGCTGCCCAGCTTGTCGACCTCGTCCAGCATGAAGACGGGGTTCATGGTGCCGGCCTCGCGCAGGGCGCGGACGATGCGGCCGGCCTGGGCGCCGACGTAGGTGCGGCGGTGGCCGCGGATCTCGGCCTCGTCGCGCACGCCACCCAGGGAGACCCGGGCGAACGACCGACCGAGGGCCCGGGCGACGGACTCACCCAGCGACGTCTTGCCGACGCCGGGAGGCCCGACCAGGGCGATGATCGCGCCCGAGCCGCGACCGCTCACGGGCGACAGCCCGCGCTCGGCCCGCAGCTTGCGCACGGCCAGGTACTCGATGATGCGGTCCTTCACGTCGTCGAGGCCGGTGTGGTCGGCGTCGAGGATGGCGCGGGCCTCGCCCACGTCGAGGCTGTCGTCGGACTTCTTCCCCCACGGGATCTCGAAGACGGTGTCGAGCCACGTGCGGATCCAGCCGTGCTCGGGGCTCTGCTCGCTGGTGCGCTCCAGCTTGTCGAGCTCGCGCTCGACCGCGGTGCGGGTCGCCTCCGGGAGGATGTCCAGCTTGGCCCGGTACTCGGCAATGGCGCCCTCGCCGTCGCCGTCCTCGCCCAGCTCCTTGCGGATGGCCGCCATCTGCTGGCGCAGGAGGAACTCGCGCTGGGTCTTCTCCATGCCCTCGGTGACGTCGGTCTGGATGCGCTCCTTCAGCGTCAGGTCGGCGAGCGTCTCGCGCGCCCACGCCAGCACCTTGGCCAGGCGCTGCTCCACGCCGACGGTCTCCAGGACCTCGATCTTCTGCTCGAAGCTCAGGTCGGGCGAGTAGCCGGCGGTGTCGGCCATGGTGCCGGGGTCGGTGATGCCCCGCAGCGCCTCGGCCAGGCCGCCGGCGCCGCGGTAGTCCAGGATGTTCTCGATGACGGCCCGGTACTCGCGGGCCAGGTCACGGACCTTCTCGGAGGGCTCGCGCTCGGCCGGGACGCGCTCGGCCTGGACCCACAGCGCAGAGCCGGCGGGCGCCGGCACACCGATGCCGACCATGGCCCGGTGCAGGCCGCGGACGACCACGGCTCGCAGGCCGCTGGGGAGCTCGCCCGAGTCTTCGACCTTGGCGACGGTGCCGACCCGGGCGTAGCGGTCGTCGAGGCGGGGGACGAGGAGGATGCGTCCCTCGGACGACTCGGCGGCGTCGATGGCGGCTCTCGCCTCGTCGCTCTCGATGGCCATCGTGACCACCATGCCGGGGAGCACCACGCCGGTGGCGAGGGGCAGCAGGGGCAGGGCGGACGTTCGGATGTCTTCCATAGTGAGAGTTCAAACAGCGGGCGGTACCCCCGTGTTCCCGGCCGGCGCTGTACGGTCGGCGCATGGCTGACACCGAGTACGTGCGCAAGGACAGGGTGGTGGCAGCCGAGGACCGGCCGGGCGTGCCCAAGGGCACCGGCGGGGTGATCGTGCTGGTGGCCGGGCTGTCCTGGATCCGTTACCGGGTCCGCTACGACAACGGGGTGGAGCTGAACATGGTCGACGGCCGCTACCTCAGGCGGGACTCGTCGAAGAAGAAGGCGCGCCGCTAGCTAGACCCGGCCGGGCCGGCGCCGGACGTTGGTCCCCGGCGCCATGGAGGGACCCCTGCGCCATTTTGGGCGCGTCGAGCGGCGCCGCCCGTCCTAACCTCGTGTCGCCGCGGTCGCGAGTGCAGAAGCGGCGATGTGACCTTCGAGACCAGGAGACGACCATGCGAGAACTCCTCGTCGACTTCATCACCTCCCTTGACGGCTACGCATCGGCGGAGGGCTGGCCGGGCTGGTGGGGTCTCCAAGGGCCTGAGTACCTGGAATGGCTCGGCGAGCAACCCGAGGTCACCTACCTGATCGGAGCGAAGACCTACCGGCTGATGGCGGGCTTCGCCGCGGGCGAGCCCCCAGCAGGACAGGACGAGCTCGCCGCCGACGAGGAGGCGTCGGTCGACGGGCTCACGCGGGCCTCGAAGGTGGTGTTCTCTGCGTCGCTCGAGGAGCCGCTGGCGTGGGCAAACTCCACGCTCGTGCGCGAGGACGCGGTCGAAGCTGTCCGGGCGATGAAGGAGGATGGCTCGGGTCTCATCAGCACGATCGGCAGCCTCAGCTTGTGTCGGACGCTGCTGCGGGAAGGGCCTCGTCGATCGCTTCCGGGTGGTGATGTTCCCGGTGATCACCGGCGCCACGGGAGCAGAGCGCATCTATGACGGCTATCCCGACGTCGCCCTGCAGATGATCGACGGCCGCACCTTCGACGGAAGCATCCAGCTGGTCGAGTACCGGCCCCGCGTGCTCGAGCACCCACCGCTCGGGACGACCGGCTGAGCGATCGGTCGCCCGAGGTCCGCACGCGGACGCTTCGATCTGTGCGTACCGGACTGGAACCGAGCCTCGCCCGCCGTGTGCGCACGACGGCCAGCCCGCAGGAAGCCGGAACCGGCGGGACCCTGCGCTAGGGTGGCGCGGTCGCCCCCTGTGTCGCCGGGGGCACTCCCTCGCTCACCGCCGGGATCTTCCGCGGGAGGACTGCAACCATGCTCCTGAACGTGCTGCCCCTGTTCGCCCAGGTCGTCCCGACTGCCGCCGCCGACGCAGGGACGTCGCCCTGCGGGGTGCCCGCCGAGGCCAGCTCGCTGTGCCTCAGCATCTACCGCTCCACGGGCAACGGCGTGCTGGCCCAGCTCTCCGACACCATCGTCGTGCGGCCGGCGAAGATTGCCCTCATCTTTGCGGTGGCCTACGTCGCCCGCCGGATCCTCTACCGGCTGCTGCGCCGGCTGATCAACGGCAAGGCCCGCCGGGTGGAGACCGTCGCCGCCCTGATCCGCAGCATCGCCTCGGCCTCGGTGTGGACTATCGCCGTCATCATGGCCCTGTCCGAGCTGGGCCTCAACCTCGGCCCGCTCATCGCCGGCGCCGGCATCGTCGGCGTCGCCGTGGGCTTCGGCGCCCAGAACCTGGTGCGGGACTTCCTCTCCGGCATCTTCATGCTGATGGAGGACCAGTACGGCGTGGGCGACGTCATCGACGCCGGCCATGCGACCGGCACGGTCGAGTCGATCAGCCTGCGCACGACCCGCCTCCGCGACGTCAACGGCACCGTGTGGCACCTGCCGAACGGGCACATCGAGCGGGTCGGGAACCGGTCGCAGCAGTGGTCCCGGGCCGTGCTCGACGTCGACGTCAGCTACGAGACCGACATCAACCACGCCACCGACGTCATCAAGGCCGCGGCCCAATCCATGTGCGAGGACCCGGACTTCGCGGAGTCGATCCTCGCCGAGCCCGAGGTATGGGGCGTCGAGAACCTGGGCCTTGACAGCGTCACTATCCGCCTGGTCCTGAAGACCGCACCGCACGACCAGCTCCCGGTCACACGCGAGCTGCGGGCCCGGATCAAGGGTGCGTTCGACGACGCCGGCATCGAGATCCCGTTCACCCAGCGCACGATCTGGCACCGCAACGGGGACGGGGCGGTGGCCGTGCTGGCCCGGTCCTCCGAGGACTGAGCCATTCATTGCTCCGATCGGCCGGCGGCGGAGGTTGGACGGGTTCCACTGACCGCAAGGCTAGGGCGCCCGCAAAACGGGCGGTTACCCTTCGCCATGGCCACGCTCGCCGGTTTCTCCCATCTCAGCCTCACCGTGACCGACCTCGACCGCAGCACCGACTGGTACTGCCGGACCCTGGGCTTCGCGGTCGACTCCAGGGTGGAGGGCAAGGGGTTCCTCCGAAGCCGCCTGCGCCACCCCGACGCCGGCATCACCCTCACCCTCACCGCCCACGAGGCGTCCCGCGGCGAGCCGTTCGACGAACGGCGGACCGGCATGGACCACGCCTCGTTCGCGGTGCCGTCCATCGAGGAGCTGCACCGGATCAAGGAGCGCTTCCTCGCGACGGGCGTCGACCACTCGGAGGTCAAGCCGACGGCCAGCGGCGCCGGCGGCATGATCACCTTCCGCGACCCTGACAACATCCAGCTCGAGCTGTTCGCCGCCGGCTAAGGAATCTCAGGCGTCAGGCACCGCCCGGCCGGGCCGGTACCGGAAGTAGGCCCACAGCCCGATCGAGATACCGCCGAAGATGGCGAACAGGACGCCGACCGCGAGGCTCACGCCGCCTGTCGTTTGGCCGACATAGCCGCTATTCGGCGCAAAAAGCACGTGCACGGTGGCGAACAGCCCGAGGAACAACAGACCCGCCCACGCCAGCTTGCTCCAGTTCATGACCTTGCGGCCGTCGAGGAACCGCATCGGGAGCATGGCCACCGCCAGCCCCTCGACGCCCCAGAGGAAGATCAGGGCCAGGCACACCTCGAGGCCGATCCACCAGATGCTGGCCCCGTCCCGGGCCGCGGCGTCGGCGACGGGCGCCCGGGCGAAGAAGGCGACGACGCTGATCAGCAGGCTGAACACCCAGTTGGCCGCGGTGAGGCGGCCCTGGGCCGGCTTGGTCAGCGCGGCGCCGAAGGCCAGGCCGGCCATGGCGCCGTAGAAGTAGCCGGGCTGGAACTCCATGATGCGCGAGAGGGCGACCATCAGGATCGAGACGAGCAGGCTTCCCGGCAGGAAGTTGAGCCTCCCCCACTCACCAAAGCGCCGGTGGACCGCCACGTCGGCCGGCAGGCTGAACACGACCGCCATCGTCAGCAGCGCGACGAGCATCCCGACGACCAGTACGACGCTGTTCCGGTTCAGGCCGAAGTCCGGACTGAGGAAGCCGCAGGTGATGGCGGCCAGCACGTTGAGCCCCAGGAAGGAGAGGGTGTTGCCGGCGGTGCGGTGGACCACCCGCGCCGGCAGCCGGAACCAGCCCCGGATCTCGTCGTAGTTCTCCTCGACGGTCGAGTTGAAGAGCTCGTAGGGGAAGGCGAAGAGGAGGATGATCCCGAGCGACGCGATGGCGCTGGCCGTCAGGTTGACCGGGTCGATGATGATCTGGTCGGGCTGGGCCAGCGACGTCACGAAGCCGCTGCGGTGGATCGCCTGGTCGGTGACCAGGAACGTCGTGCTGGCCCGGACCGGCCCGCCCGACGTCGAGCACGACGTCGTGACCGCGTGCTCGCCGGGCTTGGTGTTGCCCGGCACCGAGAGCTCACCGCTGTCGATGGCGCCGGCCGAGTTGGGGTGGACGGTGCCGACCCGCTTGCCGTCGAAGAAGATGTAGACGTTGCGGCAGTCCCGGTAGCCCTCGCCCGTGACGTCGAGCTCCACGCCCGGCGGGCCGGAGCGCCGGCCGGTCGTGCTCTCGGCCTCGACGGTGGCCGATGGCGGCGTGGGCGGCGGGGCGGTCGTCGGCACCGACGTCGACGGCGGCACGCTGCTCGACGGGGCCGGCGTCGTCGTCGGCGGCACGGACGAGGTCGGCGCCACCGACGTGGTCGTCGCCGGCACCGTCGTGGCCGTCGTCGTGGTTGCCGTCGGAACGGTGGTGCCGACCGGCGGGGCGGTCGTCGCCGGCGCCGGCGCGAGGGTCGTAGCCGTCGGTGTGGTCGTGGACGTCGCCAGGGCCGTCGTCGTGGCGGCGACGACCGTCGTGGTGCTGGCCTGCGGCAACGTCGCCGGCGTCGTCGACGTCGAGCCGGGGATGGTGGTCGTCGGCGGCTCGGGCGGCTCCGTCGTCGAGGTGGGCACGGGCTCGTCGAGCGTCGTGGTCGTGGTCGCCGGCACGGTGGTCGACGTGCTCGACGTGCTCGACGTGCTCGACGTGGAGCTGGTGGACGTCGACGTCGTGCTGCTGCTCGTCGTCGTCGGAGCGACGCCCACCACGAGGGTCTCGCCCGGGTCGCCGCAGGCACCCGACACCGCGTTGTTGTTGGCGTCGCCGCTGTACGACGCGATCCAGAAGTACGCGCCTGGCGCCGCGGGAGTGAACGGGTCAGAGGTGGAGAAGCCGGCGCCGGTGACGGGCTTGGTGCTCGTGAAGACCGGGGCGCCGGCGCAGCCCGGCCCCGGGCCGAAAAGGCGGAAGGTCATCGTCCCCGTGGGGCTGGCGCCGCCGGCGAGGCTGGCGGTGTCGGTCACGGCGGCGCCGAAGGCGACGGTCGGGGCGGTGCGCGTGCCCAGTGTCGGCGTGGCCTTGGCCACGACGACCGACTCGTTGGCGTCGTTGCAGGCGCCGGTGACCGAGGCGTTGTTGACGTCGCCGGAGTACCCCGCGACCCAGCGGTACATGCCGGCGGGCGCGGCGGTGAACGGATCCGACGTCACCGGGCCGTTGCCGGCCACCGGCTTGACGCTCGTGAAGGTCGGGGCGCCGCCGCACGTGGCGTTGTCCGGCCCCCACAGGCGGAAGGTCATGGTCCCGGTCGGGCTGAAGCCGCCGGCCAGGGTCGCCGTGTCGGTGATCGAGCCGCCCGTCGTCACCGGCGCCGACGCCTGGGTGGTCAGTGTCGGCACCGTGGCGGCCACCGTCACCGACTCACCGGGGTCGTTGCAGGCGCCGGCCACCGCAAGGTTCGAGGCGTCGCCGCCGTAGCTGGCGATCCAGCGGTAGGTCCCGGGCAGGGTGGCGGTGAACGGACCGGAGGACACCGGCGTGTTCCCCGTGACGGGCCGGGGATCGGTGAACACCGGCGCCGCCGCACAGGTCGCGTCACCCGGTCCGTACAGGCGAAACGTCACCGTCCCGGTGGCGTTGAAGCCACCGCCCAGCGTCGCCGTGTCTGTGATGGTGCCGCCGACAGCGACGCCGCTCGACGCCGTGGTCGAGATGGTCGGCGCGGCCTGCGTCGCGGTGACCGCCTCGTTGACGTCGTTGCAGGCGCCGGCGGTCGCCGCGTTGTTGAGGTCACCCGAGTAGGCCGCCACCCACCGGTAGACGCCGACGGCCGTCGTCGTGAAGCCGGCAGACGTCGCCGAGCCGGCGGCGACCGGCGTCGTCGACGTGAAGACCGGCGGGCTGGCGCAGGTGGCGTCGCCCGGGCCGAAAAGCCGGAACGTCACCGTGCCGGTGGGGCTGATGCCGCCGGTGAGCGTGGCCGTGTCGGTGACCTGCCCACCGACAGCGACGTTCGGGGACGCCACCGTGGCGATGGTCGGGGCGCCCAGGCCGACCGTCACCTGCTCGCCGGCGTCGCCACAGGCGCCGGCCACCGGGGCGTTGTTGGTGTCGCCCGAGTAGCTGGCGATCCACCGGTACGTCCCCGGCGCGACAGTCGTAAAGTCACCAGACGTCGCCGAGCCGGCCGCGACCGGCGACGTCGAGATGAAGATCTGCGCGGTGCAGGCTGCGTCGCTGAACAGGCGGAAGGTCACCGTGCCCGACGGGGCGAAGCCGCCGGACACAGTCGCCACGTCGTGCACCGCCCCACCCACCGTCGTGGCCGAGGGGGTGGCCGTCGTCGCCAGGACCGGCACCGCCTGGGCGACCACCACCGACTCACCCGGGTCGTTGCAGGCGCCGGCCGACGTGGCGTTGGTGGCGTCGCCGGAGTAGGCGGCGACCCACCGGTAGGTGCCCGCCGCCGTCGTCGTGAACGCCGGCGAGGTGGCGGACCCGGCGACCAGTGCAACCGGCACGGTCGCGAAGACCGGCGGGCTGGCGCAGGTCGCGTCGTCCGGACCGAACAGGCGGAAGGTGACGGTCCCCGTGGGGGTGACGCCGGTCACCGTCGCGGCGTCGGAAACGGTGCCGCCGACGGTCACCGGTCCAGAGGCGGTGGTGGCGATCGTCGTCGGCGCCAGCCCGACACTGACCGCCTCGTTCAGGTCGTTGCAGGCGCCGGCAACGGCGAGGTTGTTGGCGTCGCCACTGTAGCTGGCGATCCACCGGTAGGTGCCCGGTGCCGCGGCGATGAACACGGCCGAGGTCACCGGCAGGTTGCCGACGACGGGCTGGGTGTCGGTGAAGACCGCCGGCCCCACGCAGGTGGCGTCGCCCGGCCCGTACAGGCGGAACGTCATCGTCCCCGTGGGACTGAAGCCGCCGGCGAGCGTCGCCGTGTCCGTCACGCTGCCGCCGACCGGGACGCCACCCGAGGCAACCGTCGAAATGGTCGGCGCGGCCTGGGTCACAACGACGGACTCGTTGAGGTCGTTACAGGCGCCGGCGGTCGCCAGGTTGTTGACGTCGCCCGAGTAGGCCGCCACCCACCGGTAGGTGCCGACGGCCGTCGTGGTGAACGGGTCGGATATCGCCGAGACGGCAGCGACCGGGACGGTGGAGGTGAAGACCGGCGGGCTGGCGCAGGTGGCGTCGCCCGGGCCGAAGAGCCGGAACGTCACCGTGCCGGTGGGGCTGACGCCGCCGGTCAGCGTGGCCGTGTCGGTCACGGACCCGCCGACCGGGACGCTCGGGGACGCCACCGTGGCGATGGTCGGCGTCGCCTGGTTCACCACCACTTCCTCGCCGGCGTCGCCACAGGCGCCGGTGACCACCGCGTTGTTGGCGTCGCCGGAGTACTCGGCGATCCAGCGGTAGGTGCCGGGGGCGACGGTGGTGAAGGCGCCGGACGTCGCCGAGCCGGCGGCCAGCGGCACGGTGGAGGTGAAGATCGAAACGTTGCACACCGCGTCGCTGTACAGGCGGAAGGTGACGGTGCCGGTCGGCGTGAACCCCCCCGACACCGTCGCCACGTCGTGGACGTCGTTGCCGACGGTGATCGACGAGGGGGTCGCCGTCGTCGCCAGCACCGGCACCGCCTTGGCCACCACCACCGACTCGCCCGGGTCGTTGCACGCGCCGGCGGACGCGGCGTTGCTCACGTCGCCCGAGTAGGCGGCGACCCAGCGGTACGTGCCGGCGGCGGTCGTCGTGAACGCCGGCGAGGTGGCGGAGCCGGCGACGAGGGCCACCGGCGGTGAGACGAACACCGGCGGGCCGGCGCAGGTGGCGTCGTCCGGGCCATACAGGCTGAAGACGACGGTCCCGGTCGGGGTGCTGCCGGTGACGGTCGCGCTGTCCGACACCATCCCGCCCACCGTGACCGCCGGCGACGCGGTGGTCGCGACCGTCGTGGCGACGAGGCCGACGGCGACCGACTCGCCGGGGTCGTTGCACGCCCCGGTCACGGCGAGGTTGGCGACGTCGCCCGAGTACGACGCGATCCACCGGTAGGTGCCCGTCGCCAGCGGGGTGAAGTCCGGCGAGGTCGCCGACCCGGCGACCAGGGCCACGGCGCCGGAGGTGAACGCCGGCGGGCCGGCGCAGGTGGCGTCGTCCGGGCCGTACAGCCGGAACACGACGGTGCCGGTCGGGCTGCTGCCGGTCACCGTCGCCGTGTCGGACACTGTCCCACCCAGGGTCACCGGGCCCGACGCCACCGTGGCGATCGTCGGCAGGGTGAGGACCTCCACCGCGTTGGAGAACTCCGACGTGTTCCCGCTCGGATCGGTGGCGGTGGCGGTGAAGACCGGCTGGCCCGGCGGCACGGCGAGCCCGGCCAAGGTGAACGTGGCCGCCCCGGAGCCGTCGGTCGACACCGTCGTCGACCCGACCGGCGTCTGCCCCTCGCCGTTTCCGGACGGGTCGGCGGCGGCGTTGGCGAACACCTCGATCAGGAAGTCCGTCACCGGTGTGCTGACGAGGGTGCCCGAGACCGTCGCCGTGGTCCCGCCCGCGTCCGGCACCACGCCGGTGATCACCGGCCAGTTCTGCCCTCCGTTGGGCCCGGTATCGGAATCGTCGGCGTCGTTGGGGGTGACCCCGTCGTTGGCCAGGTCGATGCCCAGGCCACCGTTGGCGAAGATCGAGTTGCCGAGGATCTCGATTCGCGAGGATGACCCGTCGGCGCCGAAGGCCCCTCCGAGGGCCACGCCGGCGCCGGCGTTGCCGGTGATCACGTTGGCCGCGCCGGCGCCGGTGCCGATCTGGATCGCGGTGCTGCCCGGGCCGACGAAGATGCCGTCGCTGTTGCCCTGGATGTCGTTCCCCTCGACCCCGCCCTCGCTGCTCCCGAGCAGGGAGAGGCCGGCGCCGGTGCTGTCGTTGATCGTGTTGGCGGACACCGTGAAGCCGCTTACGGTGGTCAGCACGATGCCCCTGGCGTTGCCCACCAGGGCGCCACCCGACGCGTCGGTCCCGACCAGGTTCTCAACGATCTCACCGGCGACGCCGCCGTTGATACTGATGCCGGTCAGCAGATTGGCGCTGACCAGGTTGCCGGCGCCGGCGCCGCCGATCGTGATGCCGCTGGAGCCGGACACCGCAATGCCGTCCGAGGCGTTGCCGATGGCGACGGTGCCGCTGGCGTCGGTGCCGATCCGGTTCCGCTGGACGACGAGCGAGTCGGCGCTCAGCGCGTCAATCCCGGCGTTGAAGTTGCCGGATATCACGTTGCCGGATGCCGCAGCCGTCCCGCCGATGCGGTGGCCGGGCCCGAACACGGAGATGCCACGCGACCCGTTCCCGAGCGCGGACGCGCCGTCCGCAGTGAGCCCGACGATGTTCCCCTCGATCACCACGCCCCCGCCGGCGAACCCCGTGCAGCACACCGTCACGCTGATGCCGTCGCCGGCGTTGCCCGAGATGAGGTTGCCCTCGCCGGCGCCGGTGCCGCCGATGGTGACGAAGTTCTCGAAGACGACGATGCCCCGGTTGTTCGGGATCGACGCCGTGCCGGACGCGTTCGTCCCGATGTAATTGCCCTGGATGACGTGGGCGGCGACGGTGACGCCGTCGCCGCGCACCTCGATGCCACCGCCGTTGTCGCTCCCACCGTTGCCCGAGATCACGTTCCGGTCGGCCACGCCCGGCCCGCCCACCTGTGCGCCCTCCGCGTCCGTCCCGAACTCGATGCCGAAGTCACTGTTGCCGAGGTCGGTCACACCGTCCCGGCCGACACCGATCAGGTTGCCGGTGATCGTGGCGCCGTCGGCGTGCACAAGCATGCCGTAGAACTGGCTGGCCGAGATGACGTTGCCGCTCACTTCGGCGTCGTCCGCGCCGGCGTCGAGCTGCACGCCGATGAAGTTCGAGATCGACGTGTTGCCGCCGGCGTCGACGCCGATGTGGGTGGCGGTGACGACCACCCTGGCCCCGCTCACGAGGAAGCCACGGTTGCACAAGCCGATGGACAGGCCGGTGATGGTGACGTCATCGCCCTGCACGATCATGCAGTCGTTCCCGCCGCCGTTCACGGTGACGACGGGGGCGTCGACGTAACCCGGCGCCGTCGTCCCGTTGATGATCACCGACTCGGTGATCGGTTCCAGGTCTTCGAGGAGGACAATCTCACCGGCCACGGCGAACTCGATGACGTCGGGCACGCCGCCGACGTTGGCGGACGCGTTGGCGTCGATGATCGCTTGGCGCAGACTTCCGGCGCCGGTGCTGTTCAAGTTCGTCACCGTGAAGGTCGCGGCGCGCGATGGCGCCACGTCCATCAGGAGAGCCACGAAGACGAGGGCGACGCCGAACGCGGCTTGCGCGAGCCGCCGGCTTCTCATCCTCCTCGTCATGGCCTCGCCCCCGGCAACCGGGGCCTTCGGCTCATCCCCGGTCGAGGAATGCTAGGGCCTGGGCGGTCGACCGCTGGCGACCCGTCAGCCCGGGTACAGATCCCCGACGAGGGTCCGGGAAAGGACTGCGGCCAGCACCTCGTCGGCCTGACCGGCCAGCTCCTCGAGGGGCCGGTTGCGGTGGACGCGCTCGCCCAGGTCGACCTGGGCCACCGAACGAGCGCCGTAGCGGCGGGCGACGTCGATCAGCATGCCAATCTCGACCCCGTAGCCGGGCTCGAGCACCAGCCCGTCGAGCGCGCTCCGGCGGACAGCTACCTCGCCGGCCAGCGGTTGGCGGACGAACGCCAGATCCGGCACGAGCCGGCGGAGCAGGGGCCGGGCCAGAAGCTCGGTGACCCGCCCACCGCCGGCGCCGCCGTTCCCGGCCCGCTCGTAGGTGCCCTTGACCATCACCACCGACGGGTCGTCCAGCAGAGGCTCGACCAACAGGGGTTCGATCAGCGCGGTCACGAAGTGCAGGTCGAAGTTGCGGACGTCGGCGTCGGCGAACACGACGATGTCGCCCGAGGCGACCCGCAGCGCCTCGGCCATGGCCGCGCCTTTCCCGGGCCGCCGGTCCCGGCGCACGACACGCGCCCCGAGGGCGCCGGCGATCGGCCCGGTGCCGTCGGTGGAGCCGTCATCGACGACGATCACCTCGTCGACCAGCGGCTCGGGCGCCGCCGCCGCGGCGATGAGGGGCGCCACCACGCCGGCGACGGTGGCGGCCTCGTTACGGGCCGGGATGCACACCGAGACCCGCACGCCGGCGGCCGACTTCACTGCGGCCAGTGCCGAGAGACCCGGGGCGGTGATCGTCATGAGCGGACGCCGGTGAGGTCGAGGAACTCGGCGCGCGTGCGGGCGTCGTCGCGGACCAGGCCGTGGAGCGAGGACGTGACCGTGCGGGAGCCGACCGACTGGACGCCGCGCAGCGTCATGCACAGGTGCTCCGCCTCCAGCACCACACCCACGCCCTTGGGGGCCAGGCGGTCGTCCAGCCAGTCCCCGATCTGCTTGGTCAGCCGCTCCTGCACCTGGAGGCCGCGGGCGAAGTGCTCGACCACCCTTCCGAGCTTCGACAGTCCGAGGATGCGGGCGCCGGGGAGGTAGCCGACGTGGGCCACGCCGGAGAACGGCAGGAGGTGGTGCTCGCAGAGCGAGTGGAAGGGGATGTCGCGGACCAGGACCAGCTCGTCATAGCCCTCGTCGTTCGGGAACGTCGTGGGCACGAACGGGCGGGCGGTGAGGAACTCCTCGTAGGCCAGCGCCACCCGGCGGGGCGTCTCGCGCAGGTGATCGCTGTCGGGATCCTGGCCGAGGGCCCGCAGCAGCGCCCTTACCGCGGCCTCGGCGCCGGCCACGTCGATGGTGGCGCCGGCCGGCACGACGTGGAGGGCCGGCGCCGGCACGGGCCGAACGGCGGTCACCTCGACTGCGTTGCTCATCGGGCCTCCTCAGGGACGGGCGGCTTTCTAACGTGAACCATTGTATACTTTACACCGTGGACGAGCCAAACGCGACCGACGACCCCGACGGCGGGTTGGCCGCGGTGGCCGCCCTGGCCGAGCCCCTGCGCCGCCGGCTCTACCGCTTCGTCTGCGCCCAGGACCATGCCGTCGGGCGTGACGAGGCGGCCGCGGGTGCCGGCGCCAGCCGGTCGGCGGCCGCCTTCCATCTCGACCGTCTGGTCTCCGACGGGCTGCTGGAGACGGAGTTCCGCCGGCTGACCGACCGGAGCGGCCCGGGCGCCGGCCGCCCGGCGAAGCTGTACCGGCGCGCCGACCGGGAGATCACCATCACGCTTCCCTCCCGACGGTACGAGCTGGCCGCCACGCTCCTCGCCGCGGCCGTCGCCGAGGCCGGCAACACCGGCGCGCCGGTCGAGGAGGTCCTCGACCGGCTGGCGCGCGAGCGCGGCGCCCGCCTCGCGGCAGACGTTCGCAAGACGCCGGCGCCGGCTCGGGCCGTGGCCGGCGCCCTCGCCGCCGAGGGCTACGAGCCCCGCATCACCCCCGGCGGGATCGTGCTAGCGAACTGCCCGTTCTCCGGCGTCGCCGCCGAGCACCCCGAGCTCGTGTGCGGCATGAACCTCGCCCTGCTGGAGGGGTTCAGCGCCGCCCTTCCCGCCGCCGGCGTGACGGCGCGGCTGGAGCCCACCGAGGGCGCCTGCTGCGTCGTCCTGGCTCTCCCGGACGCTTGACCGCGATACCCCCCCGTGGTATCCTAACTTCGTACCCGTACCGGGTACACGTACTCGCGGCGACGTAGCCGTCGAGACGTAGAATGACGAGGAGCGCCGGCCATGAGCACCACGACCACCATCACCGTCGACGGGATGACCTGCGGCCACTGCGAGTCGGCCGTCAAGACCGAGGTGGGCAAGCTCGCGGGCGTGACCGACGTGTCCGTCGATCTGGCCAGCGGCCAGGTGACGATCGTCTCCGAGACGGCTCCCGACGCCGCCGCCGTGCGGGAGGCGGTCGAGGAGGCCGGGTACGAGGTGCGCGCGTGACGGCGGTGACGGGCCCGACGCGCGTCGAGCTCGTCATCGGCGGCATGACCTGCGCCTCCTGCGCAGCACGTATCGAGAAGCGGCTGAACCGCCTCGACGGGGTCACGGCCACCGTCAACTACGCCACCGAGCACGCCACGGTCGACCTCCCGGCGGGCACCGCGCCGTCCGCCGTGATCGCCGCGGTCGAAGCCGCCGGCTACACCGCCGCGCTCCCCCGGGCCGAGCGCCCGTCGGTCGACGCCGGCGACAGCGAGGCGACGACCCACGTCGACGAGACCGCTCCCCTCCGCAACCGCCTGCTGATCTCGCTCCTCCTCAGCGTGCCGGTGGTCGCCATGGCCATGATCCCCTCGCTCCAGTTCGACAACTGGCAGTGGCTGTCGCTCACGCTGGCCGCGCCCGTCGTCGTGTGGGGCGCGTATCCGTTCCACCGCGCCGCCTGGGTGAACCTGCGCCACGGCGCCGCCACCATGGACACGCTGATCTCGGTTGGCACCCTGGCTGCCTTCGGGTGGTCGCTCTATGCCCTCTTCTGGGGCGACGCCGGCATGCCCGGCATGAAGATGGACTTCGACCTCAGCATCTCCCGCACCTCCGGGACGCATGAGATCTACCTGGAGGTGGCGGCCGGCGTCACCGTGTTCATCCTGGCCGGGCGCTACTTCGAGGCGCGCGCCCGGCGTCGCTCCGGCGCCGCCCTGCGGGCCCTCCTCGAGCTCGGCGCCAACGACGTGGCTGTCCTGGACAACGGGGTGGAGCGCCGCATCCCGGTCGAGCAGCTCGCCGCCGGCGACCTGTTCGTCGTCCGCCCCGGCGAGAAGGTGGCCACCGACGGAGTCGTCACCGAAGGAACGTCCGCCATCGACGCCTCCCTGCTGACGGGCGAGAGCGTCCCCGTCGAGGTGGGCCCCGGCGACGCCGTCGTCGGCGCCACGGTCAATGCCGGCGGGCGCCTGGTGGTGCGGGCCACCCGCGTCGGCGCCGACACCCAGCTGGCTCAGATGGGGCGGCTGGTCACCGAGGCCCAGAGCGGCAAGGCGCCGGTCCAGCGCCTCGCCGACCGGATCGCCGCCGTCTTCGTGCCGATCGTGATCGTCCTGGCGCTCGTCACCCTCGGCGTGTGGCTGGCCAGCGGCGAGGGCGCGGCCGCCGCCTTCACCGCCGCCGTGGCCGTGCTGATCATCGCCTGCCCCTGCGCCCTGGGCCTGGCCACGCCCACCGCCCTCCTCGTCGGCACCGGCCGGGGCGCCCAGCTCGGCATCCTCATCAAGGGCCCCGAGGTCCTCGAATCCACCCGCCGGGTCGACACCATCGTCCTCGACAAGACCGGCACGGTCACCACCGGCCAGATGTCCCTCGTCGAGGTCGTGGCCGCGCCCGGGACGTCCAACGAGGAGGTGCTGGCCCTGGTCGGCGCCCTCGAGGACGCCTCCGAGCACCCCGTCGCCCGGGCCATCGCCGCCGGCGCCCGCGCCAAGGTCGGCACGCTGCCCCTGGTCGAGTCCTTCGCCAGCACCCAGGGCCTCGGCGTCCACGGTGTGGTCGACGGCCGAGCCGTCTTCGCCGGCCGGGCCCGCTTCCTCGCCGACTGGGGGCTGACGCCAGGCCCGGAGCTCACGGTGGCGAGGGAGGCGGCCGAGGCCGCGGGCCGCACCGCGGTGCTCGCCGGCTGGGACGGGGAGGCTCGGGCGGTGCTCGTCGTGGCCGACACGATCAAGCCGACCTCCGCCGAGGCCATCGCCCAGCTCCGGGCGCTCGGCCTGACGCCGGTCCTGCTGACGGGCGACAACACCGCCACCGCCGAGGCGGTCGCCGGCGAGCTCGGGATCGACCGGGTCGTCGCCGAGGTGCTGCCCGAGCAGAAGCTCGACGTCGTCCGCCGCCTGCAAGGCGAGGGACGGGTCGTGGCCATGGTGGGGGACGGGGTGAACGACGCCGCTGCCCTCGCCCAGGCCGATCTCGGCCTGGCCATGGGCACCGGCACCGATGTGGCCATCGAGGCCAGCGACATCACCCTGGTTCGCGGTGACCTCCGCGCCGCGGCCGACGCCATCCGCCTGTCCCGCCGCACCCTGCGGACCATCAAGGGCAACCTGTTCTGGGCCTTCGCCTACAACGTCGCCGCCATCCCCCTCGCCGCGCTCGGCATGCTGAACCCGATGATCGCCGGGGCGGCCATGGCCTTCTCCAGCATCTTCGTGGTCAGCAACAGCCTTCGCCTGCGGTCGTTCCGCACCTCGGCGTCGCAGTGAGGCGCCTCGCCGTCCTCCTGCTCGTCGTGCTGGCCGCCTGCGGGTCGAGCGACGGGGGGTCGACCGCAGCCGGCCCGACCGACGCCCGCACCGTCGACGTCGAGATGCGCGACATCGCCTTCTCCCCCACCTCGGTCGACGCCCGGGTCGGCGAGAAGCTCCGCTTCGTCTTCAAGAACACCGGGGGCGTGACCCACGACGCCTTCATCGGCGACCAGGCCGCCCAGGACGAGCACGAGAAGGACATGCGGGGTGGCCACGACCACATGAAAATGGCGAACGCGGTCAGCGTGAAGCCGGGGAAATCCGCCTCACTGACCTACACCTTCGCCAAGGCGGGGCAGGTCGTCATCGGCTGCCACGAGCCCGGCCACTACACCGGCGGCATGAAGGTGCTCGTCAACGTGGCATGAGCACCCGGGCGCCCCGGTGGGCCCTCGTGCTCGCCCTGATGGCCCTGCTGGCCGCCGGCTGCGCCGGCGGGGGGACGTCCGACGACGGCGCAGGGCCGGCCGGGCCGGTCTCGGGCGAGCGACCGCTCCAGTTCGAGGGAGCCGGCAACGTCAGGCTGTTCGGCACCTTGACCATGCCGGCGACACAGGCCGGCGGTGCGGTGCCCGGCGCCCTCGTCATCCTTCCCACCGCAGCCGCCGCCGGCCTGCCGGGCCAGGCAGGCACCGCCAACTCCGTCGGGCGGGACCTGGCCACGTCGATCGCCGCCGCGGGCGTTGCCGCCTACCGCTACGACCAGCGGGGCACGGGCGCGAGCAAGGTCGAGCCCGACATCCGCCTGCACTTCGACGACCTCGTGGCCGACGGGCGCGCCGGCCTCGACCTGCTGGCCCAACGCCGGGAGACCGCCGGCCGCGAGCTCACGGTCGTCGGCTACGACGAGGGCGGTTTGGTGGCCCTGCGCCTGGCCGCGACAGATAACCGGGTCAAGCGGCTGGTGCTGGTATCCGCACCTGGGCGGTCGCTGGTGGACGTGCGGGCCGCCCAGCTGCAGTCCCGCTACGGCCGCGAGTCGGGCGATGCTTTGCGGACGCAGGTAGCCGCGCTGTTGTCCAGCCGGTCGCTCCCGCCGCTCGATCAGCTCCGGACCGAGCTGCGGCCGCTGCTGCCCGCCCAGGAGGCGGCCTTCCTGGCCGAGCTGTACGGGTTCGACCCGGCCGCCGAAGCGGTCCGGGTGAGGGTACCCACGATGATCGTCGTGCCCGCCGACGCCGCCCCCTACGACGCCCAGCGGCTGGTGGGTGTCATCCCGGGCGCCCACGTGGTGACTTCCGTCGGGAGCGGGTCGACCCTGAGCATCGAGCTGCCGGCGGCGCTCACCAACGCGGACAGCGCCCAGCACCTCCACGACGGCCCGCTGCCGGTCGCGGAGACGAAGCGCGACACCGCGGTGATCGACGCAATGGCGCAATTCGTCGCCGCCGGCGGCGGGACGAGGTAGTTCTCCGGGCTCAGGCCATCTCCACCGGCGCCTGCGTCGCCCGCAGCGAGGCGACCACCGACGTCGCCAGCACCGATGCGATCACCAGCAGCGACGCCCAGACCGGCAGGTGGAACACGCCGGACACGAGCATCTTCACCCCCACGAAGACCAGGACGGCGGCGAGCCCGAGCTTGAGGTAGACGAAGCGGCTCATCATCCCGGCCAGCAGGAAGTACAGCGCCCGCAAACCCAGGATGGCGAAGGCGTTCGACGTGAACACCAGGAACGGCTCATCGGTCACCGCGAAAATGGCGGGAATCGAGTCGACCGCGAACAGGACGTCGGTCGTCTCGATGGCCACCAGCACGGCCAGCATCGGCGTGGCCAGCCGCCGCACGCCGTCCTTTACGAAGAACCGCTGGCCGTGGTACTCGTTCGTCAGCGGTACCAGCCGGCGGAGGGCCCGCAGCACCGGGTTGCGATCTGGGTGGACCTCACCGCCGTCGTGGCGGACCATCTTGACGCCGGTCAGGACCAGGAAGGCCCCAAAGACGTAGCTCGTCCAGGAGAACGTCTCCAGCAGCGTGGCGCCGGCGGCGATGAAGATGGCCCGGAACACCAGCGCGCCCAGCACCCCCCAGAACAGGACGCGGTGCTGGTTCTCCTTGGGCACCGCAAAGTAGGAGAGCAACAGGGCGAAGACGAAGATGTTGTCGACGGAGAGGCTCTTCTCGATCAGATAGCCGGCCAGGTACTCGCCCGCCGCGGTGGCGCCCCACGCCCAGGCGATGACGCCGGCGAAGCTCAGGCCCAGCGAGATCCAGACCGCGCTGGTGGCCGCCGCCTCCCGCATCGACACCTCGTGGGCGTTGCGATGGAACACGAACAGGTCGGCCAACAGCATGCTCACGATGACGGCGATCGTCGCCGCCCACGCCCAGATGGGCACGTCCATGACTTGGGTTCTCCCTTCGGCTGATCAGGTCAGCCGAAGGTCTCCTCCGCCTCGAGCCGCCGACAGCAGATCGTGAGGCCGGCGTGCCCGGGCCGCCGCCTTCGCAGGCAGCAGCCGTGATGACGGGCACACCATTTGGGAGTACTCCCCTTCGGTTCGTCGTAGTGTAGACCGTCCGGACGTGGAGGGTTGGGCGTGCCCGAAATGCCGCCGCCGGTTCCGGCGGATCGGGCAGTCACACGAGTGCGCGCCGGCGATGTCGCTCGAGGGGTACTTCTCGACCGGGCCGGCGCACGAGCGGCCGGTCTTCGAGGCGGTTCTCGCCCACGTCTCCACCGTGGGCCCCGTGCACGTCGAACCCGTGTCGGTCGGGATCTTCCTGAAGCGGGCGCAGACGTTTGCGGAGCTGCGGCCGAGGGACCGGTGGGTGGCGCTTTCGTTCTTCCTGCCGCGGGTCGTGCAGCACGACCGCATCGTCAGGAAGGTGGTCACCGACCACGGCCGCTACCACCACGTCGCAAACCTGCGGGGCCCCGAGGACCTCGACGACCGGTTGCGAGGGTGGCTGACCGAGGCCTACCTCAACTCACCTACCTGACCGGTCGGGCGTACGGCTGGTGGCGCTGGTCGACCCGGACGACGAGGGGCTTGCGGGCCAGCAGGGCGCCGGCGGTGGCGCCGGTCAGGACGGAGGTGGCCACGGCGGCCACCGTCCGGGCGATGGTCGCGAACAGGTTCGAGTTGTCCATGAGGTGAGTGTCGGCACGGAACCTGTGAGGGACCTGTGGGCCGGCGGGGAATCCTCCCGCAGGCGTGCAGTTCAGCTGCGGTTCAGACGTCTCGCGAGCCGGTCTGCAGCGCCGACATCGAGTCCGCTCACTATTCCCCTGCCCTGGAACTCGGTCGTCTCCAACCGGGGGGCACGGACCACGACACCGTCTACCACGACGGCCGCTCGACCGCCCAGACCGACCGTTCGGACCAGGGCGTTGAACCGTTCGGTGCCCCGCGCCGACAGCCTGAATTCGACGTCCTCGGTCCCTGTCCCAAGGCTGGTGACCACGGTCGCCGACTCGACGTGGCGCTCAGTGACCCTGCGATGCACCAGCCAATCCGCCGTGTACCCATAAGGGAAGCCTACGACGTGACCGGCTCCCGATCGGCGGCTGCCTCGATCAACGCCTCGGCGAAGGCCTCCGCCTGCTGCGCCCCCGACATGCCATAGCGGCCGTCGATGACGAAGAAGGGGACGCCCCGGATGCCGTACTCCCTCGCCGTCTGGGCGTCGGCCCGTACCGCGGCGAGGTACTCGTCCTCACCGAGCGAGCGGAGCACGTCGCCGGCATCCAAACCGATGTCGGACGCGAGGGCGGCGAGGTCCTCCGCCCGGCCGATGTGCCTGCCCTCCACGAAGTACGCCCGCATGAGCCGCTCCTTGGCCTCCAGCTGCAGGCCGCGTGCCTTGGCGTAGTGCAGGAGCTGGTGGGCCTTGCCTGTGTTGGTATGGCGGACCGCGCCGAAGTCGTAGCGAAGCCCCTCGCCGGCGGCGATCTGCGTCACCCGGTCGAGCAACGACCGCACGTGCGCTTCCGGCACCGCCTTCTGCCGCACGAGGAAGTCGGCCACACTGCCGTCGAAGTCGACGGGCGTGTCGGGCGCCAGCTGGAAGCTGTGGTACTCGACCTCGACTGGCAGCGCGCCCGACTCCTGGGCGTAGGCGGCGATCCCCGCTTCCAGCCGGCGCTTGCCGATGTAGCACCACGGGCAGGCGATGTCGGACCAGACGTCGATCTTGATGGGCTGCGGCATGGGCCACCTCATCGTTGAATGTGCAACTAGTTGAACCGCCGGCATTGGCTCCCTATTCCGGGACGCAGCCGGCGACCTCTACGGACAGGCGTAGTCGGCGTCGAAGCCGCCCGACGCGTACTGCACCAGCTGCACGGGACCTCCGGTGAAGGACGCGGCGCACATGCCCGCCGCCGACTTGGCGTTCAGGGCGCCGGCGACCCAGCTGGGGACCGGCAGCCGAGCGCCGCCGGTGATCTGCCCCCACTGGTAGCCGGTCGAGTAGATCCCGACCGCCGTCACGCGGGCGACCGCGGTGAGATAGTCGATCGAGCCCTGGATGGCCTCGATGTTGAGGGCCGGGTCGGCCGACCACGAGTTGGCCGTCTCCACGTCGAGCCACCACATGGCCGACGGCGGGGCGCCGGTCCGGGCGGTGGCGAGGTCGAACGCGTCCCCGGCGGCGAAGAAACCGTAGTTGTAGGCGCAGCCCGCTTCGTGGCTCGCGTCGCAGGTCCGCGGACCGTCCTGGCGGTACCAGTCGGTCCGCGTGGTGGCCGTGCCCGGGTTGCCGGTGTTCATGTAGAACGCCGGCGGCTTCCGTGCGCCCGAGGCCCACGCGTACTGCTGGGCCAGGCACGGGTTCTCGCCGTAGGCCAGCCCGTCGCTCACCCCGACGATCCCGAAGGCGGGATCCTTGGGAAGCCGCCCGTCGCACTGGGGGTAGGAGACGTCGTACCCGACGGTCGGCCTCGACGCGGCCAGCGCCGGCCCAGTGGACAGGAGGGTCACAACGACGGAGAACGATGCCAGGACGGCCAGCCGTGAGGTTCGCACCCCGATGACCCTAGGCCGTCGAGCCGGCGATCAGCACCCGGTGGCGGCGCTCAGCGCGCGGCACGCCTGCGCCATCCGGGCCGGCGAGAGCACACCGACCCGTCGCCGGAAGCGCCCGCGAGGCAGGGTGCGGGTCAGGGCGGCCGCCACCACCGAGCCGATCCGCTCCGGCCGGTGAAGCCGAGCCTCCTCCCACCGCGTCGGACCGAACCGCCGGCGCCGGCGGCCGGCGTCGCGGGGCCGGCGGCCCGCCTGCGCCTCGCCGAGTGTGCAATCTTGTACCTCTACGGCACAAGATTGCACAACCAAGTGACTGTCATACCCTCGTCAGCCCTTGCGGCCGCCGCCGAGGAGTCCGCCGAGCAGGTCTTCGAGCCCGCCCCCGCCAGACCCGCCACCGAGCAGGCCGCCGAGAAGGTCGCCGATCCCACCGCCGCCGGTCGACCGGGTGCCCGAACCACCGGCGCCGCCGCCGGCCTTCTTGGCGAGGAACGACATCACGAGCGGCGCCAGCATCGGCAGCAAACTCGACATCATCGACTCCTTGGCCCCGCCCCCGAGTCGGCTGATGACCTGGTCGCGGTTGTCGCCGAACACGTGGCCCACGATCTTCTGGCCGTCGTCGATGTCGACCTGATCGAGGTCGATACCGCCGTCGAGCAGGCCATCATCGTGCTGTCCGATCGCCTCAGCCAGCGAGGTCTCACCGCCCGGCTCCCGGGCGTTGGCCTCCATCCCACCGACGAGGGCGGGTAGCGCCTGGTCGGGTGCCACCCCGAGCTGTCGAGCAAGCTGATCCATCGGGATCTGGCGAGGAGATCGTCGATCGTGGCCATTCGACACGTCCTTCGGGGTTCCCGCCGCCGCTGTTGTGCGCCCCCAGGGACTCGAACCCTGAACCCACAGATTAAGAGTCCGGTCTCGATGGTCTATCGAGTGCGTTCCAGCGCTCCGACCTGCGGTTCTGTCGGCGCCCAAGTCCATCGCGTACACCCAGTACGCCCCAGTACGCCCGAGATAAGCGGGCGGATAAGCGGGCGGACGAGGGTGCCGAGGTCCGGGGCTCCGAACAGCGCCTGGCCGAGCGGTCGCGCTCGACAGGACGACCCCGTGGACGCCCCTCACCATGTGCATCCGGGCTGTGTCATCCACGTCCCGGGAGCACCCAGGACGGCCGTGCTGGCGTGCGAAGACCCCGTAAAGCCCGCGCTCCCCATGTTCAGTCAATGTCCCCACAAACAGGATGACCATCCCACTGTCAGTGACTCGAAACGGGCTCAGAGCGCCGGGACCCGCGAGCGGATTCGGAGAAGACCGTGCGTGAATCGCGGCCGGCTCAGGGCTGCACCGTATAGGCCCCCGTCACCGGGACGCTCCACCGAACCACTCTTACGGGACACCGCCTCAAGTCGTGCCCTGGCGGAGCATCGGCGTCCGCTGGAGATTCCTCCTGCGGGCCCCGGTCGTCGTCTTCCGCGGGGGACGACGGACGCCGGATGGAAGAGTTCGGGCTTAAGGATGGACGACTCATCCGAGTTCTTGTCGGCATTGGCCCGCCGACACCGGCCACGATGGAGTCGTGCCAGTGGAACCAAGCGAACAGCGCGTCGACTTCTTTCTGAGCTACACGGGAGCCGATGTCGCTTGGGCTGAGTGGGTTGCGTGGGTGCTGGAGGACGCAGGGTTCACGACGATCGTCCAAGCCTGGGACTTTCGGGCGGGGACGAACTTCGCCATCGACATGCACGACGCGCTCCAGCGTGCCGACCGGGTGCTGCCCCTGTTCTCGGAGGCATATCTCAGCTCGGCGTTCGGCGAGGCCGAGTGGGCAGCGGCGTTCGCGGACGACCCGACTGGGCGTCACGGCCGGCTTCTCCCAGTTCGGATCGGGGACTGCCGCCCCGAAGGGCTGCTGCGAGTCGTCGTCTACGTCGACGTCGTGGGCCAAGACGAGGCGGAGGCAAAGCGCCGCCTCCTCACGAGCATTGCGCCGGGCCGCGCTAAGCCAGAAACCCCCGTCGCGTTCCCTGGAGCCGGGGTGACGTCGGGATCCCCCCGTCCCTATCCCGGCAGGCTCCCCGCCGTCTGGAATGTTCCGGCCCGAAACTCCAACTTCACCGGGCGCGACGACGAACTTGAGACGCTACGGGACGCGCTGAGCGGGAGCGAGATTGCCGTGGCCGTGTTTGCGGTAGCCGGCCTGGGCGGGGTGGGCAAGACGCAGCTCGCCGTCGAGCACGCCTGGCGCCGGGCGCCTGACTACAACCTTGTGTGGTGGGTCCCCGCCGAGATCCCCGCCGCCGTCGCGGGCTCTCTAGCGTCTCTGGCCGAGCGCCTGGGCCTGCCCACAGAGGATCCAGCCGCGATCGTCAGTCACGTACACGCTGAACTCGCAACACGTGACCGTTGGCTGGTGGTCTTCGACAACGCTGAAAACCCCGGCGCTCTCGCCCCCTACCTGCCCGCCGGCGGGGCCGGGCAGGTCCTCGTTACATCGCGCAACCCGGCCTGGCGTGCTCGGGCAACGACCCTTGACCTCGAGGTGCTCCCGGAGCCGGACGCAGTGGCGTTCCTGCTGGCCCGCACCGGAAGTGACGACCCAGACTCCGCCCGCGCGGTAGCTGAGGAACTTGGCCTCTTGCCTCTCGCCCTCGAGCAGGCGGGTGCATACGTGGAGGAGACGGGCATGGGCCTCGACGACTACTGGGACCTTCTCACCTCCCGGCGGGGGGAGATGCTTGTCCGGGGGACGCCTGCCTCCTATCGCCAGACCGTGGCGGCGACCTTCGGCCTCGCATACCGCCGGGCGCGTGAGGAGAGCTCGACGGCTGCACGGGTGCTCGAGACGTGCGCCCTCCTCGCCCCTGATGACATCCCCACCGAGTTGGTCGCCAGCGGGGACCCCCTTGCCGACGAGGACGCACTGAGTACTCTGCGCCGCCTTGCCCTGCTGCGGCGTCAAGGCGACTCGATCACCGTCCACCGTGTCGTCGGTGCCGTCGTGCGCGAACAGCTCAGCGCCGACGAGGCTAAGAGCCGAGCGCAGGCCGTCATCGCCACGCTGCGCGGAGCCTTCCCCCACCCGGCCGACGACCACCGCAGCTGGCCGCGCTCGGCCGCTCTTCTCCCCCACATACTGGCTCTGTCGCAGTACGCCAAGGGAACGCCAGAGTTGGGTCACCTCCTTGACTCAGCGGGGGTTTACCTATGGTCCAGGGCGCAGTTTCGGTCTGCATACGAGGTTCTGCAGCAGGCGCTTGCCATCCTCGAAGCCGCCAACGGTCCCGACCATCACGAGGTGGCCCGCACCCTCAGCAATCTCGGTCCCGTCCTACGGGATCTCGGTGATCTCGTGGGTGCCCGGGAGCTTTTGGAACGGGCGCTGGCGATCCTCGAAGCCGCCCATGGTCCCAACCACCCCGAGGTAGCCCGCACGCTCGGTTACCTCGGCCCGGTTCTGCGGGACCTCGGTGACATTGAGCGCGCCCGGAACCAAATCGAACGGGCGCTCGCAATCAACGAAGCCGCCTTCGGCCCGGACCACCCCGAGGTGGCCCGCACACTGGGCAATCTTGGCACCATCCTTCATGACGCCGGAGACCTCGTGGCCGCCCGGAAGACTTTGGAGCGTGCTCTCGGAATCAACGAAGGCTCCTTCGGTCCGGACCATCCGGAGGTGGCCCGCACACTGGGCAACCTCGCGCTTGCCCTAAGGGCCGAGGGTGATCTGGTGGGTGCCCGGGAGCGCCAAGAGCGAGCACTTAGCGTTATTGAGAACGCCTACGGCCCAAGCCACCCTCAAGTGGCCATCACAATCGGGAACCTCGGCCTCGTCTTGTGGGAGGACGGCGATCTGGTCGGCGCCCGCCAGCTCTTGGAGCGGGCCCTCGCGCTGAACGAAGCCGCCTACAGCCCCGACCACCCGCAGGTGGCTCGTTCGCTCGCAAACCTCGGTGTGGTCTTGCAGGCCCTTGGCGACTCCACACTCGTCAGCGAGCGCAAGAAGCGTGCACTCCCAAAGAAGAAGGACTCCAAGGCGGCCCGCACGCTCGCCAATATGACCTCCGCTCTGAGCGACTTAGACGACCTCTCGGCAGCAAGGGAGGGCCAAGAGCGCGCACTCGGTCGCATCGAGGCCGTCTATACCCCCAACCACCCTCAGGTGGCCATCACGCTCGGTAACCTCGGCCTCATCTTGTGGGCCCTTGGCGACGTGGTGGGCGCCCGAGACCGTTTGGCGCGCGCACTCAGTATATTCCAGCTCGCCTACGGTACCGAACACCCCCATACAAGGGCAGCCCGTAGCGCGCTGGACGCATTCAGAAGCGTGCCTGCTAGATGGGAGGATCCATAAGCGCACCCTGCCCAGGAGGATCGACGAGTGCCCCGCAGGAGGATCCGGCTGCGGGTCCCGTTCGCCGATCCGCAATCGGGACGATGGTAAGTGGGGGTGCCTACCTCATGACCGACGACGTCGCCGCGCCGTAAGCGGTTCGAGCGCCGGTACGGTTGGGTCGTGCGGCGGGGGCGAGGCCGGTCAACCCTCCGGTACGGGCGCCGCCGGGTCCAGACCGGCGAGCTGTTCCTCCCGCCGACGTCGGGCCCGCATCCGGTCGTCGTCGTCCTGCACGGCGGGTTCTGGCAGGCGATGTACGGACGACGGCCTATGAACGATGTCAGCGCCGACCTGGCCGCCGCGGGCTTCGCGGCCTGGAACCTCGACTACCGCGGGATCGGTCTGGGCGGAGGGTGGCCCGGAACCTTCGACGACGTGGCCGGCGGCGTCGACGCCCTGGCCGGGATGGCCGGTCTCGATCTGTCGCGAGTCATCGCCCTTGGACACTCCGCCGGTGGGCAGCTCGGCCTGTGGGCTGCCTCCCGACCCGGCCTGCCGGCGGGGGCGCCGGGCGCGTCGCCGGCCGTGGAGGTGACCGCCGCGGTGTCACTGGCGCCGGCGTGGTCGACCTGCTAGACGCGGCCGAGCGGGGGATCGGGGGCGGCGCGGTCGCCCAGCTGCTCGGCGGTCGCCCGGACCGGGTCCCGGACCGCTACGCCATCGCCTCGCCGATGGCCAGGCTGCCGCTCGGCGTGCCGCAACTCCTCGTCCACGGCGAGGGCGACCGTCACGTGCCCGTCGACATGGCCCACGGGTACGCTGCGGCGGCGTGCGCCGCAGGTGACGACATCGACCTGGTCACGCCGGCGGTGGCCCACATGGACCTGATCGATCCCCGCTCATCGGTGTGGGCCACGGTGGTCGACTGGCTCTGCGACCATCGCTGAAGGCTGTGCTTGGCAACCATGCCCCTTAACCGACGGAGTCCCTCAACGTCCGGACCAACGGACATCCCCTCTCAGGTCTTCATCCATCCACCCATGATGGCCCTCGGCGACCGGCATCGAGAACGCAGCCCGACCCTCGACGACCCAGAGCGCCCGCAGCCGGAACGGCTTGCGGCGGCGCCGATGACGCCCCGTCGCGATGATCACGGTCGTCCGCCTGTCGTCCCGGAAGCCGATCCGCTTGTGGGCCACCGATCGGCCACACAATCCGTCCTCCGAATGCTGACCAGCCTCCGGCAGGTGCGCGCAGTGCTTCCAGCCATTGGGTCTTCGCCGTGGCCTCGGTACGGAGCTCCCGCCAGCGTGCGGACGGTCGACACACGAAGGCTCCCGCCTTCCGGACCCGGCGACGGCGCAGGCGCCGGGGTCCTTCCTGCGGCGCCGGCCCAACGACAACACTCTAGATCGGCGTGTCGCGCTATACCCTGAGAGTGGGAATGCGGAGCGACCATGACCGACATGTGGGACGAGTTTGAGCCGGATGAGGACGAGACGACCTTCGCGCAAGGCCGCCTCGGCAGCCGCACTTACGCCAGCCGGAGTTTCCCCATGACACGTCCGAATTCGGCCGATGATGGAGAACCCGCACGGTTTCTATGCAAGGTCTTCGATTCGGAGACGGAGACGATGATCGACTGTGAGCTTGACGAGTGGATCATCCGTGAGACACCCGCCGGGCGTTACCAGTTCAAGCTCCTCGTCGCGCGCGAGCCTGGCAACGTCAAGGAGCTGTGGATCCAGCGAGTTCCCGCACCCGGTGCGAACGGGACGGTCAAGAACCTGTTGAATCTCCGACAGCCCGAGGCTTCACGGCTCATCGAGTTCCTTCGGATGCTCGATGTCTTTCAGGTCGAGGGAGACACGACCGTCCGTTTCGACGACGGCCTCCTACGGGATCTGCTCGCGGATCCCGATTCCCTGTCCAGGCTCTATCAGCGCGCGCCTGACCAAGTGCGCAATCTGATCCGAAATGACGCTGCTGCTCGAGACGTGGTCGCCCTTGAGGCACGCCGTCGGCAGATCGAGACGTTTCGCCGCCTGCTCGACGATGACGACTTCTTCGATGAGGAGGTTGGTCGGGTGCCTGGCCAGCGCCCTGAGGCAGTTTGGCAGAGGCTCTTCGAGGCGAATCCCTGGATGCTCGGGGTGGCACTTACCGGCCAACTGTTGACCTCATGGAGTGACGAGAGGCTTGAGCAGGTTGTGGTGGGTGCATCCGTCCGGTCCGCTGGCAAGCGAACGGACGCCCTGTTACGGACCGCCGGACGCATCCGTTCGATGGTGTTCACGGAGATCAAGACCCACCGCACGTCACTCCTCCAAGGAGAGTACCGCTCGGGTTGTTGGTCAGCGTCGCCGGAGCTGGTGGGAGCTATCGCTCAACTTCAGGGCACCGTTCACCGGGCGGTGACCGAGATCGGCGAACGGCTTGCCACCATGGACACGGATGGTGCCGACGTGCCTGGAGACTTCACCTACCTGCTTCGCCCACGGTCCTTCGTCGTTGTTGGCAACCTCTCGCAGCTGACGGGCGCTGCCGGTGGAGATCATCAAGACAAGGTCCGTTCCTTCGAGCTCTTCCGCAGGCAGCTCCACGAGCCCGAAATACTGACGTTCGACGAGGTGCTTGCACGAGCGGAGTGGGCTCTCGATCTAGCCGAGAGCGCCTCCGGGGAGTAGATCGTCCTCAGCAACTGCCAAACTGTCTGGCCCAGCCGAGGCCGTCCTGAGCGCTCCGATCAGATCGTGGCGTTCGGGGATCTGGCCGGCGCGCGCCGCCAGCTAGAGCGGGGCGCTTGCCATCTTCGAAGCAACATACGGCCCGGACCACATCGAGGTCGCACGCACCCTCGGCAACCTCGGTCTCGTCCTTCGGGATCTGGGCGACCTTGCCGGTGCCCGGGGACAGCCTGGAGCGGGCGCTCGGCACATCCGAGGCCTCGTCCGGCCCGTACCACATCGAAGTCGCACGCACCCTCGGCAATCTCGGTCTCGTCCTTCGGGATCTGGGCGACCTCTCAGGTGTCCATGGCCCGTGATCGCCTGGTGCGGGCGCTCTCCATCACGGAGGCCGTCTTCGGCTCCGACCACCACTACGCCGCATTGCCCTCGGCAACCTCAGTCTGGTTTTCCGGGATCTCGGCGACCTCCGAGGCGCCCGCCAGCGGATGGAGCGTGCGCTCGTGATCCTCGACGTCGCATGCGGCCCCGACGCAGCCATCACAACGCGCATCCGCGACCAACTCGCCTCGTTCTGAGGCTGAACACCGGGAGGTGACCTGCGACATGCAAGCGGAGGGTCCTCCATGGCGTCGACTTCCACGGGGATCACGGCGTCAACGGTTCCCTGATACCCCGGTCCGGGCCTGGATGCCGAGGCTCAGAACCGTAGAAGTGTTACCTTGGAGCCAGCCCTAAAAAGGCGGCTGGCCGGGACTCCATGGAGTCCCGGCCAGCTCTGCTCCTCCGGTGATGCTGGGAATCCGCCCTGGATGGGCGGCCCCCTCCGGAAGACCTATCCGGTGTCGGCGGTCGCTGTGCGGCGGCCGTTCCGGTTCGAAGTGACCTCGGTAGCCTGTCCCGTCAGGTCGATGCAGAGAATGTCATCGGCCATGGTGGCGGGGTAGCGGCGGCTTACCTCGGTGTCGATCTTGTAGTACACGGTGAAGGCCCGGCCCGACACCATGTAGGAGCCAGCGTCGTCGTTCTTGCCGCCACCGGTGGCCCGGATCGGGTAGGCGTGCTCCACCGTGGGCTCCACCGCCCGCACACCGATGATCTGGGCGTCGGCGTCGTACAGCAGCTCGACGGCCTCTGGCGAACCCAGGGCGGCGTGAGCCGACTTGTTGAAACTCATCGTGCCGCGCTTCTGGATCGTGACGTACGGCGCTTTGGTCAGCGGGACCATGCGCTTCTTGAACGTCTCCCATGTCGGCACGGTGTCATCCTACACACAAACGCTCCGTGTGCGTCAAGCAGCCTCTTGGCAGCCCCGGTTGGGGACGCGACCTCTGGTATGCCCTGGGGCTACCACCGGGCCAACGCCGCGGCCGGTCGACCACGCAGCGCTCCTAGTACGGCGTACTACACCCCGGTACAGCTAAACCCCGGTTCACGGTGGTCGAACACCCGTGCAACGTTGTGGACGAGCGGTGGACGCGAGGGGGAACAACAGTGTCGTAATTGCTCCTATGTCTCCTAACGGCCGCTAGGAGGCCGTCGGTTCGACACCAGGTTTAGGTCCAGTGGTTTTAGGTCGGGCGGGGAACCTTGACCACCATTCACGGCGGCCCATGTGCACGTCGTGGGCCTCCGCTGCATGTAGCGCGAGCTGGAGGCGGGCCCTCGGGGAACAACCACTGGCGGCGAACATGGCGCCGCTGGCGACGCTGGCCCCGCAGCCCATGGCCAGGTAGCCGCCTAGGCGGACGGCCGTCACGGTGAACTCCCCACCGATGACCCAGGCCCGGCCGGCGAAGGCCACCTGGACCTGACCGCACCTGTCATAGGGTTCCCGCACACTCCAATTTGACCTTCTCGTTACGCCACAGGAGCTTGCCCGCTGTCAGAGGAAGTCCTGTCGTGCGCTGGGGTGTTACGGGCATGAGCAGATGTTGAAGGTCCGCCGTCGCGGATCACGCGTGGAGGCTCGCGTCCGTGGGCGAAGTGGCCCGCTCCCGACTGTCGCCCGCCTCGTAACCGCGGGCACCCCTGGCCGCTGGGCCTGCCCCTGATCGCCGGGTAGGTGGGAAGCGTGGCCGCACCCCATGGGCTTTGAGGCGCATGTCCTCCAAAGGGCGTACCGCATGACCGTCCCGGAGCGGGATCCCGTTGCGGGATGCGAGTCCGGCAAGACCCCGCGGGCCCGATCGGCTCAGGGATTTCCTCCCCCAGCGGTCCGAGGCCAGGCGTCCGCGGGCGCGGCCAGGTACGGTCGGCGCGGTGGAGCCGTACCGGCGGCGGCCGTCCCTCGAGACGCTGGCTTGGATTGCCCGAACCGTGTCCCCGACGGCACAGGTCGTCGCGTGGCGGCGTCTGACCGGCGGGAGCCCACAGGCGTCTCTCCACCGTGTCACGGTCCGAACGGGCTCCGTCCACCGACACCTCGTAATCCGCCGGTGGATGCCGGGCACTGAGGACTGGGCAAAGTGGACGCGCGAAGCCGTCGTCGAGGAAGCGGCCGCGCTCGAAGCGTTGGCGACGGGCGCGGTCCCGGCACCACGCGTCGTCGCCGTCACCAACGGCGACGACGCTGGTGGCAACCCGGCCTTACTGATGACCCGCGCCCCCGGACGACTCCAATTGGCGCCTTCCGATCCTCGCGGCTGGGTGAGGGAGATGGCCGTGATGCTGGCGCGGATCCACGCATCGCCTATCACGGCGCCGGCCTGGGAGGGATGGACCGATCTGGAGTCCGCGTCTCCACCGCCGTGGAGCCACCGGCCGCATCTTTGGGACACAGCGATCGAGGCCGCCTGCCGAGCCCGCTGCCGCGATCGCCGCTTCATGCACGGTGACTACCAGCATTTCAACATCCTGTGGCGCCGCAACCGGATCACCGCCGTCGTCGACTGGGTCCATGCCGCCAGCGGTCCGACTGACGTCGATGTCGGGCACTGCCGCCTGAATCTCGCCGTGCTGTTCTCGGCTGAGCTGGCCGAACAGTTTCGCCACGACTACGAGCGTGAGGCCGGACGGACCGTTGACCCGCAATGGGACGTCACCGCCCTACTCTCGTTCAGCGAGGACTGGCACGTAGGGATCCCCCGACAGGTAGGAGGTCGGACCACCGTCGATCACAGCGGCATGAACCTTCGAGTCGAGAACCTCCTCCAGGTGGCCGTCGCTCGCCTTTGATGAGCCGCGGCGGCCAGAGCATGCGCCGTCCCGCTGAGCGATCGGCCCCCGGGACAGCGGATAACCAGTCGGCAGTCGCAGTACTCAGCGCGCAGCGCCCACCGGAGAGAGGATGGCGGGGTGGAGCGGCCTTTGGTGACGACCGAGATTCGTACGTCTCGGGTCCTGCTCCGCCTGTGGCGCGATACCGACCGGGAGCCCTTCGCCGTGCTCAACGCCGACCCCGAGGTCATGGAGCACTTCCCGAACGTGCTGTCCAGAGCCGACAGCGACGCCCTGGTAGACCGCATCGTCGCCGGCATCTACCAACGAGGCTGGGGTCTTTGGGCCCTTGAGGTCACCGCCACGGCCAGCTTCGCCGGGTTCGTCGGCCTCAACATGGCGACCTTCGACGCGCCGTTCACTCCTGCCGTGGAGATCGGGTGGCGTCTCTCCCGGCCCTACTGGAGCCGCGGGCTCGCCACCGAGGCCGCCAGATCCGTCCTCGACCACGCCTTCCGATCGCTCGATCTTGAGGAGGTTGTCTCTTTCACCGCCGCCTCCAACGTCCGTTCACAACGCGTCATGCAGAAGATCGGAATGCGCCACGACCCGGCTGACGACTTCGACCATCCCCAGCTTCCCGAAGGCCACCCTCTCCGGCGTCACGTCCTGTACCGGATGAGCCGGCCCTTCACCACGTGAACACCGGCGCGCCCGCCATCCGGTCCCGTGGCGTGCTCGGGCCTGTCCCCGTCGATACGCCATGTCCGACCTGGCGGAGCAGGTCGTCGAGCCGACGAGCGACGCAGAGGACGCAGCGGTCGGCCGGACCTCCGAGCTGTTTCTCCTCGCCGATCGGCCGCCACCCGCACGGGGTTCCCCTTGCGGGACGAGATCGGTGGGCTGCCAGTTCAACCGAGAGCGACAACCGTCCGGGCGACCGTCTCGATGACTTTCCCCCTCCGAGGGTCGAGGGTGCGCCCTCGATCTTGCGCCTCGACGTGGGACAGGAACGCATCTACGTCGTGAATCCCGGCGAGTGCGCGAGGCCGTTCGCCGTCGCACGCGGCGGCTCTCAGAGCCGAGTTGAGGACCCCGTGCCCTCCGTCTTCGAGGATCATCGTCACCAGATTCCGCATGCGCGTGCTCGCGTCGGCCTGGCGCTCGGCGTTCTGCTCCAGCCACCGGGCGAAGCGGAAGGCGTAGAGGTTCAGGTAGTCCGGGTTCAGCTCGGGCAGCCGGCGTAGATGTGACATGGCGTGGTCGCCGATGAGCCCTCCCGGCAGCATCGCCCGCATATGCCCGAGGCGGTCCTCGACGGGGAGATGCTTCGTCACCTGGACGGCCCAGCGCTCGAAGTGGTTGAGCCTGTCGGCTCCCCGCCGCCACCGCACGATCATGGCGATCTCGATGTCCGGGTAGGCGCGCAGGTCCGAGCGCTCGTCCGAGTCCTCCTGGTCGGCTCCGTCGCTCCGGCGGATGTACGACAACTTCTGGGCGATGGCACGTCGGTTGGCGCGACGGGTCAGCGCCAGGTGAGCAGTCGTACTGCCGGCGCGCGACGGGAGGATCGAGCGGGCCATGTCCCGGCTCTTCGTGGCTGATGAACGCATGACGAGCGCCCCTCCTCGTGGGCGCGCTTCGCCGGGGCGGTCCCGGCGACTACTGGTTCGTCATGCGCTCCTTGAGCACGGTGCACTCCCTCGTTGGGCCGCTCGCTGCGGGCGCTTCAATGGAACTCGAAGAACGCCGGGCGTGGCAAGCGATTTCTCACGGCGGCGGCCGTTCGGCCATAGGGTCGGGCCCGTGTCCGAGCCGGCTGAGCACCCGGTCGAACGCTTCAGGCGGCAGCTCGAAGGGCTCGCCTTCTTCTCCGCCGCCGCCGGCTTGCTGGTGACCGATTCGGCCGGCCCGCTGCCGCCGTTCGCGTTCGGTGGCGTCATGTTCGTCGGCCACAACCTGGACTCCGAGATCGCCTTCCGCCGCCGGTTGATGTCTGGTCGCGCCCACGGCGGTCCCGACCGCCCGATGCTCACCTGGCGCAACCTCTACCGGCTTCTGGACGGGGCCGGTCTGGCCGCGGGCGACTGCTTTTTCACCAATGCCTACGTGGGGCTCAAAGCGGGCGACGACCCGACCGGCCGCTTTCCCGGCGCCGACGATCACGGTTTCCGCCTCTGGTGTCGGGGGTTCCTTGAGGAGCAGGTCGCGGTGATGAAACCGAGGGCGCTGGCCACGCTCGGCACGGGCTCCCGTCGCTTCCTCTCGACCATGGCCCCGGAGCTGGCCGCGTGGGCCTCGCCCCGCAACCCGGCCCCCGGCGTCGTGCGTGCCCACCTCGGCGACCACGATTTCGCGGCGGTGGCAATCCTCCACCCCTCCGGGTACCACGGCTCCTTTGGGCGTCGACGGTACCGGGACTGCACCGGCCTGGAGGCGGAGGCGGCCTTGCTCCGGGATGCTGTGGCCTGAGGACGGAGCCACACGGCGTCGGGTCCAGCAACTCGTGCCCAGGGGCAGCGACGAAGGACACCTCGCCGTCTTGGCCATGGCCAAGTACCAGCCCAGTGCCGCCGGCGTGGGCCGACGACCGGAAAGTCGATCGCCCCCAGGGCCGTCGGCGTGACTCATTCGTCCCGCAGCCGGATCCCGTCGCGGCATCCTCCTGCGGGACCTGGACGATGAACCGGGGCGGTTCACGTCGTTACGAGAGGGTCACCGATCTACCGACACGCGGCAAGTGTGTTTCGCGTGTGCCACAGCGCGTTGTCACGCGAACTCACCAGTCGCCCTCCTCCAAAATGCGCGACACACCAGCGACGCGGGCGCTTGTTGCCGGGGCAAATCACATGCCCTCTCCGGTCAGGCTTGGCACCGTGCGACAGAACTGGTTGCGCCAGGACACGCTATGTCACCACACTAAGTCCCAAGTTGAGATTCCAGGAGGCGCCAAGTGCCGTTCTTCGATTCGACGGGCACACTGCCGGCAGTCGTGGACTTACGGCTCGGCGCCTCACCGACGAAGTTCCTACTTGTCAATGCGTTCAGGTATGTGGACGAACGCGACGCTAGCCAGGTTATCGACGTCAGCCCCCAGACCACCGACCTAGCATCGGTTCCCTTTTTCCTCCAGTGGCTGGTTCGCAGCTATGGACGGCACACGATGGCGGCTCTGGTGCACGACCATCTGTGGAAAGCCGGGCCGAACACATGGACGACCCTCAGTCAAGCGAACCGGCTGTTCCGCCACGCCATGTGGGAACTCGGAGTTCCCTGGATACGGCGTTGGTTCATGTGGGCGGCCGTGGAGTTGGGGATGTTTGCCAGGTTCACGGTCGGAATCGTGGCTCTTGTCGCATGGATCGTATGCCTCGGCGCCAGCGTGACAACAGTCCTGGCCGCCCATGGCTACAGGATGTCCAGGGGTGCCGGCAGGACAATAGTCATAGGCGGAGCAGCATTCGTAGCGCTGATGGTTGTCTTGGCTCTCGGCTCATGGCTTGCGAGCCTGCCGCTCTCGACCGAGGCGAAGCAGCGCTGGGAATCCATGGCAAAAGGCGCCCTAGTCACGGGAGCGGCCGCGATTGGTGCCGTGGCGTTGATCGTTCTGAGCGGAGCCCTCGGCCACTGGAGGCAGCTTACGGCCAATTCAGAAGGCTCGGTCGGGGTCCTCGCCGCTCTCGGGCTCGTCGTATGGGCGAAGCACGTCGGAGCCGGGATCATTGCCTCCCTTGCAGTGATTTTGCTGGCCGTACCCGTGATTGGGGTCTTCGCCGGCCTCTTCGTGTACGCCTTTCTCGAGATCCTCAGCCTAGTGGTGCTCGGGGTTGCCCGCGGAGTACTAAGGCTCATTGGGGGCACGCCGGCGGGAGAACTTCATCCCCTGTTCAAGAGGCCCCTCCAGATGGGGTGATCATGCCAGCCGGCCACTCCGAGGAGCTGGCAGACGACAGACGGTGGGGAACAGCGGCTGTTCCGCGAGGCGTTCCTCCTGCGGGACCCGGTCGTCGTTCCTCCTGCGGGACCCCGGTCGTCGTTCGGCGTGAGCCCCCAATACACCCGCGCGCAGGGCCGAGCGGCGCAGTATTCGGGGCGATCTACCGTTATGGACAGGCGCGGGAGGCCCGGCTCGCACCGCAACGCCGGCGCGACGTTGGCGATCCGGGATACCTGCCCGCCAGACTCCGAGCCCGCTATAGCGTCGCCGCCAAGAGCCTCGATGATCGCCAGAATGGCGCCATCGACAAAGTCATTCCTCGCTGTCATGGTCATCGGTCCACGGCAGAGAACGACTCGAAAGCTCGGCCTGCGAACGCCAGATTAGCCATCGGACCCTCCCAACAGAACCGCGATGCTTTGCCGATCTCCCAGGCATCTCCGGGAAGTCGGCTCCTACCCCAAGGTGCTCGTGCGATCATCGCCCGATGCCACCCCGTCCGTCGTCCATCATCACCCGCTCGCAGAAGGACGAGCTGCGAGGGCTCCTGACGCTTGTTCAATGGGACGCTCCCCATGCGCCCGCCGGAACCCCTTACAGACTCTTCTCCAAGCTTGGGCGGAGCATGTTGTTTGTCGGAGCGGGGCTCAGGACGCTCCGTTTACTAACCCTCGGGCTGGCGCGGCCGGCCCTGACGAGCGGCGGCCCGCTGCCCGAGGTGGTTGAAAGTCTCATCGTCGAGTTCGTCCGCAACGCAGAGAACGACCAGGTGGAGACCGCGCTCGTATGGCTGGAGAGCCAACTTTCCGCTGCAGCGCAGACCTGGACATTCGTGGAATCCATCGACGCCCACATTCCCCAGAGGATCCAGCTTGGGTCCTGCACTGTAGTGAGCGATTTGGCTGAGCTCGACATGGACGCGGCGATGTTCGACGCCTTCGATCTGACCGGGCCATTCATCGCCGCGACCGTGGAAGGGCGTGGCCAAGCGACAGCCCGCTTGGTGGCCATTGAGCGAATCGCTGAAGCAATGGCGCTCCTGGCTCTCCTGAGCGCCCCCGCCGAGGTTCCCGACGACGAGCACATCTGGAAGCGCCACGATGGCCAGTTTGGTTACTCGACCGGCGAGGGTGGGGCGCTGGCGGTCCACCGGGTCGACCGGACGGGCAAGCTGTGGCCGGGCTATCACGAGCTGTCCGGTGCGCTCGCCCGGCCCGAGGAGGAACGCACCGAGTGGGAGCAACGGGTGATCGGGGCGGCCCGGTGGTGGCGCAAGGCATCGACGACCTCGTGGCCGTCGGAGATCATCACCGCCGGCATGTCCGCGCTGGAGTGCCTGCTCCTGAAGGCCGGGGAACGGATGGAAAAGGCCAACTTGCTGGCTGATCGGGCGACGACAGTCGCGGTTCTGACGACAATGACCCCATCCGCCCAGGTGGGCTGGCTCCGCTGCGTCTATAACCGCCGCAACTACGCTCTCCATGCCGGGCGCTTCCACCAAGACGACCTTGACGCCATGGACTTCCTAGCCTTGGTCGACCTCGTGGTGCACGAAGCGATCGGGCATCTCGATCCCTGGCACCGAGGCACAAACGACGGTCCCTGCACCACGATCGACGAAGCCCTCTCCGCCCACGATGAGGATGACGAGGGATCGACGCGGACTTAGGTTGGACGGTACGGGCCGACCCCTTCCGTCAAGGAACGGCGGCCGGGGACGACGACCGGGTGGGTTCGCCAGCGGCTACTCAACCGCTCTGTCACGGGCGCCCGATCCCGGTCGTCGTTCCTCCTGCGGGACCCGGTCGTCGTTCCTCCTGCGGGACCCGGTCGTCGTTCCTCCTGCGGGACCCGGTCGTCGTTCCTCCTGGGGGACCCCGGTCGTCGTTCCTCCTGGGGGACCCCGGTCGTCGTTCCTCCTGGGGGACCCCGGTCGTCGTTCCTCCTGGGGGAACCCGGTCGTCGTTCCTCCTGGGGGACCCCGGTCGTCGTTCCTCCTGGGGGACCCCGGTCGTCGTTCCTCCTGCGGGACACCCCGGTCGTCGTTCGGCTTTCGGCACACGGCCTCTGCACCGACGAGCGCCGCCGGGTCGCGGCGTCGCAAACCGTCAGGAGCGAGTGGCGCTCCGGTCTCGCTGCCAGCGCTCGTGCCGGTGATTTTTCGCATGAGGCCCTTGCCCCCTCCGACCTGGGTAGGCAGGAGTTCGTGCGGGAACGTCGACTCCTGCGATGCCGGTAGGCCCGTGAGGATCACCAGCTCCACGCGCTCACCGTGGCCAACCGCGCTCCCTATGTCGCGCAGATTCGACCTGGCAGGATGGTCGTTGTGGGACTTCTCTGCGACTACTTCATCGGGTATCAGCCCATATTCCAGACCCGTGAGGGCTTCCCAACCGCTGCGCGCTGAAGGCCGGCGACACATCTCCTCGGCGGGCCGATGCGAGCGGCGATTCACAGGTCGAGACACAACGTCGACACACGGCGAGGCCGCCCTCGGTAAACTGATGGCTCAACCTCGAAGGCTTCGCATGGGCATGATCCTGCGGCGGACTCCTGCGGATCCATCACACCATCAGCAGCGGACATTGCCCGCTTTCCCCAGAGTCCGTGTCGTCGTCATTGCAGCGAGCTTCCTGGCGACCGGGACCGCCTGTGGTAGCGCTGCCAATGGGCCCCGCACGGCGTCCCCCGCCTCGACTTCGGCAGCGCCGATCACGACGGTGGCCACTACGGCGCCCACCGTCGTCTCGACGACAACCCGGCCCGCTACGACGACCACGGCTCCACCAGCAACCGTGTCCTATGCCTTCGCAGCGGAGACGCCCCCCGAGGATCAAGCGGCTATCCGGCAAGGGATCGACGCAGCTCAAGATTACGCGCTGCGCAACTACGGAACGCTGAAGGCCCCAGTCCGCGTCATGGTCAAACGGGGACGGATCCGACACGGGCTTCAGGCACCGCGCGCGCTTCGAACAACGACATCCTCATCTACACCGGCGCGCCGGGGTGGTTGCAGAACTCTGCGCCGCTTGACCACTCCAAGGTTGTCGCGCATGAATTCTTTCACGTCATCCAGTTCCAGTTTCATTCCCGACCAGTCGCACAGATCGAGCCTGCGTGGCTATTCGAAGGGTCAGCCGAACAGTTCGCTCGGTCGGTGATCGTCGAGGAAGGGGTGACCGACCCTGCCACCGCCGCGAGCGTCGTTGGGTTCACGGGTTGGCGTTCTGTCAGGGGGATCCGTCCGCCGAGTGAGCTTGAGACCCGAGACCATTGGCTGGCGACCGGGGGGAAGCAGACCTACGCCCTGGCAACCGCTTGCGTCGATGTGCTCCTCGAACGCCACGGCGGCGTGGAAGCCCTCAGGAGCTACTTTGACCGGTTCCGCCCGGGCGTTACTACCGACTGGCGTTCCGCCTTCGAACAGTCATTCGGGATTGTCCCCGCTGACTTCTACGCCGATATCGCACGACTGCGCGCGTAAGTATTGTAGTAATTCGCGGGCAGGCCGTGACGAGCGGCAAGACCCCACCGAGCCCCGATTGTCCGGCTCTCGCCGAGCGGGCACAAAGGCAGATGCGGTAGGGGTACGACGGCCGTCGGCAGCGTTCCGTACGCCGAAGGTCGGGGTGCGAGCCGATCCGCCTTCCGCCGCGCCGGTCGTCGTTCCTCCTGCGGGACCCCGGTCGTCGTTCCTCCTGCGGGACCCCGGTCGTCGTTCCTCCTGCGGGACCCCGGTCGTCGTTCCTCCTGCGGGACCCCGGTCGTCGTTCCTC
>JAHFUP010000025.1 GCA_023265025.1 Acidimicrobiia bacterium | reverse complement strand
TGCTTTGCAAGCAGGGGGTCGTGGGTTCGAGTCCCATCGTCTCCACCCACAAAAGCCCAGGTCAGGAGCCTGCAGCCCCCGCTGGCCGAAGCGGCACCGGACGCGTAGGCCGCGAGAGTCCCAGCGACCATCCGATCGAGAGCGTCCGCGCCCAGCGTGACCGGTCGGTCAACCGGGCCGGGTGGTCGACGCCGGACCCGCTCCGATCGCGACCACCGTCAGGCCGGCAGTAGCTCCCACCCACCCCGCCAGACCGTCCCAGCAGAGGCGTGCAGCCAATGAGACCGGCGGCAAGGATGGACGGCGCCGCCGGGCTGCTGCGGCGTCAGGACGACCAGTGGTAGAAGAACGGGTCGATCGAGTCGGGCACGGGCGTCGCGCCGTCGAGGTCAAGCAGGGTTCGGGCGTTCCAGTCGACGTTACGTTGGTAAACGACACCGATCGGAAAGTCACGCTTGTCCGGGTGGTTGCTCCCCGAAAAGACTCCGTAGAAGTCCTCGCCCACCGTGAGTAGGCGGGCGTAGTCGCCGAGGTAGGGCAGGAATGAGGCGACGGGCCGCGCCGCGAGCGCTGTGTGAAGAACGGTGGGCGTCACGTGGGTTGCCCATGCGTCCGTCGTGACTTCTAAGCGGGTGACCCAGCGCTGCGTGGCGCCGCTCCCCGACAGCTGATGGCAGGCGAACCCGATGTGGCCCTCGGTGTTCACCGCCAGACACGGATTGATGCCCTTCGAAGCGGTGCGCAGATCGCGTGACCACGTGCGTCCACGGTCTGTCGACCGGCGTACGTGGAGGGTCCACTGGCCCGCCGGGCCGCCCGGGCGGTCGCCCCAGGCCACATACACGACACCGCTGTCGGTGGGATCCACCGCGATGGCGCTGTCCGCGCCGGTGCGCTCCTGACCGAGGATCGCGTCCCACACGACCGTGCGGTCCTTCACGACCCGCCGGCCGACGCTGCCGTCGGGGTCGCTTAGCGCGGCGAACGGATTGGCGCCGCTACCGCCGGCGTCATCGCGCGTGACGACCACCTCCATTGTGATGGTCCGGCCGGATCCGCCGGTCCAGCGCTGGTGACTGGCGTAGATAGTGCCGTCGGCGTGGACCGCCAGCCGCACGGGAGGCCCGTCCTGACCAGCCGCCGGCACTTCTCGCTCCACTCGGTGACTGCCGAACCCGGCCGGGGCGGGCGCAGTCGCTGCGTCGAGCGACAGATCCACGGTTGCAGTCCGTCCCGGAGGGCCACCGAAGTCGTTGTTGCCCACGTAGACGCGGTCCCTGGCTCGGGCGGCACCGGCTTTCACGGTGCCGGCGACGACCCACGGCTGGTCGGATCCCAGCCGGTCGACGAGGACGGGCATCGTCGCCGTCGACAGGAAGTTCGACGAACGAAGGATCTGAAGCCGGGTCTGCCTTGGGGGGGCATTCGCCGAGAGGATGCCGGCATAGAGCATGCCGCCAGTCGTGGCGAACCCCACCGTGATGTCACCGGTGCCGACCCGACCGTTGCCGGGAACGACGGTGCGGAGCGACCAGCTCTGGCCGCCATCCGTCGAGACATAGATCGGCGCGTTGGCTCCGTGCATCGGGTCGGGAGTGAAGGCGGTGGCCACCATGTCGGTGGGCTTGGCCGGGTTGACGGCAAGGTTCGGCTCACTGTCCTGGTTGGCTTCACCTGACATCGACACCGGGATGATGTTCACCAGCCGCTGCAGCATCAGGTGCCCTCGGGACGCAACCGGTCGAGGTTGTCGGCCGGGTGGGCGTCGTCGCTGTCGAGCAGCGCATACGGAGCCAGCTCGGCGTCGGCACCGCTGGTCCCGTGGAGCAGCCACAGCCCGTGCTGGCCGGCGAGAGGCTTGGGGACGCCGGACCACATCACGTCGGCAGAGTTCGGGAAGAGGACGGCAACCCGTTCTCCGACGTCGCCGCGCTCCACGTGGTCCACCTGGATGGTGGCCCGCCACCAGTCGGGATCGTGCTCCGAAGGCACGAACGGGCCGGCCTTCTCGATGCCGGTCACCGTGCCGACGACGACCGCGGCGGCGACGGCCGCGTGGTTTCTGAGGCCCTCGTCGGCGAGGCGCTGGCTGGCCTCCAGCACCGGGTGGGCCCGACCGGCGCGGGCGCCCGGCAACGTCGGCGCCAGCCCCGCGGCCATGATCGTCGGCCCTGGGATGTCCGGCGCCGTCCGGCCGACCTCCCGCAGCGCGATGCCCTCGCCGAAGGCGAGCGTCGAGGTGAACAGCACGGTTCTCTCACCCGGCGCCGGCACCGGAGAGCCTTCGACGAGCTGCACGGTGACCTGCGACCCCGCGACCCGGGCCAGCGCAGCCGGGCTTTGGAGCACCCGCTCGACGCGGGCGACGACAGTGTGGTCGTCCACCGGGATGTCGGCGACCGTCGACCGGCCGCCCTCGTCGATCGTCGCCTCAAAGACGAACTGCGATCGCCGCAGGAGGTCGTCGACATCCTCGTCAGGCACAGAAGTCCCGCTCGATCCAGTCCACAAACCGCCCTCTCCTCGCGGACCTCCGGCCGACGCTAGGCCGCCCGGATCGAACCGTCAACGGTGTCAGTTGACCGAGGCGGACGCGCTCAAGAGCACCCCCCGATCGAGTTCGACGCCGCGACCTCTTCGCGCAGGCCGCCCGGTGATGGGATGGCTTCCCGCCCGAACTCGACGTGGAGATACTGGTCCATGGGGCTGACGTCGAACAGTGACCACGCGGCGGCGCCGGCACACTGCGAGGCGCGATCATCGCTGAACAATCGGCCTGGCAGGACGGGGAGCTGAACATCGTGGCCACGATCGCCCCCCGGTCGCTCACCGGACGATCGCGAACCTCCACGAGTCCAGGACGGCCTCGACCTGATCGACGACCTGGGCGCGGGCATCCGCCCGGGCGACTCCTGACATCAGCAGCGTGTCGTAGGGGGTGTCGAGGTGGCGCACGGACGCGACCACCGCCATGGTGACGGCTTCGGGGTCGAGCACACGACCGGCGGCGCTGCGCCCGACCCGGCCACTGCGCCGAGCGCCGGCGTGGCGGGCGATGGCCTCGGCGCGCTCCGGCGGGCACCCGGGGAACAGCCGCTGTATCTCGGCGGCGAGCTCCGCCTGGAACCCGAGGTCCTGTTCGACGCGTCGCTGCTCCTCGCGCTGGCGGCGCCGGCTGCGGGCCTCCTCGTCCGCCAGGCACTCCTCCTCGGCCCGATCGAGGGCGGCCTCGTCCACGAGGAGCCCTTTGCGCTCGTAGCGGCGCCGGGACCGACTGAAGCGCACCACGACGGCCGAGAGAGCGCTCGCCTTCTTGGCCCGGCGGGTCAGCGCCGCGTCACCGGCGGGCAGGAACACGAGGTGGTCGAGGTCGGCACAGACGAGGCACACCGGCCCCGGGCCCTCCATGATCAGCAGGTCACCGGTGCCCGAGCACGCCGTGCATGTCCAGTCGTTGAGGGCGGCAATGACGACAAGATCGGGCGCTGCGCTTTGCTTTTCCTCGATGCGCCGGCGCTTGGCCTCGGACAGCTCGGACGACACCCAGTGCGTCCGGTAGGCCGCCTCGATCCCAGCGTTCCCGCTGCGGCTGAACCGGAGCTGGCGGCGGTCCCGCGTCCGGGCGATGTAGGCGGTCTCGCTCGGGCGCAGGCCGCGGTCTTTCGCCCACCGACGGAAGATGGCCATGGCCTCGGAGACCTTGTGCAGGTTGGCCTGGGCCAGCCGCTCCAGGTCCTCGGCCCTGCCCTGGCGCCACAGGTCGACGGCCTGGGGAGTTAGCCAGCCGACGCCGATGAGCACGTCGATGGGGCTGACGTAGCTATTCTCCGCCAACGCCGCCTCGGCGGCGCGCACCACCCGCGCCTCCAGACTCGGGCGCGGCTTACCCACTGGTGGGCTCCGGTCTGCCGCCACGGCCGGGCAGCTCGATGATGTCGGCGTCGGTACCGAATCCCTCGCCCACGGACACCTCCATCTTGAACCGGAGGCGATGGCGCCTTCCGTCGGGCCCGTCGAGCACGACCGGCGACCGCGGATCGGGAAGATTGGGGAAGCCGGTGTACTCGGCGATGCGGACGTCGTCGCAGCGGTCGCAGACGAGCACATTGCTCAGGCGCGTGTTGACGTCGGGGTTGCCGCAGTCCTCGCAGGCCACCCCGACACAATACGGCCGCTCGTCTCCGGCGGACGACCCCAGAGCCGACGAGCGGTACCACCGACTCGTGCGGGCGCCCATGAACCACGAGGAGGTTCTCCTGGGCTCGGTTCCGATCAGACGGGCATCGTTCTCCCGGGGCGCCCTCCGCCAGTGCGACCAAGCGGCCTCACCGGGGTGACGGCTGCGGTCGGTCCCCAGTGCGGCACGTGCGCCATGTGCCGCGCGGGCTATGCCGAGCACTGCGCCACCGTGTTCGCCGAGGCGAACGGCGTCACACCCGATGCCCCTCTCCACGGCGGCTTCGCCACCCACCTGGCCGTGTCGGAGCGGCGGGTGGTGCCGGTCCTCGACGAGCTCTCCGACGAGCAGGCCGGTGTTGTCGAGCCCCCGGCCGTCACCTTCCACGCCGTGAAGCGCACCGCCTCCCGCCTCGGCTCGACCGTCGCGGTCCAGGGTGCGGGGCCGATCGGCCACCTGACCGCCCAGCACGCCCGGGCCGCCGGCGCCGGCCGGACGATCATCGCCGAGCCGGTGGAGGCCCGCCGCCAAGCCGCCCGAGCCGTCGGATTCACTGACGTGTTCGAGCCGGGGAACGCCTTCACCGAAGCGATGCGTGAGGCCACCGACGGACTTGGGGCCGTCGTCCTGTTCGAGTGCACCGGCGTGGCCGGGCTCCTCCAGCCGTCCGCGGCCCTGGTGCGACGAGGAGGGGCCCTGTCGCTCACGGGAACCGTCGGCCTGGATGGTTTGGCAGAGGTGTTGACTGACCTGGCCTCCGGGAACACCAGCCACGCCAAGGTCCTCGTCGATCCCGCGCGCTGAGGCGCCGGCATCTGCCCGTGGTCAGCCCGGAAGCGTCACCGGGACCTTGGCGGCGAGGGCGGCGAGCACGCCCTGAAACGACTGGTGGAACGCGGCGATCGCCTGATCCTCGAGCGTCCTGCCGACGTCCTCCATGTCGATGCCGGCGTCGCCCAACCGGTGCATCACATCGACGGCGGCCCCGACCTTGGTGTCGATGGTGCGGGACAGGGTTCCGTGGTCCTCGAAGGCGACGATGGTGGCCTCGGGCAAGGTGTTGACCGTGCCGGGGCCGATGAGGCTGTCGACGTAGAGCGTGTCCCGGTACGCCGGGTCCTTCGTCGAGGTCGACGCCCACAGGGGCCGCTGGCGATGTGCGCCGCGCCGGGCCAAGGACCACCACCGACGGCCGGAGAAGCGCCTGGTGGAGAGTTGATAGGCGAGCTTGGCCTGGGCCACGGCCGCCCGACCCCGAAGGGCCGAGGCGTCATCCGTGCCGACGGCCTCCAGCCGCCGGTCGACCTCGGCGTCGACGCGGCTGACGAAGAAGGACGCCACGCTGTGAACATTCCCCGGGTCCCCGCCGGCGGCGACGAACGTCTCCAGTCCCGACACGTACGCCTCGATGACCTCTTCGTACCGTGACAAAGAGAAGATCAGGGTGACGTTGATGCTGCGGCCTTCGGCGGTCATGGCCTCGATGGCCCGCACACCCTCGGCCGTAGCCGGGATCTTCACGAGGAGGTTGGGCGCGTCGATCCGCTCGTGCAGGGCCCGGGCCGCGGCGATCGTCGCCGCAGCGTTCTGCGCCAGCTCGGGAGCCACCTCCAGGGAGACGAACCCGTCGCGGCCACCGCTCTCGTCGAACACCGGCCTCATGATGGTCAGGGCATCGGTGATGTCCGTGATCACCAGCTCCCAGAAGGTGTCGGTCACCGAGCCGCCCGCCGCCATGAGCGACGCGAACTGCTCGTCGTAGTCGTTCGATCCTTCGATGGCTCTCGCCAGGATGGTCGGGTTGGCGGTCATGCCCCGGATGCCCTGGGCGACCATGCGGGCGAGGGTGCCGTCGCGCAGGTAGCTGCGGCGAATGTTGTCGAGCCACGGGCTCTGATCGTGCTCCTCGTGGAGGGCCTGCAGCTTGGTCGTCACCGGGCGTCCTCGATCTCTAAAAGTTACTATCACCAACCATAGAGGCGCGGACGACTGTCGTCAACCAAGACTTGTTTTAGACGCTCAGCCCTTCCGGCCCGTGCGCAGCTTCACCGTCACGCAGCAGTCACCCGGCCGGGACTCCGGACAGGCGTCGAGATCACTGGCGCCCATGCCTTCCACCATGCCCTCCACCAGATTGAGGTTCATGCCGCAGACGAGGTCGCGATGGCTCTCCGAAAGCGCGTGGAACGGGCAGTTGCTCAGCCGGAGCGAGGATCCTTCGCGTCGGGGCTCATAGCCGTAGCCATCGAGCGACTGGGCGAGGGCGCTGAGCCGCCGTTCCCGGCCCGCCCGGGTGCCAAGCCGGGCTCCCAGCTCTCCGCCCACCCGCTGACCGAACCGGCGAGCCACCTTCCGCAGCGCCTCGCGGACCGGTCGGTCGCCGGCCTCCTCGACGGCTTCGGCCAGCAGCTCGGCGGCAAGGTCGTACTTGCGCGGCGGCAGGCTGACCGTGTGCTCCGCCCCCGAACGCCGGTACAGCTTGGCCGGGCGACCCGCTCCCGGACCGGTGCGTCCGCTGAGCCGGCGGTACGTCGTCTCCAGAAGCCCGGCATCGACGAGCTTGTCGAGGTGAAACGCGGCGAGCTGCCGCTGGATGCCGACGCCCGTGGCCGCTTCCTCGCGACTCACTTCACCGTCACGAGAGACGACATACAGATACAGAGACCGCCGGACCGGGTCCTGGAGAGATCCGATCGCCGCGAGGCGATCCTCGAGCGGGCCCGAGTCGGGAGGGGTCTCCACGCTTAGCCCGGCCCGCGGCTCGAGGCGGCGTGATCTATCGCGAACATGCCTTCAGTTTAGATCCGGGCGTGTCCACGCTGGGGTGTTTCTAACGCTAACAACCGCTTGACTTAGAAGGTCGCGACTCTATAATTCGGCGGTATTAGCAGTAGAAGGTCGATCCACCGTGGGTCGACGTGACATAGAGGAGGCCCGATGAGAACCCGTCGAGGAGTGCTCGCCGTTGTGCTGGCGGCAGTCCTCATAACCGCCGGCTGCTCGTCCACCCGCTCCGAGAAGGCGACGGCCACCGTCGATGCGGTCGCCTTCCGCCAGCAGATGCGGAACCTGTGGACCGACCATGTGACCTGGACCCGGCTGTTCATCGTCAGCGCCGTCGCCGGCCTGCCCGACACCGATGCCACGGCCGGACGGCTGCTGAAGAACCAAGCCGACATCGGCGACGCCGTCGCCACCTTCTACGGCAAGGAGGCCGGCGCCGCGCTCACCGCCCTCCTGCGTGACCACATCCTGGTGGCCGGCGACCTGATCGGCGCGGCCAAGGCCGGCGACAAGGCCGCAGTCTCGAACGCCAGCGCAGCCTGGTACGCGAACTCGGACCAGATCGCCGAGTTCCTTGCCGGCGCGAACCAGGCGTGGCCCGTCGATTCCCTCAAGGCCATGATGCGGGGCCACCTCGACCAGACGTTGGCCGAGGCGACGGCCCAGCTGACGGGCGACTACGCCCGCAGCGTCGCCGAGTACGACGGCATCGTCACCCACATCCTGGACATGGCGGACACGCTCGCCGCCGGCATCACCTCGGCGCTTCCTGACCGGTTCCACGTCCCGACGGTTCCTCAGCCTGCGATCGCCGTGAACAACGCCATGCGCAAGTTGTGGACCGACCATGTGACCTGGACCCGGCTGTTCATCGTCAGCGCCGTCGCCGGCCTGCCCGACACCGATGCCACGGCCGGACGGCTGCTGAAGAACCAAGCCGACATCGGCGACGCCGTCGCCACCTTCTACGGCAAGGAGGCCGGCGCCGCGCTCACCGCCCTCCTGCGTGACCACATCCTGGTGGCCGGCGACCTGATCGGCGCGGCCAAGGCCGGCGACAAGGCCGCAGTCTCGAACGCCAGCGCAGCCTGGTACGCCAACTCGGACCAGATCGCCGAGTTCCTCGCCCGAGCGAACCCGGCGTGGCCGGTCGATTCCCTCAAGGCCATGATGCGGGGTCATCTCGACCAGACCCTGGCCGAAGCGACGGCCCAGTTGACGGGCGACTACGCCCGCAGCGTCGCCGAGTACGACCACATCGTGTCCCACATCCTGGAGATGTCCGACACCCTCACCGGCGGCATCGTGTCGGCGTTCCCCAGCCGGTTCAACGCCTGACAGTTCGCCCGGTGCTCGGCCGAACGCTCATGGCCGAGCACCGGGCCAGGCCCGCGCCAGTCCCTCAGCCTGGAGGTTCTCCTTCATGACCACGTCGTTCGTCCCGTCCGCCGCCGTCGATTCGGGGACGATCGCCCCATCCGTCCAGCCGGCCGGCGGGACTGATCTGCGGCGGGTGTTGGCCACTGTTGCCGCCGTCCTGGCCGCCGCCGGCGGGGTGATCCACTTGGGTGTCATCGGGGACCACACCGAGTATCACGTGGTCGCCGTGGGTTTCGCCGCCATGGGGATCAGCCAGTGCGTCGTCGCCCTGTGGCTGTTCCGGCGCCCGTCACGCGGCGCGCTTCTCGTGGCGGCTGGGCTCCACGCCGCCATCGGCGCCACCTGGGCCCTGTCCCGCACGTTCGGCCTCTGGTTCATTCCCGGCGCCGCCGAGGCTACCGAGATCGGCGTGGCCGACCTCGTGGCCAACACCTTCGGCATTGGTCTGATCTGCGTGGTCGTGATCGTCGGCGCGCTGGACCGGTTCGCCAGTCCGACCGTGCTGCCCCGCACCGTCGCCAGACGCATGGCCGGAACCGTTGTCGTCGGTGCATCCCTCCTGACTGCGATCGCGGTGTCGGCGCCCCACGTCCACGACACCCATGGGCGCCCAGTCGATGCGCCCCTGCTTGGCCAGAGCCATGAGCACGGCGCCGACCCCGGGGCGCACTAGATGAACGGCGCCGGCGACGCGGCCGGATTCTTTACCGAGTGGCAGCAGGCGCCGGCGGGCGACGGCGAGGCAGTGCCGTCACCCCTCGAGGTCCCGCTCGTCGGGGCGGCGCAGGCCCAGGGGCTCGACCCCCTCGTCGACGGTGTCCTCTCCCGGCGGCACACCAACCACGAGGTAGGTGGCGCGGCTGACCATATTGGACGCCGGCGGTGACACGAGGACGTGGAGGAGGGCGGCCAGGACGACGGAGGTGATGTCGTTCACCGTGTGGAGGTTGACGGCGGCCCCGGCGAGCACCAGCAGCACGCCGAGGGTCGACGCCTTGGCCAGTGCATGCATCCGGGCGAGAGGGTCGTCGAATCGCAGAACACCAAGCGCGGCTAACAGGACGAGGACCGCGCCGACCAGAGCCAGGAGCTCACCGATCATCCGCCGCGCCCCTCGATGAAGCGGGCGATCATGCCGTTGCTTATCGGGCCCACAAGTGCGAGCGCCACAAGGGCGGGAAGGAAGGCGCCGTTGCCTGTGTGGGCCGCGTGGGCGGCGATGGTCGCCATGCCGACCAGCGTCAGCCCATTCAGTGCGATGACGCGGTCGGCGAGCAACGGCCCGCGTAACAGGCGGTAGGAGAAGCAGATGGCGGCGAGCGCGAGCATCACCAGAGCGGCTGTGGTCATGGCGTGCTCCCGGGCGTTACGACCGTGTCATCGCTCTGCGGCCGGGGGCCCTGCGGGCCGAGCGCAGCGACGGCGAGGCGTTCGAGATGGGCCACTGTCCGACGGGCGCTGGCCAGGTCGTCGAGCAGCAGGAAGTGGACGTAGAGCACCGGGGGGTCGCTGGTGGCCTCGACGGTCATGGTGCCCGGCGTCAGGGCGATCACGTGAGCCATCAGGCTGAGCACCGCGTCAGAAGGCTGCTTGAGCGTGTAGGCGAGCACGCCGGTCCGTATCCGGGAGCGCCGGCTGAGGATCTCCCGGGCCACCAACACATTCGACGGCACGAGCTGGCCGAGCACGTACAGGACGAGCCTGGCCGTCCCCAACGGGCTGATGCTGGGACCCGAGACCGCCCGACGGTGAGGGGGAAATGCGACCAGCAGACCGGCGGCGACGACGATCCCGCTGGCGATGTTGGCCACCGACACCTGACCCCAAGCGAGCAGCCAGAAGGCGACGAGCAGTGTGGCCCGACGCGCCGCGGCCCTCACCGTCTGCTCACCTCGGCGATGTAGTCTGTACGGTCGAGCAGGTCGTGCGCCGTACGATTGCTCAGCCCGTAGAGCGGACCGGCGGCGCCGGCGACCGCCAGGCTGCAGACGACCACCGCGGCGGCAGAGAGCATCATCGCGGGTCGTCTCGTCACCGCCGGCGCGACGGCGGCGATCGAAACAGATGGCTCCTCCACGGGGTTCCAGAACACGCCCGCCCAGATCCGGAGCATCGACAGGAGGGTCAGCAGGCTGACCACCAGGCTCACGGCGACGATCGGGTACTGATGGGCGACGATGCCGGCGTCGATCAGTGCGAACTTGGAAACGAAGCCGGACAATGGCGGGATCCCGGCCACGCTCAGGGCGGGGATGAGGAACAGCGCGGCCATCACGGGCGCCTTCCGGACCATGCCTCCCACGGCAGTGAGGCGACTTGATCCTCCTGTGCGTTCTATGAGGCCGCTGGCGAGGAACAGGGCGGTCGTAACCACGATGTGGTGGACCATAGAGAAGACCGCGGCCGCCACACCGGCCACGGTGAACAGGCCCAACCCGAAGGCCAGGTAGCCGATTTGGCCGACGATCGTGAACGACAGGATGCGCTTCACGTCGTCTTGGGCGAGGGCCCCGAGCACGCCGACGATCATCGTCGCCCCGGCCAGCACCAGCAGCAGCGTGCCCGGCCGGCTGTCGGCCGGGAAGAACAGGGTCTGGGTCCTGACGATGGCGTAGATGCCGACCTTGGTCAGCAGGCCGGCGAACACTGCGGTGATGGGGGAGGGGGCGATCGGGTAACTGTCGGGGAGCCAGAAGAACAGCGGGAAGAGCGCGGCCTTGATGCCGAAGACGACCAGGAGAAGCACGGCGAAGGCGCTGCGCACGCCGGGCGGGAGCTCGGCCATCCTGACTGCCAGGTCGGCCATGTTGACCGTCCCCGTGGCTGCATAGAGCAGCGCCAGCGAGGTCACGAACAGCGTCGACGCCAGCAGGCTGATGACCACGTAGGTCATGCCCGATCGCACCTGCTCCCGACTGCCGCCCAGGGTGAGGAGGACGTAGCTGGCGGTGAGCATCATCTCGAAGGCGACGAACAGGTTGAAGAGGTCGCCGGTGAGAAAGGAGGCGGCGACGCCCCCGGCCAGCACCAGATAGACGGACTGGAAGCCGACATGGTTGCGTTCCACGCCGGGCTCGGCGATGGCGTAGAGCAGGACGCCGAGAAGCATGACTGACGCGACCATCACCATCGTGGCCGCGAAACGGTCGGCGACGAGGGTGATGCCCAGCGGCGCGGGCCATGCGCCGGCGCGGGAGACGATCGTGCCGTCGCGATCGACGGCGACCAGCAGCACCGCAGCCACGCCGACCAGGGCGGTGAGGACGGTGACGCCGATGACCCGCTGGGCCAGGCGGGACCGCCCAGCGAGAATGGAGAGCGCGGCTCCCAGGAGGGGCAGGACGATGGGCAGAGGCACGAGCCAGCTCATGGCGCGGGGTCCAGGACGCCGTCGGTCATCGCCGTCTCCTGATCGTGGATCTCCTCCTCCAGGACACTGGCCCGGGCCACGTCCCGGTCGCCGATGTCGTCCTCCACCTCGTCGTCCTGGGTCAGCATCCAGCTGCGGTAGGCCAGGGCGAGCAGCAGGGTCGTCACTGCGAAGCTGATGACGATGGCGGTCAGGGCCAGGGCCTGGGGCAGCGGATCGCTGAAGGATCCGACGTCACTGAAGCCGATGATCGGCGGGTTGCCTCGGCGGCCCGAGCCGATGAGGAGCAGGTTGGCGCCGTGGGTCAACAGCCCGAGGCCGACGATGATCCGGCTCAACTTCCGTTGCAGGACGAGGTACGTGCCGACGGCGAAGAGCCCGGCGGCGCAGGCGGCGAGGAGGATCGTCATGCGGCTATTTCGGCTGGTGCAGACGCGGCGTCGCCGAAGGCCTCGTAGGCCATCAGCACCACGCCCACGACCGCCAGATAGACGCCGGCGTCGAAGGCCAGTGCGGTGGTGAGGTTCACGGTGCCGAGCAGGGGCAGTTCCACCGACCGGCTGGCCACATCGAGGACGGCACCGCCGGTGAGGAGTGGGAAGGTGGCCGTCCCCACCGCCAGCAGCAGGCCGGCGCCCAGCACCGTCCAGGGCCGGAAGCGCGATCGGGCGCGAACCTCGGCGATGTCGCCGGCGACGTAATTCAGGGTGATGGCCGCGCCGGCCAGTAGTCCACCGACGAAGCCGCCGCCCGGCTGGTTGTGTCCTGCGAACAGCAGCCAGACCGACGCCATCATGACGACGTGGAAGATGACGTGGACCGACACGTCGACGAAGACGATCCGCTGCACTCCGGGATCTTCGATGGGGCGGGATCTCGGCTCTGCCGAGTTGTTCCGGCGGCCGACTCTGGCCAAGGCGACGGCCCCGATGGATGCCACGGCCAGCACCGTGATCTCGCCCAGCGTGTCGAACCCACGGAAGTCGACGAGGATGACGTTGACGACGTTGCGGCCGTGGCCGTCGGGCACCGACCGTGCGACCATCTCCTCGGACGCCGGCGCGGTGGTCCGGTTGCCGACGGCGACGATGGCGAACACGAACACGGTCGCGCCCACCACACCTGCGATGGCGAACCGCAAGACCCGCCGCCGCACGGACGATTGGCGCTCGAAGCGCTCCGGGAGCCGGCGCAGCACGAGCACGAAGACCACCGTCGACAGGGTCTCGACCACGATCTGGGTGAGGGCCAGGTCAGGGGCACCGTAGGCGACGAAGAACGCAGCCATGGCATAGCCGGCGGCGCCGAGGAACACCGCAGCGGAAAACCGCCGGCGCGTCGTGGCCGCGCCGAGCGCGGCCAGGATCAAGAGGACTGCGAGGGGAACGTCGCCCGGCTCTCCCACCGCCGGCCACCCCGGCCAGTCGAGGGAGCGAAGCAACGCCACCGCGGGGAGCACCGCAGCCGTCGTCAGGATCACTCCCGCATAGACCGGCAGGGAGCCGTTCTGGACCACGGCCGTCACCCGTCGAGCCGTCGCCCCGAGTGCATGGAGCAGGCCGAGGTAGGCGGAGTCGGCTCTCGGCACGGTGCCTCCGAAGGCGAGGACGCGCTGGGTCCGGCGGTTGGCGAGGGCCAGGACGGTCCCTCCGGTCAGCGTGATCCCCGAAAGCGCAAGGGGGGCGTTGAGCCCGTGCCAGAGCGCCAGGTGCACGGTCCCTGCGGCTGAGTCCAGCGATTGCACCGCCGCGGTGGCGAGCCGCCCGGCGACCGACGGCACGGCGCCGAGCAGCACCGTGAGGACGCCGAGGCAGGCGAGCGGAGCGGTGAACAGGACTGACGGCGCCGGGGCGGGCGACCCGGTTCGAGCGCGGCGCCGGGGCGAGATGAAGGCGCCCCAGTGGAACCGGGCGGCGTAGGCCGCGGTCAACATGGATCCGCCGACGACGGCCACCAACACGGCGTCGCTGGCGGAGAAGGACGCGTCCATGAGGGATCCGTAGGCGGACTCCTTGGCGATGAAGCCGGCTGCGAGGGGCAGTCCGGCCATCGACGCCGCGCTCACGGCCGACACGATCTCGACCGGGCGCCACCTCTCGCCGAGCGCCGGCAGCTCCCGGATGTCGCGGGTGCCCGTCTGGCGGTCGAGGACGCCGACGACCATGAACAGCGCCGCCTTGAACAGGGCGTGGGCGACGAGCAGCATCCAGCCGGCGGCGGTGGCCGCCGGCGTTCCCACGCCGAACAGGACAACCATCAGCCCCAACTGGCTGACCGTGCCGAAGGCCAGGAGCAGCTTGAGGTCATGCTGGCGCAGGGCGCGCAGCCCGCCGGCAACGAGGGTGAACACTCCGACGGCGAGAACGGTTGGTCGCCAGACGGCGGCGGCCGCGAAGATCGGCGCAAGCCGGGCGATCAGGTACACGCCGGCCTTGACCATCGTCGCCGAGTGGAGGTACGCGCTGACCGGCGTCGGCGCGGCCATGGCTCCTGGCAGCCAGGCGTGAAAGGGGTACTGGGCCGATTTGGTGAACGCCCCGAGCAGGATCAGCCCGAGCGCGGCCGTGATCGCCGCCCCTGCCGTCGGCGGTGCGCCGGCCGCCAGCTCACTCAGGCGGTAGGTGCCCGCGACATGGCCCAGGAGCACGAACCCGCCCAGCATGGCGAGTCCGCCCGTGCTGGTCACCAACAGCGCGTGCAGGGCCGCGGCGCGGGCGTTGGCGTCCGTGTGCGTATTGCCGATCAACAGGTAGGACGTGACCGACGTGATCTCCCAGCAGCTGTAGAGCAGGAGCAGGTGATCCGCTTGGACGAGGCCCACCATGGCGCCGGCGAAGAGGACGAGCAGTCCCGCCAGGCGCCCCAGATCGGCCGTGTCGGCGTCGAAGTAGGAGTAGGCGTAGACCAGGATCAACACGCCGATGCCCGACACGATCAGCGTCATCGTGGCGGCCATGCCGTCGAGGCGGAGGTCGACGGCCAAGCCGAGCCCGCCGACCCAGGAAAGGTGCTCGGAGACGACAGGCCCGGCAAGGACGTCCGGAAGCCGTAGGCAGACCCAGAGTGCCGATACGGCAGGGGCGACCGTCGCCGCAAGGAGCGACGAGCGCCCGAGCCGTTCGCCGAAGGCGATCAGCAAGACACCTGTCAGCCCGAACAGGGCAAGGATCGCCACCACTGGGGTCATTCTGACCGCGCCGACCGCTCAGCCCGGTCTCACCTCGCCGGTCCCTTCCCCGCCTTCCGCACGAAGAACTAGAGCTGCCAGCCGGCGTGGAGTCCGGGGCAGGCGACGCACAGACGGGCCGATGGGATGGCCTCGAGGCGCTCGAAGGGTATCGGTGCGTCGCAGCGTTCACACCATCCGTAGGTACCGTTCCCGATGCGCTCCAGTGCCTGCTCGACGTCGGCCACGGTCACCTGAGCCCGCGCCGCACCCGCCTCGGCCAGTTCGCGCTCGAGAACGCTGTCGGCATCGGTCAGGCCGCGCAGCTGGGCGACCAGCGCCTCATGTCCGGCGCGCCGGGCCGCCTGGGTGGCCGTCTCGGCGACGAGCAGGCCCCGAAGCTGGACCAGGCGGTTCCGGGACAGGTGTGACACACGAACAGGCGGCAGTTCCAGTGATGCCCTCATGGGACGTCCTCTCGGTCCTGGTGGTCGAGCAGCGGCGTGCTCTCATCGAGGGTAACCAGTGTTAAAGCATTTGCCCTTCCGCTATTAGCAACGGTTATCCCCCGGAGGTTGCGCGACGCGGCTTAGACCTCGCTCGGCCCGTACGGCCGTACCTGGTCGATCTGGTCGTATCGCCGAATCACCGGCTTCTCGTACCGCGGCAGCTCGCGGTCGTCGGCGGCGTGCTCGTCGGGCTCCACCGGTTCGACCGACTCGCTCACGGGTTCCATAGGCCTATGTCCTCCAGCTCACCGATGAGATCCTCGACGTCGCGAGCAACCGTCGCCCGGTCGACCCCGTACCTCGTTACCGTTGCAGCCACGATAGAAGGAACGTCCGCGCCACGGTGCAGAGACGTCCACACATCGGTGCCCACCGCATTCAACGAGAAGTAGTCGCCTGTCGTCACGTCCACGATGACGGCCTCGCCATCCACGACCTCCCATGCCACCTCGCGCTGCGGCACCGACACGTCGCCGAGCTTAGCGGTGGCCATTTCGGGACCGGGTGACGACTGCCAGCCCCTTGGACACCGCGGCATCGGTATAGACCCGCCAACGGGTACGGGCGGAGAGATCGAGGAAGCGCCGTACACTCCGGCTCACGACGTCACCCGGAGGCACGATCGGGCGGGGCGGCACGCCGGCGATGCCGCGCGCCACCGCCTCGCCCCGAGCCGCTTCCCAGTCGAAGTTCCAGATGTCGAGGAAGCGGAATGTCGAGGTGCTGTGGCAGTCGAACATGCGCAGGACGTCCCAGTCCGTCCAGAAGTAGCGGTCCTCCGCAGGCTGCACCAGGTCGATGCCGGCTCGGGCGTAGGCCCCGGTCCAGGCCGCCGGGCACGATCGCATGCGCACGTCCGGACCGGCCCGCTTGAGCCAGTCGTAGCGGCGGCGGATGGCGACGTCGCCGTACTGGTCCGGGAAGTGCACCCGTTCGAAGCACTGGTACCACCGCTCCCGGCTGGCCACCCGGCGGGGGCTGGCCTGGGAGTAGTGCAGCACGACCACGTCCTCCAGCGACAGCCGCGGTGCGGGCGGCTCCGGAAGCCGGTTCGAATGAAGTCGCCGGCCGGTGTGGGCCGCGCCGTCGTCCATGTACGCGAACCCGCCGCGGACACCGGCATCGTCCCACCAGTGGCGGAGGTACCGCGTGGTGTCCGCCGCCAGCTCCACCCGAGCGAGGCGGATGCTCGTGCCGGGCAGAGCCCGGAGGACCTCGTCCCACTCTTCGGACTCCAGCACGTTGGCCGACATGATCTCGTCGGCATCGAGGGCGACGAGGAGTCGGGGCGCCGGCGTCAGCTTCCGCGCCGCGTCGAGGAGGATCTGCTGCCGGGCGTCCTCGCCGTATGACCGCGACGGGTTGTCGACCACGGTCACCCCGGGAAACGACCGGGCCAGCTCCGCCGAGCCGTCGCTGGAGCCCTGGTCGGCGATGACAACGTGGTCCGCCCAGAGCAGCGTCGTGGCCAGCAGGCGCGGGAGGTTGGCGGCCTCGTCGCGCACGGGAACCGTCACGACCACGGTCGGCCGTCCGGGAGTCGCCATTCCTCGTTGCAAAGTACCAGCGTGGTGGTGACAGGCGGCCTGGTGGCGTCCGCTCACGAGCCCTACGAACGGTGTGGGACCGGGGTGCCAGTGCGCCGGCTTTCGGCCACGGCGACGCCGGGTGAACGGGTGGCGCTCTCCTTCGACGTGGCCGCTAACGCCGGCCCGCTGACCATCCGGGCCATGGGCGACATCGGGGATTGGCTGGACGTATGGGTCGTGAAGGTCTGGGAGCAGGCCGGCGTCGGCGTGTACGGGGCCCCCGGAAGCCCGTTGCCGAGCTGCTCGTCAAGGACGACCGAGAGGAGCTGACCGACGGCTACACCGTGTTTTGCGGGCACCTTCGTCATCTCCACCGCCTGCGCCGGCGGCCTCGCTACTACCGACCGCCGGCGTTGCGGCTGACCGGGCCGGCGACCGCCGGCGTGATTGCGGGCGAGCCGGTGCAGGTCTGGGTCACGGCGACCGTACCGGCCGGTGCCGCTGCTGGTCATCACGCCGGCGCCATCGAGGTGCGCGCCGCCGGCGGCGCGTGCGTCGAGATCTACGTGGGGGTGACCGTCCTCCCGTTGGCGTTGCGTGAACCTCGGCAAGAACGGTTCCTCTGGTACCGCGGCACGATCGACTGCGCCCAGCCGCAGCACCGGGTGCCCGAGGACGTGTTCTGCTCCCAGCTGGCCGACATCCGCAGCCACGGGTTCACCGCCATCTCGCTGAACGAGCGCCGGCCCGCCCTGGTGCGGCGGGCGGCGCGCCTGGCCCGTGAGGCCGGGTTCGCCGGCACCGTCGTGCTCCACGCACCGGTGCCCGCCGGCATCACGCCGGCCGACTTTGGCGGCCTCCGACCGGTGGTGTACGTGAGTGACGAGATCGATGTACGGGGCGAGGAGTGGCATGACGGGCACCGGCGCAACCTCGCCGGCGCCGCCGGGCTCGGCCTTCCGACCATGGCGTCGATCGCGGACGCCGGGTTCCTCCCGCGCCTGGCCGAGCTGGGGCCGGTCCCCGACGTCGTCAGTGTGTACCTCCCGCGGAGCCGGGAGTTCGTCGCCGGCCGCGTCGGCGGCGTCTACTACCACTGGGCGGCCCACATGGAGAAGCCGAACGTCCACCGCGTCCTGGCCGGGTTCTACCTGTGGAAGAGCGGCGCCGCCGGCATCGCGCCCTACTGCTATCAGCACCTGCCGGTGCACCCGAACTCGCCGTACGACGACTTCGACGACTGGGAGCCCGGCTTCGTGATCGGGGGCACGGCCGACGACTACAAGGACCACCTGGCCACCTATCCCGCCCGCACCGGCGTGGTGCCGACGTTGCAGTGGGAGGGCATGGGCGAAGGGATCACCGACCTGCGCTATGTCACGACGGTGGACGAGCTGCTCGTCGCGGCTGACGCGGTGGCCGGGCCGAAGGCCGAGGAGTGCGTGAAGGTCCGGGCGACGCTCGACGAGCTGGCGGCGGCGATCTCCCTGACCGCCGTCGATGTCGCTTCTGAGACGTCGACCGAGCCCTACCCGCACCTCACCGGGGGTGACCTGTCCCGCTTCCGCGCCCGGCTGGCGTCCCATGCCCTGGCCCTCCAGGCCATCGCCGGCGACCGATGACGGCGCACGAACGGGCGCTCGGCCTCCTCGCAGTGCCGGCGCACCTCGCCCCGCGGTCGACGCTGGCCGTCGCCGGCGTCGTGAACCGGGTGCGGGAGCGCCTGCGGCGGCGCTCCGGCCGGCCAGCCCTCGCCGGCCGCTACGGCGGCCGGCCGGCGCGTGTGGCCGGCGACCTCGCGGCGAACGAGGCACGCACGTGGCTGCTCGAAGCGGTGGTCCGGCGCTATGGACTGGGGCGGATAGGGCGGGTCGTGGCCTGGGCGCCGGACAACCCTGTGGCCGGCCTCCGGGCCACCGGCGGCGTGCTGGCCACCTGGCACGCGGGAGCGACCATCACGGCCATCGCACCGGCGCTCTCCGGCCAAGGGCTACCGGCGTTGTTCTTCATCCACGCCGGTGATCCGGAGCCCACGCCGGGCATCGAGTTCGTTCGCGTCGGGGTCGATTCGAGAGCGGCGCTCGACCGGGCGCGCGAGCGCCTCGCCGCACGTGGGTTGGTCGTCGTTGCCGTCGACGGCCGCCGAGGGAGTGACACCCCTCCCGTCACGGTCCTCGGCGAGACCATCACGTTCCGGAGGGGCGCGTTCGCGCTCTCCCGCCGGTCGGGGCGGCCGGTGTTCCCCGTAGCCGCGCGGTGGCACCGGTACCGGCCGGCGCTGACCGTCGTGGTGGGCGACGGCCTGGCCCCGGCCACGAACGAGCCCGACGACGGCTCTGACGTCGACCTCCGAATGGCCGAGTCACTCGGGCGCTGGATCGAGGACTTCCTGTCGTCGGCGCCCGAGCGCTTCCGGCCAGACTCCTTCAGGTCGGGGGTCCCAGGATGACGTTGGTCGGCACGAACCCGAGGATGTGCTGGAAGTACCGCAGGCCGGGCCGGTCGGGGTGCGGGAGGGGGGCCAGGAGGTGGTGGGCGCCGGCGAGGCGGTAGAGCTGGAGCAGGTAGCGGGCCGACGACGGCGTGTCGTCGCCGAGTTTCAGCATGCCCTCGAGCAGCGCCCACTCTCCGTCGACGGTAGCCAAGGTGATGGCCCGAGGCGTTCCGTCGGCGGACTCGGCGACGGCCACGAGCCGCCCATCGGGGACCGTCAGCCCGTGCACCGTCAGCGCCTCATCGACGGGGACGGTACGGCAGCAGTACCCGTCACGCGCCGCCTTGCGGGCGTTCTTGCGGACCGTCTGGCGCCGGTTCCCCGTGACGTACGCCGCCTCGGTGGGCGGGATCGCCAGCACCGGCTGGGCCAGCCGGAGGCCCCACCCCGATCGCCCCGCGGTTCGGGCGATCCCGGCGCGCACCCTGTCTCCCGCCGGCGACGCCGTGGGTCGGAGGGTCAGGCGGGGGAGCGAGAGCACGTAGCGGACGGCCCGCATCGAGGTGGCCGGACTCGCGGCGTAGGCCCGGAGGGCCGCCGGCCGAGCCCGACCCCGGGCGGCGTGGGCGGCCAGCCGCCGGTAGGCGGCGAGGTCCTCGGTCTCTTGCTGTCGCCGGGCCGGCGCCGTCACCACGGAGCCTATTGTGGACCGTGGCTCGGGCGCGCTGGACCGGTTCTCCGCCGAGCGAGCTCCTCCTGGTCGCTCTGTTCACGCCCGACGCCGGCCCCAAGGCATGGAGGGCGTGGACCGACGACGCCGACCGGTATGGATGCGACAGCGAGAGCGCACGGCTGCTCGCCCTGGCCTACCGGCGCCGGCACCGGTTCGGCGTCGACGACGACGAGCCGTGGGTCGCCCGGGCCGCGGACCGGTACCGGGCGACATGGGCCCGCAACCACACGCTCCTGCGCGCCGCCTCAGTCGCGGCCGACTCCCTCCACCGCGACGGTATTCCTGTGATGGCCCTCAAGGGCGCGGCACTCGTCGACCGGTACTACGGCGACGTCGGGGCCCGGCCGATGCTCGACGTCGACCTGCTGGTGCCCGCCGGCCAGTGGCCCCGCGCCATTGAGGTGCTCAGGTCGGCCGGGTATGCGGCGCGGTCGGAGCCGGCTGTCGACTTTCCATATCACGCCGTCGAGCTCATCGACCCGGCCGGGCGGGAGATCGACCTCCATCGGAGCCTGTTTCGCGATCCGATGGGCGACCGCGACGAGGGCGGCCGATGGCAGCGCAGCACGCCGGGCACCCTGGCCGGTAGCGCGGTCCGGGACGGCCACCGCGCTGACCTGCTCCTGCACGTCATCCACCACGGCACCCATCGGTTCCGCGGTGGGTCGGTCCGCTGGGTGCCCGACGCGCTCGCCATCCTCGGCGCCGGGGATCTCGACCATGACGTGTTCGTCGAGCTGGCCGCCGCCGAGGGCCTCGGTCCGCCGGCCGCCGCCGCCCTCGACTACCTGCGCGCCCTCGCCGGGATCGAGGTCGACACACGTCTGCTGCGCCGCCTGCGGGCCTTGGACGCGTCGTGGGTGACCCGACGGTCCTTCCGGGCTGCGCCGGCGAGCGGACGTTGGGACGTCTCCCGGAGGATGCCCGCCGGCATCCATACGCTCGCCGCGCTGATCGAGCAGCGGGGTCCGCGCGCCGGCGTCGTCGTCGCCCGGCGGATGATCCGGCGCAGCCATGGGACCGCCCGCACCTGGGTGCGCTTCCGGTGGCGGCGTTGGGCGGGGTCGCCCTCACCGAAAGTAGGAGACGCCAGTATCCGGCGAGCGCTCGGAGGCGGCGTCGGGCCTTGAGGATCGTGAGCGGGCACGTCCCCTACGGCCAGGGAGGTCTCGGTCGCGCCCTGCAGTCAGTCGTCGAGGATGCCCGGCGCGCGGATGTGCTGCTCCGCTACTACTGCACCGCGGGACGACCGGGCGACGGCGCGGCCGACGTCGTCGACCTCTCCCGCTGGCGGTGGGTGACCAGAGGCGTGTTGCGATCCGCCGGCCCCGGCTGGCGGGACTTCGCGGCTCGGGACCTCTTCGACCGGCAGGTGGCCCGGTCCCTCGGTCGCGGCGCGGCGTTGGACGAGGTGGATTTCGTCGCCCTGGACGGCGCCGGCCTGCACTCGTTCGCCGCCGCCCGCCGGCGGGGCGCGGCTCGGGTGGCGCTCGAGGCGACCACGTCCCATGTCGACAACGTCCGCCGCCTCCACCGCCGGGCCGGCGCCGGCGCCGTCGAGCCGAGCTGGCTCACGCCGCTGCACGTGCGCAAGCTGCGCCGCGAGTACGCGGCGGCCGACACCATCGGCGTGATGTCGAGCTACGCCCGGGCCTCGTTCGTCGAGGCCGGCGTGCCCGAGCACAAGCTGGTCCGACGGGTACACCCGGTGCCGGCCCGGTACGCGCCGCCTGTGCACCGCCCGCCGTCTGGCGTCTTCACCGTGATCTACGTCGGGCGCCTGGAGCAGACGAAGGGGGTCGCCCTGTTGCTCGACGCCTTCCGGCGGCTGCGCCAGCCCGACCTCCGCCTCGTCCTCGTCGGGCGGTTCGCCACCGACAGTTTCGAGCGGCTCGTCACCGAGCGTCGCCGGGCTGATGCACGTATCGCCGTCGTCGCCGGTGACCCGCTGGCCCACCTCCACCGCGCCGACCTTTTCGTCCATCCGTCGTTCGAGGACGCCCTGGCTTTCGCGCCACTGGAGGCGCTGGCGGCCGGCGTGCCCGTGGTCGTCACCGAGGACACGGGCATGAAGGAGTACGTGCGGGAAGGGGTGAACGGCACCGTCGTCCCGACGGGCGACGTCGAAGCCATCGCCGAGGCGATGGCCGAGGCGATCGAGCATCCGATCGCCGGCGCGGGGACCCGGTCGCTGCTGCCCGCCGCACTGCAGTCGCCCCTATGAGAGGGGACCGTCTCCGGCTCCTGTTCTGCCTGCCCACGTCCGCCCTGAGCGGCGGCGTCAAGGTCGTGTTCGAGGTGGCCTCGCGCCTGGCCCGGCGCGGGCACTCGGTCGAGCTGTTCTCCTACGCCGGCCCGCCCCGCTGGCACGACCTCGAGCTGCCCCTGCTCCCGTCGCGCGACCTCGAGGACATCGATCCGTCCCGCTACGACTTCGTCTTCGCCACCAACGCGTTCTTTGTCCCGTTGCTGCTGCCGCTCGCCGGCGAGCGGCTCGTCTTCTACGCCCAGGACTACGAGAGCTTCCATCACTCGCCCGACGGCACCTACGAAGGGTTCATGGCCTCCTCGGCGGTGTTCCGCGACCTCTACCAACTCCCGGTCCCCATCGTCACCGAGTCGGCGGTCGTGAGGCGGTTGATCCGGGAACGGACCGGACGCGACGCCTGGCACGCCCCGGTCGGGATCCGGAAGGACGTCTTCGTGCCCCGGGCGCCACGGGAGCGGTCGGGGCCGGCCCGCATCCTCTTCGTCGGCAACTACCTCATGCCGTACAAGGGCATGGCCGACGGTTTCGAGGCGCTGCGCATACTGAGCGCCGACCACGACGTCGAGCTGGTGCTGGCCACCCAGGAGGACCGGAACCGCAGCCTGTTCGACGAACTGCCGTATCCCAAGACCATCCACCTGTGCCCGCCAGAGGACGCCATGCCGGGCATCTACGCCTCCGCCGACGTCTACTGCTGCTGCTCCTGGTACGAGGGGCTCGGTTTGCCGGCGCTGGAGGCATTCTGCTGCGGCGTCCCGGTCGTGTCCACGAAGAGCCTGGGCGTGGACGAGTACGGCGTCGACGGCGTGAACCTCGTCCTCGCCGAGGCCAACAACCCGGACGATCTGGCCGCCAAGCTGGCTTCGGTACTTGACGAACAGGGGTTGGCCGAGCGATTGGTCGCCGGGGGTTTCGACACGGTGCGCACGGCGTATGAGTGGGAGGCCGGCGTCGACGCCTTCGAGGACGCGTTGCGGGCGCTGCGCCAGGCGCGGCGACCTGCGGTGCCGGTGGACGCCGCGGCGCTCGTGACCCTCCTCGCCCGTCTGGAGGACGAAGGCGGCTTCACGCCGATCGCCGTCTTCCGCCGCCACCGCGAGCTGACGGACCAGGTCGAGCAGGTCCTGGCCGCGCTGGCGACGGACGGCGGCTGCGACGGGCTCGGACGGCTTCGGGAGCTTCGCGACGACCTGGCGCCGTACCTGGGAAATCCCCGCGCCCAGTACCATCGGGCGTTTCGGGCGACGTTCGACCTGTGCCAGGTCGTGTTCGCGCTGGAGGGCCGGGAGGACTTCGTCCCGTTGCTCCGCCGGATCCTCGCGGCAAGAAGGGGCCATGCGTCGCACGCTTCACCTTCACTCACTGAGATTCGCCATATCCAGTGAGACGCTCGACCTCGGACCCTTCCTCGATGCGCTCTACATCGACAGCGCGCTGCCCGATGACGTGCTGCCCGCCACGCCGCGGACCACCCTCGAGCTGCGCGTCGAGCTGGGCGAGCCGTCGTCGGTCCCCTCGGTCACGGAGCGGCCCGGTGCCGTGTTCGCCGAGAACAACCTCTGTGGTGGACCGGTCTGGTTCGCCGACGGGCGATTCGGCGCCCGAATCGACGGTCCCTACCCGCAGGCGATCGAGTACGACCCAGTCGCGGGTCGGCTCCGGACCGTCGTCGGCGGCGAGTTCGCCGGCGATCCGCAGGCCGTGGTGGGACGGGTGATCCGGCCGCTGCTCCAGAGCTTCGTGCTCCCGTTCCACGGGTTGGCGTCCCTGCACGGCGCGCTGGTGGCCCGGGACGGTCGTGGCGTCTTCCTCGCCGGGGGCGCGGGCGCCGGGAAGACGACGACCGCGCTGGCCTTCGCGCGCGACGGATGGGCGTTGCTCGCCGACGACGGCCCGCTGTTCGCGCTGGCCGACGATGGTGCGGTGGGGCTCTCGTCGCTCGACTACCTCCATGTGTCGGCGGCGACGCTCGCCCTTTTCCCCGAGCTGGCGGACGGCGTGGTGGGCGGCCGTGACCATCGGGGAAAGTACGCGGTGAGCCGCCGTCCGTGCGAGACCCAGGCGCTGCGACATCCGGTGGTCGTCGACACCTACGTGCAGCTTCGCCGGGACGCCACCGACCGTCCGCGTCTCCGTGCCCTCCGACGGGCGGAGGTCTTCCGGCGCTTGGTCGCCGAGGCGATGACGGTCTTCCGCGCCAGTGTGTTCCGGGACGACACCTTTGCGACCTACAGCCAGTGGTGCCTCCGGCTGCTGGCGTCGTTCTCGGAAAGGGCCGACCCGTTCCTCGTCGAGTTCGGCGACGATGACCTCGACGTGATCCCATCGCTCGTGGCGGGGCGCTCGTAGGGATATGCCCGGCGCCGTCGACGTCGTCATCGCCGCCCGCAATGAGGCCGCGAAGCTCGGCGAGTGCCTCGCAGCCCTCGCGACCCAGACATACGCCGAGGGTCCGATCACCGTCATCGTGGTCGACGACGCGTCGACCGACGCGACGACCGACGTGGCGCGCCGGGGCGGGGCGACCGTCCTGCGGGGCGCCGGCGCCGGTCCCGCTGCCGCTCGCAACGCCGGGCTCCGCTACGGCGCCGCGCCGCTTGTGGCCTTCCTCGATGCCCACTCGATTCCCGAGCCGAACTGGGTGTCGGCATTGACGGCGCGATTCGTCGATCCGCAGCTCGGCGGATGCCAGGCCGCGACGTCGAGGGGGGCCACCGATCCCCGCGTGGACGCCCTCATCGCCGCATCGGGGGCGCACTCCGACGACGAGCTGCTCGACCTGACGGTGTCCGGCCGGCGGTCTCTCTACCCCTGGCTGCTGACCGGCAATTGCATGTACCGGCGCGCCGCGTTGGACGACGCCGGCATGTTCGATGAGTCGCTCGCCGCCGCGGAGGACGTGGACCTCGCGTGGCGTGTCGTCCTGGCCGGATGGCTCCTCGCCTACGAGCCGGAAACCGGCGTCGTGCACCACGAGGGCAAGCCATTGGCCAGGTTCCTCCGCAAGGGCTGGCGCTACGGCCGCGGTGCCGCGCAGCTCACCGGGGCCTACATGAGCCACGGCGTCGGGGGAAAGTTCAGCCCCCGAGGCCTCCGGCGACCGAGCCGGTCCGAGACGATTTCGAACCTCTACTACTGGGCCGGGTTCACGGCCGGACGCCTCGATCGCCGGCACCGTCCCGAGCCGCGCCCCGTGATTGATGTCAGACGGTTTCGGGACCCCTTCGTGTGGCAGGGCACGATGGCCGTCCGCATCTCCCCCCGGACCGTCTACTGGTTCCGGGGCGCGAGTGTGGTGGCGGTCCAGTTGGATCGCCACGAGCGCGTCGTGCTCGATGGGGTGGGTGCCTTCGTCTGGCGGAGCCTGACCGGCGGCGCGTCTCGTAAGAACGTGATCGACGCCACGGTCGCGACCTACGCAGTGCAGGCGGTGACGGCGGCAGCCGACGTCGACGATTTCGTCCGGGAGCTCCTCTCGCTCAGGCTCCTCGAGGAGGTCGATCCAGCCGGTGGGTGATGCATTCCGTGGTCACGCCTTGGCGAACACCACGAGGAACTCGACGACGCCGCGGTCCTCGGTGCTGGCCGGGCCGGCGCTCGGGTTGGGGATCCTGTAGTCGGCGAAGACGATCGGGATGGTGCCGTTGACCTTCACGTGGGCTCCGTCGCGCTGGGCCTTCAGATCGAAGGTGACGGTCTTCGTCGTCCCCCGAAGGGTCAGGTCCCCGGTGGCCTTGGCGTCGACGACCGAGCTGTCAGTCGGCACCGCCGACAGCGTGAGCGCTTGGGTCAACTTGAAGGTCGCGGTCGGGAAGGTGGCGGTGTTCATGATCCGGCCCTGGAACTGACCGTCGCGCTGGCTGTTGTCGCTCTTCACCATCTTGAGGTTCACCACCAGTTCGACCGCCGACACGGACGCGCCGTTGATCGTCATTGACCCGGTGACGTCGCTCGTCCGGCCCACGGCCTCGTTCGACTGCCCGAACAGCACCTCCTTCACCCGATAGCCGAGGACGGAGCCGGAGGTCGGGTGCCAGGTCCCGCTGAGCGCGGACTCGCTCGGCGCAGCCGTCGTGGTCGGGACCGTGGCGCCGATGGCCGTGGGTGCCGTCGTCGACGTGGACGGAGCCACGGAACTGGTGGTCGTCACCTGCCCCGAGGACGCAGTGTCGAGCGTCAGGGGGGCCGGAGCGTCGCCTTCGATCACGTTGATGTAGAGCCAGGTCCCAGCGGGGATGGCGACGGCCACGGCGACGATCACGCCGAGAATCCACTTCCAGTACCGCGTCATGTGCCGGCCCCCCACTCGTCCAGTGAGGTGCAGGTTACGAGGCGAAACTGGGAGAGACCTGGGCGTTACCTGGGCAGCGGATCCGCGCCCGCCTCCCGCCGCGCCGGCGCCGGCTGCACCCGCCGGCGGCCCGCGACCGACACGGCGAGCAGGACGAGACCGACCACCGCGATGCCGACCACCGCGGCCAGCGCGACCTTGCCCCGGTCGACGTCCCACCGCCCACCTCCTCGAACTGGGCGTCCACCGTGAAGAGGTCCTGGGTCTGGGTGAGCTGCGTGCCGGTGCGGGTGTCGTCCCAGCCGACGACCAGGAACTTGTTCGTGGACGCGATCCCCGGCGGCACGTTCACGTCGTAGCCGTTGGCCCAGATGCCGATCCGCCGATCGACTGACCTGTCGGTGATCCGGGTGTTCGGCGACCACGTCGTCCCGTTGTCCGTCGACGAGGAGTAGTGCACGTCGTTGCTGCGGACCCGGGGTCGTTGCGGGTGTCCCACCAGGCGACGTCCACCCGACCGTTGGGCGCCACGCTGAGGTTCGGCGAGATCTGGGCGAACAGGGAGTCGGCGGGATCGTCGTTGAGCGAGCGCGCCGGGCTCCACGTGCGCCCGGCATCGGTCGAGCGCTGGTAGAAGGTGTCGGTGTCGCCGGCGACCGCCGGATGGGTCGTGCCCTCGTAGACGACGTGCAGGGTGCCCGACGGGCCGCCCCCCGGGCCCCAGCGGATGCGCTGGGAGCCGAAGGTGGACAGGCCCTGCTGGAACGGCGTGATGGCCGACGCGACGAAGGTCTTGCCGCCGTCGGTGGACTTCGATAGCCACACGGCCGGCAGCGGCGTCGGCGTGATGTTCGAGCTGTGGGTGATCCACGCGACGTAGACGTTGCCCTTGCCGTCGACGGTGAGGGACGGGTTGCTGCCGCCGAAGTTGGCGGCCTGGTCGGGCTGGGCCGCCTTCGATCCCGCCGGCGGGGCGGTCGTGGTCGGCGTCCCCGGCACCGTCGTCGTGGTCTTCAGCGCCTCGGCGCGTGCGGCGGGATCGGCCCACGCCGGCGCGGCCACGTTGAACGCGGGCGAGAAGGTCTTGGCCCCGTCGGTGGACACCGCCACCTGCGGCGCCCGGGGCCGCAGGTTGGGCGCCACCGACGTTCGGTACTCCGAGCGCCAGGCGACGTAGACGACGTCCTCCTTTCCGCTGGTGTCCACGGCCAGGTCCGACACGGGCCGGGCCGAGTCGGTGTCGGGCGGCTGCTTGCCTCGGACGTTGTGGACCACGGTCGTCTTCCACGAGTCGCCCAGGTCGTCGGAGCGGGCCACCAGCACGCTGATGTTGCCGTTGTTGACCCCACCGTCGGTGTCGTCGTAGCCGTTCAGCCCGTAATAGAGCGTGTGGTGACGGCCGAAGGCCACCGGCGCCATGTCGACCCGGCCGCTGATGACGAAGCAGACGGGGAACGAAGGCGTCGCCGGCGAGGCGTCGAGCTGGGTCCATGTGTCGCCGCCGTCGGTCGAGCGCATGAGGCCACACCGCCGGCTCCGGGCCTCGACGTAGGCCATGACGACGTTCATCGGGTTCTCAGGATCGATGGCGATGGACGGCGACGTGTAGGTCCGCGCCGGGTCGACGTCGCCCTGCGTTGTCTGCACCGGTTGGGTCAGTCGCACCGTCCCGGCCGCAGTCGCCCCGCCGGCGAACGGCGGCAGCAGGGCGAAGGCCGCCGCCGGGACCAGGGCCCGCGCCGCCCGTTTGGAGATGGTCACGCCGCCGCCGTGGCCTTCGGGTCCGGGCGCGGTTCCGCCCGCCGGCCGACGCCCGTCGCCGCGATCAGCAGCACCAGGCCGGCGACGACGAGGGTGACCACGCTTCCCAGCGCAATGTCGCGGGCGGTGTTGTCGTCGCCTCCGCCGGCGCCGCCCTCCAGGGCCTTGCGATCGTGGACGGCTTCTGCGAAGTAGTAGTCCTCCACGGGGAGCTGGATCGATCCTCGCCGCGAGTCGCCCCACGCGACCAGTGCGGCGGCGTCGGTCGACGCGATCCCCGTCGGTCCGCCCAGGCCGTAGTTGCTGTGGAAGCTGTAGCCCTCGTTCTTGTTCATGGACCGGTCGCTCATCCGGATGTCCTCGGCCCAGGTCTGCCCGCCGTCGTTCGAATAGCTGTAGTAGATGTCCCAGTACAGCTGGTTCTGCCGGGTGCCGGCCGGGTTGAACAGGGTGTCATTCCGCCAGTCGTGCCAGGCGACGTCGACTCGGCCGTTCGGCGCCACGCTGATCTGGGGGTACTGGTGGTCGCGGGCGGTCTTGTCGTGGTTCACCCGGATCGACGGGCCGAACGTCTCGCCGCCGTCGGTCGACCGCTTGATCCAGACGTTCTGCTCGGCGTCGGCGTTGTCGCGCTGCCCGAACACGACGTACAGCTCGCCGGTCTTGGCGTTGTACACGCCTTCGGCGGTGCAGGCGGTGCACGGCACGCCGCTCTCGTCGATCGACTTCGTCGTCCACGTCTTGCCGTGGTCGGTGGCGGTGGAGAGGAACAGCCGACCGCCGGCGCCGGGCGACCCCGCCGGCGAGGTCGCGTTGGCCGGCTTGGCCGTGTCGGCGGGCGGCGGGCGCTCGCGGGTGAACGCGTACACGGTGCCGTCGCTGCCCACCGTGATGGCCGGGAGGCGGGAGCCGGCGTACTGGTCCCGCGGCAGGCCGGCGAGGAGGTCCATCATCGGCCCCCACGTCTTGCCGCCGTCCTCGGAGGCCACGACCACCGCCCGCAACGAGACGTTCCCGAACAGCCCGTAGGGGGGCGTGCGGTCGGCATGCCCGAGGCGGGCGCCGACGCAGACGTACTTCGGATTGTCGTAGTCGATGCCCATGCGCACGAGGCTGAAGTGCTCGCCGCCGATCTTCTTGGTCCCGTTCACCTCGGTGAACTCCACGGAGGTTCCGCCCTTGTGGGCAATCGTCGTCTCCCACGTGTCGCCGAGGTCGGTGCTGCGCGACAGGTACAGGTTGTTGACGTCCTGCTGGCCGCCGAAGTCGTCCGAAGCCGAGGCCAGGAAGATGGTCCCGCCGGCGAAGGCGCCGTCGAGGTAGGGGCCGGAGTCGCTGCGCACGCAGGTCTTGTCGTCGGCCGGCTTGGCGTTGCCCTTGCCCGCCCGCCAGGTGCGGCCGCCGTCCAGGCTGACCTGGACGCCGCACGCTCCCGCGTTGTAGTTCGCCCCGATGATGGCGATCGTCTGGGGGTCGGTGGGATCGACCGCGACCTGGGGCTGGGTTGTAGGCGCGCTACGGGTCGATGTCCGGCGTCACCTGGATGGCCGGACCGACGAGCGGCGGGCCGGTCGGCGGCGCACCCTGCGACGGCGACCCCGGGATCAGCGTCAGGGCCAGCGCGGCCGCGCCAACGACGAGCGCGCCGCGCGCCCCCAACAGATGACTCTTCGGCACGGTGTGCCCCCTTCCCCCCGCGACAGGAACGGGCGAGTCGACCGACCCACCCCACCGCCGCGGGGCGATCTTCCCTCACGCGCCGCCGCGATGCAATGGCCCAGGAGCTTCCCTGCCGATCCCGTACCGTGTCAGGGCATGGCCGGCGACGATCCACTGGCGGGCATCGACATCGAGGGCCCGATCCAGGCCGAGGTCTTCGTGCTCGCACTTACGCACGAGGGCATCGTGCTCTCCGGTCCCTGCGGCGCAGCACCGTGGTACATCGAGACGATCCCTTCGGACCATCCCGTCGACATCGTGACGAGACTCGTCGCGGACGTATTCGGAGAGCCCCGGCTCGTCCATTCGACGTCGTGGCGCCAGGGTCCCGACGGCGTGATCCTGAGCTTCTTCGTGGTCGTGGACCCATCGGTGGCGGAGACGTTCGACAGACAGGTCGTGGTGCGCCACGAGCTGGCAAGGTCGGGTGCGGTCACCGCGCCGGCTCAGATCGACACGAACGCGGTGTTGGAGCACGCGGTCCGGCACCTGGCATGGCTCGCCCGAGACGATGCAACGGTGCGCTCCCGGCTCTCCGACGAGTGGTTGGCGGGGCTCAGTGACTACGTTGAGGAACCGTTCCGTAACCTGGGGTGAGGACGTCACGATGCGAGTGCGCTGCGTGTGTGGATGGGAGACCAAGGGTGACGAGGAAGCGGTCGTCGCCGCGACGCAGGAGCACGGCCGGCGCCTGCACAACATGGACGCCACGCCCGAGCAGGTCTTGGCCATGGCGCTACCGGACGACGACCGAGCCCTCGGGTCGGGCTGATGAGGGAGGCTCCGCTCAGGCCGCTTCGATGATGGACTTGATCTTGGCCAGGTCCTTGCGGTTGGCGCGGCGCATGGCCGGCCCCATGAGCGGCGCCATGACCTTCGAGAACCCGGCGGGCTCGCCCCGGTTGCGCAGCGTCATCCGCGTCGATCCCGCGCCGGCCGGCGCCCACGTGTAGGTCGTCTCCATCGGGAACGGGCCATGAGCGGTGCGCATCACGAGGCGCTCGCCGGGCACGAGGTCGACCACCTCGTAGGTGTACTCGAGCCGCCGGCCGAGGAAGCGGGCGACGAAGGTCATCTTCGATCCGACAGTTGCCGGCGGCGGCGTCTGCCAGTCGATGGACGCGATGTTGGCGTACCACTCGGGCGCGTTGGACGGGTCGGCGGCGTAGGCGGCGACCTCCTCGACCGGACGGTCGATGACGATCTCGGTCTCGACGTCGACGTTCACTTCCTGGCTGCCCTCATTCCTCAGTCGCCCTGGGTGCGCACCAGGTCGATGATCTCCCGCAACTGCCCGAGACGGTCTTCGGAGGCGCCGATGACCAGGCCGGCGGCGTAGCAGGTGAGGGGCGCGAACCGCCGCTCTGACGCATCGGCCACCACCTTGGCCAGGCGCAGGACGGCCGCCTTCTCCTCGGGGCTGAGGGCGGGGGCGCCCATCGCCGCGGTCAGGTCCTCGAACACCTTCTCCGGATCGTCGGTCACGGCCTGAGACTAGGAGGTCGACAGGATCCGAAGCTCGGGACGGCGGATCTTCGCCGGCCGCTGCTCCAGGAGCGCCACGGCAACCCCGTGCAGGGCGACCGCAGCCTCGCTCGTCGGGTCGGACACGACGATGGGCGTACCGAGATCGCCACCCTCGCGAAGGGCGGGGACGAGGGGTATGCAGCCCAGGAGTGGCACGCCCAGCTCGGCCGCGAGGAGCTCGCCCCCGCCGCGGCCGAACAGCTCGTAGCGCTCGCCGTCCTTGCCAGTGAACCAGCTCATGTTCTCCACCACGCCGGCGATGTGCATCTTGATGCGCCGGCCCATGTACGCCGCCCGCTGCGCCACGCGCTGGGCCGCCGGCTGGGGCGTGGTGACGATCACCAGCTCCGCCGTCGGAAGGAGCTCCGACAGGGTGAGCGACACGTCGCCGGTGCCGGGCGGCATGTCGACGAGGAGCACGTCGGGCTTCCCCCACCACACGTCGTCGACGAACTGCTTGAGCATCTTGTGGAGCATCGGCCCCCGCCAGATCACCGGTGTCCCCTCGTCGACGAAGAAGCCCACCGACACCACTGCGACGCCCTCGACCTCCGGCGGAATCAGGAGCCCGTCGAGGATCAGTGGCGTCCGGTCGACACCGAGCATCCGGGGGACGGAGAACCCGTAGACGTCGGCGTCGAGGATCGCCACCCGCTTGCCCCTGCGGGCCATGGCGACGGCCAGGTTGACCGACAACGACGACTTGCCCACCCCGCCCTTGCCCGACGCCACCGCGAACACCCGCGTCGCCGCGAACGCCTCGACGGGCGGCACGTCGGTTTGGAGCCGCTTGCGCAGCGCGCTGCGCTCGGTATCGGTGAGCGTGGTGAAGTCGACCATGACCCGCTCGACACCGAGCGCCCGGACGGCATCGACGATGCCCGCCCGCAGGACCTCACGGAGCGGGTAGCCCTGGGCGAGGAGGGCGATGGAGAGCTGCGCGTGACCATGGTCGAGCAGCACCCCCCGCACCATGCCGAGCTCGGTGATCGGCAGGCGCAGCTCAGGGTGTTCGACGCCGGCAAGGGCAGTCCGCACCGCGGCCTCGTCGACCATATGCGAGCCATCGTCCCACGCCCCGGGGGTCTTTGTGCACTGTCCGAGATGGAGCAATGTCTCCTTGACGAACATTGGCCCGGGGTCGATCATCGACGTACAACCTGAAGAGCATTATGCGGCGTGGATTCGGCCTCGGCGGGAGGGCCCGGCCCACCGCAGGAAAGAGGCCGCGCCATGGAGCTCACCCGCCGCCAATTCCTGAAGGGCTCGGCTCTCGTGACGGGCGGTGCGGCGAGCGTCTCGACGTTCGGCTTCGACCTGCAGCCGGCGCACGCGCAGGTCCGCCAGCTCAAGATCTCCCAGGCGACGGAGACCCGGACGGTGTGCCCCTACTGCGCGGTGGGCTGCTCGATGATCGCCTACACGCTCGGCGACAAGGCGCCCAACACCGTGCCCACGCTGCTGCACGTCGAGGGCGACCCCGACAGCCCGATCAACGCGGGAACGCTGTGCCCCAAGGGCGCGTCGACGCTCCAGCTGGCCCTCAACGGCAACCGGCCGGCGGGCCCGATGTACCGGGCCGCCGGCGCCGCCGAGTGGACGCAGGTCTCCTGGGACGACGCCATGGACCGCATGGCCCGCATGGTGAAGGACGCCCGCGACAAGCACTTCACCGAGAAGGACGAGGCGGGCAACACCGTCAACCGCCAGACGGGCTTCGCCTTCCTCGGCGGGGCCACCATCAGCAACGAGGAGGGCTACCTCACCGCCAAGCTGATGCGGGGACTGGGCACTGTGTACCTCGAACAACAGGCCCGTGTTTGACACGGTCCCACGGTGGCCAGTTTGGCCGCCTCATTCGGTCGAGGGGCAATGACCAACCACTGGCGGGATTTCAAGAACAGTGACGTCATCCTCGTCATCGGCGCGAACCCGGCGGAGAACCACCCCTGCGGTTGGAAGTGGGCCCAGATCGGCCGCGACGAGCACGGGACGAAGATCATCCACGTCGACCCCCGGTTCACCCGCACGTCGGCGATCGCCGACGTGTACGCGCCCATTCGAGCCGGGACTGACACCGCCTTCTTCGGCGGGCTGATCAGCTACATCCTCGAGAACAAGCTCTACCACGAGGACTACGTCAAGCTGCACACCAACGCCTCGTTCCTGGTGAGCGAGAGCTACAAGTTCGTCGACGGCCTGTTCTCGGGCTACGACGCGGCCAGGCGGACCTACACCACGACGTCATGGGACTACGAGCGCGACATCCCACCGGAGGGCGCGCCCGACCCGTCCGCCGCGTTCGCCAAGGTCGACCCGACGTTGCAGCACCCGCGTTCGGTGTTCCAGGTGATGAAGGCCCACTACGCCCGGTACACGCCGGCCATGGTGTCGCAGATCACCGGCATCCCCGAGGGCAAGTTCGTCGAGATCGCCAAGCTGATGGGCTCGACCGGCGTGGCGGACAAGGTCGGTAGCATCGTGTACGCCGTCGGTCTGACCCATCACACCTCGGGCGTGCAGATCATCCGGGCGCTCGGCATGGTGCAGCTGCTGCTCGGCAACGTCGGGCGACCCGGTGGAGGCGTGAACGCCGAGCGGGGCCACGCCAACATCCAGGGCAACACCGACAACGCCATCTCGTGGGAGGTCCTCCCCGGCTATCTGGCCATCCCCCGACCCGGGATGGAGACGCTCAACGACTACATCTCCCGCGTCCCGGCCAAGCAGCTGCGGCCGACGTCCATCAACTTCTTCGGTGCGAACTACAAGCGGTTCCTCGTCAGCACGCTGAAGGCGTTCTACGGCGACGCGGCCAAGCCTGAGAACGACTTCGCGTACTCCTGGGTCCCCAAGCCGGCGGGGAACTCGTCGTGGCTCACGGTCCACGACGAGGCCCGCTCCGGGCGACTCGACGGGATCATCTACGGCGGCTTCCACGGCGTCGCCGTGGGGCCCGACTCGAACCGCATGGCGGACTCGCTCGGCAAGCTCAAGTGGCTCGTCATCATGGACCCGCTGCCGACGACGGCCTCGGAGTTCTGGCGGGCGCCGGGCGTCGACCCAGCCGACGTGAAGACCGAGATCCTGTTCCTGCCGGCCACCCACTGGATCGAGAAGTCCGGGTCGTTCACCAACTCCGGACGGTGGGCGCAGTGGAAGTACAAGGCGCTTCCCGGCCCAGCCGGCGTGCGGGACGACAACTGGATCCTCGGGCACCTGCTCCTCCGTCTCCGCGACATGTACGCCAAGGAGGGCGGCGCCTTCCCCGAGCCGGTCAAGAACCTGACCTGGAACTACTCCAACCCGGGCAACCCGCCGCTGGAGGAGATCGCCAAGGAGGTCAACGGCGTCGACCTGACGACAGGAAGGCGTCTGGCGTCGTTCGCCCTGCTGAGGGACGACGGCACCACGACCACCGGAGACTGGATTTACACCGGGTCGTACCCCGAAGAGGGGAACATGATGGCCCGCCGGGGGACCGACGACCCCACCGGCATGGGGTACTTCCACAACTGGGCCTGGTCCTGGCCGCTGAACCGCCGGGTGCTGTACAACCGGGCCTCGGCCGACGCCAACGGGAACCCCTGGGACCCGACCCGGCCGGGCGTGAAGTGGGACGGCAAGGCATGGGTCGGCGACGTCCCGGACTTTCCGGTGGCGTCGGCGCCGAGTGCCAACCAGGGGGCGTTCATCATGACCGGCGAGGGTGTGGCGCGGCTGTTCGCCCCGGGCACCCTGACAACGGACGGTCCGTTCCCGGAGCACTACGAGCAGACGGAGGCCCCGCTCAACAACCTCCTGAGCAGGACGGAGCGGAACCCGGCGACCTTCATCTATACGGACGCGGCGGCGAGCTTCGCCACCGACGACAAGGAGTTCCCGTACGTGGCCACCACGTACCGGGTCACCGAGCACGAGCACTACGTGACCCAGCACGTGCCCTACCTCGTCGAGGCCATGCCCGACTTCTTCATCGAGCTCCCGGTGGAGCTGGCCGAGAAGAAGGGCATCGTCAACGGCGGGCGGGTGAAGGTCCGCTCCAAGCGGGGCGAGGTCGAGGGCGTCGCCATCGTCACCAAGCGCATGCGGCCCCTCACCATCGGCCAGGGCAAGGTCGTCTACCAGGTGGGCATCCCATTGCACTGGAACTTTTCCGGGGGCAAGGGCGCCGTCAGCCGCAAGCCCGAGATGGCCAACCTGCTCACGCCCTACATCGGCGACGCCAACGTGCGCACGCCGGAGTTCAAGGGCTTCCTCGTCGACGTCGAGAAGGCATAGGAGGCGCGACATATGTCCACCGAGCTCGGCCTGGCCGTGCGCCGGCGATCGGCGACCCCGTCGTCAGGCACGAACATCCGTACCAACACGCCACAGGTCTCGAAGATCGTCGACATCGACCTCTGCATCGGCTGCAAGGCGTGCGAGGTGGCGTGCAAGGAGTGGAACGACCTTCCCGCCGAGGACACATCGAACTTCGGCAGCTACCAGAGCCACGAGGACCTCTCGGCCACCACCTGGGACCTCATGCGCTTCAACGAGGTGGAGCTCCCGAACAACGACCTCGCCTGGCTGATCCGCAAGGACAGCTGCCTGCACTGCGAGGACCCGGGATGTCTGGCCGCCTGCCCGGCGCCGGGCGCCATCATCCAGTACCAGAACGGGATCGTCGATTTCGACCAGACCAAGTGCATCGGCTGCCAGTACTGCGTGAGCGGCTGCCCGTTCGACATCCCCCGATTCGACCCGACGACCAAGAAGGTCTACAAGTGCACCCTCTGCGTCGACCGGGTCACGACCGGCCTGGAGCCGGCGTGCGTGAAGGCGTGCCCGACGGGGTCGATCAAGTACGGGGCGACCGAGGACATGATCGCCTACGGCGAGGCCAAGGTGGCGAAGCTTCAGGCCCGCGGCTTCGACAACGCCATGCTCTACAACCCGGCGGGTGTGGGCGGCACCCACATGATGTACGTCGTGCCGCGAGGCGAGATGCTGGGCGAGTACGGATTGCCGAGTGACCCCAACGTCCGGTCGAACGTGAGCTTCATCGGCCTGCTCCGCAACCTGCGCCGGCTCGGAGCCGCCGCCACCTGGGCCGGCCTGCTCGGCCTGGGTGCCTTCTGGTTGCGGAACGGCCGCCACAACCCGCCGCCCGAGGAGGAGGCGGTGGAGGAGATGCTCCTCGTCGGCCAGCACGGGGGCAATGGCCAGCACGCCGGCAACGGCGCCAACGGGGAGGGTGTCGAGGAACCGCCGGTCGTGGTGGGCGACGGCAGCACCGAGGCGAAGGAGGTGTCATGACAATCATCGCCAACCGCGGCACCACCGCCCCGACGGACACGCCGCACGAGATCGAGCGCTACCCGCTGTTCGACCGCATGGTCCACTGGGGCGTGGCGCTGACGTTCACCTACCTTCTGCTCAGTGGGATGGCCCTGGCCTACCCCCGCCTGGCCTGGCTCCAGACGTGGCTGGGCGGCGGCCAGACCGTGCGCGCCGCCCATCCGTGGGTCGGTGTCGTGTTCACGGTCGGGGTCGTGCTCATGATCGTGCAATGGGCCCGCCAGATGCGCTTCGAGCCGACCGACCGCGAGTGGGTGCACCGGATGCGCGCCTACACGCGCACCGGCCACAGCGGTGTCGACGTCGGCCGCTACAACGCCGGCCAGAAGGGCTACTTCTGGTTCGTCGTCGTGTTCAGCCTCATCCTGTTCGTCACGGGCATCCCGCTCTGGTACCCGTGGATGCTGAGCTCGGGATGGAACCAGGCGGCGCGTCTCATCCACCACGCGTCGTACCTGGCCATGCTGGCCGGCTTCATCATCCACGTGTACATGTCGACGGTCATGCTGCCGGGGACGATGTCGGCCATGACGACCGGCAAGGTGACCCGCGGTTGGGCCGCATGGCACCACCCCCGCTGGCTCCGGGAGAAGGAAGGGGCCGGCGAGTGATTCGTCGCCGGCGGGGTGGCCCGGGCGACGTCGCCACCCGGCTGGCCCGCGCCGAGGAGCTCACGGTGGCCGACGGGGTCGCCGCCGGCCCGCTCGCCCTCGTCGCCGCGGTGCTGCGTCATCACGAGCGCCGGGCCGGCAACGACCTCATCCGCTCGGAGGCGACGCTGTTGGGGGCCGCGGTCGAGGCCAACCGGGCCGGCGCCCGTTTTCCGCTGCTCGACCTCGACGCCGCGGCCGGGCCCGTGATGGCCGAGCTCGACGTCGCGGTGGGGTCGCTGCTCGCCCTAGGCAGCACGGTGCCCGAGGCGTTGGCGGGCGCCGGCCGTGATGTCGTCACCTGGTCCGGGCCCGACCGCCGGGAGCTGATCGAGGCGTGGCTCGACGACCCCTCGCTCGTCGAGCCCCGCCTGGCCTTCTGGACGCGGGTGGCCGCCACCCCGCTCCTCGAGCGGGCCGTCACCGGCCTCCGGGTACCGACCGGCGAGGAGTGGCATGGCGGTGCCTGCCCCCTCTGCGGCGGCCAGGCCCAGGTGTCGGTCATCGCCGAGGAGTCGGGCGAGTTCCTGGGCGGGTCACCCCGCTCGCTGGTGTGCGGGCGTTGCTCGGCGTGGTGGCCGTTCCCGCGAGCCGTCTGCGCGGTGTGCGGGGAGGAAGACCCCAGGAACCTCGGCTCCTACTTCGCCGACGACAGCCGGTGGGTGCGCATCGACGCCTGCCAGACGTGCCATGGCTACGTGAAGACCTTTGACCTCCGCGAGCCGGGCGGGCTGGCCGTCGTCCCGCTGGTGGACGACGTGGCCACCCTCATGCTCGACATCTGGGCGGGGGAGCAGGGGCTGGCCCGTCCCGTGCCCTCGTTCGCCGGCGTGTGATCTTTCCCCTGATCGACCCGTTTCAGCGGCGGGTGCGAGACCTGCGGATCTCGATCACCGACCGCTGCAACTTCCGCTGCACCTACTGCATGCCCGATGAAGGGATGGTGTGGCAGCCGCGGGAAGACCTGCTCACCTACGAGGAGATCGAGCGCGTCGCCCGCATCTGCGTCACCCGCTGGGGCTTCACCGGGATCCGTCTCACGGGGGGCGAGCCCACGGTCCGGGCCGACCTCGCCACGCTCGTGGAGAAGCTCGCTGGGCTCGGGGTCGACCTCGCCATGACCACGAACGGGGCGACCCTCGGTCTCCTCGCGCCCCGGCTTCGCCAGGCCGGGCTCCGGCGGGTCACGGTCTCGTGTGACTCACTGCGGCAGGAGCGGTTCGCGTCCATCACCCACCGCGACGCCCTCCATCGTGTGCTCGACGGCATCGGGGCCGCTGTGGCCGCCGGCCTCGCTCCGGTGAAGGTCAACTGCGTGCTGATGCGGGGCGTCAACGACGACGAGATCCTCGACTTCGCCGCCTTCGGCCGGGCCAACGGCGTCGTCGTCCGGTTCATCGAGTTCATGCCGCTCGATGCCCAGGGGGCATGGACAGCGGAGACGGTCGTCACGTACGACGAGGTGGTGCGTACGATCGACGCGGTGTACCCGCTCGACCCCGTCGCCGGCCGTGGCAGCGAGCCGGCCGAACGGTTCGTCTACCGGGACGGCGGCGGCGAGGTGGGCGTCATCGCCAGCGTCACCCGGAACTTCTGCGGAAGCTGCGATCGGGTGCGGTTGACGGCCGACGGGCAGTTCCGCAACTGCCTCTTCGCCGTCCGTGAGACCGACCTGCGGGCCGTTCTCCGCAGCGGTGGCAGCGACGACGACGTGGCCCGGGCCATCGAGGCCGACGTCGGCATGAAGTGGGCCGGGCACGCCATCGGGAGGGTCACGTTCATCCGGCCCCAGCGCAGCATGAGCCAGATCGGTGGCTGAGGGGCGGCCGGGGAGCCGGACCCCGAAGCAGGTGCGGGTGGTCGTCGACGGGGAGGCCCGGACCCGCTCGGACTACCTGGCCACCGAGGAGCCGCTCGAGATTCGTCTGGTCGCCGGCGGCACCCGGCACACCGTCGCCATCACCATGCGCACGCCCGGCGCGGACTTCGAGCTCGCGGTCGGCTTCCTCTTCTCCGAAGGCATCATCTCGGGTCGCGACGACGTCCGGCGCGTCACCTACTGCATCGACCGCGACGTGGCGCCCGACCAGCGGTTCAACATCGTCAATGTCGAGCTGGCGAGCGGCACGAAGCCCGATCTGCGGTCCCTGGAGCGCCACTTCTTCACGAACAGTGCGTGCGGCGTGTGCGGGAAGGCCTCGCTCGACGCCCTCGAGCTGCGGGGATGCAGGGCGCTCGACGACGGACCCGAGGTCACCGCCGAGCTGCTCTATGGGCTACCCGAACGGCTCCGCGCCGCGCAGGGCATCTTCGAATCGACCGGCGGCCTGCACGCCACCGGGCTCTTCAGCCCCACCGGCGACCTCGTGGCGCTCCGCGAGGACGTCGGCCGCCACAACGCCCTCGACAAGCTGGTCGGCTGGGCCGTGCTGCAGGGGAAGGTTCCGCTCCACGACAATCTCGTCCTGGTCAGCGGGCGGTCGAGCTACGAGATCCTGCAGAAGGCCATCACCGCCGGCGTCGGGATCGTGTGCGGGATCTCTGCTCCGAGCAGCCTCGCCGTCGCCCTGGCCGAGCGGTTCGGCGTCACCCTCGTCGGCTTCCTGCGTGACCGGCGGTTCAACGTCTACGCGCACGCCGAACGGATCAAGCTGGCGCAGCCCTCGGCGCTCAACATCACCTGACCGGCATCGTCTCCACCAGATCCCATAGGTCGGCGCCGGCTCTACGATGGGGTCGATAGCTTGCCTGGGGAAGGGGGCGCTGTGAGTGACGATCCGCTGGGCTCGGTGAGCACCAGCGACATGTTCGACGCGATCGTCTCGCGCCTGCGCGACCCGGAAGTCGTCCGAATCCGCAGAGTCGTCTACGTCCTGGGCTCGGCGTTCCTCGTGCTGGCCGTTGCCGTCACGATCGTCGCCCACCTGGGCTGGCAGACGCTCCTGGCCTTCTGCTCGACGTTCGTCCCGTGCTTGCTCATCGTCCGCCGGATCTCCGGCCGGCCTCTCCGGCCCGCCGGCCTGCGCCGGCGCATACGCCTCAGGTGACGTAGAACACGGGACCTTGCGGCGAGACCGGCAGCCGGGCGCCGGCGGGGATGAGCCAGGCGTGGTCGCGCCGGATTCGCACCCGGTCGCACTGCCCATCGGTGATGACCAGGATCGGCCCGTCCTCGGGAAAATCCGACGCGGTCTCGAGCAGGTTGACACCGGGCTGGAGCACCGTCCCGCCACGGCCCCTTACCCGAACCCGGCCGGCGATCTCGTACGGCGACAGGTAGCCGGCGTCGTAGGCGGCGGCGTCGCAGAAAACGACCCGCGCCGCCGGGACGTCGCGGGTGGCGGCGTAGCTGGCGATGGCGCCGAGGGCCTTGCCGAGCAGCACGCGGTCCATCGATCCGGAGGTGTCGAGGACCACCCCGAACGTGCGACGGGTCACGAGCTCGTCCGGCAGGTGCAGCGCCGGCCTCGGAATGTCCGGCGACGCCGACTGGCGGCGACTGAGGCGGGCATAGGTCCGTCGCCGTTCCAGAGCCGGAAAGTGATCGTCGAACCACCGCGCCAGCTCGACGTCCCAGGCGATGGGAGCGTGGGCCAGCGCGTTGATCGCTTCGACGAGGCCGGCGGGCGCCAACCCGCGCCCGGCTCGACGGTGGAGCTCCAGGCCCGTCGCCAAGGCGCGGCGGTAGAACTCGTCGAGGTCGACGGCGCCGACCTGCTCGCCGGCGACGGGCAGTCGGCCGGGGAGGATGTCAGGCGCACCGATGCCGCGGAAGGTGCGCAGCTTTCGGGCCCGCCGGAGGTTCGTCGTCATCTCACCGTAGACCTGTTCGGCCGACATGCCCTTCAGCGCGGGGTCGTAGAGCCCCCCATCGGGAAGCTCGCCGGCGCCCATCTCGACGAGCCACCCGTTGATCACGTAGTCGCACGCCACGTTCCAAAGCCACGGGTCGCGTCCGCCGGCGCGGGTGTTGTGACGGAGGCCGGCGTGCAGTAGCTCGTGCCCAATCACAAACCGCCGCTCCGCCGGCGTGAGGTGGGCCATCGGGTTGACGTAGAGCTCGCCTGCGATCGGCGAAACTGCGGCGACGGCGATGTCCATCCCGGCGCAGACGTCGGCGTCCTCGACGAGACGAAGGCCGGCAGCCAGGGCGCCGAGCAGCGGAAAGCTCGACACGAACCACCCGAGGGCCGCGCCCCAAGGCGTGTGGTGGGGAGCCTTCGAGCTGAGGCTCTCGAGCTGACCGCCGGCCACGGCCACGGCGGCGGCGACGGCGGCCTCGAGTCCGGCTGCGAACCGCGCGTCCCAGTCGAACCCGCGTCCGCGACGCGACGGACCGGCGACCAAGTCGCCGCCGGCCGCGGTGCCCGCCGCCGTGAGCTCCGCGGGGATCTCCCGGCTCCTGAGCTCGGCGGCGAGGAGATGCTCGGCGCCGGCGGTGAGGAGGCTGGCCGGCACCCATGCGGGCAGCGCGGGGTCGGGCGCGAGTTGGGCCGGAGGATGCCCGACCTTGAGCGAGCGGAGGAAGCGGTTGACCGACAGGCAGGCGGCGACGTTGTAGGGGCGGTCGATCCTTCCCGAGGTGGGGCCGGGGTCGACGTGGCCGAAGGCCAGGTGGAGCAGGCCGTGAGCCAGCACCCACGTCCACTCCCCCGCCGATCCCCGCCGGGTCGGGTGAAGATGGATCGTGCCGTTCGGCGTGACGACCGCCCACCCGTCCGGCGGACAGATGCTCACGCCCTTCCCGTCCTCCACCCGCGCCGCACTCAGAAGAGGGGAGAAAAGCGGGTGCCCGGCGATGGCGGCGATGCCGGCCCGGCGGGCTTCGGCGCTCGGGTCACGCGCCGGCTGGTCGCGCCCCGGGGCCACGGGTCAGCTCTCGCGGCCGGCGACGAGACGGGGCAGGTCGCGGACGACTTCGGTCAGGAACCACGTGGGAAGCCCGGCGCCGTCGGATCCGTCCGCGTCGGCCCCCTCGGGGGCGACGACGACCTGGGCGATCTCGAGGCTGATGTCGGCGAGGTCGACGAGCAACGCCTTTGCCCGATGGGCGAGCTGCATGGCTGCGTGCGACCCGCCCCGCTTCTCGCGCGGGAGTTCCTTCGCCAACCGGGCCCGCAGGCTCTGGGCGAGGAAGAAGAGCACGTCGCGGTCGGCCGGCTCCGACGGCCACCGCAGCGTGCCCTTGAGGACCCCTTCCAGGTCCCACGCGTGGCGTAGCTGCTTCACGAACGCACGGAACTGGCCGGCGTGGGCAGGGCTCACGCATCCGGCCGCCAGCACGAAGAGGTCGACGTCAGTGATGCCGTCGCCGAAGGAGTACAGGGCGTCGGAGACCATGTGCCACGCCCGAGGCGTGGAGAACGGCTCCTCGTGCTTCGGCGGCGACGCCGTCAGGTGATCGGGGCGGAGCGCGATGTACTCGAGGACCCATGGGTGGATCCCGCTGCGTCGGGCCCAGTCGAGCCAGTCCCTGGGGCTCGCAGAGAGGTGGACGTGCACCATCCGGTTCACCAGCGCCGAGCTCATCGCGCGCACGATGGCGGCGTCCTGGCTCCTGTTTCCCGCTCCGATGACGACCGCGCCCGGATGAAGTCGGAAATCACCGAGCCGGCGCTCGAGGATCAAGCTGTAGAACGCCTTCTGCACCTCATGCGACGCACCGTTGAGCTCGTCGAGGAAGAGGCAGTAGGGATCGTCGCGGGCGATCATCGACGGTGGGCAGAACCGGCTCCTTGGGCCCGTCGGCGTATCGAAGATCTGCGGTACCCCGATCAGATCCTCCGGTGCGAGCTGCGTGCCGAGCAGGCTGACGCATTCGAGGCCGAGCGACTTGGCGAAGGCGACGACCAGCGAGCTCTTGCCGATCCCGGGTTGGCCCCAGATGAACACCGGGCGCGTCGGCGCGACGTGCAACAGCACGTCGGGAAGTTGCGCGGGAGTGATCGAGATCGAGCTGTGCATTGCCGACCCATGGTGGCATCGGCGCCCTCGCCGCGAGCATGGATATTCATCGCATTGTAAAAACTACAAGCGCGGTTATAGTAGCGGTGCCGGGGTCGAATGGTCCGGCAGTCGGGAGGCCGTCATGCGCAAGCTCTCGTTCAGGCCCGCCCTGACCCTTCGGGGCCGGAAGTTCAAAGGCCTGCGGGGGTGGGCCGGGAAGCCGTTCCACCCGCCCCTGACCGACGTACCCGTCGGCGCCTACATGCTGGTGGTCGTCTTCGACGTCATCTCCTACCTGGGCCGCAACCAGGAGTGGGCCAGGGACTTCTACCGTGCCGGGACGTTCACCCTCATCGGTGGGGCCGTGGTGTCCGTCTTCGCCGCGCTCACCGGGTTCTGGGACTGGCTGAAGTCGACCGAGAAGGGCACGCAGGCCCGCCGCACCGCCAATGCCCACGGGTGGACGATGGTCACCGTCACGGTGCTCGTACTGGTCGACATCGCTCTGCGCTGGTTCACCTACGACAACATCGACCACACGCCCGGGCGCATCGCCGCCCTCAGCCTGGTCGTCGCCGTGCTCACCATGCTCGGCGGCACCCTCGGCGGCTCACTCGCCTTCGACTACGGCTTCAATGTCGAGACCGCCGGCGACAGCCCGGTGTGGCACGTCTCGGAGACCGACGTCCTGCCCGGCGAGAAGGGCTGACCGCCGCGGCGCCCTAGGCGCCGACGGGGCGCCTCGTGAACCGGCGGGCCTGACGCCAGTCCCGGCGCAGCCGCCGGCGTTCGGTTTCGTCCTTGCCACCCCAGATACCGTCCTCCTGGTCGGTCTCGAGGGCGAACGCGAGGCAGGCGTTCCGCACACTGCCGCCTGGCTGTTCGTTCACCGGGTCACGCCGGCGCCGGCACCCCGCGGCCCTGGCTGCCGCCACCCGCTCGGAGGCGCAGCGCGGCCAGGGCCATGGCCAGGCCGAGGCCGAGGGCGAGGCCGGCCCCGATGACCAGCCACGGCGGCGGGTCGTCGTCGGTAGCCGCCAGCGGCGCGGCCGAGCCGTCGAGGTGCACCGTCGCCATGTAGACGTCCTCGGGCTGGAAGTCCCGGTTGGCGTTTCGGGTCTCCGACCAGGCGAAGTACGCCGACTCGTCCGACGACGTCACGCCCACGTTCAGGCGCTGGTCGACGTTGTTGGCCCAGACGCCGATCGACCGGTCCGCACTCCGGTCGGAGACCCGGACGTTCGGGGCGAACGATTTCCCGCCATCCGTCGACCAGGTGGAATACACGTCGTTGAAACCGGTCTCGGTGCGGTCGGCGATGTTGCCGGGGTTGTTACGGCCGTCGTACCAGGCCACGTCGATGCGCCCGTTGGGGGCGACGGAGATGCCGGGGTCGATCTGGTTGGCCCGGCCCTTGCCGTCGTCGTTGAGCGTCAGCTTGTCCGACCACGTCCGCCCCCCGTCGGTCGACGAGCGGAAGTAGATCTCCAGGTCGGCCCGGTAGCCGGTGGCCTGGTTCATGGCGTCGGGCTGGGCGGACCACGCGGCGTAGAGGGCGCCGGTGCTCGGGTCGGACGCCAGGACCGGCGGGTGCTCGTGCTGCTGGTTCCCTGGATCGATGGTCGTGCGGGCGCCGTAGGACCGGCCGTGGTCGGCCGAGCTGACGTGGAACAGCTCGCGGACGGGTGGCGCCTGGCCGGTGGGCACGGCGGGGAAGATGCGCGTCCAGGTGGCGGCGTGAAGGACGCCGTCTGGGGTGACCGTCATCCACGGGAAGTCGCCGCCCCGGGTGTCGCTCACCTCGACCGGCGCCGCGAAGGTGCGGCCGCCGTCGGACGAGGCGGCGATGTTGGTCTTGAGCTTCTCGGCGCCGCCCTGGAGGCCCTGGCGCCACCCGACGTACACGTAGCGGGGGTCCTTCGGGTCGACGGCCACTGTCGCGCCCTTGTTGACGCCCTTGTTGCCGTCGCCGGCGGGCGCCTCGAAGATGCGGCTCGTCTCCCACGTGCGGCCGCTGTCGGCCGAGCGGGCGAGGAAGATGTGGCGGGGCGCGTCGTTGCGGGCCTGGTCGAAGAACTTCGGATCGCTGGCCTCGATCGCCATCAGGAGGACGCCGTTGCGGTCGAAGGCCATCGTGGCGTAGGGACCCCAGTCGGCGTGGAACGAGCAGTCTGTGAACGGTGGCGAGAGGGGCTGCCCGCCGAGGCGCCAGCTGCGCCCGTCGTCGCCGGAGATGTACGTGCTGCACTGGCGCGAGCCCCGGATGTCGCCCTCGACGATCACCAGCTCGCCAGTCTTGGGGTTGCGGACCATCTGCGGCGACGTGTGGGCCCGCACGAGCTGGGGGTCGGCGGTGACTTGGACCGCGTCGGTGACGACGGGCATCAGGGTCGGCGCCTGTGCCGCGACGGCCGGCGTGAACGCCGCGAGGCCGGCGAGGCCGGCGACGAGGGGGAACAGTCGCTTCATTCCGGGCTCCTCAGCGCTTCACGGCGGTTGCCGACGGGGCCGGGACCGGCCTTGGTGCGGTGCCGGAGCGCCGGCTGAACAGCACGATTGCGGTCATGCCCACGCCCAGGCCAAGGGCGACGCCGAGCGCCATCAAGCCCCAGGGCATCGACGAGGACGACGCCTCGACCACGCTGCCCTCGATCTCGAGGGCGGCGACGTAGACGTCCTCGGCGTTGGTCTGTGCGTTGCCGTTCCGGGAGTCCTGCCACGCGAAGAACACGGCATCGTCCGCCGACGCGATGCCCACGTTGTAATGGCTGTCGACGTTGTTGGACCACAGGCCGATCGAGCGGTCGATGCTGCGGTCGGTGATGCGCACGTTCGGCGTGAACGTGCGGCCTCCGTCGGCGGACGACGTGTAGAAGACGTCCTGGAAGCCCTTCTCGGTGGCGGTCGACAGGTCCACGACCGGGGTGTACCGGGCGTCATACCAGGCGATGTCGATCCGCCCGTTCGGCGCCAGCGAGATTCCCGGGTCCGACTGGTGGACCTTGCTGGCGCCCTTGTCGTCGTTCAGCGTGACCCGGTCGCCCCAGCTGCGCCCGCCGTCATCGGACGCCCGGAAGAAGATCTCCAGGTCGCCCCGGAATCCCTGGGCCATGTTGTTGGCCTCGGCGTTGGCGTACCAGACCATGTAGAGGGCGCCCGATTTCGGATCGGCGACCAGGAGCGGCGGACGGTCGGCTCGCTGGTTGCCGGGGTCGATCGGCTCGGGCTTGGTGAACGTGCGACCGCGGTCGGTCGAGCGGACGTACTGGAGCGGCCGGACCGGCGGCGTGGCGGGCGCCGGCGCAGAGGCGACGCCGGTGCGGGTCCAGTAGACGGCGTGGACGGTGCCGTCCCCGTCGACGGCGATGGCCGGGTAGTCCCCGCCGCGCTCGTCGCTGACGTCGACCGGATCACCGAAGTGGCGCCCGCCGTCGGCGGAGGCGGCGATGTTCGTCTTCAGCTTCTCGACCGCGTTGGTGGCGAAGATGCCCTGGCGCCAGCCGACGTAGAGCCGGGCCGGCGCCTTGGGGTCGACGGCGAGCATCGGGCCCTTGTTCAGCCCGCGGTCCTGGTTGCCGTCGGGTGCCTTGAACACCGTCGTCGTCTCGAACGTGCGGCCGCTGTCCTCGGATCGGGCGAGGAAGACGTTCCGCGGCGTCTCGTTGCGGATGCGGTTAAGCGGCTCGCTGGCCACGAACGCCACGTAGAGGGTGCCGTCGCGCCCGAAGGCCAGCGTGGCGTAGGGGCCGTACTCGGCGTAGAACGAGCAGTCGGTGAACGGTTTCACCATCGGGTCGCCGGCGACGAACCAGCTCCGGCCTCGGTCGGTGGACACGTGGACGGCGCACGACCGGGTGGCGCTCCGGGGATCGCTCTCCACCGCGACCAGCTCACCGGTGCGCGGGTTGCTTGCGATCTGGGGGGTGGAGTGGCCCCGCACGGGGTTGAGGTCGGGCGTGATCTGCGTCGCCGCCGTCACCACCGGCTCCTGGGCGGCGCCGGCGGCCGGCCCGCACAGGGCGGCGTACGCGACCACTCCCGCGGCCAACCGCCGCCCGACACCCTTCCCCATGGCAACCCCCCGGCAGCGATCTCTGTGGAGCACCGTCCTACTGACGCCGGCGGCGGGAATCAATAGCTGCGGGCTGCATCTACCGTCGCGGTCGAACGGACGGGCCCCGCCTGCAGGAGGCCCGTCCGACCCTGGTCCCGGTCTAGCTGGGCTGGGGCACGATCCGGATGTAGGGCTTCGGCGCCTTCCATTCGCCGAAGAGCTGCTTGGCCTCGTCGTTGGACACCGCGCCGCCGATGATCACGTCCTCGCCCTGCTTCCAGTTCACCGGCGTCGACACCTTGTGGGCCGCGGTCAGCTGGAGGGAGTCGATGATCCGCAGCACCTCGTCGAAGTTGCGCCCGGTGGACATCGGGTACACGAGGATGAGCTTGATCTTCTTGTCCGGCCCGATCACGAAGACGTTGCGCACCGTCTGGTTGTCGGCCGGCGTCCGGTCGGCGGGGTCGCCCGACGCGCTGGCCGGCAGCATGCCGTAGGCCTTCGAGATGGCCATGTCGGCGTCGCCGATCATGGGGTAGTTCGGCCGTGTGCCCTGGGTCTCCTCGATGTCATCGGCCCACCGGGCGTGGTTCTCGGTCCGGTCGACCGACAGCCCGATGATCTTGACGTTGCGGCGGTCGAACTCGGGCTTGAGCTTGGCCATGTAGCCCAGCTCCGTCGTGCACACTGGCGTGAAGTCCTTGGGGTGGGAGAACAGCACCGCCCAGGAGTCGCCGATCCAGTCGTGGAACTTCAACGTACCTTCGGTGGTGTCGGCCTCGAAGTCCGGCGCGGTATCGCCAATCTGCATGCCACTCCTCCTGCTCGTCGCGCGTTGGCTTGGTCCCGCTCATTCTGCCGTGCCCGCCGTGATCTCGCCGACGGGGCGACGCGGTCCGTCAGTGCGAACCGTCACCGGCGACGTGCGGGACCGGCCGGAGCCGTCGACCCGTGATCGTGTAGGGGACGACCCGGACGAGTTGCGGGCGGTCGCCCGGCGCGAGGGGATGTAGCCATGCGACGTGCTCGAGCGCCTCCGCCTCGTCCTCGCCGACCAGCTCCGCCCGGCCCTGGACCACGACGCTCCAGGCCATGTGCCCGCCCTGATCGATCTCGTCGACTTCGAAGCTCACCGAGTGCTCCGCGAGTATCGACAGCTTGAACTTGACGCCGGCGTCGGAGCGGAACAACACGTTGTCCTCCTCCAGAACGAAGTTCACCGGCACGATGTGCGGCGGGTAGTACCCGTGGTCGGCGACCGCCAGACGCCCGATCGCCTGCGACCGGAGCAGGCGCAGGCACTCGTCCCGCGCGATTTCCTCCAGAACCAGGTCCATGAGAGGGATGCCGTCGTCGCTCATCATCGTCTTCTCCTCTGACGTCGTAGCACCCCGAGTATGGGGACCGCAGCGGCGTTGAGGCCAGAGTCAAAGGTCCTTCCGCTCGCGTCTACCGCGTCGTGCCGTCGACCCACTTCGTCAGGATCAGGCGCAGGTCGGCGGTCCGCACGGGCTTGCTGATGTAATCGTCCATGCCCGCGGCGATGCAGCGCTCCCGGTCACCCTGGGTCGCTCCGGCGGTCATGGCGATCACCGGTGTGTGGCGCGGCGGGCCCTGCCGCCGCCGGATCTCCCGGGTCGCCTCGTACCCGTCGAGCTCGGGCATCTGGCAGTCCATGAGGACGGCTGCGTAGTCGGTGCGCATGAGGGCGTCGACCGCCTCCACACCGTTGACGGCGACGTCGGCCCGGTAGCCCAGCCGCTCCAGCATGCGCACGGCGACCAGCTGGTTGACGGGGTTGTCCTCGGCCACGAGCAGCCGGACGCCGGCCGGCTTCGGCTCCTCCGCCAGACCGGCGTCGGCCGCATCGGTCGCGGGCTCTGTGGCCGCCGGACCCGGTGCGACCGGCGGGAGGGGGACGCTGAACCAGAACGTGCTGCCGGCGCCCAGGGCGCTTTCGACACCGATCTCACCACCCATCATTTCGACCAGCTGGCGGCAGATGGCCAGGCCGAGGCCCGAGCCGCCGTACCGGCGGGACGAGGACGAGTCGACCTGCTCGAAGGCGCGGAACAGCCGGCGCTGGTCGGCCGGCGATATCCCGATGCCATGGTCGGCCACTTCGAAGCGCAGTGCGCCGGCCTCCGACCGGCCACTCCGCCGGCCACCCGGCACCGCATTTCGGTCTCCTCGGCTCGCCGGTCGGGCGGGATCAGCCCGTCGATCGTGCTGCCGATCATCGCGCCGGCGTCGTAGCCGAAGAGCACCTCGGCGCCGGGGTTCCCGCTCGTGACGATGCCGTCCAGGGTGTTGGCGAGGATGGCGTCGGCCGAGGCCTGCACGATCGAGGCCAACCGGGCCTGGGCATCCTCGGCCCGCTGCATCTCCTCGGCGTGCTCGACCAGCCGGCGCTCGGTCGCGGCCGGCCGCCGGCCGCGGCGGCCTACGAGCAGGCCCAGCGACACGGCCACCGCGGCGCCGAGCAGGCCGACCGCCAGGGCCACCCAGTGCAGCAATTCCGAAAGGTTGTCGGCCCCGGCCATGACCTCCGACCGGGCCTGCTGCAACAGGATGCCGACGCCCTGGTCGGGGATGGGCTCGAACGACTCGACGGTCATCCGCCCGAACAAGGGGCTGTAGACCTGGGTGGTCACCGGCTCGCCGGCGGCGACGATGGCCAGGTTGACCGGGGACAGGAGGTGGGTGCCCACGCTGGTCGAGCCGGCCACGATCAGGCCGTCCCGCGTGACGAGGAACTTGGCGCCGGTCCGGTCGAACCCCAGGTCCGACGGCTTGCCGAGGAGCTGGGTCATGTCGACGTCGACCACCAGCCGGCCCAGGTCGGCACCGACCGGCACCGAGACCTGGCGGGCGGTGCGCGTCCCCACGCCGGCGGGCTCGCCGACGATGACCCGGCTGGGAGCGTTGCCGTCGACCGGCGTCGGCGTCACGCCCGGGATGGCGGCGGTGGCGAGCAGGTCGCCGCCGCGGCCATAGAGGCGGACGACGGCGAACGGGCCGGTGACGAGCACGTTCTCGACTCCCGTGCCGGCCAGCGCGGCGTCGCCCGACTGCAGGGCACTCAGCGCGAACGGGCGTGCGGCGGCCGACACCGCGATGCGAACGGCCCCGTCCCAGGCCTGTTGTTCCTGCAGGACGGTGGCCTTCGCCGTCGAGGCCAGGCCGGCGAGCGCCCGCCGCTCGACCTCCTCGCCGGCCACCGTCGACGCCCAGAGCAGGCTGACGAGGGACACCGCGGTCGCGGTCACGACGGCGGCCACCGTCCGAAGGCCGGCGTGGGACGGTCGCGACCGTCGGGCCGGCGTGGCCCGGGCCCCGACGGTCGGCCGGATCATCGTCCTCTTCTCCGGTTCACGGTGACTGCTCACACGTTCTCGGGTCGCGGGATCGGTGTCCGGCAGCACGGTCGGTCCTGGCCTCAGCCTGGGGACTGACTCCGACGCATCGGTCCATTCTGAGCCGGATTGCCGGCCGGCGGCAGGGCCGGATGGCCCTTTCCCGGCGGGTCGAAGATCTCATGGCGACCGGCGGCGCCCGGAGGGCCGTTGGACCCTGGCACGCGGGGGCCGACCCGTCGCATGGTTGAGCGATGGAACTGGACCGCCACGGACTCGAGATTCTCTCCCGAGAGGAGTGCATGGCACTTCTCCGGGCCAGCCAGGTCGGGCGCGTCGTCGTGACCGACCGTGCGCTGCCGGCGGCGTACCCGGTGAACTTCGTGCTGATGGACGACGACGTGGTGTTTCTGACCACGGGCGGCAGCAAGCTCAACGCGGCCGAGGGCGAGGCGGTCGTGGCCTTCGAGGTCGACGAGATCGACCCGGCGCAACAGACCGGTTGGAGCGTGCTGGTCCAGGGCTTGGCTGGCCTCATCGAGGACCCCGACGAGCTGGCCCGGGCGTGGGCGCTGCCGTTGCAGCCATGGGCGTCCGCCGGCCATTTCCGTTTCGTCCGCATCCGCACCGAGCTGGTGTCGGGCCGGCGTCTCGTGCCCGCGGCCGTCCGCCACCTCCCCGTTCCCGGTCCGGAGGCCGTCACGCCCGTCGCCGCCTGCCCGTCGTGCGGGTCCCGCGACCTCCTGGCCGTCACCGACGGGTTCACCAGGCACTTCCTCTGCTCGGTCTGTGCCGCCTGCTGGCACATCGAGGGCGCCGAGCTTCGCCGGGTGCGCCCCGACAGGTGTGCCGGCTGCTCCTTCAAGCGCATGTGCACCGCGGCCGCCATACGCGACGAGGTCCTGGCCCGAGCGTCCCATGCCTGATGGCGCCGGCCGAGAGCCTCCGCACGAGGTGGCGACGGTCGTCGCCGTACCGCAGCAGGGTCCCCGCTCTCCTCGCCGGCGGTAGCCCGAGGCACTCGCGAAGGCGTTCAGGCCCCGCGTGCCCGCCCGCCGGTGACTTCGGCCAGGCGCCGGTCCAGGATGTCGTCGAAGAGGCGGAACTCGTCGCGCATCTCGTCGAGGAGCACGCCGGCGGGCTCGCCGTCCAGCTGCAGGCACATTACCTCCAGGCGCTCGCCGAGGCTGCTCAACCGGCGTGCTCCGAACGCACCGGCGCTCCCGCGGAGGCTGTGCGACGCCCGCGCCGCGTCGTCGAAGCGCCCCTGGTGCAGCGCGGCGCCGATGTCGCGCATCCGCTCTGGGATGGCGGCGCGGAAGAGGTCGCAGGCCCGGAGCAGGCCGTCGGGCTCCTCGTCGTCCAGCAACGTCAGGACCTCGTCGAGCAACTCCTCGTCGACGTGGTCACTCGTGTCCGCCTGTGTCATGCCGATCCCCCCCAGAGTGTAGGTACGTAGAGGATCGACCGATTTCGCCGGCGACTTGAGTCCCGTGGCGAGGGAACCCCTCAAGTCGCCGGCGCCGGCTGCCGAAGACCCCTAGGTGACGCCGACTGCGTGTCTCGTGGGGAGGCCCAGCGCGCCATGACGCGCCGGGGCGGTGCTCCAGCCGAGGCGCAGTCGCCGGACCGTGTCGCCATTCCGAGCCACCGGCGCCGAGGCCTCCGCGGGCTATCGCTGGTCTGTCTCGTCGTCCTCTGCACGCTGAGCGCGGGCGCAGCGTGGAGCGTCCACGGGTTCGTCGAGAACCAGGAGCGCAAGCTCCTCACCGAGCGGGCCGCCGAGGTCCAGGTCGTGCTGGGCAGCAGCATCGCGAACGTCTCGGCCCGGCTCACCCTCGTCGCCACCGTGGCCAGGGTGAGCGGCGAGTCTCCGTCGAGCTTCGCCGAGCTGGCCACCGTGACCGACCGGGCGCTCGTGGCTCAGGCCCTCCTCCGACCGGGGCCGGACGGGTTTGTCGTCCAGCTCGCCGTCGGCCCGAAGCTGGACGTCGGGCAGACGGTCACCGGGCCCCGGGCCGACGCCATGCGCCGGGCGCTCGAGGTCCCGGTCATCGTCGGCACGCCCGTCATGGAGGACCACGGGATCCGGTCGCTCGGGTTCGCCCTCGGCCCGCCGGCGGCCCCTGCTGGCACGGTCGTGTACCGGGAGACGTTGATCAACCCGACGCAGGCCTCTGCCGCACCCTTCTCGGAGCTGAACGGCGTCCTGTACGCCTCACCCACCCCCGATCCCTCGCAGGTCGTGATGCGCAGCCCCCACGCCGGCGACCCGGCGTCGAAGCACGCCCTGCCTCGGCCCTTCACCGCCGGCGACAGCAAGTGGCTGCTGGTGGTCTCTCCGGGTGATCCGCTCGTGGGCGCGGTGACCGACCGGCTGCCACTGATCGTCCTGTGCGCCGGCCTGCTGGCGTCCCTCGCCCTCTTCGGCGTGATGGACGGGATGGTCCGCCGGCGCAACTACGCCCTCGCCCTGGTCGAGGAGCGCACCGGTGAGCTGCAGGAGTCCCTCGCGTCGCTGGAGCTGGCGCAGAAGGAGGCCGTCGAGGCCTCCCGGCTCAAGTCGCTGTTCCTCGCCAACATGAGCCACGAGATCCGGACGCCCCTGAACGGGGTCATCGGAATGACCGGGCTACTGCTCGACACCCGCCTCGATGCCGACCAGCAGGAGTTCGCACTGACGGCGCGGCGCTCCGGCGAGGCCCTGCTGGAGATCATCAACGACATCCTCGACTTCTCGAAGATCGAGGCCGGTCGTCTGGAGCTGGACGTCGGCGAGTTCGATCTTCGGGAGGTGGTCGACGGCGTCGGCGGCCTGCTCGCCCCACTGGCCCACGAACGCGGCCTGGAACTGGTCACCATCACGAGCCCGGCGGTGCCGGCGGTCGTCATCGGCGACGTGGCCCGGGTACGCCAGGTCCTCATCAACCTCGTGAACAACGCCATCAAGTTCACCGACCGCGGCGAGATCGAGGTGTCGGTCTCCGGCAACGACGGCGGGGACCTCGTTCGCTTCGAGGTGCGCGACACCGGCGTGGGTATCGCCGCCGGCGACCAGGAGCGGCTGTTCGAGTCCTTCGCCCAAGCGGACTCCTCGACCACCCGGCGGTACGGCGGCACCGGCCTTGGCCTGGCCATCTCCAAGCGCCTGGTGGAGAAGATGAACGGCACCATCGGCGTGGAGAGCGCACCGGGTCGCGGCAGCACATTCTGGTTCACTGCCCGCCTGCCGCGGGGCACGGCCGCTTGCGTTCCGGTCGTCGAACGGCACTCGGTCGGGGGGCTCTCCGTGCTGGTCGTCGACGACAACGCCACCAACCGGGCGATACTCCACCGCCAGCTCACCGCGGCCGGCGTGCGCACCGCCCTGGCTGCGGACGCCATGTCGGCGATGGCACACCTGCGCCAGGCCGCGGCGTCCGGGACGCTGCCGGACCTTGCGCTCTTCGACCGTCAGATGCCGGAGGTCGACGGCCGTGAGCTCGTCGGCATGGTGGCCGCCGACCCAGCGCTCGACGGCCTCCGCATCGTCATGCTGACGTCCGGCCCCGGCACCCGGTCAGAGTCCTCGGACAGGGTCGCGGCCCACCTGACCAAGCCGGTGCGCCAGCCGCAGCTGATCGAGACCATCGCCTCCGTCATGGTCGTCCCCTCCGATCGGACGGCTCACGCCGGACCGCCGGCGCCGGCCGCAGACGGGCCCGCCGGGACCTGGGTGCTCGTGGCCGAGGACAACATCGTCAACCAGAAGGTGGCGGCGGCCATGCTGCGTCGCCTGGGGTACCAGCCGCACCTCGTCGCCAACGGCCGGGAGGCCGTCGAGGCGCTGGCCGACACCCGGTTCGCCGCGGTCCTTATGGACTGCCAGATGCCCGAGATGAACGGGTACGAGGCGGCGGCGGAGATCCGGCGGGCCGAGCCCCCGGGACGCCATATTCCCATCGTCGCCCTCACCGCCTCGGCCATCAAAGGCGACGAGGACCGCTGCCTGGAGTCCGGGATGGACGCGTACGTGACCAAGCCGGTGACCGTCGCCGCGCTCGGAGAGGTCCTGACTCGGGTCATGCACGGCGTCAACGACGACGCCAACCTCGCCGCCTCGGGACGCTGACCCGGCTCAGGCCGAGGGGTAGTCGATCACGCCCTCCCGCACCGCGGTGGCGACGGCCTCCAGTTTCGAGTGGGAGCCGAGCTTCCGCAGGATGGACTGGATGTGGTTCCGGATGGTGTTGAGGCTCAGGAAGAGCTCTGACGCGATGATCCTGTTGCTCCAACCCTTGGCCAGCAGGGTCAGGATCTCCCGTTCCCGGTCGGTCAGGTCGGAGCCCACCTCCCGGTGGGTGCGGTTCAACTTCGGAAGCAGCCGGGCCAGGAGTGCCGGCGAGATCAGCGCCTCGCCGGCGGCCGCCGCCCGCACCGCCTCGGCCACCTCAGCCGCCGCCCTGTCCTTGGTCAGGAACCCGGAGCACCCGGCGTCGATGGCGGCCAGCAGCACACGGTCGTCACCCAACCCCGTGAGCATCACCACCATGGCCGCGGGATCACGGCGCTTTATCTCGGCCGCCACCGTGACGCCGTCCTGGTCCGGCAGCTGGTAGTCCATGAGCACGACCTGGGGGTGCAGCCGTTCCGCCGCCTCGACCGCATCGCCGCCACTCGTCGCCACGCCCAGGACCGTGATGCCGTCCTCGTCGGACAGCAGCCGGGCCAGGCTCTCGCCGAACATCCGGTGGTCGTCGACGATCAGGACGCCCACGGTCGCGCCGTCATTCGTGATGAAGCTGCCGTTGTCCACCGTTCTCCTCCCCGACTGCGCACCCCTGGACTGCTCAAGGAATCGACGCGGTTCCTCCGGAAGTTAATCGGGAAACGCCTCGGGGACCGCCGGCCGGGGCTACAGGCCTCCGTCGAGGTGCATGAAGGCCGGCCCGATGACGACGATGAAGAGCACGGGCAGGATGCAGAAGACGAGCGGGAAGATGACTTTGACGGGCAGCTTCATGGCTCGCTCCTCGGCGCGGAAGCGCCGCTTCTCGCGCTGCTCGACGGCTTGGGCGCGCAGCACGCGCGAGACGGGCACGCCGTAGCTCTCGGCCTGGATCACCGCGTGGACGAACTGGCGCAGCTCGGGGACGTCCGTCCGGGCGAGCATCCCGTCGAGCGCCTCCGCACGGGGCACGCCGACCCGGAGGTCCTGCAGAAGGCGCCCGATCTCGTCGGCCAGGGGCCCTTTCATCGACTTGGCCGTGCGGGCCATGGCCGAGTCGAATCCCAGCCCAGCCTCGACGCAGATCGTCAGCTGGTCCAGGGTGTCCGGTAGGGCGTTGCTCATGCTGAGTTGACGCGCCGTAGCAAGTCGCGACAGCACGGCGTCGGGGCCCAGGTACCCGACCGCGGCGGCGACCAGGGCCACCAGCGCGCCGGACGAGGACCCGGAGAGCGAGGCCCAGATCAAGCTGAGCGTGAGCAGGCCAACGGCGAGCACCAGCTTGAGCACGAGGAACAGTTCGACGCTCCACGCCACGGCGGACAGCTCGACGCGCCGCTCCAGGGCCGACACCATGCCCGACGGGCTGAGCCTGCGGGCCAGGCCCCCGACCGAGCGGAGGGCGGGCCGGCCGATGCGATCGAGGGGCGATTGTGACAGGACGAGCGTCCGGAGGTCGCCGCCGTCACCCAACCCGGCGCGGAGGTTGCGACCGACCTGGCGGCTCGTGCCGCGCTCCAGGCTCAGGGAGTACCAGAGGGCAGGAACCGACAGGGTGACTGCCAAGGCTGCGAGGACGACGTAGAAGGGCATCAGTCGCTTCCTTAGAAGGTTGGCTTCACGATTTGGCGGAGCCACAGGCCGCCAACGGTGAGGAGCACCGCGGCCACGGCGAGGAGGCGCACGCCCGCACCCCAGCTGAACAGCGGGCTGAGGTACCCCTGATTGGTCACGGCCATGATGGCGCCGAGGCCGAACGGCAGGACCATGAGGACCCACGCCGACATGCGGCCCTCGGCGCTCAGTGCGGACACCTGGCGGCGCACCCGCGTGCGGTCCCGGACGGTCTCGGCGACGGTGTCGAGGATGGCGGCGAGGTCACCGCCGACCTCGCGCTGGATTTCGACCGCCTGGACCACCCAGTCGAAGTCCTCGCTGCCCACGCGGCCGGCGAGGGCGCCGAGGGCCTCCACGAAGTCGCGCCCCAAGCGGGCTTCCACGGTGAGACGCCGGAACTCCTCGCCCGTGGGCGACTCCGCCTCTCCGGCGACGGTGTCAATGCTCTGGGCCAGGCCGTGACCCGCCCGGAGGCTGCCGGCGAGGATCTGGAGGGTTTCGGGCAACTGGTCGGTGAACTTCTTCCGTCGCAGCGTGGCCTTGATGCGCAGAACGGCGCGGGCCACGAGCGGGGCGGCGACGGCGAGGGCCAACCCGACGACCGGAGCGAAGACGAACCATCCGAGCACGAGCAGCACCAGCGACGCCGACGCGACGCCGAGCATCAGCTCGCCGGCGCGGATGTCGAGCCCGGCGAGCTCGAGGGCCCTGCTGAGGGCGGCGAGCCCTCCCTGGCGGCGGAACA
>JAHFUP010000112.1 GCA_023265025.1 Acidimicrobiia bacterium | reverse complement strand
CTAGCAGCCAACTGCCCGGCGACCCTTGGGACTGCGTCCTCCTGGTGCGATCCACCGATGACGGCGGATCAAGCCCGGCGCCGCACGGCTGTGAAACGACCGGACGGTCGGTCCGCCGTTACGAGCCTCCCACCGGGACAAGCATGGCCCGCAGCGACGTGAGCGGTTCAAGCTTGCGCGCATCACCGGCGAGGACGCCTGCGAGCAGTGGTCCGCGCCCAGCGAGGGAGTCCACAACCGCGCCGAGCGATCCTTCGAGGTCGGCGGTCGCCGGGGCATCCACGGCGCGCAGCTCGACGTGGCCCGGCCCCACGGCCGCGACATAGCGGCCCGTCCCGCCGCTCAAGGCCACCGTCACGTCGACGCGCTGATCCTGAAACGCGGCGGCCATCGATGCGATGAAGAGCGCGTATGTCGCCACGGCGGCGTCCTCGATGGGCGTGGACGCCATCCCGCCCCCGGTCACCTGAGCAATGTCGCGATCGTGCAACCACCCGTCCCAGAGCACGTGCATGCTCAGCAGGGTCCACGGGATGGGACCGTAGGGCCCTCCGACAATGTCCTGGTCGGGTGACCCCAGTCGCTCGCGCATCGCCGAAGCCTCGTCGCTGCTCCATCGCCGGAGATCGCTGAGCGTCTGCTCCGGGGTCTCCCCCTCGGACAGCGACAGCCATTCATCTGGCGTCGCTCGGCTGTCGAAGGGCTTGTCGAACGGCCAGTACGGATCGCGCCGCAGGCCGCTCGCGTGGAGGCGGCAGGCGTCGCGGACGTGTCTGAGCACCTCGTGGGCGGTCCACCGATGGCAGCGACTGGGGCCGACCCACTGCTCGCCATCAAGTCCCTCGGCCAGAGCCAGCAGCCGCCCCCGCAACAGGCCGAGGGCGTGAGGAAGCTGGTCGAGCCCGACGGTGATCCCCGCCGTGCGGTCCGCCGTTATCGCCACCACAGCCACAAGTCTTGCTCATGAGGGCATCGTCGCGGCGCGAATGCCCGATACCGCGCGCGTGACGGCTGGAAGGTGCGCGTTCCATCGTCGTACCGGTCGATTACGCCGGCGCGCCCAGGTCGAGCCTGACGTGGGGTGAGCCCAGACGCAGTCCACGGTTTCCGACCGAAGGCGGGTGCCCATGGCCGTCCGCCTACGGGGTCAGGCGTGGCTTCGTGGTCGCTCCAGGCTGGCACGGCTCGGGCCGAGGGCAAGGGCTGGTCCGTGGCGCTGCACTACTCCCAGACCGACCGGCAGACCCCTGCCCTCCGCCCTCTGGCGCCGTGCCCGGCCGTCGCTACCGAATCCACCCCCGACACCCAGGAGGACACCATGAACACCATCAACCTCATCGGCCGGACCACCCCAGACCCCGAGCTGCGCTTTACCGCCGCCGGCACGCCGGTCTGCACCCTCCGGCTGGCGGTCAACACCCCGCCCCACGACGGCAAGGACCAGCCGCCCCTCTTCATCGATGTCGTCACCTTCAAGGCCCAGGCCGAGGCCGTCGCGGACCCACGTCGGCAAGGGCCGCCAGGTTGCCGTGAGCGGGCGCCTCAGCTACCGCCAATGGGAGGCCGACGACGGCACCACTCGCTCCAAGCCCGAGGTCATCGCCCACCAGGTCGACTTCCTGGCCAAGCCGGCCAACGGCAACCACGCCGTGTCTGTCCCTGCCTACGACCTGGACGAACCGTTCTAGCGAGGGCTCATTCCACGCCAGCCGGTGGCCGTCTCCGGGGCGGCCACCACTGGCGTTCATGCCACAGTGCCCTCCGCCCCACCGCCCCCGGCGCGGGCTCCCCGGTCGTGGTCGTGGCGGAAGGGCCCGTGTTCGACCCTCCACGCCGGCGTCTTGATCTTCACCCAATCGCGTGACCTCTGCCCGGGCCGGTACGGCGACTCGTCGAGCCGCTTGGCCACCACTCCCTCGACGTCGAGGCCCTCGCACGCGGTGAGGAGGTCACCGACAGCCACCTCGGTCCAGCACCGGGACGTGCACCACGCCGGCCCGGACAGCGCGAGGCCTTCAAGCAACCGGCGCCGCTCCCGGTAGGGCGACGCCGTCCTGCGATCCCCGTCCAGCGCCAGCACGTCGAAGGCAACGAAGCTCACCTCTGCCGGCCGGCGCGCCGGCGATGTGGCCATCAGCGTGGCCAGGCGGTAGAAGCTCGACGCCCCACCGCTTCCGGCGACCACCTCGCCGTCGAGAACGGTGCCCTCCGGCACGACGTCGGCCAGCGCCTGCAGGCCGGGGAGCGAGGCGGTGATGTCCCGGCCCGGCCGGCTGTAGACCGCGACACACGACGCTCCCACGTGCGCGACCGCGCGCCACCCATCGACCTTGGCGTCGTAGGCCCAGGCATCACCTTCCAGCTGCCGCCTCGCTGTGGCGAGCATGGGCTCGAAGCCGCTGGGATGCACAGCAACTAGAAAGACGCCGGACTGGCCGCCCACGTCCGACGCGAGCCGAAACTCCCTGACCGTCCCCATCTTCGATCGGGTTCCGTGGGTCGCGACGCCGTGTTCGTCATCGTGTCCGGGCCACCGGGAACCGACAAGTCGACGCTGGCGCCTCTCCTGGCCCGGGAGCTGGCGCTGCCGCTCGTGGGGAAGGACACGATCAAAGGACGCGCTGATGTCGGTGCTGCCCTGCCCGTCGCCGACGTCGACGCGTCGAGGTTGCTCGGGCGCGGTGCCATCGCGGCGATGTTCGCGCTCGCCGCGAGCTCGCCGGTCGGAGCGGTGATCGAGAGCAACTCCACCGCTCCTTCGCGCTCGGCGACATCGCCGCCCTGCCGGGGGAGGTCGTCGCCAACGCCCTTCAGCCCACGGGCGGCTGCTATTGCATGCCGCTGATCACCAACCCCACGCCAACGGCCAGGGCGACGCCCGTGAGCGCCACCAGCCCGCCGAGGATGGAGGCCAACGCGACGAGCCGGAAGCCACAGCGCAATCGAGCCCATATGGTGGTGGGTCTCGTCGGGTAGAGGCACATGCCGGCGAGGTTGGTCTCGTGCTGGGCGACGGCCTGCGCTGCGCTGAAGCCGCCAGATGGGCCCTGGGACGCGGACCAGGGGTCGATGCCTGGGTCTTTCGGTCCCTCTGGCCGGGCTGGCGCAGCAGGGCATTCGATCTCGCGCACGGTGACGCGGGCGATGAGCAGAATCGTGGCTGCGACCACTGCGGAGCTGACGTAGAACGCGCTCACGACTCGCACCGGACCGCATCGTGGCGCGGCGTCGTCGATGCCGGCCCGCCCGTGTGTCCGGAACGCCCGACTGGAGCGCCTGCGGCCCAAGGAACTGCCCGTTGCATTCTTGCCCCTTGTCTCGTCCGTACCTGAGGTTGCCGGGGTCTGGGGCAACGAACGTGGCGTCCGCGCCCTGCCGCGCGGGCCATCGAGCGTGTTCCTCTCAGCGGTACGCCCCGCCTCGCCGTTCGCAAACCAACGCGCCGCCGCGCGCCGGCGGGATCGGCGAGTCCGCGAAATCCTCTCCTCAGCGACGCCGGTCGATGGGGATCATCTCGGCGTCCGCCTCCCCCTCACCGCTGACGCCGCCGGCGGCCTCGGCCGCCACGATGCCGTCCTCGATCTCCAGGCGGAAGTTCCATCCCTCATAGGACCCGAGCGCCTCGCCGATCTCCTCCCAGCTGAGCTTGCGGCCGTCGATGACGACGTCGTAGGGGACGCCCCTGTGGCTGCCGTCGTTCCAAACGAGACGTCCCCTCGCCTCGCCCGCCTCCGTCAGACTCCACCCCGGATGATGCCCGGCGGGCTCAAGGTACAGGCGGCCCACCTCGCGCCGGGCGATGGCCTCCACCTGAGCGACCAGGGGGGCCACCTCGGCGTCGTGATCGCCGAGCACGGCGAACTCGTAGCCGTCACCTACGGGCACGCGACGCTCCTCCAGCTTCACCTCCACGCCGGCCGGTCCCCGCATGACCCGGTACCGCAGTTCATGAGCACGGCCGTCCGGCCCCACCAGCACCAGCGGCGCCGGCGCCGGCCCCACCGGCGGGCGACCGGTCAGCACCGAAACACGGGCGTCGTAGCAGGCGTCGCACAGGCTGACGCCACCCAATAAAATCCGCGCCTCCGCGGCGCCACAGTCCTCACAGCCCATGCCCACCGAGCCTACGAGCCGGGCCCCCACCGGGCTTCGGCGACGAGCCGTCCATCCTCGCCGATGCAACGACCCGGGCGAACCTGCCCGCCGACCGTTCCGCTCGCACACCGCTAGCGACTGTCAGCCCGTGCGCTCGAGGACGGCGACGATGGACGTTTCCGATGCCGCAGCGGGGCTGATCGAGATGATGCACGTCGACGTCGAACACGTGCCAGGTGCGCCGACAGCGAGGACCGCTGGCGTGGAGCGCGGATCAGCCGCCAGGAACTGACGGACCCCGCCGTGCGACGAGCATGTGCCTTGGCGGTTCTGGGACATGCTGTACGTCCCGTCGTTGCACTGCGCCGTCGCTCCCGCCGGCACGACCGGGGAGCCGAACGGCCGGCACACGGCGTTCCCGTCGACGTTCTCGTACGTCCCGTTCGGGCAGGTGGTCGAGATGATGCCGGACTGCGGCTGGCCCGGCGCCGCATCCGAGCCGCCCGTGCCGTCGAGCCACTCGGCGACGCCGCCGTGGCCGGAGCACGTGCCCGAGTGCGTGTGGGAGCGACTTGGCGTGCCGTCCTTGCACCGCGCCGTCACGACGTGGTCACCCCACGCTGGCGGTGCAGCCACCCAGGACGCGAGCAGTACCGCCAAGATCGCACACCATCGCCTCAACGGTCCGCCCCTTCGTCGTTGTGCCCGTCATCATACGGACGACACGCGTCAGCGCTTCCTGATCGGGTCGGCGGCCGAGTCGTGGAGGTGGGCGAGCTCGCCCGGCTGAACCTTGACGCGCTCCAAGTACGCCTCGACGTCGGCCCGTTTGATGCGGATGACGCGACCGAGTTTGTACGCCGGCAGTTCGCCGGCGTCGATGATCCGGTAGATCGTGCGCATTCTGACGCCGAGCTCCTTCGCCAACGCTGGCACACCGATCCAGTCCTCGCCGAGCGACTTCGTCACGGCCAGGGATCGTATGGCCCGACCCCGACCCCGGTGAGGACAAGGCCATCTCGCGCCGCCCCGCCTTTCGAGCAACACCGCACGGCCACGCCGGCCACCCGTCTCCGATCCACCAACGCCGCCCCGAACACGTCAGGAACAAGGACAGCAGGCGTCCGGCCTCCGTCGCTTCGCTCCTCCGCCGACCCCCCTGCACATCATCCGGGACGCCCGCTTATCCCGGACGGGCCCGGTGGCGTGTTGTGTCAGCGGCGACACCCACGAGCTCGCTGTCGATGGTGGCGCCTTCGTCGTGCGCTTCGACGGACCAACGGTCCCGCCGGCCGGGTCAGAGCCGGTCGCGGCCACGTGGCCGGCGACTCGGCTGCGGTGCTTTCGCTGCCTCGACGGGCAGGACGAGCAGTTCATCCAGGGCCGGCTGCGGCGTGGGCTCGCGACGCGACCCGAAAAGTCCATCAAAGTACGCATGATGGCGGATGTCTCCGCATGGGCCCTTCACGCATGCTCAATGCCAGTACGGACGGAACCGTGGACATGGGAGGACCAAATGGCGAGCGGCGTGACGGCAACAGCAATACGAGGAAGGGCAGTTGGCGCGGGACAAGACGCGACGCACTCGGCTTGTGCAGGGGCTGGCCGGAGACGCATGGACGGTCTCCGACATTCTCAGGTTGCGGGCGACCTATGGATGACCAGATTCCCCTGCGCCCTGCGAGCGCTCCATGAGTTGGAGCGCAGCAATGTCTTTCCGAGGCGCGGGCTTTCGTCGCCGCGCGGGTGAACGTTGTGCGCCGGATCCCCTTCGTTCTCGCGATCGTCGCGACGGACGGGGTCTTCGCCGGCGCAGGCCGAGCGTCGAAATGATTGGCGAGCAAGAAACCTCACCAACCGGCCGGCGCGTGGGCGCGCCGTCCCATCGCAACGAAAGGAGAAGGTCAAAATGAACTCTTCGAGGTTCACGAAACATTGGGCGGCGGCGCTGGTGGCGTTCGGCCTCCTGTGCACCGTCGTCGTTGCGCCGACGGCGAACGCGGCCGGCGCCAACTCGGGAGTGCTCCCGCCCAACTCGCGCTCCCATGGGATGACCTACGGGGAGTGGAGCGCGGCATGGTGGCAGTGGGCTCTGAGCGGGACCGCCGCCGACAACCCCGTCGCCGACCCGACAGGGGCGAGCTGCGCCGTTCGTCAGACCGCCGCCGTGTGGTTCCTGGCGGGGACGTTCGGCGGCGACGCCGAGCGAACGTGCACCGTCCCAGCGGGCAAGGCGCTGTTCTTCCCGATCATCAACACCGTGTGGGCCAATGACCCAGGCGGAACTGCGACCGAGGACGAGGTGCGCGCTGCAGCCCGGGCCGATCTCGTGGGGGCGACCGCTTCGGCCGAAATCGACGGCACAGCGATCACGAACCTTCAGGGCTACCTGGTCGAGTCGCCCACCTTCACCCTCGTGCTCAGCGACGACAACGTCCTCGGCGCCCCAGGCGGCACCTATGCCCCTGCTGCGGCAGCGGGAATCCACTTGCTACTGGCACCACTGGCTCCGGGCAGCCATCTCGTCCGGTTCCGCGGTTGCTTTGCCAACGGATTCTGTGCCGGGGCCGTCTATCACCTCACGGTCTCGGCTGACACTTGACCTGGCGACGTGCGGGCAGATCTCCAGCGAGACATGCTCGCTCGGGATGCCACCGTCGACGTCCCGCAGGCCGCCAACGACGGTCCGTACCCGGCAGGTCCGGAGGCGCGGGTGTGGCCCGCCGGGTGCGAGCATGGCGCGGCGTCCGCGATGAGGATCCTGGCGCCCACGGACGCGCCACTTCCGCTACCCACGGCTTCGACTGCGAGTCTGCTCACTCGATTCGGGGCCGAGCGCCAGGCCCGTCCATCATCAATACGGCTCCGCCCGGCTCTCCATGAGCCATGATAAGCACGGCCCCATCCTGGGCGTTGTCAGGTCAAGCGTGTCGTGTCAATAGCCTGCGAGAGTTGACACCGAGGGGCACCGACCTGCGTACCATTAGGGAGTCAGTATCCCCGTGCAGCTGTCGGCTTGGTCCGCAACCGTATGCACCGCACTTCGGGCAGCACAGGCGAAGCCGGCCCGCCGAATCTGCTTCCTCCAGTGTCAATGGTCGGCACGACTCACCGGGGGAAGAGGCAAAAGCAGGCAGTCCCCCCCCACCCCAACTGATGGAGGAGATCTGCAACTGTTCCGCCTACCGTCGGCACGGCGATTTGACCGACAGATGTAACTTTCACGAAAGAGGGCATAAAGAAATGATCCGCAACCGCAAGACGGCCCTCCTGTCTACGGGCCTTGCTACCGGGACGGTCGTCATACTTATGGGTGGACTTGCCTACGCCACGATCCCGACGAACAATCAGATCGACGCGTGCTACGCCAGGAGCGGCGGCGCGCTGCGGGTGATCGACTCGTCGGTGACACAGTGCAAGCAGGGGGAGACCTCGCTTGCCTGGAGTGTCCAAGGTGCCGCTGGACCGCAAGGTCCGACCGGCCCTGCCGGACCGAGCGGGCCACAAGGACCGCAGGGAGCCCAAGGCGCGGCCGGACCGGCGGGCCCTACGGGTGCCACCGGTCCCGCTGGGCCCCCCGGGTCAGTCATCCCGCCGAGCGTGTCCGTCACCCACGGCTCGCAGGTCGACCTGCCGAACAACGCCCTCACCACGGTCCTGTCGAAGAATCTTCCTTCGGGCACACACACGTTGCTTGCAAAGGGCGCGTTCTACAACTTCTCCGACAACATCTCTGTGTTCTGCGCCCTCGTCGCCAACAACACCGTCGTGGACGCGGCTCAGGTCATTGGCTCAGCCCACGCAGCGACGTTTACGCTCCTAGGTGTCGCGACTCTCCCGAGCTCGGGGGGGACAGCCACAATCGACTGCACTGCCCAGACCGGTGGGAACTCCGTCGGGAATCACTCCCTCCTGACGTCACCCGTCATGCTCCTCAATTAGGGAGGGACGCGGCGGCGATGCGTATGGCCTCTGCCGTCATCGGCCGGACGGAGGGGCGACAGTTCCACCGTGAGCCGAAGGTCCATGGGATGGGGAGCGGGCGCTGGCCGCCGGCCGGAGCAGGACTCGGGCGGAGGAGGACGTGTCCCTTCCCTACGCATGGCAGTTTGCCGAATTGGTGATGAACGCGAAGCAACGAGGACAACGGAAGGAACCGATTATGAGAGGTAGACCCGGAGACCGGAAGAGCGTGTCGGTCGCAATCCTTGTGGCGCTCGTGCAGTTGGCGTGCGTCTTGGACGAAGAGATCGCGATGGCGGCGCCTCGCGTGGTCGCGAGCATCCCCATGGGCGCTGCCCAATCCGGGATCGCCGTGAATGTGGCGACGAACCGTATCTACGTGGCGACCGCCGATACAGGCGTATCAGTCATCAACGGCAGCACGAACGCGGTCATCACTACGGTCGGAGTCGTCTCACCTCGGGGCATCGCGGTGAACCCGAACACGAACCGCATCTACGTGACGAGCCCAAACTCCGACAGCGTGGCCGTCATCAACGGTTCCACGAACACGGTCACGGCCACGATCGCCGTCGGGCAGAGGCCGATGGGTGTCACGGTGAATCCCGTGACGAACCGTGTCTACGTGGCGAATATGGATTCCGACAGCGTTTCAGTCATCGACCCGGCAGCCAATGCGGTCACAACTACGATCCCCCTCCTCGTGGACATCGCCCCGTCGGGGATCGACGCCAATTCCGCAACGAATCGGATCTACGTTCGCGACCAGGCGGGGAGCACGTCGGTGATTGACGGCGCGACCGACACGGTGGTCGCGACCCTATCGACACCGGGAACGCTCACGGGAATAGCGGTCAACTCGACTACGAACCGGGTCTATACCGGAATCCTAAATGGCAACCTGGCCGTCATCGACGGCGCCACGAACACCGTCGCCGGAAGCGTGGTGATCGGCGCGACGCCCGGCGGCATCGCCGTCAATCCCTCCTCGAACCGCATCTATGTGGCGAGCGGAGGTGCAGGAGTCATCACCGTCATAAACGGCGCAACAGGTGCCGTGGACGGGACAGTGACAACAGGCGGGTCACCTTTCGAAGTAGCGGTCAACCGGACCACGAACCGCACCTACACCACGAACCCTGGATCCGGCGAGGTCGCGGTGATCGCTGACGATGCCGCCCAAAGCGGCCAGACGACCAGCGTCAATGTGCTCCCCGCTCCACCCGCTCCCCCCCTCCTCACGATCTCGTTGACTGAGACGAGCCTGGCATTCGGCGATTTGACCCCAGGGTCGACGAGTTCAGCGGTCGCGGTCGGCAATGTCGTTTATACCAACACCCTCGACAACGGCACCCCATGGAGCGCCACGGCGGCGGCCACCTCCTTGACGAACGGCACGGCAGTGGTGCCCTTCAGCGCCATGACCTACTCGCCGGGTGCGTCCGTCAGCTCGGGTCCTGGGGCGACGGGGGCCCTCACTCCCGGTCCCGTGGGAACCTTCGCTGGGACCGATCCCAGCCCCGGGAGCAGCTTCTCCAACCCCATCACTCTCATGACGGCTCCCGCCGATGCGCGGGGGGAGTTCACCCACCCAGGGTCGATGGTGACGCTGCACGTCCCCGCCACGGCGTTCCCGGGCGCCTACGCCGGCACGCTGCAGTACACAATCACAGGCTGACCAGCGTGCGACCGGTCGACTCGCGTGCGCACGTCCCGCTCGGAGGGGCACGGTCGTGCCTCATCGTGGTCATGCTCCTCTCGTTGGCGACCGTGACTGCGATCGCCCATCCCGCGGCAGCGCAGACTTCACCCGATCCGGCCAGGCCCGTGTACGGAATCCAGGCCGGACCGGCAGGACGAGCCGACTGGCCTGCCGACCAACCGCCTTACTCCCTGGCAGCAGGGACGGGCATCGAGGATGTCGTGGTGCTTTACAACTACACGGACGCGCCGCTCACGCTGTCGCTCTACGCGGCCGATGTGCGGACCGCGGCTGGTGGCGCCCTCGCCCCGGCACAGGCCCCCGAGGCGATGCAGGGCGTCGGAGCTTGGGTGCAGGTCCAGTCGGCATCGGTGGTCATCCCTCCGCGCGGCCAGTCGCTCCAGCGGTTCCGACTTGACGTCCCGAATGGCACAGTCCCTGGCGACTACATCGGAGCCGTCGTCGCCGCGCTGGAGTCACAACGTGCAGCGGGCGCGCTGACCTTCGAGACGCGCGCCGCCCGTCTGATCCGTGTCAGCGTGCCGGGCGACGTCCGACTCAATGTCACCGTGAGCCGGCTGCGAGCATCCCGGCATGGGAACAGCGAGGACTTCGACGTCCTCGTCCGCAACACGGGCAACGTGCTCTTCACTGTCACAGGGGCAGTGGTCATCGATGGCGGGAGTAGGCAGGTGCTCATTCCGCTCCAGCCTGGCGGCACCTACATCATTCCCGGCGGCGAGACGACGCTCCGGACTCACTGGGTCCGCGTACCAACCCTCGGCAGGCGTACAGCGCGAGCGGAGCTGTCTGTCGGCGTCGGCGACATGCCCAGCCGTACGTTCCGCAGCCCGCCGCGACGACTGACCTACTTCCCCGAGCGCCAGGCGTCCATCGTCGGAGCGCTCCTGGCTGGCGTCACCAGCCTCGCTTTGGCCAGTCGGAAGCGCCGGCGATCGTGGCTGCGACGGCGCCGGGAGGAGCGGGCGCTGTTGGCCGAGGTTCGCGCAGCGCTGCGGGCTGAGGGGTCGACAAACGCGGGCGGTACAAAGGCTCGGGGTTAGCGACGTCCGCCGACGGCGAGCCCGTGCCGATGTCGAACTCGTGCGGTCGCAGCGGCACTCTCGGGTTCGTGCCTGGCGTGTCATGTCATCTTGCGGTGTGTCATTTCATCCTGGCGAGCCTAGGGTTGAGGCCATCATGACGACATTCGAGCCCACACGGGTGGGGCCTCGGGAGCAGAATCCGCTGTCCTGCGACGAGCTCCGGACCGACCTTCCCACGGGGAAGTAGTTAGTCGGCTATCTCCGCCGCTTCGGGTCGTACGATCTCCCGATGCCGAGACGCCACTGCGACGAGCTCCATCCGGTTCGAACAGCCCAGTTTGGAGAAGACATGGGCGAGATGCGTCTGGACCGTGCGCGGCGAGATGAAGAGGCGCTCGCCGATCGCACGGCTGGTGAGTCCCTCCGTTGTCAGTCGAATGACCTCGAGTTCCGACGGCGTCAAGCTCCCCCAACCGTGGGTCGGCCGGGCACGTCGGCCGCGGCGGCCCCGGCGGACTCCGAGCGCCCGCAGAGCCGCGTTCACGCGAGCCTCGTCGGAGCGGGCTCCGACCCGCTCGTAGAGGTCGAGCGCCGCCTCGAGGAACGCGGCGCCATCACGGTGACTGCCCCCACGCGCTTGCGCCATCCCCGCGTCCTCGAGGGCGCCAGCGCGCTCCCAGGCTCGCGAGCTGGAACGGAGCGTCTCGGCGGCGCCGGCGAGCATCGAGGCGTCGTCGTCGACGAGGCCCCGGCAACGCTCCGCCGCGCCTTTCATGCTGGGCGTCGCACAGCGAGCGGCCAACTCCTCCATGCCCGATGCGACGTCGGCGGCAAGGCTCACCTTGCCGGCCGGTAGCGCCAGGCGCACCAGGTCGGGCGCGAGATCGTAGCCCTCGGCCGGAATGCCAAAGGAGTCGAGGTTCGCCCATGTGGCCTCGAGGATGGCCAGCGCCTTGGCGGGGTCGCCGTCCGTCTCTGCCATCTTGGCCTTCGCCCACATCAGCCTCGCTCGGCCTATGCGCGTCGGTCCCCCGGAGTCGAGCCCCTTCTCCGCCGCCTCCAGCGCTCGCCGGGCGCGTGGGTGCTCACCTCGATGAAGGGCGATGTGGGCCACCACGGCAAAAGCCAGCACCGACATAGGCCGCCAAACCTCATCGGCGAGAGTGATGTCCGCTTCCGCCAAGGCCTCGTCCCAGCGCCCCGCAAGGAAGAGGCCGAGAGCGGAGTGGGCGGCGTACACCCGCGCCATGGTCCCGCCCTCGTCCAACTCACGGCCACGAGCGACAGCGCGTTGCAGATCGTCGACGCGGTCGGCCACGACGAGGTAGTAAGCCAAGAAAATTCGAGGCCCCCACGCTTGCGCCTCGCCAGAGACGTCACGATCCGCCACGTCGAGGGCCCGCCGTACATACTCAGCCGCCTCCTCGAGGCGGCCGGCCATTGTGGCCATGAGCGCAAGGGCCGATAGGGCCGTGCACATCGGTCCCGGGCTCGCCACTGCGTCGGTCTGGCCGAGCACCGCTTCGGCGGCAGCCCGGCCGCCGTCAATGTCTCCAGAGGTGAAGCGTCGACCCGCGATGTCGGCGAGGAGCACCATCCTCATCGACTGGGACACGCCGGGCTGGGCAAGCCCTGTCTCGAGGGCGTTCAATGACTCCGCGAGACGACCCTGAACCTGAAACCCCTTCGCCAGGAGGCATTGGAGCTGACCGATCAGTTCCGGGTCCGACGTGCGAGCCAGTACCTCGCCCGCCAGGCGGATGGCCTCGCCCAGTCGTCCCGACCGCCCCAAAGGCATGACAAGTTCAGTGGCGATGACGTCCCGGAGGGGGTCGGTCCTCTCGGTGAGCTCGATGGCTCGCCGGAGCAGGTCCGAAGCCGTGGTCGGGGCAAACGGCCCCACTTGCCGGGCGGCGCGCACGAGCCAGTCGATCGCCTGGCCGTCGCCCGTCGTGGCGCCGGCCGAAAGGTGGAACGCAACCTCCGTGGGTGCCCCGCCGGCCGCAGCCAGGCAACGGCCCACCTGGAGGTGGAGCGCCTTGCGCAGCGATCTGGGGACGGCCTCATAGGCGGCCTCCCGGACCACGTCATGGCGAAAGCGGAGGCGGTCGCCCATCTCCCCGATGACTCCGGTCGCAATGGCCTCGGTGACGGGCGCGGCCAGGGCCGATGGGGTCCGGCCGAGCACCAACGCGAGGTCCGAGACGCCGAACGGTCCGCCGAGGATGGCGGCGATCCGCACAACCTCGTGGGCCTCCCGCGACAGCGGGTCCAATTGCCGCAGGACCGTGGCTCGGAAGCTCGGCGGGGTGGAATCCCGGGCCACGGACGCTCGCCCGTCCTCGACGCGGATCGCATCCCCCTCCCGCAGAGCGGCAACCAACTCGTCGATGTAGAAGGGATTCCCGCCCGCCCGATCGATGAGGTGCATCAGGTCACGCCCGGGATCGGCGCCGACACGGCGGTGCACGAGCTCGCGCACCGCCGCCTGTCCGAGCGGCTCAAGGCTCATGTGGACGGCCTGAGGCAGACCGCCGATGTCGGCGATGACACGGCCGAGCTCGACCGAGCGGGGCAGTGGGCGCAACGCGACCACGACGCCGAGGGGAACGTGCCCCAGCTGCCGAGCTGCCTGACGAATCGCCATCACCGTCAATGGATCGGCCCATTGGACGTCGTCGACGGTCAGGAGCACAGGTCCGTCCTGGGCGACCCGTTCCAGCAATCCGACCACCGCGTCGGTCGCGCGGAAGCGGAGCTCGCGGGAACCGAGGAGCGACCGATCGGCGCCGGTCATCCCCTTCGCCAAAAGGCCATTGATCAGTGCGCGGTCGGCGTCGTCGGACCCTGCCAACCGCGCGAGCGCCTCGACGAGGGGACTGAGCGGGCGATCGCTGTCCAGCTCCGCCGCCGCCCCCGAGGCGGCTTGGAAATGCCGAGCAGACGCTTCGATGCGGGCGAGCGAAAGAAGGGCAGTCTTGCCTGATCCGCCCTCTCCTTCGATGATGACCACCCCGCTCGCCCCCGCCTCCATACGATCGAGGAGCTTTCGGAGGGTCGCCACCTGAGGGTCACGTCCTACCAGGGCATGGACGTCCGCCGACGACATGACAAAGGCTATCCCGCCGGCGAATCCTTGCGAGCGCCCAGGCGTAAGGCCTTGGTGTGAATATACGCACGATGGCGGATGTTCTCTGGCGCCCTGATCGCCCATGCTCACTGCATAGGGTCCGGGTTGCGCGGGCAACTCGAGAGGAGGATGAGATGGGAAACGGCGCTACAGACACAGGCGGGGCCAGACTTAGTGATCTCCTGGGCGTCGACGATCCGACCGACTATGGGGCGGCACGTCGAGCGATCGTCCGGGTGACCGCGCAACTGATCGACCTTCTCATCGGCCTGGATCGCACCGACGCCGCCA
>JAHFUP010000024.1 GCA_023265025.1 Acidimicrobiia bacterium | reverse complement strand
CTCTGCGCCGACCGCAGCACCACCGACACCGTCTATCCCGGCACCGACCTCGTCCTCCGCTACAGCGTCAAGGAGCCCTGAGCACCGCAGGGACTACTGCGCGTAGGTCAGGAGTCCTGGAATCAGGGCGCTGGGAACCGTGGTACCTGGACCATTGCACGCCAGCAGCGCCTGTTTGGCGCTCTCAGCGGCCGACACCCCAAGCCGAGCGACGACCCGATGTGGGTTTCAGGCGTATCTTGGCTGTACCCCTTGGTCGGCCCGTTCTCACTGCTCCGGACCAGTCCCGAGATGGTCGCGGAACGGGCAAGGATCGACGCCCACCGAGGCCGCACTCCCGACAAGACCCTTGCCTTCGAGTCGCGGATGCCCCTGCTCTACGGCGATGCGCCGGCGAGCGTCACGGCATGGACCTGCCCGATGCATCCGAGCGTCGTCAGCGCCCAACCGGGCTCGTGCCCGTCGTGCGGGATGAAGCTGATCCCCGCCGATGAGATCGCGGTGCCCGCCGCCGGCCACGCCGAGCACCCACACCAGGCGCCCGACGGGCTGGAATGGGAGGACCTCATGCCCGAGATCAACAGGGCAGCTGACTCCTGCAACATGATCTGGAAGCTCGTCGATCGCGACACGGGCAAGGCGAACTGGCAGATCGAGTGGGCGTTCAACGTCGGCGACCAGGTGAAGATCCGCCTCGTCAACGACCTCGCCCAGGATCACCCCATACACCACCCCTTCCACATCCACGGCGCCGGGCGGTTCCTCGTGCTGTCCCGCGACGGCGTGCCGGACGCCAACCTGGTCTGGAAGGACACCGTCCTCGTTCGCTCCGACCAGACCGTCGACATCCTTCTCGATGTCACCAACCCGGGGCTGTGGATGGCCCACTGCCACATCGCCGAGCACAGCCAGAGCGGCATGATGTTCAGCTTCCCCGTGACTGATGAGGCACGCCGATGAACACCATGCCGCAGTCGTCCCTGGAGCGGCGCTCTCTCCAGGGACCGGTGCTCTGGGGACTGGCACTCGGCGCCGTCCAGGCGGCGTCGCCGCTCATCCTTCAATGGATCGAGCCCGCCACGCTTCACGCTATGTACATCAGCCTCATCGCCGCGGTCTACATCGGCTTCGCCGTCGCCGACGGCAGGCCGAAGGTGATCGCCGTCGAGGCGACCGTGGCATCGGTCTTCGTGCTCACCGCCGCGGTGGCCGTGACGGCGACCGCCTGGCTCCTCGTGCTCGGCTACGCCGGCCACGGGCTCAAGGACTACTGGCAACACCGTCGCCAGTACGTGGCCAACACGCGATGGTGGCCGCCGTTCTGCGCCGCCGTCGACTGGCTGGTCGCATTGGTCCTCATCGTCGAGATCGTGGTCGGGGTCAACCTGCACCAGTAGCCGGGTGGGCTTCGCTGGTAGTACCGGTTATACTCTGATCGTGAAGATCGCCGTGTCCGTGCCCGACGCTCTGTACGAGCGCGCCGAAGAGTTCGCGGCGCGACTCGGCCTGAAGCGGTCCCAGCTGTATGCACGAGCCGTCGAGGAGTTCCTGTTGGCGCACGACGAGGATGCGGTCACCGCCGCCCTCGACGCGCTCGCGGGCGAGACCAACTCATCAGGATCGGAAGGATCCGGTCGCGCCGTGGGGCGGGCGTTGATCGACGGCGGCGACTGGGAGTGGTGAGTCGCGGCGATGTCTGGTGGATCGACTTTGGGGATCCGGTCGGATCGGCGCCTGGCTACCGGCGGCCTGGGCTGCTGGTGTCCTCAGACCGCTTCAATCGCAGCCGCATCTCGACGGTGATAGTCGCGGCCATCACGTCGAACCAGCGCCTGGCGGCCGCCCCGGGAAACGTCGCTTTGCCGTCGGGCACGGCGGGCCTCACCATGCCATCCGTGGTGGACGTGTCCCAGGTGCTCACCATCGACCGAGCTTTGCTCGGCGAGCGAATCGGCCGGCTGGGTCGGGAAGGGCTGGTCGAGGTTGATCGCGGCTTGCGCCTCGTCCTGAGCCTCTGAACGGCGAACAGCAGGACCCTCCGGGCTCCGCAGCATTTCGAGCTCATCGGTAGGGCCGGCGCAGTTCCGGGAACATCGGAAAATGACGCACGTTCAATGTCAGCAGCTCCGCGCCGATGAGAATGGCAGTTGCGGCGATGGCCAGGTCGCTACCGTCGATGCCACGGTGGCTTGGTAGCCACTGTCGCCCAAGCACCCCAGCTTGCTCCGCCACTTCGGCATCGACGTCGTGCCAAACGAGCGTGGAGAACAACAACCTCGTTGGCGCCTCCTCCTGCACACGCATGCCGGCGAGGACCTCAATGCGGGTGATCTCGCTCGCATGCAGGACCCCGGAGGCACGTGCCTTCTCCAGGAGGTCGGCAGCGCCGGCTTGGCCACGGAGGTAGTCGATGAGAACCGAGGTATCGACGAGGGCAGTCACTCGCCGTCCGTCAGGCGGCCTCCGGATCGCAGCCCCTCGACCCAAGCCGCCCCATCGATCTCGTTGGAGGCCCACGATCCGAACGCGCCACGCATGGCATCGAGGTCGCCTTCGAGAGAGCGCTCGGAACCGTAGACGGCATCAACCGCGTCCCGGATGAGAGCGGAGATCGACCGACCGGTCCGAGCGGACGCCGCGTCCAGAGCGCGTCGTTCCTCCTCCGTGAGTGAAATCTGCGTTCGCAACATGATGTAAGGTTACATCACTTGCATCCGGGACCCAGCCTGGTGCGCCACCACCGGCCGGTCGAGTGCGTGGCGCAGGTGGGCGTCCTCCTCGTGGTCGGTATTCGCCTCGCCGGCCTGTCCAGCCGCTTTCGCGCCGAACGGCGACCGTGATGCGTGGCAGCCAGGGCTTTAACGTGTCGCACACGAAACGTGGAAGGGAGCAAGCCGTGGAACGGACGGTCGTCAACCCCTGGCCCTGGTCGATCAAGCAGGGATTCAACCAGGGCGAAGTCGTTACCGGCTCAACGCGCACCTTGTACTGCGCCGGCCAGACGTCGGTCGACGCCGACGGGGCGGTGCTGCATGTGGGTGACATGGCGGCCCAGATCACGCTGGCGCTGGACAATCTCGAAGCGGTGCTGCGGGGGGCCGGCATGTCGCTGGCCAACGTCGTGCGACTCAATATCTACACGACTGACGTCGACCTAATGTTCGAGCACATCGGCGCCCTCGATGGCCGCACCGCCGCGGCGGGCGTGGCGCCGCCCGGCGTCCTCCTCGGCGTCGCCCGTCTCGCCTATCCGGAACTGCTCGTCGAACTCGAGGCGACTGCGGCCGACTGACCGCTGACACAAGGCTTACGGGGCGACGAGCGCCTGGATCATCGTCGCGATGTGCAGGAACACGATGTCGGGCCCCTCGCCTTCGTGGTCGCGCACCGACAGGTCGACCCCGTCGGGCGCGGTGACGACGAGGTCGGTCACGCTCCCCTCCCCTCCCCTTCCTCGCGCTGGTGCGCCGGCAGCATATCGAGCGCACCTGGGCCGCTCTACCCTTGTGCACCCCGGGCCAGGCGGCGGTCGAAACGCTCCTCGAGGCCGAGGCCGACGAAGGCGAAGCTGCAGACGACGGCAGCCACACACAGGCCGGGCGGGACGATCCACCACTTCCAGGCGCCGGTGAGGAAGGCCCCTCTGTCGGTCGCGAACTGGATCATGCTCCCCCAGCTCCGTCGCACGGGGTCGCCGAGCCCGACGAAGCTCAGCGCCACCTCGAACAGGATGGCGACGCTCACGACCCGCACGAACTGCGCGATCAGGAGGGGGGCGACCGCAGGCACGACATGGCGGCGGATGAGGTACGGCGCGCCGGCGCCGAACGTGCGAGCGGCCAGCACGTGCGTGCGCTCCCGTAGCGACAGGACCTGACTCCGGACGATCCGGGCCGGCTCGGCCCACAGGAGGACGGCGACCACGAGTATCTGGCTCCGCATCCCCCGTTCCAGGTAGGACGCCAACACGATGAGCAACGGGATCGTCGGCACCACCAGGGCGTAGTCGACGGTTCGCATGAGGACCGCGTCGACCGCCCCCCGCCGGTACCCCGCGACGGCCCCGAGCAGCCCGCCGCCGACGACGGCGATGGCCGCGGCCGCGAGACCGATCAACAGCGAGACGCGCGCTCCCCCGATCAGCTCGCTCAGGATGTCGTGGCCGATGTCGTCGGTGCCGAGAAGGTGGTCCCGGCTCGGCTCCAGGAAGGGCCGGCCCGCTCGCTCGCCCGCGTCGAACGGGGCGAGGGCCGAGCCGAAGAGGGCGAGCACCCCGAAGACGGCCAGGGTCACACCGCCCAGTATCGTCAGGGTTCGAGTCGCTCGGCGGAGACGACGGGGCCTGCTCATCGGCGCACCCGTGGGTCGAGGCGCGGGTACAGGAGGTCGCCGAGGAGGTTCACCCCGACCACGATCAGGGTGAGCACGAACAGTCCACCCTGCAGGAGCGGGTAGTCGCGGCCAAACGACGCCTCCAGCATCAGCGTCCCTACGCCCCGGTAGGAGAACACCCGCTCCACGATCACCGCTCCCCCGGCCAGGGAGCCGACCCGCAGGAGCACGCTCGTCGCGATCGGCAACGATGCCGCTGGCAGGGCATGGCGGATGGCGATGGTGCGCTCTCGCAGCCCTTTGGCCCGGGCCACCAGCACGTAGTCCTCGCTGACGACGCCCAGCAACGAGGCCCGGGCGAGCAGGAAGGTCGCACCGACGCTCGCCAGCACCAGGGTCGCCGCCGGCAGCAGGAGGTGGACACCGATATCGCCGGCGCGGGCCAGCCCGGTTGTGCGGTCGACCGAGACCGACCCGAACAGCGGAAACCACTTGAGGTTGGCGCCGAACCAGATGAGCAGGAGCAGCCCGATCCAGAACGGGGGCGTCGACTCGAGGAACGTGAACACGGCGATGGACGCCACGTCCCGCCGACGGCCCCTCCGCCACACCGCGAAGGCGGCCAGCGCCACGCCGAGGATCGTGCTGACGACCAGGGCGGTGCCGACCAGCAGGATCGTCCACGGGAGGCGCTCCCGCAGCAGCGTCGATACCGCCCGCCGGTGACGGAACGAGTACCCGAGGTCGCCCTGGGCCAGCCCTGACATGTAGCGGCCGTACTGGGTGAGCAGCGGCTGGTCGAGCCCGACGTCGGCCAGCTCCTTCTCGATCGTCTCGGCCGGCAGGCGGTTCGCGTCCTCGCCGAGCAGCAGCTCGACGGGATTGCCGGGCATGAGGCGCGGGAGGGCGAAGTTGGCCGTGGCCGCCACCAGGACGATGAGGACGTACTGCGGCACCCGGACGGCGAACCGCCGCAGGCGCCGACGCCGGCGGCGACCTGCCACTGCTGCCGGTACCGCTACTTCGGCGCGAGCAGCGGCGCCTTGTTCAGGATGCCGACGCCCTTGTAGTACACCCAGCGGTCGAAGGCCGAGACCTTGTAGGGGAAGATGTCGTCCGGATAGAAGAGCGCATAGGCGGGCATGTCCTTGGCCAGGATGTCCTGCATCTGCCCGAGGATCCGGTTGCGGGTGGCGTCGTCGACGGCCTTGGTCTGCTGATCGGCGAGGTCGTCGTACTGGGTGTTCTTGTAGCCGGCACGGTTCAGCGTCCCGAGCGTGGTGCTCGAGTGGAACATGGATCGTAGGAAGTCAGGATCCTGCTGGACGGCTGCGGCCCACGAGAACAGGGCGATCGTGTAGTCGCCCTTGGGCGTCGCCCCGATGGCGTAGTCGGGCCAGGTGCGGGCGCCGGCCGTGGTCTGGTCGAGGGCGGCGACGTTTAGCTTGACACCCGCCATGGCGACGGACTGGCTGATCAGCTCCGCGGCCCGGACCGCCACCGGGTCGTTGTTGCGCACCACGAGGTCGAACTCCAGCTTGGTGGTGCCCATCTCCCGGACGCCGTCGTTGTTGGTGTCGCGGTAGCCCAGCCCGTCGAGCAGCGATCGTGCCTTGTTGAGGTCGAGGCGACCCTCCCGCGTCGCCGGGTTCGACCACGGCGTCGAGCGGTGGGCGAAGCCGGGGCTGCCGGTGGCGCCGGCGCCGAGCAGGGCGGTGGCGACGATGTCGTCGTTGTTCACCGCCGCCGCCATCGCCTGGCGGAACTCGGCCTTGTCGAACGGGGCTCGCCCGTTGTTCATGTAGAGGTACCAGCCGCGGTAGCCCGATCCGCCGGCGGTCTTGAGGCCGCCCTGGTTGAACTGGGCCTTCAACTCAGGGGTGAGCGAGACGGAGACGGCGTCGGCCTGGCCGCTCTGGACGGCGGTGAACGCGGCCTGGGTCGTGGCGATGTAGGGCATGACGATCTCGTCGACGATCGGCTTTCCCTTGAAGTAGCCGGGGTTGGCCTGGAAACGGTGGACCTGGTTCTCGACGTACTCCACGAGCCTGTAGGGCCCACTGCCGATCGGCAGCTGGGTCGTCTGGTCGAGGGGCTTCTCGATCGACGACCAGATGTGCTGCGGGATGATCGGCAGGTCGGCCAGCGGGTTCAGCACGAACGACGCCTTCGGCTCCTTGAGGACGAAGACCGCGGTGAGCGGGTCGGGCGTCTCCACCCGGTCGATGTTCGTGAGGATCCAACGGGGCCGGGCGTTCTTGGTGAGGTACTCGACCGTGAACTTCACGTCGGCCGACGTGAGGGGGCGGCCGTCGTGGAAGGTGACCCCCTCGTGGAGCTTGACGGTCCAGCGCAGGCCCGTCGGGTCCGCGCTGTACTCCTTGGCCAACCAGGGCTCGGGCTTCCCGTCCGGGTTGATCCACGCCAGCGTGTCGTAGACCAGGGTCATCATGTAGTAGCCGGGGTACCCGGAGCCCTGCGTCCACGGCGTGAGGTTCTTCTCCGCCGACGTGTTGGCGAACCGCAGCGTGGGGATTTGCGGAATGGTGGTGGTGACGCCCGGAGTGGGTTGGGCGTTGTCATCACCGTCGTCATCCGACGCGCACCCTGCGACGACGAGCCCCATACCCAGAACGAGTGCGAGCAGCTTCCGTCTCATCCTCAACCCCCTGCCGTCGGCCCACCGTGCAGGAAGGTTCTAGCGCGTTCCGAGGGTAGCCGCGGCCTTCACGAGGGCTCGGGTCACCGGGTGACTCGGTGCCGCGATGACCTCGGCCCCCGGGCCCGTCTCGACCACCTCGCCGGCATGGAGTACGACCAGGCGGTCGGCGACCTTGCGTACGAGGGCGAGGTCGTGGGATACCACGATCATCGCCATACCCCGCGCCAGCTGCTCGTCCTTGAGCATGACCAGCAGCTTGGCCTGCTCGGACGCGTCCAGCATCGACGTCGGCTCGTCGGCCAGCAGGAGGCGGGGGCCAAGCACGAGTGCCCGGGCGATCGCCACCCGTTGCAGCTGACCGCCGGACAGGTCGTGGGCCCGGCGGGACCGGAAGGCGTCGGTCGGCGGCAGCCCCACGCCGGCGAGTGCGGCGGCTACCTGTTGCGCCCGGTCGCTGCCGCTCCCGATGTGCTGGACGTCGAGCGGTTCCCGTACGACCTCGGCGACCGACAGCAGCGGGCTGACCGCCTCGAACGGGTCCTGGAAGACGATGGCCACCCGGCGCCGGAAGTCGGCCCACTCCGCCTTCTCGAACGTGGCGAGCGTTCGGCCTTCCCATTCGACTGTCCCCGCATCGGCCTCGTCGACGCCGACGAGGAGCCGCACGAGCGTCGACTTGCCCGAGCCCGTCTCGCCGACGATCCCGACGACCTCCCCCTCCCGTACTTCGAGGCTGACCCCCCTCAGTGCGTCGACGGTGCGCCGGAGCCCCGTGCGGTAGGACTTGGTGAGGTTCTTCGCCGCCAGCCGGGTCAGGACGCCGCCCCGCAGGCAGGCGATGCGGCGTCCGGCGACGGGCGACAGCTCCGGGGCCCAGGTGGCGCACTCGTCGATCGCCTGGGTGCATCTGGGGTGATACGGGCAGCCCGTCGGCGGGTCGGCAGGGTCGGGGGCGGACCCCCGGATGCCCCGCAGGTCCTTCTGGGTCGTCATCGACGGGTACGCACCGAGCAGGTCGCGACTGTACGGGTGGCGTGGGTCGGTGAGCACGGTCCGGGTAGGACCCTGCTCCACCACGACGCCGCCGTAGAGGACTGCGAGATCGTCGGTCAGGTCGGCCATGAGGCTGAAGTCGTGGGAGATCACGAGGAGGGCGAGGCCCTGCTCCTGCCGCAACCGGCCGAGTGTCTCGGCGATGGCCGCCTTCGTCGTGCTGTCGAGGCCCGAGGTGGGCTCGTCGAGGATCAACAGCGGCGGGTCGCAGGCGAGGGCCATCGCCAGCATCGCCCGCTGGCGCTCCCCACCCGAGAGCTCGTGGGCGTAGCTCTCGAGGAGGTCGGGGTCGAGCTCGACCAGCCGGGCCAGGCGGGCTGTCCTGTCCCGCGCATCCGGCTTGCTCACATCCAGGTGCAGACGCATGGGCTCGGCGATCTGCGACCCGATCGTCCGCACCGGGTTGAAGCCCCGGCCGGGAGCCTGGAGGACGTACGCCGCCGTCCTCCCGCGGTGACGCCGGACGACCTCGGCCGGCGCGCCCACCAGCTCCTGGCCGCCGAGCCGCACGCTCCCGCTGATCGCCGCCTCGCCGGGCAGCAGGCGGAGCGTCGAGAGGGCGAGGGTTGTCTTTCCACTGCCCGACTCCCCCACGACGCCCACGGCGTCGCCCGTGCCGACGCACAGGGTGACACCCCGCAGGGCCTGGACGGGCGTGGCCCCGGCGTCGTAGGTGACCCGGAGGTCGGTGACTTCAAGGATCGGCCCGGCGGCCTGGTGCCGATCGCCCAGCCGGTCTGTCGCCACGGCCGGCAGCGTAGGTGTTGGCCGATGCGCCGAGCCTCTGTCCATGTCAGATGGCATGTGGTACCACTGGACTCATGAGGGAGAGGCGGGTGCTCAGCGGATTCCTCGCCGCTTGCACCGTGGTGATCGGCGTCGGCGTGGCCGTGGCGATCAACGCGCCGGGTTCGCCTCCGCAACCCGTCCTCGCCGGGGATCCTGTCCCTGATCCGCGCCCCCTGACCGATCTCCTCGACGAGTTGGTCCGGACACTGCCCCCGCTCGCAGGTGCGCTCCGCCCGTCCACCGGCTCCGCCGAAGGCCGGGCCCAGGGAATGTCTCGTGAGGCGGCCTGCGCCTACGCGGCCGAGGCGTGGGCAGCCAAGCAGCGGCTTCTCGCCTCGATCCCGTTGCCGCCGGGCTACGACCCGACGAACCCGAACGGCGTCGTGAACATCCATCGCCGGCTCGGCGACGCGCCCGACTATTACGCCGACGGGAAGGCGAGCGGAATGACCGATGACGCGGCCTGCGCCTACGCGGCCCAGGCCGAGGCGCAGCCGCCTGCCGACCCGGTATTTCCCACTGTTCCGCTGGGCTAGTACCTCGACCTCATTCGTTCGCTTCGGTCACTCCATTCGGTCGAAGTGATCGCGCTCCGGCGGGCGAGCGGAGCTCGCGCCGCCTCCGCCCTGTCCCTTCCTCCGGTCCGCAGCCGGAGGGGCCGCCTTCGGCGGCGTCGGCAGCCACGGCCGGCGCCGGCCTGTCGTTCACATTCGGCGCACCGGATCGAACCACTCAAGGCCGTCGAAGCGGGCGAAGCCCCGATCGGCGGTGGCGAGACGGCAACCATGCGCCAGCGCGAGGGCGGCGAGCCAGGCATCTGGGATGAGGTTGCTCCGAACCTGCGAGTCAGCGTTCGCCAGCGCCGCGAAAGTCGTCCACACCGTCTCGGTCACGGTGATCCACCGACGTCGGGGAGACCGGCGCACGGCATCGACGAGTTCCCTCGCGGAGCCGCTTCAGGGGTGGACGAGCGAGGTGAACGCGCCGCAGCAGGTGGCGTGCGTGTCGAGGGGTGCCGCCCGGCTGCCGAGGTCGATGAGCCCGACGGCCGCGCCGGCCCGCAGGATTGGCCAAATCGGGTCGAGTCGGCCCGTCCGCGCCGCAGCGGGATGCGCGTGGTGGGAGTTGTGGTAGCCGTGACCGAGGAGCGGGATGGCGAGCCACGCCGCGTCATAGCCGGCGGCGTGAGGGTGGGGCTTGCTCCCGTAGAGGTGCCCCACGGTGTTCACCATGCCCATGATGCCGAGGTAGCCGACGAGGTGGACGACGAACATGATCAGCACCTGCAGCGGTCCGAAAGCCACCAAGTAGACGAACACGACCACGCCCCGGAGCGGGAGGACCCACCGCGCCTTCGGCCGGTCCGCCGGTACCCGGAGCTTGGCCTTGGCGAACAGGTAGGCCGATCCGAGGAGCACCGTCGCCGGCCGGCGCAGACGCGGTGAGTGCGGGTCCAGCGGCGTATCCGAATAGCGGTGGTGCAGCCGGTGGACGGCGGCCCACGATTCCGGGTCCGTGCCGACCACGACCCGAAAGTAGGTGTCGAGCACCGAGGCCACCGCCGGGCGCACCCGGAACGCGTGGTGGGCGAGGCACCGGTGGGCGTAGATCTCCGTCACGAGCGCGGTCAGCAGTGCAGAGGCGAAGCCGAGGATCACACCGATGGGCACGGCGCATGGTAGCGACGGCGCGGGTTGCGCAGCGGCCCACCATGACGATGAAAGCTGTGAACGCGTCTCTCGTCCCGGTAGGCGACCGCCTCATGATGCTGGCAGTGGCCACGCGTCCACCGATGGTCCGCGGAGGAGGTAGCTCCATGTCGCCAGCCTCGGTTCACCGGCTCCCGGTGGGCCGGCCGCCGAGGGTCACGGTTTGGCGTAGGCCCGGCGCTCGTACTCCCCCACCATGCGCTCGGAGGAGACGAAGGGGCCCAGCGTGCGCAGCGAGTGGCGCACCATGGCGATCCACCGTCGAGGGATGCCGTCGCTGTCGGTGTCGGTGAACAGCGGGAGCACCTGGCCTTCGAGGATGTCGAGCAGGGCGGTCGCGTGGCGGGCGTCCTGCGCCTCGTGGTCGCCGTCGATCTCGCCCGAGATGGCCCAGCCGTTGGCGCCGTCGTAGCCCTCTGCCCACCAGCCGTCGAGCACGCTGAGGTTCAGGCCGCCGTTCAACGCCGCCTTCATCCCGCTGGTCCCGGAGGCCTCGAGCGGCGGGCGGGGCAGGTTGACCCAAACGTCGCAGCCAGACGCCAGGGCTCGCCCCATCGAGAGGTCGTGGTTCTCGAGGAACACGATCCGGGCCTGCGGGCCGCCGTGGCGGGCCAGCTCGAAGACACCGGGCACCGCGCCCTTCGCCTCGTCGTCGCGCGGGTGGGCCTTGCCAGCCATGACCAGCTGCATGCCGTTGGCGTCACGGAGGAGCCTGCTGATCCGGTCGCGGTCCCGAGACAACAGATGGAGCCGCTTGTAGATGGCCAGCCGGCGGGCGAAGCCGACGGTGAGGCGGAACGGGTCGAAGACGTCCGCCGCGGCGCGGACGGCGTCGAGCGGCTCGCCCCGACGCAGGCGGTCACCCGACGCGCGGCCCCGGACGTAGCCGACGAGCGCGGCCCGCTGCCGGCAGCGCGCCTCCCACAGGTCGGCGTCGGGGATGGCGTCGACCGCCGCCCACACGTCAGGGTCCGCAGACCGCTCGATCCAGCCCATGCCCAGGTGGCGGTCGAGCAACTCGCGCATCAAGGGGCCCAGCCACGTCGGCACGTGCACGCCGTTCGTCACGTGGCTGATCGGGACCTGGTCGACGGACCGCCCGGGAAAGAGCGGGTGCCACATGGCCCTCGCCACCTCACCGTGACGGGCGGCGACACCGTTGGCGTGACGGCTCAGGCGCAGCGACAGCGTGGTGAGGCCCACCGGCTCCGCATGGTCCTCCGACCATGTCCGGCCCAGGCCGAGGATGCGCTCCTGGTTGACGCCGAAGCGGGTGGCCAGATCGGGCACCGCGGCCATCACCTCGTGGCCGGGATAGGCCTCGTTGCCGGCGGCGAGCGGTGTGTGGGTGGTGAAGACCACCCCCTGGCGGGCCCGGGCCACGGCCTGGTCAAACCCGGCGCCGGCGTCGACGGCCTGGCGGGCCATCTCCAGCACGGCCAATGCCGCGTGCCCCTCATTGAGGTGGACGACCCCGGGCTCGACCCGCATGGCCTCGAGCATGCGGATCGTGCCCTGGCCGAGGACGACGTACTGGGCCAGCCGGACGTCGCGCGACCCGTCGTAGAGCCGAGCGGTGATCCACTTGCCCACCGCGTCGTTGTCGGGGTGGTCGGAGTCCAGCAGGTAGAGGGGCACGCCGCCGATGTCGGCCCGCCAGACGTACAGAAACACGTCGCGGCCCCAGACCTGCACCCGCACCGTCAGTGGGCGCCCGCCGGAGGTAAGGCGCACGAGCGGGCGCCGGAGCGGGTCGAGGTACGTCCAGTACTCGTGCTGCCACCCGCCGACGTCGAGGCGCTGGTGCAGGTAGCCGTACCGGTAGAGGAGGCCGACGGCCACCATCGGCAGGCGCCGGTCGGACGCGGTCTTGACGATGTCGCCGGCCAGCACGCCGAGCCCGCCCGAGTAGAGCGGCAGCGACTCGTGGATCCCGTACTCGGCGCAGACGAAGACGACCGGGTGCCGCTCGTCGACGCCGGCCGGTAGCTCGGCCTCGCGGGCCGGCGGGTGCAGGACCCGATCGGTCACCTCCTGGGCGCGCCGGATCAAACCCTCGTTGGCGGCGGCCCGGGTGAGGGCCTCGTCGTCCGCCTCGACCAAGAGCCGCACCGGGTTGTGCCCGCAGACCCGCCAGCGATCTGGGTCGACATCGGCGAAGACCTCGTCGCCGCCAAGCGCCCAGCTCCATCCGTAGTTGTAGGCCAGGGACGCGAGTGGGGCCAACTGCGCCGGCAGCCGCTTGGCGAGCGCCCCGGCGGCGCGTGCGACGTCGCCGACGCCAGGGAGGCCCCCGGGGGCCGAAGGGGGCTGCGCCACGGAGGCATGTTGCGCCGGACGGCTCCCGTCGTCAAGTGGCGCCGGCTTCGACAGCCGGCGTTCCGCGGGATCCCTCAGCGGGCGAGGGCGGTCCGGCTCCGTTCCGTCGCCAGCCGGACCGCGAGGGCGCCGAGCACGCCGCCCATCACGTAGCCCTGGGCCCGCAACCAGCCGGGGCGCCGACCGAGGAAGCCGGCCAGCGTGCTGGCGGTGAGGACCCACACGCAGTTGATGCTCAAGGCGATGGTGATCTGGATCGCTCCCAGCACCAGGCTCTGCAGGGCGACCGACCCGCGGTCGGGGTCGATGAACTGGGGCAGCAGCGTGACGTAGAGCACGGCGATCTTGGGGTTCAGCAGGTTGGTGACGAACCCCATGACGAACAGCCGGCGGGGTGGATCCGCCGGCAGATCCTTGGGCGTGAAGACCGACGTGCCCCCCGGTCGGAGGGCCTGCCAGGCGAGGTACAGAAGGTACCCGGCGCCGGCTACCCGAAGGGCGCTGTAGGCCAGCGGGACGCCGGCGAACACCGCGGCGATGCCGGCCACCGCGGCGGCGAGGTACACCGCGAACCCCGCGGCCACGCCGAGCAGCGAAACCAGCCCGGCGGCCCGGCCCTGGGTGATCGACCTCGACACGAGGTAGATCATGTTGGGGCCGGGCGTGAGCACAAGGCCGAACGCGATCAGCGCCATCCCGACGCCGGCGGTGACGCTGATCATCCCGTCACGGTAGAGGGCGGGCGCCCGCTCCGACGAGGTCATTCCCACGGGGGGCCATCGGAGCCGGGTCGGTACCACGCCCTCTGGTCCCCGCCACCACGAAGGCCACCCCGCCCACGATGACGACCAGGGCGCGTGCCGCCCGCTCTCCACGAGGCGCTCGTCCGCTACCACCCGGACCAGTTCTGCACGGCCCTGTTCGTCGTGATCGAACGAGTGCCGGCGGGTGTGCGTCTCAGTGTCGCGTCGGGCGGGCACCATCTCCGCTCCGGCGCGGGCCGACGGCACCTTCGACACCATCGGCGACACGGGAACCATTCTCGGGATGCTCGATCGGCCGTTCCTGACCGACGTATCGACGATGCTGCAGGCTGGCGACATCATCGTCCTCTACACCGACGGTGTCACCGAGGGCCGGCGTGACCGGGAGTTCTTCGACGAGGAGCGACTCGTCGACTCGATCTCGGACGCCGCGGGGGCCGACGCCCAGGAGACGGCGGACCGCATCGTGGCTGCGGCCCTGGACTTTCAGCGGGGCGAGGCCAAGGACGGCATCGCCGTCGTGGTGATCAAGCCGGCCTGATCAAGTCGACCTGACCCACCCGGCAACGTTGGCGGATGGGTCAGGCCGGCGTTCACGCGTCGACGGTGTCGTACCGCACGGATGACCCCTCCGGCAGGGGCATCGACGCGACTTCCGCCCGGAGCCGCCGGGGCGGACGGGCGCCGCAGTGGAAGCACCGGAGTGCGGCGATGTTGCTGTAGTTGCACCTGCACCACCAGAAGGTCTCGAACCATCGGGCCAACTGGAGCAATCGACGCATCTGCCTCTCTGAACGTCCGCGTCTCATGGCCAATGGGTCGGCGCCACCCGGCAATTGCTTGAGGGCCCGGCGAAAAAAAGGTCGACCGACCCACCGTCCCCCTACGTGCCTTCAGGCGCCAGGTCGACATGCACGGGCGGCTCGGTCGCCGCGTTCTCGGACACGCCCGCGGCCGCCAGCTCGGACTTGTGGCTGAACGCCCAGGCGACCACGGCGGCGGACACGACGGTCACGGCCAGGGCGACGCGGCTGGTCACGCTGAAGGAGTGGGTGAAGGCCGACCCGGCGCGGGCCGCGAGCTCGCGGCCGCCCTCCGGCAGGCTCCTGGCGATGAAGGTGGCCGCGCCGATGGATTCCTCCGCCGCCGCCTTGACCGGCGGCGGCAGCGGGAGGTCGTCGATATTGATTGACGAGCGGTACACCGCGTTGCTGATGCTCCCGAGCACGGCGATGCCCAGTGCGCCGCCGACCTCGCGAGTGGTGTCGTTGACCGCCGAGCCGACGCCGGCCTTGGCTTGGGGGACGGAGTTCATGATGCAGGCGGTCGCCGGCGCCGCGGTGAGGCTGAGCCCGGCGCCGAGGAGCACGAGGGACACGACGAGCACGAGATAGGGGGTATCCGTGGCGAGGAACGACAGGATGCCGAAGCCGCCGCCGATGCACAGGAAGCCCACGGCCATGACCAGGCCCGAGCCGATCCGCAACGCCAGCGAGGCGCTCCGTGGGGCGACGGCGACCAACGTCACCGCGAGGGGCAGCGTGGCCAGCCCGGCGGCGAGCGGCGAGTAGTCCCGCACGAACTGCAGGTACAGGGTGAGGAGGAAGAACAGGCCGAACATCACGAAGAAGGCGACGGTGACCACGGCGCTTCCCGCGCTCATCCGCCGGTCCTCGAAGAAAGTGAGCGGCAGCATGGGGTGGACGCTGCGCCGCTCCCACAAGAGGAAGCCGGTGAGGCACACGACGGCCAGGACGAAGGCGCCGATGACTGCGCCGTCGGTCCAGCCCCGCTCGGGGCCTTCGATGATGGCGAAGACCAGCCCGGCCAGACCGAGCAGGGACAGGAGCGCGCCGATCGGGTCGAGGGGGGTGGCGTCGGGGTCCTTGGAGGTGGGCGAGAAGATGGCCACGCTGGTGACCACGACGGCCACGATCGGCACGTTGACGAGGAACGCCGAGCCCCACCAGAAGTTCTCGAGGAGCGCACCCGACAGGATCGGGCCTAGGGCGCCGCCGGCGCCGGCGAAGCCGGCCCACAGGGCGATGGCCTTGCTGCGCTCGTTCGGCGGGAAGATCGTGGTGATCAGCGAGAGCGTGGCGGGCATGACGAAGGCGGCGCCGATGCCGTTGATGATCCGGCCGGCGATGATCTGGGGCGCGTTGGTCCCGATCCCGCCCACCAGTGAGCCGAGGGCGAAGATGGTGAGGCCCAGCAGCAGGGCCCGCTTGCGCCCGAACCGGTCGCCCAGCGCGCCCGCCGGGAGCAGCAGGGCGGCGAACACGAGGGCGTAGGCGTCGATGATCCACTGCAACTCGGTGGCGGTGGCGTTGAGGTCGGTCTGCAGGCTGGGGAGGGCCACGTTCAGGCCGGCCACCGACATGACGACCATCACCAGCGACAGGCACATGATCCCGCACAGGAACCACCGGCGCCGGAAGATGACCGGGTCGTCGTAAAGCGGGCGAGCAGAATCGGTCGCTTCGGTCATCCTGGCGCCATCCTTTCGCTACGGACGAGGTCCGTTTCACAACCCGGCTACAAGATAGGCACGGTTCCGATCGCTTTGCGCCGCTCGGAGGCCGGTAGGGTCGAAGGCCATGTCGAACGCCGCGCAGTTCATCTTCACCATGCGGAAGGTCAGCCGCTTCCACCCTCCCGACAAGGAGGTGGTGAAGGAGATGACGCTGGCCTTCTACCCGGGGGCCAAGATCGGCGTGATCGGGCCCAACGGCTCGGGAAAGTCGTCACTGCTGCGGATCATGGCCGGCGTCGACGACGGCTTCACCGGCGAGGCCCGGCTCTCCCCCGGCTTCACCGTCGGGCTGCTGGAGCAGGAGCCCCACCTCGACCCGGCCAAGGACGTCAAGGGCAACGTGATGGACGGCGTCGGCGCGGTCGCCGACCTTCTCACCCGCTACGACGAGGTCCTGGCCCGCTACGCCGACCCCGACGCCGATTACGAGAAGATCGGCGAGGAGCAGGCCCGCCTGGAAGCCGAGATCGAGGCCAAGGGGGCCAACGATCTCGAGCGCCAGATCGAGATCGCCATGGACGCCCTCCGCCTACCTCCCGGCGACGCGTCGGTCGACACCCTCTCGGGCGGGGAGCGCCGGCGGGTGGCCCTGTGCCGGCTCCTCCTGTCCAAGCCTGACCTGCTGCTGCTCGACGAGCCGACCAACCACCTCGATGCCGAGTCGGTGGCCTGGCTGGAGCGGTCGCTGCAGGACTACCCGGGCACCGTGGTGGCGATAACCCACGACCGCTACTTCCTGGACAACGTGGCCAAGTGGATCCTTGAGCTGGCCAACGGCCGGGGCACGCCCTTCGAGGGCAACTACACCAGTTGGCTGGAGCAGAAGCAGGAGCGGCTGCGCCTGGAGCAGAAGGCCGACAGCGCCCGGGCCAAGACCCTGGAGCGGGAGCTGGAGTGGGTCCGCATGGGAGCGAAAGCCCGCCACGCCAAGTCGAAGGCCCGCATCGACGCCTACGACAAGCTGTTCGCCGAGGCCCGCGACGCCGAGGCGGCGGCCAAGCGCCTGGAGATCGCCATCCCGCCGGGTGACCGGCTGGGCGACCTGGTCATCGAGATCGAGGGCCTCGGCAAGGCCTACGGCGACCGGCTTCTCATCGAGGAGCTCTCGTTCTCGTTGCCGCCGGCGGGCATCGTCGGCGTCATCGGCCCCAACGGCGCCGGCAAGACCACCCTGTTCCGGATGATCACCGGCCAGGAGACGCCCGACAACGGGTCGATCAAGGTCGGGCCCACCGTCGAGCTGGCCTACGTCGACCAGAGCCGCGACAGCCTCGACGCGGAGGCGACCATCTACGAGGAGATCACCGGCGGGCAGGAGTTCTTCAAGATCGGCAACCGCGAGGTCAACGGGCGGGCCTACGTGGCGTCGTTCAACTTCACCGGCTCCGACCAGCAGAAGCCGGTCGGGCTGGCGTCGGGCGGTGAGCGCAACAGGGTTCACCTGGCCAAGATGCTCCGGCGGGGGGGCAACGTCCTGCTGCTCGACGAGCCCACCAACGACCTCGACGTCGACACCCTGCGGGCGCTGGAGGACGGCCTCGAGTCGTTCCCCGGCTGCGCGGTGGTCATCAGCCACGACCGGTGGTTCCTCGACCGGATCTGCACCCACGTGCTGGCGTTCGAGGGCGACAGCCAGGTGCGGTGGTTCGAGGGGAACTTCGCCGACTACGAGGTGTGGCGCCACAAGGAGCTCGGCGCGGCTGCCGACCAGCCCCACCGCATCAAGTACCGGCCCCTCGTGCGCTGAGTGACGGGTGGTCGGCCTGGGTAAGGGGTGCCAGAACGCCGACACAAGGAGACCACCACATGGACGCGCTAAGCCTGCTGATTGCCGACCACAACCGGGTGCGGGGACTCTTCGCCCGCTTCACGGCGGCCGAAGAGGAGGAGAACGTGCCGGAGATGGCCACGCTGGCGCAGAAGATCATCACCGAGCTCGAGATCCACACGACCATCGAAGAGGAGATCTTCTACCCCGAGATCAAGGCGGCCGACGAGGAGATCAAGGACACCGTCGACGAGGGCGTCGAGGAGCACCACGTGGCCAAGACGCTCATCGGTGAGGTCAAGCTGCTGACCCCCGATGACGACGCCTGGGCGGCCAAGCTGAAGGTCCTCATCGAGAGCGTCGAGCACCACGCCGGCGAAGAGGAAGAGGAGATGTTCCCCATGGTCCGCAAGGCGTTCGACAAGGCGGCCCTCGAGGACATGGGTGCGCGCCTGGAGGCCCTGAAGGCCCAGCTCGGCGCGCCCGTCGCGGCCGACAAGGAGCACCTCACCACCGATGAGCTGAAGAAGCTGGCCACCGAGCAGGAAATCCCCGGTCGCTCGTCCATGAGCCGGGAGGAGCTGGTGGCGACGGTGGCGCCGGCCTGAGCCTCGCTACCCCGAACTGGTGACGGTTTGACACGCTCTGGCCTGTCCGATCGTCACCGGTTGCCCGGGGACGTGCGAGCGAGGGCGGCGGCGATTTCGTCGCGGGTGAGGCCGACGTTGAAGGCCGGCGAGCCCGGCTCGATGCGCCGGCCGTCGGCCAGCGAGCCCACGTCGTAGACGTCGAAGCCGATCTCGTCGATGAGGGCGGCGACGGTGGCCTTCGCGGCCGCGTCGTCGCCGGCGATGGGGATGGCCCGCCGGCCGGGAGTGCCGGCCGGCGTGCCCTGCTCGCGGAGGTGGGCGTAGTGGATGGTGTTGAAGGCCTTCACCACGACCGCCCCGGGCATCGTCGCCGCGATCACCTCGCTCGACGACAGCTCGCCGCCGCCGGCGCCCGACCAGTCGTTGTTGGCGTCGACCACGATCCTGCCGGCGAGGGCGGTCGCCGGCAGCTCGGTGTACTTCGTGAACGGGATGGCGACGATCACCACCTCGCCGGCCGCGGCGGCACCGGCCGGCGTGGCCGCGGTCGCCCGGTCCCCTAGCTCGGCGACCAGGCCGGCCAGGGATTCCGGCCCCCGCGAGTTGGCGATCACCACGTCGTGGCCGGCGCCGGCCAGGAGCCGGGCGAGGGTGCCGCCGATGTTGCCGGAGCCGATGATCCCGATGCGCATCTCGGCATCCTCCTTCGATTTGGCTGCAGTTGGCCGCGTATGCGCGACCAACTGCAGCCAGTTCGGTCGGTGGGTGGGGCAGGATCCCTCCATGCTGCTCGCCGACCTGGTCGACGCCTCGGCCCGTGTGGCGGCGACCCGATCGCGGAACGTGAAGCTGGCCGCCCTGGCCGAGGTGCTGGGGCGGGCCGGGGCGGCGGAGGTGGGGCCGGCGGCGGCGTTCCTCGCCGGCCAGCTCCGCCAGGGCCGGGTGGGCGTGGGGTGGGCGTCGATCTCGGCCGTCGACGTGCCGCCGGCCGGCGTCCCGAGCCTCACCGTCGCCGACGTGGACCGGGCGGTGGCGACCCTCGCCGGCCTCGCCGGCCCCGGCTCGGCCGGCGCCCGGACGGCCGCCCTGACCGCCCTGTTCGCGGCCGCCACCGCCGACGAGGCCGACTTCCTGCGCCGGCTGCTCATGGGCGACCTCCGACAGGGCGCCCTCGAGGCCCTCGTGACCGACGCGCTGGCGGTGGCGGTCGGCGTCTCCACCGACGTCGTGCGCCGGGCCGTCATGCTCGACGGTGACCTGTCCCGGGTGGCCGAGACCGCGGTCGCCGGCGGCGAAGCGGCGCTGTGCGCCATCGGACTCCAGCTCCTCCGGCCGGTGCAGCCCATGCTGGCCGCCACCGCAGCCGACGTGGCCGAGGCCATCGGCGCCTGCGGGCTGTCGTCGGTGGAGTGGAAGCTCGACGGCGCCCGGATCCAGGCCCACCGCGACGGCGACCAGGTCCGCCTGTTCACCCGCAACCTCAACGAGGTGACGGTCCGCCTCCCGGGCGTCGTGGCCGTGATGCTGGCGCTGCCGGCCGATCGGCTCGTCCTCGACGGCGAGGTGGTCGGGATGGGTGAGGACGAGCGGCCCGACGCGTTCCAGGAGACCATGAGCAGGTTCGGCAGCCACGGCGGCGCCGGCGCCGGCCTCGGCGTGTGGTTCTTCGACATCCTCCACCTCGACGGCCGCGACCTCCTGGACGCGCCGCTGCTGGAGCGGGCCGCCCTCCTCGACGCTGTCGCCGGCCCGCTCCGGGTCCCCAGCGTGGTCACCGACGACCCCGAGATGGCCGCCGCCTTCGCCGCCGGCGCGCTGGCCGCCGGCCACGAGGGCGTCATCGTCAAGGGCGCCCAGTCACGGTACGAAGCGGGCCGGCGGGGCTCGGCGTGGCGGAAAGTGAAGCCCGTCCACACCGTCGACCTCGTGGTGCTCGGTGCGGAGTGGGGCCACGGCCGCCGGCAGGGGTGGTTGTCGAACCTCCACCTCGGCGCCCGGGATCCGAACGGGGGCTATGTCATGGTCGGCAAGACGTTCAAGGGCCTGACCGACGAGCTGCTGGTATGGCAGACCAATCGGCTCCTGGAGCTGGAGACGGGCCGGGACGGCATCGTCGTCTGGGTCCGCCCGGAGCTGGTCGTCGAGGTCGCCCTGGACGGCGTCCTCACCTCGGACCGCTACCCCGGTGGGGTGTCGATGCGGTTCGCCCGGGTGCGCCGCTACCGGCCGGACAAGACGCCGGCGGAGGTCGACGACATCGAAACGGTGCGGGCGATCAGGCCGGGCTCGGGCTGAACGTGACGGTCACGCTGCTGTAGCCCAGGGCGCCGAGCATGCCCTCGAGCATGTGGCGGGTGTTCTCCTCCGCCTTGGCCCGTAGGTCGCTCGCCGCCGCCGCGTCGCGCATCTTCACCCCCGCGGCCAGCATGAGCTCCTTCTCGCTGGTCGGGTTGTCCGAGAACACCCCACCGACCCGGTCGAGCAGGCCCCGTTTCCGGCTGGCCACCTTGCTGGCCTCGGGGTCGACAACCGGCTCCGCCACCGCCGGAGCCGGTAGGAGGATCGTGACCGACTTGTGGTCCTGCGATACCTGGATCGAGCGGTCGTCGAGCTGGGAGAAGTCGACGATGGCGTCCACCGATCCGACCGCCTCGTACGTCGTGCGCTCACCCTTGATGATGGACGGCAAGAAACGCGCGTCCTTCTCCGTGTCCACGATGATCTGGAAGTTCGCCTTGGCCGCGTGGTACTCGTGGAGGTCGGCCAGGGACTGGAGCAGGGGCGGCTGGGTGCGGTCGACCGTCTTGCTCGAGAACGGGTTGCCCAGCGACGGAAGAAAGTTGCCGAGCTTGCCGGCACCCAGGAACACGGCGAACACGAGCAAGCAGGCGATCGCAAGCCCGCGCGTTCGGGACGAGCGGGCCACAACCACCGTCATGTCGTTCCTGCGTCCGCCCATGTTGAGAGCATATGTTCCGCCGGCGCTGTATGACCCCCGTTCGAGCACGAACCACGTCGCCTTGCCGTCCGGCAGGGACCGGACGCCCCACGCGTCGGCCAGGGCGCCGATGAGGACGAAGCCCCGCCCGCGCTCGTCGAGCCCGCCAGCGGCACGGGGCGCCGGCATCCGGGGGTCGCCGTCCTCCACGCACAGCTCCACGGACTCGTCGCCGAAGGTAGTGGTGCCCGCCTGGTGGCCGCGGCAACCTCACTCGGGGCGGAAGGTCACCTTGCGGGCAGCCATGTCGACGGCGACGAGGCGGGCCCGGATGGTCTGGCCGAGGGGGAGGCCGGGGGCGTCGCACGAGGCCCTGACCGCCGGGTCCTTGAGCTGGACCACGCCCCGCTTGTCCCCGCTTTCGACCACGACGGCGTCGAACACCTCGCCCCACCTCGGCGCCAGCACCACCGCCTCGGCCAGGTCGACCACCGCCTTTTCCAGCGCCTGGGCCCGGCGGGTGGCGCCGGCCATCTCCGCCGGCAGATCAGGCAGAGCTTCACGTGCCCACGCCGGCACCTCACGTCCAGCGGCGAGGGCCAGGCACACCTCGCCGGCGTAGCGGTCGGCCAGGCGCCGGAGGGGCGCGGTGGCGTGGGCGTACGGGGCGGCGACCGCGCTGTGGGTCGACAGCTCGGGCGGGGCGCCGTCGAACGCGGTGTACGCCGCGCCCCGTAGGAGCCGGGCCGCGAAGGTGAGCACCGCCGCCGCTTCGGGCACCTGCGGGTCGAGGTCGGAGATGACCTCGGCGTAGCCGGCGCCGGCGGGCCAGGGCAGGCCGAGGGCCAGCGCGCTGCGGCGCACGGATTCGACTTCCCGCGGGTCCGGCGGCGGCAGGGTGCGCAGGAGGCCGACGCCGCCGGCGAGCATCAGTCCGGCGGCGGCCATGCCGGTGAGGAGGCTGATCTCGGCGTTCCATGCCTCGCTCGGCAGCTGGGCGCGGAAGACCAGGCGGGGACGGCCGTCGGGGCCGTCCGCCACCTCCTGCTCGGGGGTGGGCAGGTGCACCGCGCCCCGCTCGGCGGCCCGGGAGTGGCGGAGCCGGCCCACCTCCTCGAGCAGGACGAGCGCGTCGTCGGCGGCGCCGGCGTCGAGCCGGCGCTGGACGTCGGGGTACGCCAGTTGCTGGCGGGAGCGGACCAGTGCCCGGCGCACGTCTGTACCCGTCAACTCGCCGTCGCGGTCGAGGTCGAGCGTCCATAGCAGCGCCGGCCGGAGCTCGCCCGGCAGCAGGCTGGCGGCGCCGGCGCTGAGCGCGTCGGGGTGCAGGGGCACGCTGCGGTCGGGTGCGTAGAACGTCACCCCGCGGCGGTGCGCCTCCCGGTCGAGGTCGCGGCCGGGGATCACGAATGCGGCGACGTCGGCGATGGCGTAGTGCACCCGGTAGCCGGCGGGCCGGCGCAGGATCGCCAGCGCCTGGTCGAGATCCCGGCTACCCACCGGGTCGACGGTGAACAGCGGCAGGTCGGTGCGGTCGAGGTCGGGCAGCCTCGGCACCTTGGCCGCGGCCTCCGCCTCGGCGAGCGCCTCGGCCGGGAAGGCCTCGACCACGCCCAGCTCGTCGCGCAGCTCCTGCCAGGTCGGGACGACGTTGGCGACGACCGCCTCGGGCAGCGAGACGCGAAGGGAGGGCACCGGTCAGGCCCCCGGCCTGTAGGCCACCGCCAGCACCTCGACGAGCATCTCCGGGTCGATCAGGGCGGCCACGCCGACCATGGCGGTGACCGGCATGATGTCGGCGAACAGCTCCCGGTGGGCCCGACCGACCTCTTCCCATCGGCTGATGTCGGTCACGAACATCTGGGTCTGGACGACGTCGGCCAGGCCGGCGCCGGCCGATTCGAGCGCCGACTCGACCGTGCGGAAGGCCTGGATCGTCTGGGCGTAGGCGTCGCCGGGGCCCACGAGCGCGCCGTCGACGATGGCTGTCGTGCCGGCGACGAAGATCAGCGACCCGGCGACCACCACCCGGCTGTAGCCGATGAGCGGCTCGAACGGCCCGCCCGACGGGAGGCGGCGGACGGAGGGTTCCATGGCCGGACTATGCCAGGCCGGACCGGCCGCCAAGGACGCGTTCCGGGCCTGGGACGACCGTGGCGGTACTTCTGGGACCGGAAAGACAACGGGGGCGGCCGGGCGTAGTCTCGGGGCATGGCCGAAAAATCCCCGCAGGGCAGCAAGGACAAGAAGGTCGGCAAGACACTGCTGGAGAAGCGGTCCGCCAAGAAGGCGAAGAAGGCCGAGAAGGGCAAGCGCAACTCGGCGTGATGTCCTACGGGGCCGCCACCCGGCGGTGGACCGAGACGACGTAGTTGCCGCCGGCGGCGTACGGCTGGCGGTCCCAAGTCGCCCAGCGGTCGACCGGTTCCAGGCCGCCGGCGTGCGCCAGCCGTTCGTAGGTCGCGAGATCGAGCCGTTCGGGCTCAAGTGAGAATCCGGCCACCACCAGGCCGCCCGGGTTGACGTGCGCCGCCACCCGGCTCAGCACCCGGGCTTCGGTGCCGCGGGCCAGGAAGATCATGACGTTGCCGGCGAGCACGGCGGCATCGAACGTGCGACCCAGGTCGAATGTCGCCAGGTCGGCGTGGACCCACTCCAGCTCGGGCCGCTTGGCCCTGGCCTGTTCGAGCATGCCGGCGTCGACGTCGACCCCGGCGACCTCCAGCCCCCGCCGGGCCAGCTCGATGGCCACCCGCCCGGTGCCGCAGCCGGCGTCGAGGACGGACCGCGGGCCGAGGATCTCGACCAGGTCGGCCTCGCCGTGGACGTTGCGGCCGGCGGCGGCCAGCTCCTCCCAGCGCTGGTCGTAGGTCCGGCTCCGGCCCGCGGCCTCGGCCAGCCAGCGGTTCGGCGGCTCCGCGCTCATGGCCCTTGAGTGTAGGTACCCTGCCGGCGTGCGCAGCCTGTGGGTCGGACTCGGAGGCTTCGTGGGCGCCGTGAGCCGCTACCAGCTCGACCGCCTGATCACGCGCCACAACCGCAGCGCACTTCCCTGGGGCACGCTCGTCGTGAACCTGTCCGGTTGCTTCCTCCTCGGTCTGCTCTTCACCCTGTCGACGGAGCGCCTCGACGCCAACCCGACCCTGCGGGTCGCCCTTACCGTCGGGTTCGTCGGCGCCTACACCACGTTCTCAACGTTCAGCCTGCAGGCCATCCGCCTGACCGAGATGGGCGACGTCGACCTGGCGATCCTCTACGTCGCCCTGTCGGTGGCGATCGGGATGCTGGCGGCATGGGGCGGGATGTCGGCCGGCCGGGCCTTCAGCTAGACCTCCGTCCGAGAGGCAGCAGTCCGAGAGGCAGCAGTCCGAAAGGCAGCAGTCAGCGACCCTTCACCCCGTCGTCACCGGGCGGCAACGCTCCCGAGACCCTTTGCAGGAATGCTGACAGCTTGTCCGCCAAAGGGTTCTCTCGCGCCGGCCACACGCCCAGTCTCGTGGCCTCCCTGCTCCATTTCGACGTGTCGTTCATGGTCTGGGTGCTCCTCGGCGCCCTGGGGGCGTTCGTCGCCGCCGACCTCGACCTCACGCCGGTCCAGAAGGGACTCATGGTCGCCGTCCCCCCGCTCGGCGGCTGCGGCTTCCGCCTGATCCTCGGCTCCATCGTCGAACGCATCGGGATCAAGCGGACCGGTTTGGCGTCGATGGGGCTCACCTTCGTCCCCCTGATCTGGGGCTGGCTCGGGGGCGGGACATACGCCCAGGTGCTGGGCATCGGGCTGCTGCTCGGCGTGGCCGGCGCCAGCTTCGCCGTCGCGCTGCCGCTCGTGAGCCGGTGGTACCCGCCGGAGTTCCAGGGCCTGGCCCTGGGTATCGCCGGCGCCGGCAACTCGGGGACGATCATCGCCATCCTGGCCGCCCCCCGGCTCGCCCAGCATGTGGGCTGGCACGGCGTCTTCGGCCTGGCCTGCCTCCCTGTCGCCCTCACCTGGCTGACCTTCGCCTTCCTGGCCAAGGAGCCGCCCGTCCGCACCGGCCCCAAGGCGGGGAGCGCGCTCTCGATGCTCCAGGAGCCCGACGCCCGCTGGCTCAGCATGTTCTACCTGGTGACCTTCGGGGGCTTCGTCGGCCTGTCGGGGTACCTGTCGATCTTCTTCGTCGACCGGTTCGACATGAGCAAGCTGAGCGCCGCCGGCTACGCCGCCTTGTGTGCCGGCGCCGGGTCGCTCCTCCGCCCGGTGGGCGGCGCACTGGCCGACCGCCTCGGCGGGACCCGCGTGCTGACCGGCGCGCTGACGATCGTCGCCGCCCTGGCGGTGGGGTTGGCGTCGCTGCCCGGCCTCGGCCTGACCGTGGGACTGCTGATGTTCACCATGGGGACGCTGGGCATGGGCAACGGCGCGGTGTTCCAGGTCGTGCCACAACGGTTCCCCGCGGCGGTCGGGCCGATGACCGGATTGGTCGGCGCGGCCGGCGGCCTTGGCGGCTTCCTCCTGCCGTTCGCGCTCGGGTCGCTCCAGGGGTCGACCGGCACCTTCGCCGCAGGGTTCGTCGTGTTCGCCGGCGCCGCGGCTACGGCGTCGGTGGCGGTCGGCCGGCGCCAGCGGGTTTGGCAGCGCGACTGGGCGCTTGACGTCGCCGTCTGACCGTTCGTTAGTCCGGGCGGTTCCAGGGGCGCTTGACGTGGGTCGGCGCCGGGCTCTCCTGGTCGGGGTGGTGCGACAGGAACGCCGGCAGCAGCTCGAAGAGATCCGAGACGGCCAAGGGGTCGCCGTTGCCGGCCTTGCCGGTGCGGGCCGCCTCGATGTCACGGTCGATGTCGAACGCCGAGCCCCGGCGGGCCGCGTACGCGGAGAACAGGTCGTTGGCCACGAACCGCTCCCGGATGCGGGCCACGACGTCACGGTCAGGCTCGTGGATGGCGTCGAAGTACGGCTCCTTGTGGATGTACTGCTGGACGACGCCCAGGTCGGAGAGGGCCATCCCCATCTCCTCGAGCATGGCGCCGTTGCCGACCAGGTAGAACCGCTTGCCGCCGAGCGTCTGGAGCAGGGGCGGCACCGAATCGCCGAGGCGGCCGCTGAGGCCGGTCCAGCCTTCGGGCGGCTGGGAGAGCGTGATGTCGTAGCTGAACGACTCGTAGGTGGAGTCGAGGACGTCGAGCTCGTCGGTGAGGCAGATGTCCTCGAACAGCCGGACGCCCCACCACAGCGAGATCGGATGCGGGTACTCGTTGGCCAGCAGGTGGCGGGCCAGGCAGATCAGTGGTGCGACGCCCGTGCCGGTGGCCATCAGGACCAGCTCACGGTCGGCGAAGCGGGGCTCCATGGGCCGCCCGGTCGGTCCCCGGAAGAGCACCTCGTCGCCGGGCTGGAGATCGGCGAGGTAGAGCGACAGCGGCCCCTCCGGGATGGCCCGGACCATGAGGTCGAAGAAGGGCGCCTCCTCGGGGGCGGAGAGGATGCAGTACGGGCTGCGCCGGAAGCCGCGGCCCTCAAACTGGGCCTCGATGCCCACGAACTGGCCGGGGACGAATTCGAACGGCTCGCCGTCGACCACCTCGAACCGGATGCGGAAGGTCCCTGTCGAGGTGAGCAGTGTGACCGACACCACTCTGGCCCGCCGCTTGAACCGGCTGTGACCGAACCAGTGGTCGTCGATCGCATTCATGGCCGCCTGCTCGGCGGCGTGCGAACGGCCGCGAGGCGGGGTGCCCTGGAAGTTGCCCGGCTTCAAGCCGGCCCGGGCTTCCTCACGGGTCTGGCCCTCGATCAGTCCTCTGGACTTGTGCACCGGCCCTCCCCTGAGACTGGCGGCATAGGCGTTCTCGGCATTTTACGTCCCGGACGTGAGTTGGCGGACCGATCGGCGGAGAGACTGGGCATATGGCCTCCTATGCCCTGAACGAGGCCGCCGTGGCCAAGGCCCGGCGACTCATCGACGCCCGCCAGTACGTGCTGCGCAGCACGTGGGGCGACGTCCAGCCCGACGCCGATGCGGAGAACGCGTTCCTGAAGTCGCATGGCTGGGAGGACTACGGCGAGTGGCACCTGGGCCTGACCGAAGGCGCCGGCGACGACACCAAGGCCAGGTACGGCTTCGTCTACGGCAACTTTCGCCGACTCCACCGCTCCGGCCTCATCGCCTGCCAGTACCGGGCGGCCGAGTGGAAGCACAAGAAGATCGAGCTGGCCGCCCACGAGCTCCTGCAGTACCTTGACGCCAAGAGCGGCTGAGGACCCGCCCGTGCCACGATGCCCGGCGTGGCAGGACGGGGTGACGACGATGCGACCAAGGTCACCCCGCACGACCTGCTGCGCCAGCGCACGGAGATGCTGCGACTCCTTCCTCGTAGCGGGCGGCTGCTGCTCGCCGCGCTCGTCTCGACGGTCGTCGCCGGCGCAGTCATCGCACCCGCGGCCGCACTGGCGACCGGCGCTCTGGTGGGGAACATCCCCGACGCGGTGCGCCAAGGCCGCGGCGGCCCGGCGGCTGACCGGGCGCTGCCCGGCCTCGCCGTCCTCATCGGGCTGCTCGCCGCCCAGCAACTGCTGAACGCTTGCCGCCAGTTCGTCTCCTACCGGGCCATCAAGCGCATCGACGGTGGGCTCGTCGCGCGGGTCTACCAGGCCCTCCACGGGCCGGTGGGGATCGGCCACCTCCAGGACCCGAGGCTGCTCGACGACCTTGCGCTCGGGGCCGGGAACCCCACGTCGCTCACGCCGGAGACGCCCGGTGGCGCGGCGGTCGGCCTCCTCGTGCGCGCCGGCCGGTGGGCGTCGGCCCTCGGCTCGGGATTGATCCTGGCCCGCGTGTCGTGGGTCGCCGCGCTGGCGCTGCTCGCCGTCGCCCTGGCCGTGCGGGCGCGGGCCCACCGGGAGCACCTGCTCTTCGTGCGCAGCCAGCGGTCGGTGTGGCCGAGCTACCGGCGGGCGTACTACACCGCGTCGCTGGCCACCGCGCCCCCGGCGGCCAAGGAGACGCGGATCTTCGGGCTCACCGACTGGCTGGTCGCCCGGCACGAGCGCGAGTGGGAGTCGATCACGTCGTCGCTCGGCCCCGAGCGGGCCAAGGTCCGGTCGTGGCTGGTCCGGACCCAGGGGATGCTCACCGGCGCCCACGTCGCCGTCTTTGCGTACCTGGGCTATGCGGCAACATCGGGGCGGATCGGGCTGGGCCTCTTCACCGCCGCCCTCCAGTCCACCGCCGGCCTCACCAGCCTCACCGCCACCAGCCATGAAGACGACGCCGTCGACTTCGGCATGGCCGCCCTCGACGCGGTGACCCGCATCGAGGCGCGCGCCGCAGCGGCGGCGCCCGAACGCCGGGGCGCGCAGCCAGCCGATGGCCTGCCCACACAAGGCATCCGGTTCGAGGACGTCTCGTTCACCTATCCCGGCGCCGAGCGGCCGGCGCTGCGGGGCCTGACCCTCGAGCTGCCCGCCGGCCGGTCGGTGGCCATCGTGGGCGCCAACGGCGCCGGCAAGACGACCCTCGTCAAGCTCCTGGCCCGGCTCTACGAGCCCGACGCCGGCCGCATCACGGTGGACGGAGTCGACCTGGCCGACCTCGACCCGGGCGGCTGGCGGCGCCGGCTGGCCGTCATCTTCCAGGACTTCGAGCGCTACGAGCTGCCGGCCCGGGACAACATCGGCTTCGGCGCCCTCGGCCTCCGGGGCGACGACGCGGCCGTGTCGTCCGCCGTCCGCCGGGCCGGGGCGGAGGACGTCGTCGCCGGCCTGCCCGCCGGCCTCGACACCGTGCTCTCTAGGAAGTACCCCGGTGGCGTCGACCTGTCGGGCGGCGAGTGGCAGAAGGTCGCGCTGGCCCGCGCCCTGCTGGCGGTCGAAGGTGGCGCACGGGTCCTCGTGCTCGACGAGCCGACCGCCAACCTCGACGTGCGGGCCGAGGCCGACCTGTTCGACAACTTCCTCGAGCTGACGTCGGCCTGCACCACCGTGCTGATCTCCCACCGCTTCTCGACCGTGCGGCGGGCCGACCTGATCTACGTGCTCGACCCGGGCGGCCGGGTGGTCGAGACCGGCACCCACGACGACCTGCTCGGCGCCGGCGACCGGTACGCCCAGCTGTTCTCGTTGCAGGCGGCGAGGTTCGCATGACGACGTCGAGGGGGCTCCGCCGGCTGCGGGCGCTGCTCGTGCTGGCCCGGTCGGCCGGCGGCGGCCGCTCCACGTGGGTCATCGTCCTCAGCGTCCTCGTCGCCTGCTGCTCGACGTTCATGGGCCTCCTGTTCAAGGTGCTGGCCGACGGTGTCGTCGCCGGAGACCGCACCCCGGTGCTCGTCGCCGCCGCGCTGCTGGCCGTGGCCGGGACGTTCCAGAACGCCGGCGGGCGCTACGTCCTGCTGCTCGTGGCCGACATCCACGACCGGGCGACGCTGACCATGAACCGCGACCTCATGCGCCTGTGCGGCCGGACCCCGGGCCTCGAGCACCACGAGCGCCCCGACTACCTCGACCGCATGGCGCTGCTGCGGGAGGACACCCGGGTGCTGGCCGACGCCTTGCGGCAGGCCGTCGTCGCCCTCGTCCTGGTGATCAGGGTGCTCACCACCGCGCTGCTGCTGGCCAGCGTGCACCCGGCCCTGCTCGTCCTGCCCGCCTTCTCCCTCCCGTCGGTGTGGACGGGCGGCCGCAGCCGCGGCATCGTCCAGCGGGCGCGCGAGTCGACCGCCGCGGAGGGGCGCCTGCTCGACCATCTCCTCGCCCTGTCCGCCGGCGTCACCGGCGGCGCCGAGGCCAGGATCTTCGGGATCGGCGGAGAGATCTCGGACCGGGCCCGGACCCTGTGGGACGAGCGGAGCGAGGCCATCGCCCGGGCCCAGTTGCGGGCGTCGCTGCTCCAGTCGGCCGGGTGGGCCACCTTCGCCGTTGGCTACGCCGCCGCCATCGTGTGGGTGGTCCTGCGGGCCCTCGACGGCGATGCCACCGCCGGCGACGTGCTCCTCGTCGTCGTCCTCGCCGCCCAGGTCAACTTCCAGGTGGGACAGTCCATCACCCTGCTCGGCTCGTCACTCGACGCCGCCAAGGCGGTCGACCGCTGGCTCTGGCTCCAGGACTACGCGGCCGGCGGCCGCGACGACACGGGCACGGTCGTGCCGCCCCGCCCGCTCCGGCACGGCATCTCCCTGCGCGGGGTGACGTTCCGGTACCCGGGCACCGACGTCGACGTCCTCCACGACGTCGACCTCGACCTGCCCGCCGGCACATCGGTGGCCATCGTGGGCGAGAACGGCGCCGGCAAGACCACACTGGTCAAGCTGCTGTGCCGGTTCTACGCGCCGACCTCCCGGACCATCACCGTCGACGGCGTCGACTTGGCCGACGTCGACGTGGAGGCGTGGCGGGCCCAGCTGGCCGGCGGCTTCCAGGACTTCGCCCGGCTGGAGCTGCTCCTGCGCGAGTCCGTGGGCGTCGGCGACCTGCCCCGGATCGACGACGGGGCGGCGGTGGCCGCCGCCCTGGCCCGGACCGAGGGGGCCGACGTCGCCGGCGGCCTGGCCGAGGGCCTGGAGGCCCAGCTCGGCCGGCAGTTCGACGGCGCCGAGCTTTCGACGGGCCAGTGGCAGAAGGTGGCGGTCGCCCGGGCCGTCCTCCGTGAGGCGCCGACGCTTCTCGTCCTCGACGAGCCGAGCTCCGGCCTCGACGCCCGGGCCGAGCACGTCCTGCTGGAGCGCTACGCCGACGCCGCCCGGAAGGTCGCCGCCTCGACCGGCGCGGCAACCGTCCTGGTGTCCCACCGCTTCTCCACGGTTCGCAGCGCCGACCTCATCGTGGTGCTGGAGGACGGCCGCGTCGTCGAGCAGGGCACCCACGCCGACCTGGTCGCCGCCGGCGGCGGGTACGCCGACCTCTACTCCATCCAGGCCCGCGCCTACGGCTGACGGACGCTCGACTCAGGCGACCTTCGTTTCCCGCTCCACGGGTACGGGATTGGCCACGATGTCGAGGACCGGGCGGTGGGCATTGACCGCGTCGACCAGCTTCCGATCGTCGCCCACCGTGCCGGTGACCACCTCCTGCGTCTGCCCGACTCTGTAGGCGGCGCCGGCGACGCCCAGGATCACCGTCGCCGCCAGCACGCCGGCCAGGATGCCGGTCCATATCCGTCGATTCATCTCGCTCTCCTCTCGTTCATTCAAGGAGGACAGCGTCGGCCGCGAATGTGAACGCGTGATGGAGACGGTGCGGAGATGTCAGTCGGCGAGCGTCAGGATTTCCGCCCCGCTGTCGGCCACGAGGAGAGTGTGCTCGAACTGGGCGGTGCGGCGCTTGTCGGCGGTGACGGCCGTCCAGCCGTCGTCCCACATGAGGTGCCGCCAGGTGCCGAGAGTGATCATCGGCTCGACGGTGAACGTCATCCCCGGCCGCATGATCGTGGTCGCCGACGGGTCGAAATGGTGGGGCACCTGCGGCGGGCCGTGGAATCTGCGGGCCACGCCGTGGCCGACGAAGGACCGCACCACGCCGTAGCCGCCGGCGTGGGCCCGGGCCTCGATAGCGGCGCCGATGTCGGAGATGGGCCGGCCCGGCCGCACCGCGGCGATCCCGTCGAGCAGGCACTCGTGGGTGACGGCGACCAGCCGGCGCGACTCCTCGTCGACCTCGCCGACGAGAAACGTGGCGTTGGTGTCGCCGTGGACGCCGTCGAGGAAGATGGTGACGTCGAGGTTGACGATGTCACCGTCGACGAGCGCCCGGTCGTCGGGGATGCCGTGGCAGATGACCTCGTTGACCGACGTGCACAGTGACTTCGGGAAGCCGTTGTAGTTGAGCGGGCTCGGGTAGCCGCCCCGGGCGATGCACTCGGCGTGCGCCAGCGCGTCGAGGGCGTCGGTGGTGATCCCGGGCCGCACCGCGGCGCCGACAACGGCCAGGACCTCAGCCGCGGCGCGTGACGCCCGCCGGACCGCCTCGATCACCTCGGGCGGGCGGATCATCGGCTCTTCCCAGTCTCCGGGGTCGCCGGTGTCGGCGTAATCCGGGCGGGTGATGCCCTCTGGCACCGGGCGGGTGGGGCTGAGCCGGCCGGGGCGCAGCGGCGCCTGCGACTGCTTGTGGCAGCGCTTGTACTTCCGGCCGCTCCCGCACCAGCAGGCGTCGTTGGACTTCAGCGAGATCGATGTGACGCCGACGGACACCGGTCCAGTGTAGAGGCGCCCCGACCCCTTTCTCGGGGCACAATTCGCCATGGCCCGTCCGAGGCACACCCGCCGGCACGCGGTCCGCGACAGCGTGCTGGCCTCGCCGGTCCGGTTGCCGGTCCTCGCGCTGGCGTTCTCGCTGGTCTACGGGACGGTCGGCTACGTCCTCATCGAGGACTTCGGCTGGCTCGACGCGCTGTACATGACGGTGACGACGCTCACGACGGTGGGGTATGGCGAGATCGAGCCGCTCGATCCCGCCGGCCGAGCCTTCACGCTGTCGTTGATCGTGATCGGCTTCACCGCCGCCTTCACGATGCTGGCCGTCTTGACGAGCCTGCTGGTCAGCGGTCAGCTTGGGCGGTCGCTGAGCAGGAGGACCATGCGGCAACGGATCGACGCCCTGCGCGACCACTACATCGTCTGCGCGTTCGGGCGCGTGGGCCAGGCCGCGGTCGAGGAGCTGGTGTCACAGGGCGCCGGCGTGGTGGTGGTCGAGGTCGACCCGGCCCGGGAGCCGGCGATGATCGAGGCCGGCGTCCTCTACCTGCTCGACGACCCGACCCGGGAGGACGTTCTCGAGCAGGCCGGCATCGAGCGGGCCCGGGGCCTGCTGTGCGCGGTCGACTCCGACGCGTCGAACGTCTACATCACCCTGCTGGCCCGGGCCCGCAACCCCGACCTCTTCATCATCGGCCGGGCGTCGAGTCCCGAGTCGGTCGAGGCCCTGCGCCGGGCGGGCAGCGACCGGGTGGTCTCGCCCTACCGGCTGAGCGGCACCCGCATGGCTGCGTTGGCCTTCCAGCCAGCGATGCTGGAGTTCGTCGACATGGTGAGCGTCGCCCCCGACCTGCGGATCGAGGAGCTGATCGTCGGCGAACGCTCGCCCCTGGCCGGCGCATCGGTGCGGGAGGCGGCGTCGCCCTACGAGGGGGTCATGATCATGGCGGTCCGCAGCCCCGACGGGACGCTCCTGGTGCCGCCCCGGGCCGACACCGAACTGTCCGTGGGCGACCTGCTCATCGTCGTCGGGCCCATGGACGCCCTGGGCGACCTGGCCGTGCGGGCACGGTGAGCTACGCCGGCGGGTCCCAGGGCGGCGAGAACTGGAAGTAGTTGCCGTCGGGGTCGGCGAAGGTGCACATCATCATCCCCTCGCCGCCACCCGGCTCGTACGGCTCGGCGACGACCTCGGCACCAAGGGCCTTGACCCGCTCGAACTCGCCTTTCACGTCGGTGGTGGAGAAGTTGAGCATGATCCGCCCGGGCGAAGCGTTGCGGCCGTGCACCTCGCTGTGGGGCCCGATGGCGATCGTCCCGTCGCCGGCATGGAACCCGAACCAGCCGTTCTCCGGGTCGCTCCAGTCGGGGTTCGCAGTCCCCAGGATCTGCCCGTAGAAGTCGGCCAGCCGCTTCGAGTCCTCCGACCCCAGCATGATGTTGTTCAGGTTCAGCGCCATCACTACCTCCCTGTCTCGTGTGCCGCCGGCGTACGTCGGACCGCCGGCCGTCGTCTCAGTTGAATCCTCGCGAGTCTTGCTTGAGGGCGGTGTCGACGCCGAGGGCGGAGGCCACGACCAGGCTGCGCAGCGGCTCCTCGAGCGGCCGGTGGATGTGCACGACGAAGTTGTCGGCGGTCGTGAAGAGGGTCTTGGCCAGCCCTTCCCACGTCTTGGTGATGCGGGCCACCTCGGTGCCGGTGTCGTCGGTGATGCTGAAGTTCCACGCCCGCCAGTTCTCCGCCTTGATGGCGCCGACCTTGCGGCCCTGGGCGTGCAGGCCGAAGTGGATCTTGCCGACCATGTTCTCCTGGACGATGGCGCCCACCTCCCGCCCCTCGCCGTCCTCCACGACGATCTTCGACTTGAAGACCTTCGCCGGCCGGGTCAGGGCCAGGAGCGGCGTGCCGGACATGTCCACGATCTGCAGCTTGTGGGTCATGAACTGGTCGAGCGAGCTCACCACCCGGAGGACCTTCTTGGCCATGTTCTGACCGACCTGGCGGACGGCGCCGACCTGGGTGCCGTGCTGGTCGAAGATGGCGTACTCGTTGTTGACCTCGATCAGCTTGGCCTTCTGGTTCACCACTAGGACGGGCTCGGTGAAGATCGTCCCCCCGCCGGCGCCGGCGGCGACGCCGCCGACGGCCTTGGACACGTCGGCACGGATCTTGTCGGCCGACCTTCCGACGGTCGGGACGTTGGCCACGCCGGCCGGCGGATCGGTGGACTGGCGCCCGTGCGACGCCACGTGCTCGGTCCACCGTTCGCCGTCGTAGTAGCGCTGTTCGTGCCGGCCGAAGGGGTCGGGGTACCAGTCGGGCGCAGCCGGTCCGCGGGCGTCGCTCATACCCGCGACCGTAGTGCCCGGTGTCAGCAGGGTGGGTCGAAGCAGAGCGCGTCGCCGACCTGGCGGCGGGTCGCCGGCCGGTCGGAGCGGGGCACGCCGAGCGTCACCGCCAGCGACGCCAGCGCGAGGCCGGCCCGCCGGCGCCACGGCGGCACGCCGTAGCGGGTCGCCTGTGCGTCGGCTCTGCGCTGCCGCAGCAACTCGTTGTGTCGCTCCTGGACCATCTCCTCCATCACGTACGGGTGCATGGTCCAATCCTCCTCGCACTGCGATGCGGCGACGAGTGGCAGAAACGACAGGTGGAGGTAGAATCCTGCCAATGGCGCACGTCGTGGTCACGCTGCTCGGACCGAGGGTCTCAATGTTCGAGCTGTCGGTGGCGTGTGAGGTCTTCGGCCTCGACCGCTCCGAGCTGGTCGACCCCTGGTACGTCCACCGGGTGGCCGCCGCCCAGCCGGGCGGGAGCGTCAGCCCCGAGGGCATGGTGTTGGAGACGCCCTATGGGCTCGACGAGCTCTCCCGCGCCGACACGGTGATCCTCCCCGCCCGGAGCTTCGCCGGCGACCCGCCCGATGAGGTGCTCGACGCCCTGCGCGCCGCCCACGCCCGAGGGGCCCGGATGGTGTCGCTGTGCACCGGCGCCTTCAACCTCGCCGCCGCCGGCCTGCTCGACGGGAAGCGGGCGACCACGCACTGGATGTGGGCCGCCGAGCTCGCCGAGCGCTACCCGAAGGTGCTCGTCGACCCCAAGGTCCTCTACGTCGACGCCGGCGACGTCCTCACGTCGGCCGGCACCGCGGCCGGCATCGACCTCATGCTCCACATCGTCCGCCTCGACCACGGGGCCGAGGTGGCGAACGCGGTGGCCCGCCGGATGGTCGTCCCGCCCCATCGGGAGGGCGGGCAGGCGCAGTTCGTCGACCTTCCGATGCCCGACGGCGACGGCGAGGACGTGCTGGCCGGCGTGCTCGGCTGGATGCTGGAGCACGTGGACGAGGACCTGAGCGTCGAGCAACTGGCCCGTCGGGCCCACACCAGCCCCCGCACCTTCGCCCGTCGCTTCCGCGCCGTCACCGGCACGACCCCGCACCAGTGGCTGCTCAGCCAGCGGGTGCTCCTCGCCCAGCGCCTGCTGGAGACCACCGACGAGCCGGTCGAGGCGGTGGCGCAGCGCAGCGGCTTCGGCTCCGCAGGGGCGCTGCGCCAGCACTTCGTGCGGGCGGTGTCAGCGTCGCCGCAGACCTACCGCCGGACGTTCCGCTCCTGATGGCTCCGGATCACCCTCGACCGGGCCGGCGGTGGCGCCGGTACGACCAGCAGGGATGATGCCAGTGCCGGCGCAGCTCGGGTGCGGCGCGGGGGACGACGACGAGGTGGCCCAGCCCCTCGACGATGTCCTGGTTGCACCCGGGGCACAGGTACGCCTTGCGGGCCTGGTAGGGCTGGACCTTGCGGATCTCCAGCTCCTCAGGGGCCAGGTGCTCATCCACCGGAGCCTCCCGGCTGGACGAACAGCCTGGACATGAACGCGTCCCATGCCCGGTCGGGCATGAGGGCGCGCAGGCCTCGGAGTAGGCGGGCGGACGGGGCCACGGGATACCGGGCCCGAGGCCTGGACGCGGTGATGGCCTCCAGCACGACGCGCGCCACGTCGTCCGGGCTGCCGGCGAGGCGGGACATCACGCCCCGGTCATAGACGCGGCGCGTCGAGGCCAGGACGCCGGCGGTGAACTCGCGGTACGGGTCGTCGCCGGCGGCGGCCTCTGCGTCGACGCTCGCCGCTGCCGCCTCGGAGAACCCGGTGCGGATGAAGCCGGGCTCGATCAGTACGACGTCGATCCCGAACCCGCCTACCTCGAACCGCAGGGCGTCGCTCAGGGCTTCCAGGGCGTACTTCGTGGCGTGGTAGTAGCCGCCGCCGGGGAAGGTGAGCCGGCCACCCATCGAGCTGATGTTGATCACCTTCCCCCATCCCTGGGCCCGCATGCCGGGGAGGACGAGCTGGGTCAGCCGCGCCGGGCCGAAGAAGTTCGTGTCGAACTGCCGGCGGGCCCGGTCCAGAGCGACCGTCTCCACCGCGCCGGACTGGCTGAAGCCGGCGTTGTTCACCAGCACCCCGACGGCACCGTGCTCGGCGGCGATCACCTCGACCGCCGCCTCCATCGACGCATCGTCGGTGACATCGAGCCGTACGGCGTGGCAACCGAGCTTCTCCAGGCCGGCGAGCGCGTCGGGCCGGCGGGCGGTGGCGTACACCGGCCAGCCTGCCGTGGCCAGCCGCGCCGCGATAGCCCCGCCGATGCCGCTGGAGCAGCCGGTGACCAGCACCGCACGTGACCTCTCCGTGCCCACGGCGAAAGTGTAGACGTCGGGCCGAATCAGTGACCATCGCCACTAGAGCCGAACTGCAAAAGTCCTGATTGTCGGCAGGGCTGTTCGTCTAGACACTATTCACATCTACTATCCAAGGCAGTATAGAGAGCCAAGACCTATTGCGCCGATCCGCTGCCTCTGGCAGTATTGCCCGAAGAAAGAAACGGGTGCCATGCACCCCTTCACAGATAGGTGGGCAACCTGCAATGAACCTCCGCAAGAAGGTCACGACCGTATTCGGTGCAGCGGCTGCTGCGTCCGTCATCGCTGGCGCAGCGGCTTTCGCCTGCACCAACCTGGCCACCCTCAACCTGTCCAGCACCGCTGGCAAGGCTGGCGACTCCGTCACCGTCACCGGCTCCTCGTTCCGGGTGAACTCGGCCAACGTGGCCTCCTCCGACCCCGTCGTCCTGCGTTGGAACGGCACTGAGGGCACCCAGCTCGCCAGCGTCGTCCCCGACAAGGCCGGCAACATCTCCGCGACGTTCGCCATCCCCGAGGGCCAGCCCGGCTACTACGTGATCGTGGCCACCCAGAAGGACGCCAAGGGCGTTGACGCCTACGGCACCCCGGCCCGTGCTTCCTTCCAGATCCTCGGCGCCAACGGCCAGTCCGTTGTCACCCCGGCCGTTTCCTCCGCTGGTAGCACGGTTGCTTCCTCGCCGTCCTCCTCGGGCATCATCGCCCTGACCGTCGGCCTCGGCGCCCTCGGCCTGGCCCTGTTCGGCGCTGGCTTCGTGGCCTTCGTCCGTCAGGCCCGCCGCCGTGACGTCCCCGTCACCGCTTCGGTGCGCAAGTAACTAGCAACTAGCAACACCAAGTAGTTCACCCACTCTGCCGGGCCTTCGGGCCCGGCAGAGTCGCGTCCGAGCGGGCTGCACCTACGCGCCTCTTTCTGCTTGGGGGCTGAGACGTTTGAACAATGTGACAAGTTTTCGCGTGGTGGGGGTGTGGGGGGCTCCGCCCCCCACAGGAGGCCCGCAGGCGGCTTTGCCGCCGAGGAGCCTGAGTGCCGCCGGAGGCGGCTCGATGAACGGGAGGGGGCCGGGGGGAGGGGGCTTTGGCCCCTCCCCCCGCTTGAGACCCGTCAGTGCAGCCAGATCATCCTCCGCGGCGGGGGATGACCTCGACCCGCGTTTCCAGCCCACCCGACCGCAGCACCCGGTGGACCTCCGGCGCCGGCGCCTTGAGGATGAACGTCGTGCCGTGAGAGTCAGCCCGCCGGCCGGCGTCGAGGAAGACGGCCAGGGCCGCCGACCCGAAGGTGGCCTTCCTTAGGTCGACCGCGACCGTGGAGTTGCCCTGGCCGTCGATCAGGTCGATGAGGAGCCGTTCGAGCACCCCACTCCCCTCGACGTCGAGGGCCCCGTCCACGGTGACGACCACGGTGCCCATGGCCCGGCCGATCACCAGCGAAGCGGCCGGGGTCACCGCGATTCCTCCGTCGCCGCCAGTTGCCAGTCGACCACGTAGCCGTCCGGCCGGGGCTCGGCACCGAACACCCGGGTGGCGACCGCCGGCGCCAACAGCTGCTCGTTCGGCACCCGACCCGGAAGCGGGATAGGAGATGGAACGGGTGACGTGGCCATGGTCGTGACTCCTTTGGCTGTTGCCTCAACCAAGGACATCAACGTCGGCCTTACCGGCCGGCTAGTTGGTCCCCCGTGGGGACCCTACGCCATTTCCGGCGCCGACGCGCTCGCCGAGGGGCCTTCGGCCGCCCCGCCGGCGTCGAGGACGGCAATGGCGATGCTCAGGGCGGTCTCCCGCACCTGGGCGGGATCGGCGTCGCCGAACTCCCCCAGGGCCAGCTCCAAGGTCCGCAGCGCGGTCGACGTCCGGATGCCCGCCGGCAGGCTCTCGTCGGCGCCGAGCAGCGACCGGATCTGTTCCCGCTGGGCCGCGAAGCGCCGGCCGAGGGGATGCTCGGTCACCACGGGGTCGCCCAGCAGGAGGGTGGTGATGTCGGCGTCGGTGCTCAACAGGTCGACGTACCGCTGGAGGAAGCGCCGGCGGTCGTCGGGGTCGTGCAGCGGCCCCGACGCCGAATCGACCAGCTGGTCGATGCGGTCGAGGACCGGCGTGACGATGGCCACGAGGATGTCGTCCTTGGCCTTGAAGTGGTAGTAGACCGCCGCCTTGGTCACCCCCAGGGCGTCGGAGATGGCCCGCAGCGGCGTGCGGTCGTAGCCCTGGCTGCAGAACAGCCGGCGGGCGACGGTGAGCATGCGCTGCCGGCCGGGACGCAGCTCCCGTGCCGCCGCCGGCACATCCCCCGGCGGGTTGCGAGGCGCCGCGGCGCCGTCCGGCCCGACGCCGCCTGTCGCCTCACAGACGCTCTCAGACACCGCTGCTCCATTCAGGGCCCGGTCCCCGCGCCCAGCGCTGACAAGAGTATGGCCATCGCGGCCCCGATGACGACATCGCGCACGACCTGCTGGTCGGATTCGACAAATTCCAGCACGGCCGACTCGACCGCCGCCAGCGCCGCTGCCGCTCTGATGCTGCGATCGAGGTCGGCATCCGGCCCCCCGGCCAGCTGCGTGCGGAGCTTCATGACAGTCGTCCGGACCCTACGGACGGGCTCGGTCGCCGCCGCGTCCGGATCGGCCAGGACCAGGCCCGCCACGGCCCGATGGGCGACCAAGGTGTCGAAGTACCCCTCGATCACCTCTCGCAGCGGCGCCGGCCGCCGGAGCTCGCCGGCCGCGGCCGACGCCGTGAGCCGGTCGAGCGGGTCGACCAGCGGCGAGACGAGATGCCGCAGCAAACCTTCCATGTCGCCGAAGCACGCGCGCAGGTCGGCGTCCGGGAGATCGGCGGCTCGAGCGATGTCCTCGAGCGTGGTCCCCGCGAAACCGGTCGTCTGCAGGCGGCCCAGGGCGACATCGGTAACCCGGCCCGTACGGGCGTCTGGGTCCATGTCCCCTCCTGCCCGCGGGCAGCGCTGCCCTGGGGCGCGGCCCATTTACGACCGGCCAGGATTTACGCGATCGCGCGAAACGGCCGTCGCCGGGCACCTCTGGGGATGCCCGGCGACGGCCAGGTGGGACCTTCAGAGAGCGATCAGACGCGCACGCCGCGCCGGCTGGTCACGGCGTTGTAGATGAGCAGGAGGACGACTGCACCGATCACCGAGCCAATGATCCCGGCGGGGCTGAGGCCGCGGTCGGCGGTGTCGTCACGCAACAGGACGTCGGCCAGGATGCCGCCGACGAAGGAGCCGAGGATGCCCAGGACGATGGTGGCGCCGATGCTCATCGGGTCGCGGCCGGGTACGAGGAACCGGGCCAGTGCGCCGGCAATGAGGCCGACAACGATGAGCCCGATGATGAATCCGATCATGTGTCTCTCCTTGGGTCGAGAACCCTTGCTGAGGTTCGTGTTCCCGGCAGAGAGTGGGCGCAAACGCGCTACCGGCGACGCTTGGCCGGCTCCTTGGGCCCCTGGCGCGGCCCCTGCCCGGGCCGTTGGCCCCGGCGCGGCGCCGGCTGGGCCGGGACAGGCGACGGCAGCCGCAGGACCAGGACGGCCCCGCCGATGGGCGCCACGCCGGCCAGGACGATCAGCAGCGTGCGGAGCCCGCTCGAGCCGCCGGCGCCGCCCGCGTTGTGCCCGGCGCCGGAGCTGGCGGCCACGAACCAGCCGGTCATCTCCAGCTCGGTGAAGAGCCCGTTGTCCTGGCCGTAGGGGCGGAAGACCGTCTCCTGCCACGTCCGGCCCTCGGCCGAGAAGAGCAGGCGGTCGGCGGTCTCGGCCGCGGTCAGGGCGATCGTGCCGTTCGCCGGCAGCCGGGTCAACGACGTCCCCGACGGTTGGTAGGTGATGACCACCTGGTAGGCGTTGCTGACGGCGCGCAGCCCGGGCGGCAACGGGCCGAGGGTGCCGGCGTCGACCGGCACGAGCCGGACGAGCGCGGACGTATCCGGTGGCTGCGCCGGCACCGAGCCCTTGTCCAGGCCGACGATCGCCTGGGCGTCGTCGGTCGACACGTTCGACGCCGGCGCCCCGTCCGCGCCGAGGGTGAGCTGGCGCTCCGCCGGCTTGGGCGGGATGTTGTCCCCCGCCCGCTCGGGGGGCGGGTTCACCCAGGCGTACGGCGTCGGCGGCACGAAGCCGTCGAACAACGGCAGGATCGGGCGCGACGACAGCCGCCCGGTGGCCAATGCCACGAGGACATACAGGAGGGCCAGCGCGGCGCCGGCCCGGACGGTGCGCCGGGATCGTTGCGTCACTGAATGGGAATGGACTGCAGGGGCCGGGTGGCGAACGCCGGCGGCCACACGACCACCTGGGTGGCGGCGTCGACCCACTGCCAGATCACGCTCACCGCCCGCCGGTTCTCGCCGGCGTCGTCGACGCCGGGCCCGGCCAGGTCGAGGCCGGCGCCGTTGGGCAGCGTCCCCGAGTCGAGCTTGAGCGTGCGGGCCGCCTGCGCCACCTCGGGGGCGCTCATCCGCCCCGCCGCGGGCAGGACGTGGCCGACGAGGGCCCAGGCGTTGGCGAACCCGGACAATGCCGCCGGCGTCATGTCCGTCTGGTAGTGCTCCCGGTAGCGGGACCGTCCCCACGCCAGTACGTCGCGGCCCTCGGGCAGGAGTGCGTCGAGGCGGACGTCGCGGCCGTCGGGCTTGTCGGAGGCGAACAGGCCGACCGCCGCCGGCCCGAGGGCGGCGGCGAAGGAGGGCATGCAGTAGCTGGAGCTGGTGCCGATGCTGGCCTTGAGCCGGAGGCCCTCGGAGACCTGGGCCTTCCGGAGGGCGATGCCGTCGTCGAGGTACGCGGACACGAAGAGCACGTCGGGCTGGGTGGCCGCGATCTGGCGCACCAGCCCCGGCGCGTCCAGGTCGCGGACCGAGTACGGGAACGTCCCCACCAATTGCTGGCCGGTGGCCTGCGCCTCCTCCGCCGCGCCGACACCCACCGCCCGCCCGTAGGCATCGTCCACGTAGGCCACCGCGTACCGCAGGGCTCCGGTCACGCCCATTGCCGAGCTGAGCTGGTCGCGCACGAAGGCCACCGCAGCCCGTCCGAGGGTCGACCCCATCGGTGCCATCCGGAAGAACGACTCGCCAGGGGTGGCATCGGGGGGGAGATTGCCGACCGCCCCTGTCTCCCACAGCACCATGCCGGAGCGCTGGGCCGCCACCGCCGCAGGCGCCGAGATGGTGCTGCCATAGCTGCCGAGGACGACGTCGACCCCCTCCTTGTGCAGCTTGTCGAAGGCGGCGGCGGCCGCGTCGCCCCGGTCGACGTCGAGCAGGCGGAGCCGGACCTTCTGGCCGTTCACCCCGCCCCGCTCGTTGGCCAGCTCGACGGCCAGGCGGGCGCCGTTGGCCTCGTCGATGCCTCCCGGTCCCTGGAGGCCGGAGATCGGGTAGATGGCGCCGATGGTGACGGCGTCGCCTTCGTCGGCGGTCGTGCAGCCGGCGGCGAGCAGGAGCGCGACTACGACGATGACACGCAGGGGCTTGAGCATGGGCAACCTCACAGGAGCGCCAGGGTGTTGGCCAGGACATGGGTAATGGCGGGCACGGACCAGCGTCCGGTCGCCGCCCGTTGCCAGGAGAGGATCAGGCCGGCCGCGAGGTCGAGGGGCAGCACCCACCAGCCCCAGACGGTGACGTGGACGAGCGCGAACAGGGCGGCGGTGACACAGACGGCGACGGCCGGCGACGACCATGACGCCACCAGGCCGTACAGGTACCGGCGGAAGAACGCCTCCTCGGCCACCGCGGCGAGGGCGTTCAGCGCCACCGCCAGCGCCAGGCCGTTCGACCGCATCGGCACGGCCACGACCACCCGGCCGGCGACGAACGCCAGCGCGCCCATCCCGAGCACGGCGAGTGAGAGGCCGGCGCCGACCAGTGCGTCCACGCCGATGCGCCGGACGACCGGCCAGGCGGCCCCGACGACGCCCAGGGCGACGAAGAAGGCCATCCGCCAGCCGAGGGCCACGCCGGGGGGCAGGAACCATGGCCGGGCCAGCAGGGCGGCCACACCGGCCGCCGCCGGCACCCACATGGGCGGCAGGACCCGCGGATGGGTCGGGACTGCGGTCACGGTGGCTGTCACGGGCCCGTCGTCTCCGGGTCGACGCCCGCCTCGGCCGCCTCGGCCGCGGCGTCCTCCCGCTCCCGCTGGATCCGGGCCCGGCGGGACAGCAGGGCGAACACGGCGATCGGGATCAGCACGAACAGCGTCTCCGCCGCCGCCGCCCCCGCGGTACCGCCATGGGCCAGCACCCTCAGGCACCCAGCAGGAGGCCGAGGCCACCGACAGTGAAGAGCACCATGGCGGCCAGCAACGGGTACTGCGACTTGGTGGCCTCCCGGCTCGGGAACAGGGCCAGGGCCCGGTCATGGGCCACAACCACGCCGGCGACGTGGCCGGCGAGGATGCCGCTGGCTTGGACGTAGGCGATGGTCGTGGTCGACAGCAGGGTGAAGTTCACTGCGTCGCCGGCGGTCCCGAACAGGTTCCACCCCCGCCCCAGCGGGTCGGAGGCAAGCGCCACCGCGCTCTGGCCCTCGAACACCAGCAGCGAGAAGTAGTGGGCCAGGGCGTAGGCGAAGGCGATGGGCACCAGCGAGTGGACGAAGGACGACGCCAGCTCGGAGAACCGGCGGCGGTGCAGCCGGCCGGTGACGCGCATGGCGCCCACGAAGGCGACGGTGACCACGGAGACGGCCCAGACCAGGCCCACCGTGGACAGCAGCGCCTTCGGGGTGGGGCCGAGGTTGCGGGTCAGGTCGATCCAGAAGCGGGTGCGGCTCAGCCCGTCGAAGCTGGTCGAGCCCAGGGCGACGATGACGACGGCCTGGGTGGCGGCGTCGGGCCGCAGCCCCACCAGGCCGGAGAGCGGCGGCCGGGCCCGGATGCGGCCCTCGCCGTCGGCGTAAAGCGGGGCCATGTGGCCGAGCACGCCGAAGAAGACGGTGAACCCCTCACCCTCCTTGATCCACCCCCGGCCCCAGCGGGCGGCGCCGGCGAGAATCAGCGCGGTGTACACGAGGATGGCGACAGCCAGCGTCCTGGGCTCGGCCCGGTTGGACGGGACGAGCTCGAGCCACACGAACCCCGTGAGCCCGGCCACCGCCGGCCAACGGCCCCACCGGTACGGCTCGGGCGCCACCGGCCCCCCCTTCAGCCGCTCGACCAGCGCAGCCAGGGTGTCGAAGGGGTTGACGACGCGCCACAGGTCGCCGATCAGGGCACAGATCAGGGTCATGCCGACCCAGAAGACGACGTACACGAACACCGGCGTGATGTTCCGGGCGATGGCGGGGTCGCCGAAGACGGCGGCGACGACCAGCAGGACGTACAGCGCCAGCCCGATGGCGCGGCCCTGCGCCCCGAGCACGCGGGTGAGGCGGCCCTGCTCCAGGACGACGCGCCCCTCGATACCGCCCTCGAGGCGGGTCGTGCGCCAGAACACGGCGAGGCCGGCGAAGGAGATCAGCAGTGCGGCGGCGGCCCCGTAGGCGAACATCCACACCGGGAGGGGCAGGTCGGTGCGCGCTCCCAGCCCGTGGGCCGACGCCGGCGTCGCCCCACAGAGGAACAGCAGCGCGGCGGCGCCGGCCGCGCCCGCCCATCGCCGGCGCTGGCTCAGCGGACCTCCAGCGTGAACAGCACCTTGTGGGACTTCTCGAACTCCACCTCGAAGACCCCGGGGATGTTGGCCACGAAGGAGGTCTCGGCCGTCTTGCCGGCGGCGACCTCGAACGTCTTGTTGTAGCCGTGGACGTGGACCTCGTCGGCCGCGTCACTGGTCACCCGGATCGTCACGGGCTGCCCGACGGCGGCCCGCTGGCGCGACGCCCCGTCGACGACCGAGCCGCCCCGAACCGTCACGGCCAGGACGGTCGCCGTGCCGGCCGCGACGGTCGTGGTCACCCCGGAGCCCGTCCCCACCGCCGGCGAGTCGTCGTCGCCTCCGCACGCGGTCAGGGACAGCAGGACGAGGACTGCGAGCGACGCCCCCCGGCGGGCCCGCGAGGCGACGATGGAAGGCATGTGGTGCAACGTAGTGCTCGGGCCGCGCCGGGTGGTACCCGTCGGCTACGTTCCCGATTCGACAGGGACTCGTCACCGTGGGGGTTGACCGATGATCGCAAGATGCCGACGGGTGCGCATGGCGTGGATGGCGGTCGTCACGCTGGTGGCGACGCTCGCCGGCGGCGCCGGCGCCCAGGAGGCGCTGCTCGAGGAGCCGGTGGTGACCGGCGCCGTCCAGGTCACCAACAGCAACGCCGACCCGGCCCGCGCTCACTCCACCCCCCAGATCGCCCGCAACCCGCTGACCGGCGAGCTGGTGATCGCCGAGGCCGAGGTCCGCACCAAGAAGACGTGCGACATCCACATCTCCGTCGACGACGGCCGGAGCTGGTTCGACGGTGGCAGCCCCATGACCAAGCCCTTCACCGACTGCAGCCAGCAGGCCACCAACGGCCCCTACATCACGCTGCAGTTCACCCCCGACGGCACCCTGTTCGCCAGCTTCTTCGGCAGCGACCCCAAGTACGTCACCCAACTCAACCGCAACGACGTCCCCCGCCACATCTTCGTCGCCCGCTCCGGGGACAGCGGCCGCACCTGGAGCACGTCGATGGCGTACGAGGGCAAGGAGGGCGACCCGGGCATCGGCGGCAGCCGGCGGGCCCAGCTGTCGGTCGACAACAAGAACCCGCTGAACGTCTACGTGGGCTGGCAGAAGGGCGGCTTCAGCACGCCGGCGCCCGGTGGCGCCCGCAAGAGCATGCTGTCGGTGTCCCACGACGGCGGGCGCACGTTCGGCCCGCCGCTCGAGATGAGCGACACCCGCGGCGGTGGCCAGCCCCGCACCGCGGTCGACTCCAAGGGCGTGGTCCACGCCATCTTCGCCGCCGACACATTCATGACGCCGACCGGCGACGCCGCTCCCCCGCGCCCCATCCTCTACCGCCGCTCCATCGACCAGGGACGCACGTGGTCGGCGGCCCTGGAGATCGACCCCGGCAACGTCGGCTTCAGCTTCAACCGCCGCCAGCTCATCGCCATCGACCCGGTGACGGATGCGCTCTTCATCACCTGGCACGGCAACACCAACCCGAAGGCCCGCCGGCCACCCGTGGGCGAGCCGTCCACGCCGGCCTTCGACGACCGGGAGATCCTCTTCCGGGCGTCCACCGACGGCGGCGCGACCTGGGGCGCCTCGAAGGCGGTGAACGACGACGCGCCGCGGCCGAACATCCAGCACTACGACCCGGGCATCTCCACCGCCCCCAACGGTCGGGTCGACCTGGCCTGGTACGACTTCCGCAACAGCCCCACCCCGGAGAACGAGGGCCCCGGCGGCAACGCCGGCGGGATGACCGACATCTACATGACCTCGTCGTTCGACCGCGGGGTGACGTTCATCAAGAACGTCCGGGTGAGTGACCGGCTGGCCGACCGCAGCATCGGCGTGTGGTCGAACAACGTCCACAGCCAGACCAGTGTGGGCATCATCTCCTCGGACACCACCACCTACGTCGCCTGGTCGGACTCCCGCAACGGCAACGCATTGACCAACGTCGAGGACATCTACTTCGCCACCGTCCAGCACTCGCTCCCGGTCGAGCCGGCCGACGACGAGGATGTCCCCGGGTGGGTCGTCGTGGGCGCGGCCGCCGCCGTCGGCATGGGCGTCACCGTGCTGCTGGCGCTGTTCGTCGGCCGCCGGCGCACAGGGGCCGCGGTGTAGCTCTCCCGCGACGAGGAAGCTTTGGCCCCTCCCCCGCTACTACGCTGGGCGCTCCACCACCCGGTTCTGCAGTGTCCGCAAGTGGGCGAGGACGGCCGGGATGAGCGCATTGTCGTGGCCCTTGGGGCAATGGGAATGGGGGTACGTGTCCCAGGCTGGCGGGTCGACAAGGTCGGCCGGGAGCCAGCACGTGGGGCAGGGCACGGTCTCGGCATCGAAGTTCACGAGGCCTCGCGATGCAGGACCTCTGCGTCTTCGAAGTACACCTCGAAGGGGAAGGCCGAGTCCATCGCCGCCTGGCTCTGCGCGTCCTCGATCAGTGCCGTCGGCGACTCCCCGGAGATGATGCTCAGCGCCAGGGCCAGCCCAGCCACCTGCCCGGCCTCCAGGCCGGCGCCGTAGCCGGTGAGGAAGTCGGCCGAGGGTTCCTCCGGGCCGACTCGGGCCACGATGGACTGCCGGGCGGCGGCGTTCTGCAGCAAACCACGGCACAGCGCCTCGACCTCCGTCATGGCGCCTCCTCTCCTAACTGTTCTAAACATACAGTGTCCGGCGCTGTAGTGCGCAACTGAAACGTCGTCTTGCCCGCGATAGCGACAGTTCGAAACGTCTACGGTTGGCGTCGATGGGGGGCATCACGGAAGCGGAGGCGCACCGCCTGCTGACGCGGGTGCGGGCCCTGCTGGCGATGGCGGAGTCGAGCGAGTTCGCAGCCGAGGCCCGGGCCTTCGCGGAGAAGGCTCGGGCCATGGCCGAGGACTACGGGATCGAGCCGGCGCTGCTGGCCTTCCCCCGGGAGCCGCTACGCGTCGCGGTCATCGTGGCCGAGCTCCAGCGCCTCCAGGCCGAGCTGGAGTCCTACGACGACGGCGACACTGATATCTGGGCCACGAAGAGCGCCGAGTGGTCGGCGTGCCTGGACGAGTACGACCTCGTGCTGGAGGCGGCCGCCGAGATCGTCCAGGTCCTCGTCCCCCGCCTCCCCTACGGCTGCCGGCGCCATTTCCGGCCGGAGGAGCGCAACCACATCAAGCAGCTCGTGATGCGGAAGGTCCAGCAGGCGGACGCCCGTGCCGTCAGCCGGGAAGAGGCACAGCGTTGACCGGCGCGCCGACCAGCACCGGCGACGCGAACCGGTCCTGGTAGTAGTCGGCCCAGTTGTCACTGAGATTGATCCGGCGGTTGAAATGGCTCCAGCTCAGGCAGAGGATGTGGCGCCACACCTCGTAGGTAGGGAGGCTCACCTGATAGCCGGCCAGGCAGACGAAGGGCACGGAGTCGCCGTTCATGGACCGGACCCAGTCCGGGAAATGGGCGGCGGCGGCGAGGATCTCCGCCGAGGCGGACCGTCGTCCGCGCACGTCGATGGGGCGGACGCCCTTCCTCCGATTCCAGTTGGCGGCCAGATCGAGGGTGACGCGCCGGACTCCCGGCCGGTGCCCGATCCCGTCCAGCAGGCGCACCCGCTTCGGGCCGTCCTTGCGCTCGTCCCAGCACCACGCGTTCGGCTGGCGCTGGGAGGCGACGTCCCACAGCTCCGAGCAGGTCCACTGCACGCCGTCCATCTTCCGCTCGGCTTTGGGGGGCAGGTAGACGGCGAGGACGTCGACCACGAGTGCGGACGCGTGGCTGGCCTCGGCGAGATCGATGGCGGCGAACTCCGACTCCGGCAGCCCCCACCTGCGGTCGCGGTTCCACCGGCGCACGTTGGCGAGCTGGTCCACCAGTGAGACGAAATGCGGCGCGGTGGTGATCATGAGCGCTCCTGGGTGCTCCGCGGATCCAGTCCATACCCTAGAACGCGAAGGTGGGCATCCATGACTCCCAGACCGTGCCCCATCTGCGGGAAGCAGCTCGATGACGAGCAGTGGAAGGCCCACGTGACCGGCCAACGCTGCGCCGAGTGCGGTGCGCCGCAGTGCGCGGCGAGCAAGGCCCACCGACCGTTCTGCCCGTTCCGATGACGGACCTCACGAGGGACGAGCTGAGCCGGGCCCTGGCTGCGGCCCAACCGGAGTCCGGCGCCATGATCTACGTCGAGCGTCGGGGTGACGCCTATCGATGGGGAACGGCTGCGCCGGCCGCGGGCGACCACCCGCCCGAAGCGTGGATCTTCTACACGGGCGACTGGAGGGTCGACGACGACGAGCGGTGGCCGGCATTCTTCACCGACCTGCTGGCCGAGATGGACTCCATGGTCGGCGGCCCGGACCGGTGCCGGTGGCCGCTGGACGATCCCTGGTTCCACCGGCACTGACGGGAGCCGCTCGAGCACGGTTTTGTTTCGAAGTCGCGATAGTGCCGGCCGGAAGTGGGTAGGAGCCTCTCTGGCGCTCCACGGCGGGGCGCCGTGACGACCAAGGAGCTCAACATGCCGCAGATCGACGTCACCCAGCCCGATCCCGACCTGGTTCCCCCCTACGCCGGCCGGACCACCGGCGCGGACGACGGGGTCGGCGACGCCCTCAAGGGCAGCGTGGAGCGCCAGCTCGACGAGACCAAGACCGGCCGGCCGGGCGCGACCTCCAGTCCCGCCGACGAGAGCCCGGTGGCACCGGGCGACGTGGACCGCGGTGCGGCCGCCGGCGCCGGCGACCAGACCGCCACCAGCACCGACGCCAGCACCCCCGAGGGCGTCGGCACCAGCACCACCCGCAGGGGCGAGGACGTCAGCGACGAGGAGCAGGAGGCCGGCCGCCAGAGGACCGGCACCCAGGGACCGACCGACCGCCCGGTGGGCACGTCGACGAGCCGCGACACCACCGGCATCGACCCTCAGTAGCTCGGATTCTGTCAAAGTCCGGCGCATCGCCGGGCAGCTATGACCAGAATGCGTTGACCGCCTGCCTCGCCGACTCCTAAGATACAGGAGCGGCGAGAAAGGCGGTTTTCATTTTGCTAACTGCTGCTGCCCAGGTTGAAGAGAAGGCAGTGACCCTGACCGGGTGGTATGTCGGGTATGTCATCGCAGCCGTGGTGATCGTCGTGGTGGTGGCGATGGTCGCCATCATCCTGGCGCTCGTCCGGCGGATCAGCGGTGTCGCCGACGAGATCACCGACGTCCTCGACGACGTCCGCGAGAACACCGTGCTCATCCCCGCGGTGGGCACGCTCAACGAGAGCCTGCTCTCGGTCGTCACGCACGCGGCCCAGGCCCGCACCGCCCTGGCGGGAGAGTGAGCATGGGCTCGACACTTGCACTGGCGTCAGAGCACACGACGTTCTGGTGGATCACCCTGGGCCTCGGCGCGGTGGTGATTTCGGCCGTCATCCTGCTGTTGTTCCTGCTAGAGCTGTACGTACGGGATCTCGATGCCTGCGTTCAGCGGGTGTGGGACATGGCGGCGCGCGTGGCCACCCAGACGGCGACCACGTGGATGTTGCCCAAGACGGTCGAGCTGGTCGGCGAGCTGGGCGAAGAGGTCCAGCGCCACGTCGACTTCCTCAGTTCCCAGAGGAGTGCCGTATGACGACCCAGATCGTTCTCTCCGTCGTCGAGGCGCTGGCCCTCGTCGGCGTGCTGCTCTACTTCCTCCGCCGGATCGACGGGCTGCTCGTCCACATCAAGGGCAACCTCGGCAAGATCGCCGAAGGTGTGGCCGCCGTCGAAGGCCATTGCGCGATCATCGGCCCTGGTGCCGACGAGATCAACCGCCTGCTCGGTCAGGCGGCCGGCGGCCTTACCCGGGCCGCCGAGGAGGCCGAAGCTCTGGCATGACGATATGGCGTGCCGACACCAGGCACGCCATATCAGTTTGCTCTAGGAAAGAGCGGGCCCTGGATTCCTCCGGGGCCCGCTCTTCTTTGTCTGTCAGACGCCGGCCCGGGCCCGGGCCACCGCCTCCGCCATCGACGGCCGGCGGACTTCGGCCTCCTCGTCGTCGTCCTCCTCGTACTCCACGTCGTCCTCGGCGACGTCGTCCTCGAACTCGGCGAGCTCGTCCTCGAACTCGTCCTCGTCGTCCAGCACGGCGGCTGCCGGCGCCGGCATGGTTCGCGTCGCGGGCGGGGTCGCAGCACGGGGCGCCGGCGCCGGGGCCGGGGTACCTGCGGCCGCGGCCTGGGCCTCGCCCACGATCTCGAGCAACCCCTCGAGGTCGTCGTCGATGGCGGCGACGTCGCCGGCGAGGCCCCCGATGACCCCGCCGACGGGATCGGTCTGGCCCTTGATCGCCACCACCCCGCCCTTGATCTTCGTCAGCGTGCTGGTGATCTTGCCCAGCGTGGCGGCGATGGCGATGAGGTGGAGTGCGATCGCGGTCACGATCACCGCCACGATCACGAGCAGGGCAACGGTTTCAGCCCCCATGGTGCCTTCCTTTCTGAGTGGTGCGACGAAGTGGTTACGTGTGTGGTCGGACGTTCCGGGTGACTACAGCAGGGCGACGAGGGCGGCGCCGTAGCGACCCACGAGCCCGTGGGCCGCGCCGGTGAGGCGCTTGGTCTCCAGCAGCTTCGGCACCGCTTCCAGCCGGCCGCTCAGCGCCAGCCCGTGGGTGAGGGTGGTGTCGGCCAACTTGGAAATGTCCCGCAGGTGCTTGAGCACCCGTCCGGCGAACAGCAGGACGAGCGGCGCCACCACGAGCAGCAGCGCCGCATCGGCGACCCAGAGCAGTTCCATGTGCTTCTCCTTCTCTCTTCAGCGGCCGGGGCCGGAGCCCCGCCCGAACTTGGGAGGACGGGCGCCCCGTCCCATTGACCACGTGATGCCCCCGAGGCGGCCCTCCCGCTCCTCCACGGGCGGCCGGTGCCGGTAGCCGCCGGCCAGCACTGCTTCGGCGTCGACGCCGGTGTTGAGGGCGATGCACGGCGGCCGGAACCGGCACGTCGAGCAGACGTCCCACGACGGGGACGGGTAGACGGCCAGGCCGGCGCCGGTCATGTCGCGCGCCTCCAGGCTCAGGTTGTGCCTCACCCGCTCCATCTCGACCAGCCCCCGGCTGACGCGGGTCCGACGGAAGACGTCGTTGCCCTCACGGGTGATCTCGGGCACGCCGGCCCGGTCGCTGCGCACGTACATCCGCCGGTGACCGACCGAGGCGATGGAGCCCGGGCCCACCGGCGGGGTCACGACCATGTCGGCCGTGAGGTCGGCGTCGGTGCGCAACTCGTTGTAGATGACGCCGGCGATCTCCATGCCGAGGAAGAACCGCTCCCACGCCCAGGTGAAGGCCGCGCCGGCCTCGTCGAGCACGAGGGCGTCGACGTCGGCCCACCCGTCGCCGATGATGTGGTCGACGAGCCAGTAGGAGTTGAACGCATCGATGACCAGGAGCTCGATGCGTCCGGCGAAATGGACGGCGGCGCCGTCGGGGGCGGCCAGGTCGCGCACCGGGTCGGTCGGGTCGGGGATGCTGACCTCGAAGTCGGTCTCCACCCGTATGGGCGTGAAGCGGTCGACCGATGGGGCCCAGTCGAAATAGCGCCCGAGGAGCCGCTCGCCGTGGGCGGCGACGTCGGTGTGGTCTTCGGGCCAGTCGGCCACCACGCGGTGGTACGCCGCAAGGGCGAGGGGCCGCACGATGGCGCGGTCCCACTCCCACATGCCCGGGAAGTACCAGACCGCCAGCGCGGCGCGGACCGCCTCACCGAGGTCGGCTTCGACGACATCGGTGTCCGGCTCCCAGCTCTGCCGGAGCCGCGACCCGAGATCCCACGCCCGCCGGCAGCGCTTGAAAGACTGCCGGTCGGCGGGCGTGATGACGACAGCCATGAAGCGGCCGCTCGCGTCGCGACTGGACCAACCGGCTCAGGCGATACGGCGCAGTTTGGCTTGGCCGCCATCACCGATGGCACCGGTCCCCTGCCGCAGCACGTCGCTGAGCACGGAGATCGCGCCGCCGGCGAGCTCCTTGAGCTCCCCGGAGCCGATGATCGTCTTCAGCGCGGACCGCATCTCGTCATAAGCCTCGGCGCCGGCCCGCGTGCCGAAGACGTAGCCGATCGCGAACCCGATCATCACACCCACTGGTCAACCTCCGAGTCGTTGTTTCCCATTAGTTGCAACCCCTCCAGCGCCTGGCGGGCGCCGGCGGCGTCGATCTTGTTCATGGCGAAGCCGACGTGGATCAGGACGTAGTCGCCCGGTTCCAGCGGCTCTTCGATCATGCCGATGTTGATGGTCTGTTTCTCACCGAGGATGTCGACCGAGGCGAGGTGCGGGTTGTCTTCCCGCAGGGCGATCACCCGTCCGGGAATGCCGAGGCACACCTACATCTTCCTGAGGCGGAGGTACCGCGCCAGGTCTGGCAGCGACGTCAGTACGACCAGCAGGAAGGCGAGGATGGCCAGGGCCAGGACGACTGTGGTTGCGATTCCCAAGGTGCGCATCTACATCTCCCTCATCTTGAGGTACCGGGCGAGGTCGGGAAGCGACTTCACGACCACCCCCGCCACCGCAGCGAAAAACAACGACGTCACGAGACGACGGACCATGTTCGGGGCTCCTTCCCGAGGTATTCAGACATGTGTTCCTGCACTAGCTCCTCCACCACCCGGATGGCTTCCTCCACCGCCGCCTCCACCGGGGCCGAGAGGCCCATCTGCTCACCCAGGTCGGCCGGCTGACAGCCGACGACCAGCATCCTGCCCACCGACCCACCGAGGTCGGTGAGCAGCCCCATGACCGACACCGGGTCGAGGTCGTGGGCGTCCGGCGCCACCTCGCCTTCGGTGTCGGGCTCCGGCTCGATGACGCCGATCGTGCCCGGCGCCTCGCCCATGTCGATGGTGTCGACCAGGACAACCAGTTCGTAGCCCTCGAGCAGCTCGTAGGCCAGATGGACGCCGCGGATGCCGAAGTCCTCGACCCGCACCCCGTCGGGGATGGGACGCGACCGCATGCGGGCCGCGACCTCCACGCCGAAACCGTCGTCGCCGAGGAAGATGTTCCCGACGCCGACGACGAAGACCCGTGCCACGCTCATCGTTCCCCGCTCGAAGGGCCGCTCGGGCCCCGCTCGCCCTTCGGGCTCGCTCATGCCGACACGAACTCGAGCTCGTCGGGACGGAAGTAGAGATACCGGCCGTGGGCCCGGGCCATGTCGGTGCCGGGGTCCTCGTCGAGGGTGACCGCGAACTGCGTGTCGCCGTCGACGTCGAAGAACACCCCTTCCACCGTGGCCGTCTTGCCGACGAGGAACATGTCGTGGGCGTCGGCCCGCCCGGTGGGCCGCAGCCGGACGTGGGCCCCCCGCCCGACGCTCGCCGTGCCCACCAGGGCGGTGTCCTCCCAGGGGTTGACCGACGCGTCGACGCCCGGGTCCCACCAGGGCGTCTCCCCGGGAGCGGCCGGGTCGGGCGGCGCGTCCGCCCTGCCCACGCCGGCGACGCCGGGCGTCGTGACGGTGCGCAGGTACCGGACGGCGCCGTGCAGCTTGTCGAACAGCTCCGGCGGCATGGCGTCGACTCGATCGATGATCGCGGCCGCCTTGGGGTCGGTGCCCCGGGCCTCGTGCTTCTCCTCGTCGGTGAGGGTCAGCACCCGCAGGGCGAGGATCTCGTCGATCTCGGTGGAGTCGAACATGTCGCCGTCGCTCTCGGGGGCGATCTCCGGATAGTCGTACAGGGTGATCGGTGACGACAGGATCACGCTGCGCTCGCCCTCGTCGCCGATGAGCACCGGCCACGTGCCCTCGTTCACGCACGACGCCACCGCGCCGGCGGCGAACTCGGGGAAGTCGATCATTGACAGGAAGTTCCCGTGGTGGACGGCGAGGAGCGTGTGCACCGCGGTCAGCGACCGACGGACCACGTCCCCGCGCGACGCGCCCGCCTTGGCCCACGGCGTCACGTTGGCCACCACGACGCGGAACTTCACCAGCGGGTAGGGCCCGTCGAGGCGTTCCGCCGTCACCCGCACCTCAGCCGAGATGGCCTGGCGCTCGCGGACGACGCGGCCGGCGCCACCGAACTCTTCCACCTCGTGCATCGGCGCCAGCTCGAAGGCGACGACCCGCTCGCCGAGGCCGAGGGCCTCCACGTCGAGCTCCTCCTCGACCGCTTCGTCCCAGGTGGTCCAGCGGTGGCCGTCGACCTCGAGCGACGCGACGGGCGTGCCCGACGCGTCCTCGATGGTCCGGGTCTGGATCCGCAGGAACCGGAGCTTGAGGTCGACGACGGGGCGGGCGCCCTCGACCAGCACCTCGGTCTGCATCATGCCGCGCTCGCCGGCCTCGACCGCGCAGTGGGCCACGGGCGCGACGACGCCGAACTGCCAGCGCACCTGGTTCTTGGCCGACGAGGCCCGGTACGGGTACAGCACGTAGCCCTCGTAGAGGACGGCCTCGGCCACCTTGCGGGCCCGCTCGAAGCCGGCGATGGTCGAACGCACGCTGCTGGACTTGGCCGAGACGTTCGTCATTCCCCCGCCTCCTTCAGCAGGGCCTCGATGGCCTGCTCCCACGTGGCGAGCGCGTGCGAGGCCTTGAACCGCTCGAGGTCGTCGAGGGTCTCCCGGCGGAGCCGCACCCACCCGCTGTTGGGGAAGTACAGGTCCATCAGCTGCCGCCATACGGCGGCGGGCATCTTGAAGTGGCACTCCTTGTGCCACGGCACCGGTTCCACGCCGGCGGCGGAGAACACCGTGCCGTTGAACAGCAGCACGAGGGGGACCTCGCCGTCGTCGAGCGCGTGCAGGTACTTGGCCGCCGCCACTTCGAAGTCGTACGTGCACGGCACCGGCAGCTCGACCTCGGTGGTGTCCGTGAAGCCGGCCACCATGGTCATGGCGTGGGTCCAGAGGAACGGCTTGAGCGTGTCGCCCCAGCGGGGTGTCTCGCCGAAGATGGCGAGCAGGCGTTCCTCCTCCGCCGGCGAGTACAGCCGGCGCTGAGGCTCGATGCGGATCTGGCAGCGGAGCGCCACCGAGTGCACACGCTGGCCCGTGACCTCGTCGACCTTCAGCTTGAAGTTCAGCGTGGGCGCGGCGGCGTAGGGGTCGGGCGTGACGCCCAGGACTTCGAAGTCCAGATCCGACATGGCCCTAGGTCGCCTGCGCCTTGATGCGGGCGAAGAAGGCGTTGAGCTCGGTGCGGGCCTCCTGGCCACCGTCGAAGCCCTTCCACTGGCGGCGCATCTGCCCGACCAGCTCGTAGCAGGCGTCGATGGGGACGATGTAGCCCTCCGCCGGCGCCCGGACGAGCAGCGCCTCCACGTCGTCGGCGATCTCGGCCAACTCGGGGTTGGCGTTGGCCAGGCGGTCCCACGCGTCGAGGGGAAGCATCGACTCCGTGGCGCCGGCCGGGCTCGGGTAGAACGCGACGACGCGCTCCTCGACCGAGTTCCGGAAGAAGAACGCCATGGACACGGGGATCTGCAGCTCTTCCCACTGCCCCGGTGACAGGGCGAAGCTGCGCAAGGTGATGTAGCGGTCGGGCACGGCGCGAAAGCGCTTCCCGCCGGCGCCGCCGCTGGCGAAGAGCAGGTAGCACGGCCGGCACGCGCACATGAGGCCCCGGTTTTCGAGGTCGACGATGTGCCCGTGCTGGTCGGCCACCTCGGCCTTGCAGATCTCGCACTTCTCGCCGGGGCGCGGCAGGGGCACCGGCGCCCGGAGGCGCTGGAGGAGGTCGAACGGCCCGCTCTGCTGCGCACTCACACGCGTACCGGCTTGGCCCGTAGCTGCACGGGCGTCGGCGGCACGACGGGCTCGGCCGGCGGCTCGGGCTCGACCCAGCCGTCGACGATGATGTGGGCCACCTCGGGCGCGCCCTCGTGGATTGCGTCTTCGACGGCCATCTTCAGCGTGATCGAGGACGACGGGCAGCCGTCACAGCTGCCCAGCAGCCGGATGGTGACCGAGCCCGCTTCCTCGTCGACACCGAGGACCTCGACGTCGCCGCCGTGCGACGCCAGATACGGCCGCACACGGTCGAGGGCGGCGTCGATGCGCGCCGGGAGGTCGAAGGGGTGGAGCCCGTGGAGCACGAGCAGGTTGGCCACCAGCCCGTCGGAGACGATCTTGTCGAGGAGGGCGGCGTCACCCTCCTCGACAACGATCTCGAGCACGTTGGACAGGCCGGCCCCGTAGAGGTCGGTCACCAGCCGGATGCACTCCTCCGCCCGCTGACGGGCGGTCGGCTCGAGCATCCGGAGCTCCTCGAGGAGGCGCTCCAGACGCTCGCCGACTACTTGCAGGTCGGGCTGCGTCACGCTTCCAGCGACGTGTTCACCGAGGTCGGGGTGTGCACCTTGCGGAGCACCTTGCCCTTGCCCAGGTACATGTGCACGCCGCACGGCAGGCACGGGTCGAAGCTGCGGACGGCCCGCATGATGTCGATGCCCTTGAAGTTCTCCCGGGTGTTCTCCTCGAAGATCGGGGTGTTCATCACCGCGTCCTCGTAGGGGCCGGGGGTCCCGTAGACGTCGCGGGGGTTGGCGTTCCACGGCGTCGGGGGGTACGGGTGGTAGTTGGCGATCTTCCCGCCCTTGATGACCATGTGGTGGGAGAGCACGCCGCGGACGGCCTCGGTGAACCCGCAACCCACACCCTCGTCGGGGACCTCGAAGGTCTCCCACGTCTTGGTGTGGCCGGCCCGGATCTCGGCCAGGGCCTTCTCGGCGAAGTGCATGGCGCTCGCCGCCGCGTAGGCCTGGAAGTAGGTGCGGGCCCGGTTGCGCTCGATGGCGTTGGACCACTTCGGGATCTTCCACTCGAAGCTGACCTCGGGC
>JAHFUP010000166.1 GCA_023265025.1 Acidimicrobiia bacterium | reverse complement strand
CTGCACCGACCTCACCGCGACGGAGACGGTCTACCCGGGCACCGACCTCGTCCTCGTCTACAGCGTCAAGAGCTTCGAAACAGTGCAGCTACTTCCGGTGTAGGTAAGGAGGTCTGGAGTCATCTGGTTCACCCCCGGTGGAAACCCGATGTACCAGGCAGCCGCCCAAAACGCCGCCAGTCGACTGGGCGTCGAGTTCGAAGTCCGCAGCGCCGCATCGGACGAAGATCTTGTCGATGCCCTGAACCGGGCCGTGGCCGTGGTCTACACCCCGCGGCTGGAACCGTTCGGCCTCGTCCCTCTCGAGGCCGGCGCCTGCGGGACGCCCGTCATTGGGCTTGCCGAGGCCGGGGTCCGTGAAACGCTGGTAGACGGCGTGAACGGGCTTGCTGTGCGGCCCTGCGCAGAGGACGTCGCCCATGCCATCAACGAGCTGCGCGCGAGCCCTGCCTGGGCCGACGAGCTACGCCGGAACGGGCGCCGCATGGTCGAGGAACGGTGGACGGTTGACCATGCCGCTCGGCGTCTCGAGGGCGCCCTCACGTCAATCTCGGGCCGTTGATCCTACGGCGAGGGGAGGCCGAATAGGCCTCCTATCGACGAGACGTCCCCGGTTGTGACATCGCACACATCGAGGCTGGCAATGAGCCGACGTCGCTGCTCATGGGAGGTGACGTAGCTCGGGTTCCCGGCCTCGTCGCGCGAACTGCGGAACCTGCTCTCAACGTAGGCCTCGTCAGCGGTCACCGGCCGGAGCGAGCCGATGACGTCGTCGCGGACGAAGAAGGCGTTGCATCCGTCCCGGTTGCTCCCGACCAGCCGGTACCCCTTTCGCTCGGCAAGGTGGCACAGCGCCGGCATCGATGCGCCAAAATAGAGCTGGGACCAGTGCGCCTTTTCCACCGAGAATGACGGATCATAGGGAACAGATATCGGGAACCTTGCGCCGAACAAACTGTTGTACTCGATTATCAGGATTCTGGGCGCTATCACGTCGACCGATTCCCATACCCAGTAGTCATTCCCATCAATATCGATGGAAAGAAGGCCAACGTCACCTGTGAAGCCGCCACTGTAGATGATCTCGTTGACATTCTCCCGCGTCACAAAGCGAGAGACAGCGTCGACCTCGTGCTTCCAGCGCATGCCACTCGAGTTGAGAAACTCGATGTGGTCCGCGCCTGCATTTACGATGAGGCCTCTCCAATTGTCCTTCATGAGTAGGAATCGGGTGTTCGCCTCCCGGTAGTTTGCGACGCCGATTTCCACGAAGGTGTCATTTTCGATCGCGACTTGTCCGATCAGATACTGGATGATGCCGTCCTCGCCCCACTGGGAGAACACGCGGAACTCTGCCTCATTCAGCGTCGAAAACGATGCCTTGGCCGCCTCGGCACTGCGCTGCTGACCAATCGCGAACAGGATCTCGTCATAATACGAGACGTTCTCTCGCACGGATTTCCAAATCAGCGAGTCCACGACGTGTTTTGCAGAGGCACGGAGTCTTCGTCTCATAGACGGCACGCTAGTCGCGACGACCACGCGAGCCGGTAATGGCAGAGCGCCTCCGCGACGAACCCAGTCTTTTCAAGCCACGCTACTGTCAGCGACTTGATTCCAGGACTCCCAGCATGGAGAGAGAGTCGTTCCGGCCTTCCGGGCCCGGTCGGGCCGGGCCGGGCCGGGTCAGTGCCCTTTGACCGTGTAGACGAGCCGGAGCTTGCTGCCGGGGTAGAGCGTCTCGGTGGCGGTGAGTTCTGCGCTGAGGGCGGCGATGGCCCGGGTGCGCCGGGGGGCTGAGAGGGGGTCGAGGCGGACGTGGAGCTCCTCGCCAACGACCTGGAGGTCCCCTGAAGTGGCGAAGGCTTCACCCAGGAGGCTGTGGGCTTCGTCCTCGGCCCGGGCGTAGTGGGGGCCGAGCGCCCGGGCCAGGGCGTGCTCGGCGTTCCAGGTGGCGATGCGGGCGGCGTCGTGCAGGCGCTTGCGCTCGTCGTCGAGCCGCTGGGCGTCGGGCCGGACCTCTCCGAGGGGGATCTTGGCGGGGACCGCCTTCGATGCCTTCTTCAGTTCGACCAAGGCCGCCTCGGCGTCCTCGACGGGGCGGGTGGGGGCGTGCTTGCCGTCGAGCGCGTCGGCGAGGACGGCCTCCTTGGCGGCGGCGACATCGGCTCGGGCGGCGGCCAGGTCCTTGCGGGCCCGGGCCTTGGCCGGGTTGGTGACGAGGCGGGTGGGGTCATCCGCGACCTTGGCGTAGGAGTCCATGGCGTCGAGGCCCCGGGGGCGCATGAACCGGAACAGGTTCTCCTCCCGCCACCGGCTGAAGGTGGCCTGGGCCACCTTGGTCGCGTCGATGTCGCGGCGGGTGGCGAGGATCTGGGTCTGGTGGCCGGTGGCATCCTCCCTCCGGGTCACCTGGCGGCAGGCGAAGTAGCGGCGACGGTTGTCATAGGCGATCCGCACGGGCCGGTCGGCCAGCAGGTAGGTGGTGGCGTGGCCGAAGGTGCCGGTCACCTGGTGGGCGATGAAACGGTTGGCCGGCTCGGGGCGTAGCGGGCCCTTCCGGTAGGTGAGGACATCGAAGCCGGCCTCGACCAGCTCGGCGAACAGCGCTGGGCTCCAGCCTCCCCGGTCGAAGCAGATGGTGGGCCGGGCGTCGGGGCCGAGGAGGTCCCGCACGGCCCGGGCCGCCGCCCTGAGCTCGCCGGTCAAGGCTGATCCCGGTGGGGAGGACCACACCAGCACGGCGTCACCACGGGCGTCGGCCAGCCAGGTGTCGGTGGTGGCCGCCATGGCGATGCGGGCCCGGGCCAGGTGCGCCCGGGGCAGGTCGGCCCCGCCGTGGTAGGCGCGGACGTGGCCGTCGACGTAGAGGACGCCCATCGCCTCGGGATGGGCGGCGACGTGGTGGCGGGCCAGGGCCATTACCAGCTTGTCGGCCCGGCGCAGCCCGGCCAGGGCCTCCATTCGCCGGCGGACGGTGCCGACCTCGGGGGCGCGGTCCAGGCCCAGGAGCCGTCCCAGGGCAACGGGGTCGAGGCGGGTGAGCCCTTCGGCGCGGGGCTCGCCCAGCAACGCCGAGAACACCAAGCTCAACAACAGCGAACGGATGGAGTAGAACGCGGCCCGAGGGACCCCGAAGACCGCCTGGGCCGCGTCGAGGAGCCCGGTCACCGCCAGGGCGGGAAGGACCAGCAGCGCCCCCATCATCGGCAGGCCTGCGCCCTCACAGATGACCGGCTCGGCCCCGGCCAGCAGCCCGGCGTGGGCCAGGGCCCGTTCGGTGTCCCGGGGCTCGGGCCGGGCCAGGGCCACCAGGCCCGCCTCCTCGGGCACCGGCGCTGCGGCCTCGGCGATCGCAGGGCGGGCCTGGCCAGCCAGTGCCCGGCGAACCGTGTCGGTCGACACACCGGCCAACGACGCCACCTCTCGCAACGAGCGGCCCTCGGCCCGCCATGCGCAGATGCGCTCGGCCAGGTCGCCGACGAGCTTGGACGGGCGCTTCGGGCCGGGCCTGTGAGCGCCGCCGTAATTCCCTAGCCCGACGTTGCCGTTATTCCCCACCGGGCTCCTGGGATGAGTGTTCTACTCGATCGTTCCTCCCCTCTGTCGGGACGGTGGGCGGAGTAGGTCAT
>JAHFUP010000165.1 GCA_023265025.1 Acidimicrobiia bacterium | reverse complement strand
CTGTCCTCGCTCGACAACCGGACCACGAACGGCGACCGACGAGACACCGAAACCTCCGCGACGATCAGGGGTAGGTACCCCCAAAGTTACACTGCTGTACTTATCGGCAGCAGTACTAGCGACGTCATCGAGGATCGCACACTGCCGACGTAAATCGCCTTCGACGGACGTCGACAGTAGGGGCTGTCCTGGCGACCGCCGAGCGGGCTGCGGTGGCAGGCGGGCAAACGACCCTGCGTCCGCTGGTTCCCGGAAGCCGATCCGCCTCCGGTACGGCTCGCGGGACGGACTCACACAAACCCACGGGTGAGCCACCCACCGGCCTCCCACCTGTGCGCCCCCACCGTCCCTGGATGCGGGTCGCTCGTCCTGCGGCTGGTCAGGTGCCTCTTGCGAGCCGCCTTCGGCTCATGGAATGACCCGCGGAGTCTGTCGGCGACTCTGTCGGAGCGTGGCAAGGAGCGCATCGACGGGCACGCCTGACGCCCGCATCGGAGCAGCTACGCCGGGACGTCGCGTCGCGTTTGGGGGGTGAACGCCTCATGGATCGGCGTCGCCCGACGGCGCAAGCTCACGCCATGGAATACACGCTGCGATCCACCGCCGTCGTCCCGGCCTCGCCGGACCAGGTCTTCGCCGTCATCACCGACATCGAACGCCTTCCGGACTGGAACATCGAGATCCCAAGGGTCGTCGAGTCGCCCGCCCTGCTCGACGTCGGCACCGAGTGGGTCGTGACGATCCACGCCATGAAGACCCACTGGAACAGCCGTGCCCGTGCCGTCGAGGTCGACACTGAACGCTACCGCTTCGCCTACCGGTCGCAGAGCGACGACGGGAACCCGTCGCACGCCGACTGGCGTTGGCAGCTCGTCCCTGGTCCGAGCGGCCACGGGACCGAGGTCACCGTGGAGGTCGACGTCCATCCCCGCACGTTCATGCGGAAGTGGATCCTCTCCGGCCTCCGCCGGCCCAGTCTCCGCAGGGCCATCGACCGGTCGCTCCTGGCGCTGCGCGAGCAGGTGTCGGTGCGCTGAGCGCCACTCCAACCAAGACACCCAACCACGACAAAGGAGAAGTCATGACAGAGACAACGACCAAGGCGGCCAAGAAGTCGATCGAGGCGCCCGACGAGGTACTCGACTTCACCAAGGGGCGCGTGCACATCGTGACCATCGGCGGTGTGTCCTTCGATCGGGCAGTGTTCGAGCCCGGCTGGCGGTGGTCTGAGCACATGAAGCAGACCGCCCAGACCGAGAGCTGCGAGTTCCCGCACCGCTTCTTCGTCACCGAAGGTTCACTGCACGTGCGCATGGACGACGGTACCGAGCTCGAGGTCACGCCGGGGGACGCCGCCGTCGTCGCGCCCGGCCACGACGCCTGGGTCTCGAGCGACGTTCCGTGCGTCATGTGGGGCATCGACGGCGAGGACCAGGACTGGGGCAAGCCGGCCGAGTGACGGACGCCGGGCGGCGCCGGTGATCCGGCGCCGGCGCCACCCGATTCAGTCGACCAAGCCGTGCTGGGCTGCGAACAGGCTCGCCAACGCCCGGTTGGTCACACCCAGCTTGGCGTAAATGTGCTCGACGTGATTGCCGGCCGTCTTGCGGCTGATCTGCAGCTCGTGAGCGATCTGCTTGTTCGAGCAGCCCCTGGCCAAGAGACGCAGCACGCCCAGCTCACGGGCCGTGAGACCGCCCACCGATTCACGACGGCGGCGGGTGCCGTGACCGGCCGCGCTCAGCACGGCCTTCACCGCATCGCCGTCGAGGCGACCGGCGCGCACCTCGGAGCGCAACACATCGGCCACGTCAGCGGCGCCCGCCGCCGCACGGTGCGGGCGCGGCTCGCTCTTCGCTCGATAGACATCGGCGGCGGCAAGGACCCGGCCCCCGGCGCTGATGGCGTCGCCGTTCAGACCGCGTGGGTAGCCGGACCCGTCGAGGCGCTCGTGATGCTGGATGGCCAGCGCGCCAAGCGGCGCGAGCCCGGGCGACGAAGCCAGCGTCCGCTCGGTGAGGTAAGGGTGCATTCGCATCCGCTCGCGCTCGGTCAATGTCAGGTCGCCGAGCTTGTCCCACACGCTGTTGGGCACCCCCAATCGGCCGATGTCGTGCAGCAGGCCAGCTCGGCGCACCGCGGTCGCGTCCGTGGCCGGAAGCCCGAGTTCGCGCGCTGCGTCCGACGCCAGATCGGCGACGCCGCGGGAATGACCGATCGTGTACGGCGACTTCACGTCGGCGAAGTCGGCCACGGCCTCCAAGGCGGCGTCCAGATGTCCGTCCGCGAGCGGAGTGCCGAGGCCGGGCTCGGAGGCGATCACCGCATCCCAGGTCGGCGTCTCGTCGAGCGCGGTGAACAGCTCCTCGGCGACATCACAGAACAGCGTGACCAGCTGGGGGTCGAACTGCGTCCCGCTCCGCTCACGCGCGACGCCGACGGCGGCCTCGACGCCGCCAACCCGGTGGAACACGACGACCACGTCGGCGAGATTGACCAGTCGAGAGGTCAGCAGGATCTCCTCGCCCCGTGTGCCGTCGGGAACGCCCTTGCCGTCCCATCGCTCGAACGTCTGCTTGACGCTCATACGGATGTTGTCGTTCATTCCGAGACACGCCGCGAAACTGTCGACCGCTCGCCAGTGGTTCTCGAGCATGGCTTCGGCGTCCTTCATCCCACCGCCGATGAAACCGATGCCGGCGCGCGCCCGGTGCAGCAACGGCTGGCCCGCGGCCAGGTGCTTGAAGGTGAACCCAATGCCTGCCTTGGCGGTCGCGAAGTCGACCTTCCGGGCGTCGCCCTTCAACGCCATCTCGTCGCCGAACCACTTCGCCTGCTCGTAAGCGTCGACGTGGCAGCCGATCCACGCCATCATCCCCGCGTAAAACACGCCTTCGCGTGCGGTTTCGTCTAGACCGATGCGGTCACCCAGGCGCGAGGCGATGAGGCACTGCCGCAGATTGTGCTCCATGGGCTGGCCCATGCCGAGATCGCTGACCAACGACAGCGCGGCGAGCAGCTCGGTCAGCCGGATCTCAGACTGCTGGCCTTCCATCATCGGGACTGGCCGGGCGCCGCTATCGGGTGTCGCACGCTTCGCGCCAGGCCTGGTCGAGGTGGACTGCGATGCAGCCTGGCGCGGCCACGCTGACGCCATTTGCGGATGCCCACACCCGGAGCTCGACGCCGACGCGGCTCGAGGGAAACGCCCTGGTCCGCCGCCAAGGTGTCCGCCGCGGCGTCGAGGTAGCGGTGGGTCACTTCAGTAGGCGCAGGTGCACCAGTTCCCGGCACGACCACTGCATGAGTCTGGCCGTGCCGTAGTCGGGCACCCAGACGCCCTTGCACCGACAGTTGTAGGCGGTCCGCTGGGGCGCCCCTGACGGCTAACCCACCCATTCGGCAGCGCACCGGGGTCGAGGAGAACGCGGGGCTCGGAGCACCATCGTCGCTGGTTGCCGCACCGGTGCCCACTCCGAACGATCGTACGACGCCCACGCGTTCCACCAGTACCAGGGACGGCTGAGCTGCTATTGGGAGCGCCGTCCTGGCATCGCCGAGGGCCCGCCCGGGCCGAGAACGACAGGCACAATGACGACCCTCAGTGCATGTCGCGCCCTGACGGGGCGACGGTGGGCCGCCGGCCACCGGCCTCCCACCTGCTCGCCAATCCC
>JAHFUP010000023.1 GCA_023265025.1 Acidimicrobiia bacterium | reverse complement strand
CGGCCACCCGGGTCATGGGGTCGATGTTCCAGTCCCGCAGGCGGGGCGGGGCGGCCAACTGGGCGCCGGGGCCCTCCTTACGCCGTACGTAGCCCTTGGGCTCGGCGACGGTGACCGAGTACGGATCCTTCACTCCCGCCTTGAGCTGCGCCTTGCCGGCAGCGTCGAACTCGATCGGAAGGTTCTTGAAGCACATGAGGCACCCCTCGCGGCTTGCCGTTCGGAACATGCGTCGAGACGGCGGACGGACGTTTCTCTCCGGTTCCTACATCGGAAACTAGAAAGAAGACTACATGCGCGAATCACCTAGTTTCAACAGAAGATCTACAATGGACGGCGCCCAACATCGACGCCCGCGAGCTTCCGACGCCCGAGGTCAGGCGGCGGAGGGCCGGCCGGCGGGTTGCGGGGCGGCGACCGTCGACGTGGCGCCGGCGGGGGGCGCAGGACGGTCGTGACCGCGATCAGGCGCCGGCAGACGTCGTCGGACACCTGGGCGAGCCGGAAAAGGTGGGGGATGTGGCGGTTGAGCGGGGCGGTGCGGGCGGGGCTGGTTAGTCGGCCGGGCGGGTGACGTCGACCGGCTGGACCAGCTCCGGCTCGACGAGAGGGAGGTCGGGCATGGGGGTCGTGTCGGACTGCCTGCCGTCGGGCAATCGGGGCACGAGGCGCCGGCGGGCCGCCTTGTGCGGCTTGAGCGGCGGCGCCTCACCCAGCTCGACCGCCCGCCCTTTGCGCCGGCGCGGCCGCTCCTCGAACACGATGGTGATGCCGCCGATGACGTCGCTGATCAGGTTGTAGAGCACGGCGAAGAGCACGTTGGCGCCGGTGCCCAGCACGACCAGCACGAACCCGCCGACCGCCGACGCCCGCATCATCGTGGGCCCGAGGATGTGGAAGTCGTCGGACGCGATCAGGTCGCCGATGAACTTCTCGATGTTCTCCCGCAGGCCGGTGGCGGTGACCGCGGCCCACAGCACCAGGCCGGCCACGAGGAAGACCAGGTACAGCGTCGCGAAGAGAAGCACCGAGAACTTGAGGACCGTCCACGGCTCGACTCTGCGTATGACAAGACGGACTCGCCGTCCCTGCAAGGGGCTGCTTTTCATACCTGTCGATCTCGAATCTAGTCGCTCGTCGGGTGCGGCCTAACGGCAGACCTCGAAATGGATGGGATCGTCGGCGGGATAGGGCTGGCACAGGCCCGATTTCGGGGCGACGGCGAGCAGTCGGGGGACGAAGTCGGCGGGGACGTCGATGGCCAGACCCCGCTCGTGCATCGACGACCCCGGCGCGGCCACCGGGTACGGGTTGGCGGCCCGGTTGGCGTAGAGGGCGGCCTGGGCTTCGGTCGATCGCCAGCCCGACGTGATCGGCACCTTCTGGCCGAGGAGCTGCTCGGCCCGGCCCAGGGCCGCCCGCATGGCCGGCGCCAGGCCCTTGGTGGGCCCGGTGCCGGCGCCCGTGCCGTCGTCGCGGTCGCCCGTGCGTCGGGCCCGGCCCGTGGCCTCCGCCGGCCCCAGCCGGACCCGGACCTCGGTGTCGTTGCCCACCTCCTGGTAGGAGAGGAGCTCGGCGCCGTTGGCCGCGGCCAGCTCGGCCGCCGCGGCCCGGCCCGAGGCGGCGCCGGCCAGGGCGGCGGCGTCGGCGGCCGCGGCGGCGCCGGCCCGAGCGGTGGCGGCGCCGCCCACCCGGCCGAGCCCGAGCACGATGACCCCGGCCAGGACGATGGTCAGGACAAGGAACGGCAGGGTCGAGCCCCGCTCGTCGGTACGTCGATGCATGTGCCCCTCCCGGGGACGTGGGTCAGCTCAGGAGGGGGGAAGTGAAGCGGGGGAGGCTACTCGTCGACGTTGAGGACGGGGGCGACGGCGGCGACCGTCTGGCCCTCGTCGAGGTTCATGATGCGCACACCCGTGGCGTCGCGGCCCTGGGAGGAGATGTCGCGGATCGCGGTGCGGATGGTGACGCCGGCGGAGGAGATGAGCAAGAGCTCGTCGTCGATGCCGACCATCAGGGCGGCCACGACCTTGCCCCGGCCCCGGGCCAGCCGGATGCCGATGACGCCCATGGTGCCCCGGCCCTTACGGGGGAACTTGTCGAGCTTGGTGCGCTTGCCGTAGCCGTTGTCGGTGACGAGCAGTAGGTCGGCACCCTCGCGGGTGACGTCGCAGGACACCACTTCGTCGCCCTGGCGGAGGCGCATGCCGATGACGCCCATGGCCGAACGGCCGGTGGCCCGCACGTCGTCCTCGAAGAAGCGGATGGTGGTGCCGGCGCTGCTCACCATGAAGATGTCGTCGCCGCCGCTGGTCTGGACGACGCGGACGAGCTCGTCGTCCTCCCGCAGGTTGATGGCGATGAGGCCGTCGCGCCGGGACGAGTCGTACTCGGTGAAGCGGGTCTTCTTGACCATGCCGTTCTTGGTGGCGAAGAAGAGGAAACGGCTGGTCTCGTAGTCGCGGGTGTCGATGATGGCTTGGATGCGTTCGCCCGGCGCCAGCGACAGCAGGTTGGGCATGGCCGTGCCCCGGGCCGTGCGGTCCTTCATCGGGATCTCATGCGCCTTGAGCCGGTAGACCCGGCCCCGGTTGGAGAAGAACAACAGGAACGCGTGCGCGGTCGTATGCACGATGCGCTCGACGTAGTCGTTATCCTTGAGCTTGGCCCCGGCCACGCCCCGGCCGCCGCGGCCCTGGGTGCGGAAGGCGTCGGCGGCGACCGTCTTGATGTAGCCGGCGTGGGTCATGGTGACGACGAGCTCTTCGTCGTCGATGAGGTCGAGGATGTCGATGTCGCCCGGGTCGTAGGTGATCTCGGCCCGGCGGGGCTGGGCGTGCTTGGTGCGGATCTCGCCCATCTCGTCCTTGATGACCTGCCGCAGGCGGCCCGGGTCGGCCAGGATGGCCTGGAGCTCGGCGATGGTCTCGAGCAGCTTGGCCAGCTCCTCCTCCAGCTGGGACCGGCCCAGGCGGGTGAGGCGGGCGAGGGTCATGTCCAGGATGTGGTTGGCCTGGATCTCGCTGAACTCGAACGGGGCGGCCATCAGGCCCTGGCGGGCCGCGTCGCGGTCGTCGGACGCCCGGATGTGGGCGATGATGGCGTCGATCATGTCGAGGGCCTTCAGCAGGCCTTCGACGATGTGGGCCCGGTCCTGGGCCTTGCGCAGCCGGTGCTCTGACCGGCGGGTGATGACCTCGACCTGGTGGTCGATGTAGTAGCTGAGAGCTTGGGCCAGGTTGAGGGTGCGAGGCACGCCGTCGCACAGGGCGACCATGTTCACGCCGAAGTTGGACTGCAGCGGCGTGTGCTTGAACAGGTTGTTCAGCACCACCGAGGCGTTGGCGTCGCGCTTGAGGTAGATGACGAGCTTGGTGTCCTCGCCGGAGGACAGGTTCTTGATGTCGCGGATGCCGTCGATCTGGCGGGAGTCGACCAGCTCGGCCACCTTGGACGCCACCGACGACACGCTCACCTGGTAGGGCAGCTCGGTGACGTGGATCTCGGTGGTCTGGCGGCCCTCGACGATCTCGGCCTTGGCCCGCATGCGGATGGAGCCCCGGCCGGTGCGGTAGGCGTCCATGATCCCGGCTCTCCCGAGGATGTAGGCGCCGGTGGGGAAGTCGGGGCCCTTGACGAAGGCCATGAGGTCGTCGGGTGTGGCCTCGGGGTGGTCGATGAGGTGGAGGGTGGCGTCGATGATCTCGGCCAGGTTGTGGGGCGGGATGTTGGTCGCCATGGCCACAGCGATGCCCTGGCTGCCGTTCACCAACAGGTTGGGGAAGCGGCTGGGGAGGACGCTCGGCTCGGTGAAGTCGCCCGAGTAGTTGTCGACGAAATCGACGGTGTCCTCGTCGATGCCGGCGAGCATCTGCATGGCCAGCTGGCTGAGCCGCGACTCGGTGTAGCGCTCAGCAGCCGCTTCGAACTCCGGGGAGCCGTAGTTGCCGTGGAAGTCGATCAGGGGGTGGCGGAGGCTGAACGGCTGGGCCATGCGGACCAGGGCGTCGTAGATGGCTTGGTTGCCGTGGGGGTGGTACTGGCCCATGACGTGGCCGGTGATGCGGGCGCACTTGACCATGGTGCGGTCGGGCCGGAAGCCCTGGTCGAACATGTCCCAGAGGATCCGCCGGTGCACCGGCTTCAGCCCGTCACGCACGTCGGGTAAAGCCCGGGCGGTGATGGTGGAGAGGGCGTAGATGAGATACGACTGCTCCATCTCCACCTGGAGCTCGATGGGCTCGACGGAGCCGAATTCCAACGGCGGCTGCTGCTCAGACATTCGTTACCTCGTGAGGGATCCGAAACGCAGCGTCAGCTGCGTTTCGCCGACCAACCGCCGAGCAGAGCGAGGTTTGGTTGGTCGGAACAGCGATGAGCACGGCCGGAGGCCGCCCGTCCACCCGACGCGGCGCGGCGTCGAAGCGCGCCGGCCCGACTCCGGCAGCGGCGAGCGCCGCGAGCCTAGATGTCGAGAAATCGAACATCGGTGGCATTCGTCTGAATGAAATGCTTGCGTGACTCGACATCTTCGCCCATGAGGATGGAGCACACCTCGTCGGCCAGGGCGGCCTGCTCGATGCCGACCTGGAGGAGGGTGCGGCGGTTGGCGTCCATGGTGGTGTCGCGGAGCTCGGCGTAGTCCATTTCGCCGAGGCCCTTGAGGCGGGCGAACTCGTGCTTCTTGTTGGGGTTGGCGGCGACGTAGGCGTCGCGGGCCGCATCGTCCTTCAGGTAGATCTTTTCCTTGCCCACGATGGTGGAGTAGAGCGGCGGCTGGGCGATGTAGATGTGGCCCCGCTCGACCAGGTCCTTCATCTGGCGGAAGAAGAACGTGAGCAGCAGGGTGCGGATGTGGTTCCCGTCGACGTCGGCATCCGCCAGGATGATCACCTTGTGGTAGCGGATCTTGGCCACGTCGAACTCTTCGCCGAGGTTGGCGCCGATGGCCGAGATCAACGACTGGATCTCGGTGTTCTTCAGCATCTTGTCGACGCGGGCCCGCTCGACGTTGAGGATTTTGCCCCGGATCGGGAGGATGGCCTGCTTGATCGGGTCGCGGGCGTTGATGGCCGAGCCGCCGGCGCTGTTGCCCTCGACGATGAACAGCTCGGACTCGGCCGGGTCGCGTGACGAGCAGTCGGCCAGCTTGCCGGGGAGGCCGGCGCCCTCCAGCAGGGTCTTGCGGCGGGTGAGCTCACGGGCCTGGCGGGCGGCGAGGCGGGCCCGGGCGGCCTGGGTGCCCTTGGACACGACCTGGCGGGCCTCGGTGGGGTGCTCCTCGAGCCACTCGGCGAACTTCTCATTCGCCACCCGCTCGACGAGGGAGCGGATGGAGACGTTGCCCAGCTTGGCCTTGGTTTGGCCCTCGAACTGGGGCTCGCGCAGTTTGACGCTGACGATGGCGGTCAGGCCCTCGCGGATGTCCTCGCCGAGGAGGTTCTCCTCCTTCTCCTTGAGCAGCCCCTTGGCCTTGGCATAGCGGTTCACCACGTTGGTGAGGGCCTTCTTGAAGCCCTCCTCGTGCATGCCGCCTTCGATGGTGGCGATGCCGTTGGCGTAGCTGTGGATGCCCTCGTAGTACCCGGTGTTCCACTGGAGGGCGGCCTCGACCTCCTGGTCGGCCTCAGAGCCCTCGAAGTGGGCCACCCGCTTGAACAGGGCGTCCTTCGACGCGTTCAGGTGGCGCACGTAGTCGACGATGCCGCCGCTGTACCGGTAGGTCTGCTCCTGCTCGTGCCCCGGCCGCTCGTCGCGGAAGCGGACCTCGAGCCCCTTGTTGAGGAAGGCGTAGATCTGGAGGCGCTCGAGGATCGTGGTGGCCCGGAACTCGGTGCCCTCGGAGTTGAAGATGGTGGGGTCGGGCCAGAAGGTGACGGTGGTGCCGGTGCGGCCCCGGGGGGCCTTGCCGATGACCTCGAGCTTGCCCTGCGGGCGCCCGCCGTCGAGGAAGACGAGCCGGTGGCGGTTGCCTTCGCGGTCGATCTCCAGGTCGAGGCGCTTGGACAGGGCGTTGACCACCGAGACGCCCACGCCGTGGAGGCCGCCGGAGACCTTGTAGCCCTCGCCCCCGAACTTGCCGCCGGCGTGGAGGACGGTGAGGACCACCTCGGCCGCCGACTTGCCCTTGAACCGCTTGTCGGAGTCGACCGGGATGCCACGACCGTCGTCGACCACCCGGCACCCGCCGTCGGGCAGGAGGGTGACGTCGATCCGGGTGGCGTGGCCGGCCATGGCCTCATCGACGGAGTTGTCGACGACCTCCCACACCAGGTGGTGGAGGCCGTTGAGCCCGGTGGATCCGATGTACATCCCGGGCCGCTTGCGGACCGGGTCGAGCCCTTCCAGGACCTGGATGTCTTTGGCCCCATAGGAGGGGGTATCAACCGCCACGCGCGGCCTTTCTCTACGACGTCAGATGCGAGTCGACCAGGAGGTCGAGAAGGGGCCGATCAGGCGACCCGAACAGCTGCATAAGCGCTGGTCATCGCCTTGATTGGCACTACGAGATTCTACCAGAAAGGCGGTCTAAGGAGGGCGGACCCGGACCGCGATACGGGTGACCACGCCGGTGCCGAGGGCGCCGTCGAGACGCCGGCGCAGGTCGGCCTCGAGCCAGCCCAGTTGGGCGCCCCAGGCCGGCTCGTCGGTCGCGATGGTGAGGGTGCCGGCGCGCAAGGAAACGGGCCGGCAGTGGGCGGCCAGCCCCTCGCCGACGACCGCCGGCCAGCGGTTCAGCAGGTCGACGAGGGCGGGGCCGCCGGCCCCGCCCAGGTTGCGGGCCACGGCGGCCAGGGAGTCGCCGACCGGGCGGGGCGGGGGGCCGCCGGGCTCGCGGAGGGGGAACCAGCCGGGGCCTGGCTTCGGTTGGCGGCTCGGGGGCCGGCGGGCCGTCACGTCTGGACCATCAGGCGGCCGGCGGCCACGGTGACGACCTGGTCGGGGACCGCGCCGGCGGGCACCGGGCCGGCGGTGGTGAGGACGGCTTGGCCGGCGGGGAGGTGGTGGAGCAGGGCCTCGCTGCGGCCGGGATCGAGCTCGGAGAACACGTCGTCGAGGAGGAGGACGGGCACGTCGCCGAGCGCGTCGGCGACCAGGCGGTGGGCGGCGAGGCGCAGGGCCAGGGCCATCGAGCGCTGCTCGCCCTGGGAGGCGTGGGTGCGGGCGGACATAGCGTTGATGCGCAGGGTGAGGTCGTCGCGGTGGGGGCCCACCAGGCAGACGCCCCGGCGCAGCTCGTCGGTGCGGGCGGCGGCCAGGCCGGCGGCCAGGCCGGCGGCCCGCCAGGGGGCGTCGTAGGCCGCGCTGACCGCGCCTCTTTCTGGCGCCACGTCGGCGTAGGCCTTGGCCAGCGCCGGCTCCAGATCGGCGACCAGGGCGGCGCGGGCGTCGGCCAGGGCCTCGCCGGCGGTGACAAGCTTGGCGTCCCAGACGTCGAGGGTGGTGGCGATGTCGGGCGTCAGCCGGCCGCCCGATTGCCGGAGCAGGGCGGTCCGCTGGCGGAGGATGCGGTCGAGGTCGCGGCGGAGGGCGTCGTGCTTGGGGGCGAGGGCGACGAGGGCGTCGTCGAGGTAGCGCCGGCGGGCCGAGGGGCCGCCCTTGACCAGCTCCAGGTCGTCGGGGGCGAAGACGCTGACCCGGAGCGCGTCGAGCAGGTCGGAGGACCGGCGCAGGCGCTGCTTGTTGAGGCTGAGCCGGCCCCGGGGCCCGATCTCGGCCTCGATGAGCAGTTGGCGGCCGGCCCGCTCCCCTTCGCCGCGGACGACGGCTCGGGCCGCCCCCTCCCGGACCAGGGCCTCGTTGGGCACGCCGCGGAACGAGGCCAGGGTGGCCAGGTAGGAGATGCCTTCGAGCAGGCTGGTCTTGCCCTCGCCGTTGGCGCCCCGCACGACCGTCAGCCCGGGCGCCAGGGTGAGATCGGCCGACTCGTAGTTACGGAAGTCGTGCAGCCAGAGACGGGTGAGGCGCACGCGTCATGAGACCCGTACCGGCATGAGCAGGTACAGGAAGTCGGTGCCCTCGGTGGCCCGCAGGGTGGCGGGCTTGAGGGCGTCGAGGGTCTCCAGGACCACGTCGTCGCCGGGGGTGGCTTCGACGCCGTCGATGAGGAACTCGGGGTTGAAGGCCACCACCATCTCGGCGCCCTCGTACTTGGCGTCGAGGTCCTCGCGGGCCTGGCCGACGTCATGGGTGACGGCGGTGAGCTCCAGGCCGTCGGGGCGCAGCGCCATGCGGATGGGGGTGGCCTCGCGGGCCAGCAGCTTGACCCGGCGGACGGCGTCGAGCAGGGCCTCCTTGCCCACCACCAGGCGGTTCGGGTAGCCGCTGGGCACGAGCTGGCGGTAGTTGGGGAACTCGCCCTCGATCAGGCGGGTGGTGACCCGCACGCTGGCGACTTCGAAGCTGGCCTGGTCGTGGCCGAGGCGGAGAGTGACCTGGGTGGCGTTGTTTAGGACCCGGCCCAGCTCGCCGAGGGCCCGGGCCGGCACCAGCACGTGCTTGCCCTCGGCCATCAGGGTCGTGCCGGGCAGGTCACGCATGGCCAGGCGGTAGGAGTCGGTGGCGACGAGGCGCAGGCCGGCGGGCTCGGCGGTCATCAGCACGCCGGCGAGGATGGGGCGGGCGTCGTCCTTGCTGGCCGCCCGGACGACCTGGCTGAGGGCGGCGGCCAGGGCGGCGGCATCGAGGGTGACGGCGTCGCCCGTGGGCTCGGGCAGCCGCAAGAACTCCTCGGCCGGCAGCACCCGCACGGTGAACTGGGAGCGGCCGGCGGCGATCTGCGCCTCTCCCCCAACGAGCTCGAAGGTGACCGCACCGGGCTCGAGGGCCCGGACGATGTCGGTGCCCAGGCGGGCAGGGATGACACACACACCGTCGGCGATGCCGGCCACGGCCGCCTCGACCTGCACGGTCAGGTCCAGGTCGGAGCCGGCGAGGTGGAGGACGTCGCCCTTGACCTCGAGGCGGACCCCGGACAACGCGGGCAGGGCGCCGCCCCGCGTGGCCGCGGCCCGGGCCGCAGTGGCCAGGGCTTCGAGGAGGACGTCACGCTCGGCTCGGAACTTCACAGAGGTACCTCGGCTCTACTTTCTCTCTTTGGAGATCTCAAAATCAGAGGGAGCAGTAGGGGGTGTGGATTGTGGAGAAGCGGGCATCGGTGCTGGTAGGAGCGCCGCGCGGTGTCCCCAGCTGTCCCCATGCTCCCACAAGGGTGCGACAGTTTCGCGGCCGGCTGTGGGAAGCGGCGTTGTCCATGCACACGCCGTCCACCGCGCGTCCCAGCACTACGCACCGGTCCGCAGACGGGTCATGAGCTCGGTGACCTGGTCGTAGATGGCCCGTCGCTCGGCCATGAGCTTGGAGATCTTGGTGACCGCGTGCATGACGGTGGTGTGGTCGCGGTCGCCGAACTCCCGGCCGATCGCCGGGTAGGAGAAGTCGGTCATCTCCCGCAGGACGTACATGGCGATCTGGCGGGCGGTCACCAGCGGGCGGCTGCGGCTCTTGCCCCGCAGGTCCTCGATGCTCAGGCCGAACATGTCGGCCGTGGCCTCCAGGATCAGCTTGGGGGTGATGGGGCGGGGGGCGTTGGCGGTGATGAGGTCGCCCAGGACCTGGGTGGCCACCGGCAGGGTGAGGGCCATCTGGGTGATGCTCGAGTAGGCCAGGACCCGGTGCAGGGCCCCTTCGAGCTCCCGGATGTTGTTGGTGATGTGGGTGGCGATGTAGGACAGCACGTCGTCGGGCGCCGGCACCGGCTCGCGCTCGGCCTTCTTGCGCAGGATGGCCAGGCGGGTCTCCACGTCGGGCGGCTGCACATCGGTGAGCAGGCCGGACACGAACCGGCTGCGCAGCCGGTCCTCGAGGATGGCCATGTCCTTGGGTGGCCGGTCGGAGGACAACACGATCTGGCGGCCGGCGCTGTGGAGGGTCTCGAAGGTGTGGAAGAACTCCTCCTGGAAGCGCTCCTTGTGCTGGATGAGCTGGACGTCGTCGACGAGGAGGACGTCGCAGCCGCGGTAGCGCATCTTGAACGACGAGGTGGCGTTGGTGCGGATGGCGTCGATGAAGTCGTTCAGGAAGTGTTCAGTCGAGACATAGCGGACGATCAGGTCGGGGAGGTGCTGGCGCACGTAGTGCCCGATGGCGTGGAGGAGGTGGGTCTTGCCCAGGCCGGTGTCGCCGTAGATGAACAGCGGGTTGTAGGACTTGGCCGGCTGCTCGGCCACGGCCAGGGCGGCGGCGTGGGCGAAGCGGTTGGACTCGCCGATGACGAAGTTCTCGAACGTGTAGGCCGGGTTGAGGCCGATCTCAGGCATGCCGCTGGCGGACAGGACGTCGGCCCGGGCCGCGGCGCCGTTGGCGGTGCGCAGCGGTTGACCGTCGAACTCCAACTGGGGCCGGGGGTCGACCTCGTCATCGGGGACGGCCGGATCTGTTCGCACTTCGAGCACCACCTCGTGGGGTTCGCCGGCGACGTCGCTGACGACGTCAGTGACCAGTTCCAGGTACCGCGCCTCGATGCGCTCCTTGGCCAGCGGGCTGGGGACGGTCAGCGTCAACCGGTGGTCGATCAGCGCCGACGGGCGGGCCGAGGCCAGCCAGGTATTCCAAATGCTGTCGGGGACCTCGTTGCGCAAGACGCCGACGCAGGCACCCCACAGGCGTTCAGCCCCTGCCATTCCGCGACCCTCCCCATCCTCTTGGTCCACAGCGTTGCCCACAGATGTGGATAACGCGTGAACGGCATCCGTGGCGACATCCGTGGACATGAGAGCCAGGGAAGTTGTGAGGCCCACCCCCAGGCTGGCCCCGGGCGTTCGCAGACGGTAGCACCGGGGATGGGGGCCGAAAAGGGCCGGGTCCGTTGCAGGGCGGGAGTTCCAGGGCTTGCCGGCGGGCTGGTTGGCGACCGGTCCCCGCGGGCTCTACCCTGGTGCGAGCCCGTACGGCGCCGGTCGTCGACGCGCGTCATCACCGGGAAACGATCGATTCGCCCGGAAACAGACTTTTCGGGGAAGCCACAGTCGCCGGGGAGCACACTTGCCGGGGAGGCCACAGGGTGAAGCGCACATTTCAACCGAACGTCAGGAAGCGGGCCAAGCGTCACGGCTTCCGCCACCGCATGTCGACCAAGGCGGGGCGGGCCATCCTGTCGTCGCGCCGGCGCAAGGGCCGCCACAGCCTGACCGCCTGATCTGGTCCATCCGTGACCGGGCCACCTTCGAGGCCCTACGCACGGGTGGCCGACGCGTGAGAAGGGGTCCGATCACGGTAACCTGGCTGGCTGGTGACCCCGCCGTACCGCCGAGGGTCGCCTACGCCATCGGCCGTCGGGCCGGCGGCGCAGTGGTGCGCAACCGGATTCGGCGCCGGCTGCGGGCCATCACCCGAGAGGTGCGGGCCCAGCTCCGGCCGGGCGCCTATCTCTTCGGCGCCACCGCGGCGGCGGCGTCCCTGTCCTATGGAGATTTGAGAGCCACGGTATGCCAAGCGCTCAGCGCACTGCACCGCCCATGACATCCAACCCACCCGCGATGTCGTCCTTGTCATCACCTTCCGTGGTTGTACGCTCGCTCTCCGTGCCGATTCGGGGCTACCAGGCGGTGAGGGCCGGTCGGCCGTCGCCGTGTCGCTACTGGCCGACGTGCTCGTCCTACGCTCTGGAGGCGCTGGCGGCCCATGGGGCGGGGCGCGGTGGGTGGTTGACGATGCGCCGGCTCCTGCGCTGCCACCCGTGGGCGGCGCGCTCGGGCGTCGACCTGGTGCCGGCGCCTTCTGGCCGGCGAGGCCGGGGAGGCCGGCGCCCGTCCAGGATGGCGTCGTGAGGCCCATGCTCGCCGCCTTCTGGATCCTCGACCCCATCTACGGGGCCATGGGGCGGGTGCTGGCGTTCTTCTATTCGGTGGCACCGTCCTACGGGCTGGCCATCGCCCTGCTGACCATCGCCGTCCGGATCCTCCTCATCCCGCTGACCACCAAGCAGGTGAAGTCCCAGCAGGCGATGCAGCGCATCCAACCGGAGATCAAGCGGCTGCAGGCGAAGTACAAGAACGACCGCCAGAAGCTCAACGAAGAGATGATGAAGTTCTACAAGGAGAACAAGGTCAACCCGCTGGCGGGGTGCCTGCCCATCCTTCTGCAGGCCCCGCTCTTCATCGTCCTCTACCGGGTCATCCTCGGGCTCAGCCACGCCAACGGGCCGAAGCACGTGCCCACGTCCAGCAAGCTGTTCACCTCGTTGTTGGAGTCCGGCGGCAAGATGGTGTCCTGGGGCATTGACCTGTCGAAGCCGGCGTCGTCGGTCAGCGGCGGCAAGGCGCTGCCGTACTACCTGCTGATCGCCATCACGGTCGCCACCGGCTACTTCCAGCAGCGCCAGATGACGGCCCGCCTGCCCAAGGACTCCGTCAACCCCCAGATGCAGATGATCACCAAGATCTTCCCGGGCATCATCGGGTTCATCTCCCTGTCGGTGCCGGCCGGCGTCGTCGTCTACTTCATCGTCTCGAACGTGTGGCAGATCGGTCAGCAGGCGTTGATGTTCAAGGCCTTCCCGCCGCCGCACGTGACCGGCGGCGGCGCCACCAAGGACGACAAGGAGGGCCCCCGGGTCCCTCGGGACGGTTCAGGGAAGGGCGGGGGCGGGGGCGGGGGTCGTGGCCCGTCCGGACGGACGACGCCGGCCGGCGGACCGAAGAAGCCGGCGCCGAAGCCGCAGGCCAAGGGCCGGCGCCCACCACCGTCGCCCCGGCCGAAGGGGCTGCCGGCGCCGGAGGGCAAGCGGGGCTCCGGACCGAACGGTGCCGGCGGGTCCAAGGGGGCCGGCGGAACGAACGGCACCTCGGCGAAGAACTCCAGACGGAAGGACAGGTAGGCGTGGAATGGGTCGAAGTGACGGCCAAGACCGTCGAGGAGGCCAAGGACGAGGCGCTCGACCAGCTCGGCGTTGACGAGAGCGAGGCGGAGTTCGAGGTGCTGGAGGAGCCCAAGGCGGGCCTCTTCGGGCGCCTGCGCTCCGAGGCTCGCGTGCGGGCCCGGGTGGCGCCGACCGCGGTGCGACCCAAGATCGAGCGGGGGTCACGCCGGCGGGGTCGCAAGGACCGTGCCGAGGACGGGCCGGCGCCGGCTGGGGCGGCGGCGGTGACGACCGACGCGGCTGAGCCCGGGGCCCGGGCCGGCGGCCCCAATGGGGGCGGCGGCCGGCGGGGGAATGGTGGCGGGCGATCGTCCGAACCGCGTGCAGAGAGACGTCCGAAGCCGGCGACCGACAAGGGAGAAGCCATGTACGACGCACAGGATCCGGCGGGGGATGCCGGCGAGGTGGGCGAGGAGTTCCTGCGCGGCCTCATCTCGGCGTTCGGTGTGTCCGGGACGGTCAGCCGCTCGTTGGTTGACGACGGCGACACCATCGAGCTGGCGGTGGAAGGCAGTGACGTCGGCATGCTGATCGGCCCCCGTGGGGCCACGCTGGCTGCCATACAGGAGCTGACCCGGACGGTGGCCCAGCGCCGGGTGGCCGACGGCCAGCCCCGCATCGTGGTCGACGTCGCCGGCTACCGGAAGGACCGGCGGGAGGCGCTCGAGCGCTTCACCCGTGACGTGGCCGCCCAGGTCGTGGCCTCGGGCGTGGTCCGGGTGCTGGAGCCGATGCCGCCCGCCGACCGCAAGGTGGTGCACGACACGGTCAACACCATCGCCGGCGTGTCGACATCCTCGGAGGGCGAGGAGCCCCGCCGGCGGGTCGTCATCCAGCCCGACGCGGGCTGAGCGAGCCGCTGGACGGGCTCCGGCACGTGCTGGAGGAGGCCCGGCGGTTGGGCTTCCTCGGCCCGGGTCCGGTGGCCGGCCAGCTCGACCACGCCGGCGGCTTCGCTGCGGTGGTTCGGGAACTGTTCGGCGCCGGCGGGCCGGGCGTCGCCGGCGACCTGGGCAGTGGCGGCGGTGTGCCGGGCCTGGTGCTGGCCATGACGTTTCCCTCGTGCCACTGGATTCTGGTGGAGTCGATGGTCCGGCGGGCGGCATTCCTGCGGTCGGCGGTGGCCGAGCTGCGCCTTGGGGAGTGCGTGACGGTCGTCGAGGAGCGGGCCGAGGTGGTGGGCCGGTCCGTCGGGTACCGCGGTCGTCTCGACCTGGTCGTCGCCCGCGGCTTCGGGCCGCCGGCGGCGGCGGCCGAATGTGCGGCGCCCCTGCTCCGGGTCGGGGGGTACGCGGTGGTCAGCGAGCCCCCAGGGGGCGATCCGGGGCGTTGGCCGGCGGGGGATCTGGCCCAACTGGGTTTGGTGCCGGCGCCGGCGCCGGCGCCGGCGACCTCGGGCGGGGGATGGGCGTACCAGGTCCTGGTCCAGGAGTCGCCGTGCCCAGGCCGCTTCCCGCGTCGCGTCGGCGTGCCGACGAAACGGCCGCTGTTCTGACCCGTGGCCGCGGGCCTGACCGTCCCGGCCTGTGCACAACCCTCAACCGAATGTTCCACGTGAAACAAGAGCTTGACCCTGAGGTGCGACGTGCCAGAATGCCGGGATGGACCAGGACGGAGGCGGCGCCGGCTTCGGTAGCTACAGCAGCTACGGCGGGTCGATCCTCCGCCAACTCGAACCCGACGACGAGGGGTTCGAAACGCCTCCGCTCCAAGACGAGCAGGGTGGGCCACCCGCGGAGCAGGATGACCACGGCGCTACCGACCCGCTCCCGGTGGAGCCGGCCGAGCGCGCCGAGGACACCGGCTCGTCCCCCCTCGCCGACGCCGGGCAGGCCATTCAGGTCGAGGTCGACATCGCTCCCGGGATCCTGACTCCCGACCACCTCGACTCGCCCGGAGCGTCCATTGCCGAGCCGCGGCATGAAGCGGCGGAGGCACCGGCCCCGACCGCTCCCCCGGTGCCGAACCGTCCCGGCGCCGCCGTCGTGCGCCCCCTTCCTCGCATCATGGCCATCGCCAACCAGAAGGGCGGCGTCGGCAAGACGACCACCGCGGTCAACCTGGGCGCCGCCCTGGCTGAGCTGGGCTACCGGGTGCTCGTCGTCGACCTCGATCCCCAGGGCAACGCCACCACCGGCCTCGGCATCAACGCCCGCAACCTGCAGTCGTCGATCTACGACGTCCTCTTGAACGATCTCAACCTCGAGGACTGCATCGAGCCGACCGCGGTGCGCAATCTCTTCCTGGCGCCGGCGACGATCGACCTGGCCGGCGCCGAGATCGAGCTCGTGCCGGCGTTCAGCCGCGAGCTCCGCCTGCGGCGGGCCCTGGAGCGCGTGGGCGACGACTACGACTTCACCATGATCGACTGCCCGCCGTCACTCGGCCTGTTGACGGTGAACGGCTTGGCCGCGGCCAGCGAGGTGGTGGTGCCGATCCAGTGCGAGTACTACGCGCTGGAGGGCCTCGGGCAGCTCCTGCGCAACGTCGAGCTGGTCAAGCGCAACCTCAATCCCACTCTGGACCTCGGAGCGATCATCCTGACCATGTACGACGCCCGGACCAAGCTGTCTGACCAGGTCACCAAGGAGGTGCGGGAGCACTTCGGGCCCAAGGTGTGCCGCAACATCGTGCCTCGTACCGTCCGGCTGTCCGAGGCGCCGTCGTTCGGGCAGCCGATCATCGTGTTCGATTCGACCTCCCGGGGCGCTATCGCCTATCGGGAACTGGCCAAGGAGGTGAGTGGTGGCGCGCCAAGGCGGGCTTGGTAGGGGGCTCGGGGCACTGATTCCGCCCCGCAGCGTCAACGGTGAGGACGAACCGACGTTTCAGGACCTGCCAGTCGGCGCCATCACCCCGAATCAGCGCCAGCCCCGGACCCAGTTCGACGAGGAGTCCCTCGCCGCCCTCACCGCATCGGTCCGCGAGCTCGGCGTCCTCCAGCCCGTGCTCGTCCGGGCCACCGGCAGTGGGAACTACGAGCTCATCGCCGGCGAGCGCCGCTGGCGGGCGGCCAAGCGGGCCGGCCTCTCACTGATCCCGGCCATCGTGCGCACGGTCGACGACACCCTGTCCCTTGAGCAGGCGCTGGTGGAGAACGTCCAGCGCGAGGATCTGAACCCCCTCGACGAGGCCGCCGCCTACCAGCAGCTGCTGGAGGACTTCCACCTCACCCACGACGAGCTGGCGTCGCGCGTCGGCAAGAGCCGCGCCGCCATCTCGAACACCCTGCGCCTGTTCCAGCTGCCCCCCACCGTCCAGCGGATGGTCGCCGAGGCCCGGCTCACCGCCGGCCACGCCCGGGCCCTGCTCACCACCCCGGACCGGGCCTACCAGGAGGCGCTGGCCCAGCGGATCGTCACCGACGGGATGTCGGTGCGGGCGGTGGAGGAAGCGGCCCGCCAGCACAACACCGCCCAGGCCGCCACCAGCGGGGGGTCAAGGGGGACCGCCGGCGCCGGCGCGGCCAGCCGCGGCCTGCGCCCACCGGGGCTCCTGGAGTTGGAGGAGCTGCTGTCCACCCACCTCGACACCCGGGTGGCCATCAGCATGGGCGGATCCAAAGGGGCCAAGGGGAAGGTGACCATCGAGTTCGCCACCCTCGAGGACCTGGAGCGCATCTACCGGGCCATGACCGCCCGGACCGCCCCCCAGGAGCAGTCCGACTAGGTCATCACTTAGAGTGGGATAGTAAGGACTCTCCGTGACTCCGCGCCCCAGGGTCAGGCTTGGGCCGCCCCCGGGCGCCGCGGCGCCGACAGGATGGCCCGCCGCTGCCCGGTGGTCAGATGGATGCGCCGGGTGCGCTCGGACAGGGCCCGGCTGACCACCCGGACGAGGTCCTCGGAGGACACAGGGGTCATCGTCATATGACCGAACTCGAAGCCGGCACCGCGGCCCCTCGGTACTCGTCCCATGGTTTTCCTTCCCTTTTGACATACCGAGTATCAGTCAGAGAACCACTGCAGCAGGTCGACGAGCACCCGGGCCACCTCCTGGGCCGCCAGCAAGTGGGTGTCGAAGCCCTCCGGTGTCGCCAGGGCACTGTCGGCGTCCGTCGACGAGCCCGACAGCACCGCCATCACGTGACCGCGGACGTTGGTCACCGGCATGGCCGCCACCACCGCCAGGTTCCGGGCCCGATGCTGCTGCGCCGGCGTGAGGCCGTAGGTGTCGTCGGAGACCTCCTCGCCCCGGACCAGCACGTACTCCCCCGACAGCCAGGCCTGCCCACCGCGCCCAGCCCCGGCTTCCAACCCTGGCTGGGACTGGGCCGCCCCTCGAACGCCGGCAGCAGCGACTCGCGTTGCTCGTCGAACAGGTAGAGGTGGAACCAGGCGCCGGCGAGGGGTCCGGCCTCCGGCGCCAGGAGGCGGCCCAAGGTCTCCGAGGCGAGCACCACCCGGGTGGCCGCCACCACCTGGTCGACCTCCACGTACGTTGCGTCCCCAGACTCGGCCAGCCCAGACTCGGCCAGCCCAGACTCGGCCAGCCCAGACTCGGCCAGCCCGGTCGACAGGGCGCGCTGTTCGTCCAAGGTCAGCTTGAAACCGGTGGCCGGGCCCACCTCGGCGTTGCGCAGGCGCGGCAGCACCACGCCGACGGTGACCAGGCCGCTCCCGAAGATGAGCAGGCCGACGCCGTAGGCCTCGTTCCCGCCACCCTGGAACAGCGACGCCACCAGGAGGGTCCCACCCAGCAGGACCAGCACGAGGCTGCCACCGTTGCGGGCCAACCACGGCCCCGCACGCCCGCTCACCCTGACGATGATCGCAGGGGGGTGCGACAGCACGGCGCCGGCGCCCCCACCGATGGGCGCCGGAGCCGGGAACGCTACGGGTGTTGTGACTTGTGCACAGGGCCGAAGGCGTCGCCGACGGCGCGGCGGGCCTTCTTCAGCAGCGACTCCGCGTCGGCGCCGGCGGCTTCCGAGCTGGGGCCGGTGCCTTGGGCGGTGTTGCCCTCGGCGTCGGTGGTGAGGCGCACGACACTCTCGTTACCGGCACCGTCGAACACCGACATCTCGGCAAACTCGCCTCCGTCGGCTAGGTACGGCGCACGGACGCCTTCACCGGGGCCGGCGCGGTGCTGCTCGTGGTCGGTGTCGCCGGCGACACCGGGCTGACGGTTTCCTTGTTTGTTCATGCCACCTACCTACCCCGCCCGCCGGAGTGGCCAACCTGGAAGCGGGTAGCGTGACCGGCGGTGGCCGACCAGGCAAAGTTCACAGATCTGGCGATGGAGCACATGCCGTCGCTCTACACGGCCGCCCTGCGCATGACCCGCAACCCCGCCGACGCCGAGGATCTCGTCCAGGAGACGTACCTGAAGGCCTACCGGGCGTTCAACAGCTTCACCGAGGGGACGAACCTCAAGGCCTGGCTGTACCGGATCCTGACGAACACCTACATCAACACCTACCGGGCCAAGAAGCGCCGCCCGGAGGAGTCGGACATCGACGACCTCGAGAACTTCTACCTCTACCGGCGCCTGGGCGGCCTGGAGGGCGCGGCCGCCGGCCGCAGCGCGGAGGACGAGGTGCTCGACCGCTTCACCGAGACCGAGGTGAAGGAGGCCATCGAGGCGCTGCCCGAGCAGTTCCGGATGGCGGTGTTGCTGGGCGACGTGGAAGGATTTTCCTACAAGGAGATCGCAGAAATCCTCGACGTGCCCATCGGAACTGTCATGAGTCGCCTCCATCGTGGAAGAAGGGCGCTCCAGAAGCGGTTATACGAATTCGGACGTCAGCGTGGACTTGTATCCGAGCGTGAGGGGACCCATGGATGAGCATTGCGTAGAGGCGGTGGAGTTGCTGTACCACTACCTCGACGGGGAGCTCACCGACGAACGACGGGTTCTGATCCAGCACCACCTCGACGATTGCCCACCGTGCTTCGAGGCCTACGACTTCGAGGCCGAGCTCCGGATCGTCGTCCGCCAGAAGTGCCGTGACCACGTCCCGGAGAGCCTCATCGAGCGGGTGGCCAAGGCGCTCCAGGAATGCGAGGGCAGCGCGGAATAGCGGTACCCCCCCGCAGGTTGTCCTAGCCATGTCCGAAGGATCTGTCGCCGGCCACCCGATTAGCGGGAACGACCGGCCCTCGAAGGCGTACAAGGCGGGGCGGCAATGCCGCCAGACCGGGTGCGCCACCATCCTGTCCATCTACAACGACGGCCAGTTCTGTTCGCAGCACGCGCCGATGGTCGTTCCCCGGGTGCGGGGCAAGAAGATCGCATAGTCGGCCTTCGGCCGACCTCAACGGCTTGGTCGCCCTGCGGGCGGCTGACCCTCTTTCCGACGAGGCCACGCCGGGCTGCGCCCGACGGCCTCGTCGGGCCTCCGGCGGTGGCTCCCATCTGCGATCGGCGGGTCTTGGGTATGGTGCCCACATCCATCGGATGAAAGTGGGGAACTTAATGCGCAAGAAGATCGCAGGGCTCGTGCTGGCTGCCGGCCTGGTGATGGGAGTCGGGCCGTTCACGTCCGCGGCCCACGCCAACGGCACCGACACCACCGACCCGGTGCTGTGCTTCGTGGCCGCCCAGTCGATCATCACTGAGGCCCTCCACGAGTACCGCGAAGGCCACCTCACCGGGCGGCAGCTGCGCTCCATCCTCCTGGGCACGTCCTCCTTCCTGGGCGACTGCCTCACGCCCTAGAGCTGAGCCCGGCCGCCGGCCGGCTGCAGCGGGCAGGGTCGCGCCGCCCAGTACAGTCGCCGGCATGGATCTCCTTCTTGCCACGGCAAAGCCGTGGGCCTACTGGATCGCGCCCATCATCCTGGTGCTCTCGGTGCTCGGGGTGGCCGCGGTGATCCTCCAGTACGTCTTCAAGGTCGTGGCCGCCAAGTACCCGAAGACCTGATGACCGGCCCGGAAGGTCGGTTCAGCGGGACCGACGCGATCGCCTGGGACACCGCCGAGCGCGTCGCCATCAGGGTCGCCGGCCACGAGCCCCTGGCCGAGTCGTACCACTACGCGTCGCTCGAACCGGACTTCCGGGAGTTCACCGCCGAGGCCGAGGCCCTGGTGGAGGCCGAGACCGGCCTGCGGTCCCTCGCCGGCCCGGCCCGCGCCCGGGTCACCGATCGGGCCGGGTGGATCCGCGCCAACCTGGCCTCGTTCCAGCGCCTGCTGCGGCCGCTCACCGACCGCCTCGGCGAGCGCATGGGCGCCACCAAGGTCGCCCCCCTCGGGCGCCAGATCGCCGGCGCCGAGGTCGGCGCCCTCCTGGGCTGGATGTCGACCCGGGTGCTCGGCCAGTACGACATGCTGGTCATCGAGAACGAGAACCCCGACGACCAGGACCTCGTCTACTACGTGGGCCCCAACATCCTGGCCCTCGAGAAGCGCTACGGCTTCCCGCCCCGGGAGTTCCGCCTGTGGCTGGCCCTGCATGAGGTCACCCACCGCATGCAGTTCACCGGCGTGCCCTGGCTGCGGCCGTACTTCCTGTCCCTGGTCGACGACAGCCTGGCCAACTTCGACCCCGACCCCAAGCGCATGATCGAGTCGCTGAAGCGGGCCGTGGGCGAGGCCCGCGCCGGCCGCAACCCTCTCGACGACGGCGGGATCGTCACCATCCTGGCCACCCCCGAGCAGCAGGTCGTCATCCAGCGGATCGGCGGCCTCATGAGCGTGCTCGAGGGCCACGGGGACCTCATCATGGACCGGGCCGCCACCGACAGGGTCCCCAGCGCCGAGCGGTTCAGCACCGTCCTCCACGACCGCCGGCAGGCCAAGGGCGCCGCCCACTTCATCCAGAAGCTCGTCGGTCTCGAAGCCAAGCTGAAGCAGTACCAGGAGGGCGAGAAGTTCCTCCAAGCCCTGGAGGCCGCCGGCGGCGAGGGGATCGAGCTGCTCTGGCGGGGGTCGGAGTACCTGCCGGACCTGGCCGAGATCCGCGACCCCCAGCGCTGGCTGTCGAGGGTGACCGAGGCCACCGCCGCCTCGGCGTGAGCCTGCTGGCGCGCTGCACGTTCCCGACCGGGGACGTCACGTGCGCCGTCTCGGGTGGCGCCGACTCCCTCGCCCTGCTCGTCCTCGCCGTGGAAGCCGGCTGCAGGGTGACGGCCGTCCACGTCGACCACGGCCTGCGCCCCGGCTCGGCCGGCGAGGCCGACGTCGTGGCCGCGGCCGCGGCCCGCTACGGCGCCGGCTTCAGGGCCGAGAAGGTCGACGTCGCCCCCGGCCCCAACCTCGAAGCCCGGGCCCGGGCCGCCCGGTACGCGGTGCTGCCGGCCGGCGTCCTCACCGGCCACACCGCAGACGACCAGGCCGAGACCGTCCTCCTCAATCTGCTCCGCGGCGCCGGCCTCGACGGCCTCGCCGGCATGCGTACCGAGGGCCACCCGATCCTCGCCCTCCGCCGCACCGAGACCGAGGCCATCTGCCGGGCCGAAGGCCTCCAGCCCGTCACCGACCCCACCAACACCAACCCCGCCCACCGACGCAACCAGGTCCGCCACGAGCTGCTGCCGCTGCTCGACGCCATCGCCCAGCGCGATGTCGTGGGGGTCCTCGCCCGGCAGGCTGCGATCCTCCGGGACGAGGCCGCCGTCCTCGACATCCTGGCCGCGGCGATCGATCCCACGAGCGCCCGGCAACTGATGACGTCGCCTCCCGCAATCGCCCGCCGGGCCGTCCGCCGTTGGCTGGCCGAGGGCGAGGACCATCCGCCCGACGCGGCGACGGTCGAGCGGGTGTTGGCCGTCGCCCACGGCGTGGCCAAGGGCACCGACGTCGGCGCCGGCCGGCGGGTGGCCCGCACCAACAACGTCCTGCGGCTGGAGCGGTAACGTCCTCGGCCGTGCCCCTCGACGACCCGAATCTGGGCGAGATCGTCGTCAGCCAGGAGCAGGTGAAGGAGCGCATCGCCGAGCTCGGCCGCGAGATCAGCGACGACTACGCCGGCCGGGCGCCCCTGCTTGTCGGCGTGCTCAAGGGCGCATTCGTCTTCATGAGCGACCTGGCCCGGGCCATCGACCTCCCCGTCGAGTTCGACTTCATGGCCGTCTCGTCCTACGGCAGCGCGACCAAGACCAGCGGCGTGGTCCGCATCGTCAAGGACCTCGACATCGACCTGGCCGGCCGCCACGTCATCCTCGTCGAGGACATCGTCGACAGCGGCCTGACCCTGTCCTACCTGCGCAAGAACCTCAAAGCCCGCAACCCCGCCAGCCTCGAGGTGTGCGCACTGCTGGTCCGCAAAGGCCGCCAGAAGCGCTCGCCGGCCCTGAAATACGTCGGCTTCAGCATCCCGCCGGCCTTCGTCGTCGGCTACGGGCTCGACGCCGCCGAGCGCTACCGCAACCTGCCCTACGTCTGCATCTGGGCCGGCTCGGAGTCCTGACCGCGTACCCGGGGAACGGACGGCCCACCCAGCGGGCAGACTAGGGAGGTGAAAACCCGGTTTCCCAAGCTGCTCCGCAGCGCGCCCTTCTGGGTGGCGGTGGCGCTCATCGTCGTGATCGTGGCGGGGGGTGTGTTCCGCAGCGGGGGCGACCGCAAGAAGCTCCGCCTCGACGAGTTCGCGCAGAAGGCGGCCGACGGCCAGGTCAAGGAGGCCACCGTCGACGACCGTGCCGCGGCCATCGAGGGCAAGCTCAAGGACGGCGGCAAGTTCCGCGTCAACTATGCCCGGGGCGACACGGAGAAGACGATGGACGTCCTCCGCCAGGCGGGCGTGGAGTACAAGGTCGACCACAAGAGCGACCCCATCTGGTGGACGATCCTGCAGACGTTCCTCCCGTTCGTCCTCCTGATCGGCGCCTTCCTGTTCGTCATGAACACCATGCAGGGCGGCGGCAGCCGGGTCATGCAGTTCGGCAAGGCCAAGGCCAAGCAGGTCAACAAGGACCAGCCCAAGGTGACCTTCGCCGACGTCGCCGGCGCCGACGAGGCGGTCGAGGAGCTCCAGGAGATCAAGGAGTTCCTGGAGGCGCCGGCCAAGTTCCTGGCCATGGGGGCCAAGATCCCCAAGGGTGTGCTGCTGTTCGGCCCGCCGGGCACCGGCAAGACCCTGCTGGCCCGGGCCGTGGCCGGCGAGGCCGGCGTGCCCTTCTTCTCCATCTCCGGGTCCGACTTCGTCGAGATGTTCGTCGGCGTCGGCGCCAGCCGGGTGCGCGACCTGTTCGAGCAGGCCAAGCAGTCCGCGCCGGCCATCGTGTTCGTCGACGAGATCGATGCCGTCGGCCGCCACCGGGGCGCCGGGATGGGCGGCGGCCACGACGAGCGCGAGCAGACCCTCAACCAGCTCCTCGTCGAGATGGACGGGTTCGACACCAAGGCCGGCGTGATCCTCATCGCCGCCACCAACCGCCCCGACATCCTCGACCCCGCCCTGCTCCGCCCGGGGCGCTTCGACCGCCAGATCGTCGTCGACCGTCCCGACCTTGAGGGCCGGCGGGCCATCCTCAACGTCCACGCCAAGAACAAGCCGCTGGCCAAGGGGGTCGACGTCGACGTCCTGGCCCGCCGCACGCCCGGCTTCACCGGCGCCGACCTGGCCAACCTGCTGAACGAGGCCGCCCTCCTCACCGCCCGCCGGGGGTTCACCGAGATCGGCATGCCTCAGCTGGAAGAGGCGGTCGACCGGGTCATGGCCGGCCCCGAGCGCAAGTCCCGCATCATCTCCGAGGCCGAGAAGCGGGTCATCGCCTACCACGAGGGCGGCCACGCCCTGGTCGGTCACGCCCTGCCCGACGCCGACCCCATCCACAAGGTCTCGATCATCGCCCGGGGCCGGGCCCTGGGCTGGACCCTCGCCCTGCCCACCGAGGATAAGTACCTGACCTCCCGGGCCGCCCTCCGCGACCAGCTGGCCATGCTCATGGGTGGGCGCACCGCCGAGGAGCTGATCTTCCAGGACCCCACCACCGGGGCATCGAACGACATCGAGCGGGCCACCCAGATCGCCCGGGCCATGGTCACCGAGTACGGCATGAGCGACGAGATCGGCCCCCAGCAGCTCGGCCAGAAGAACGGCGAGGTGTTCCTGGGCCGGGAGTTCGGCCACCAGGCCAACTACTCCGACCAGGTGGCGGCCAACATCGACTCCGAGGTCCGCCGCTTCCTCGACGAGGCCCACTCCGAGGCGGCCGAGATCCTCATCGAGCACCGGGCCACCCTCGACCGCATCGCCGACGCCCTGATGGACAAGGAGACCCTCGACACTCCCGAGGTCATGGCCCTCCTGGTCGACGTGCCCAAGCGCCCACGCCGGCCACCGGCGCCCTCGCCCGGCGTCACCGTCCCGCCCCGCCGCATCCGCCCTTTCGGGACGCCGTAGGTGGCCCAGAGCGCGGCGTGGAAGGCGTGGCCCCCGCCCCTGCGGGCGTCGGTGGCCTTCGGCATCGTCGGCGGCATCCTCCTGGTCCTGGGCTTCCTGACCGGCGCCACCCCGGTGCTGGTGGCGGCCACCACCGCCGGCACCGCATCCCTGGTCTGCGCCCTGATCTGGCGGGCCCAGCTCATCGAGGCGTGGCGCAAGGAGCACGGCCGCCCCACGCGGGACTGGTGATCGACCGCCCGCGCATCGAGCGCGCCGTCCGGGAGATCCTCGAGGCCGTCGGCGAGGACCCCGACCGCGAAGGCCTCCGCCGCACCCCCGAGCGGGTCGCCGAGATGTACGAGGAGATCTTCGCCGGCATCGCCGAGGATCCCGCCGAGCACCTGGCCGTCACCTTCGCCGCCGACCACGACGAGATGATCATGGTCAAGGACATCCCGCTCTACTCCGTGTGCGAGCACCACCTCGCCCCGTTCCTCGGCCGGGCCCACGTCGCCTACATCCCCAACGCCGACGGCCGCATCGCCGGCCTCTCCAAGCTGGCCCGCCTGGTCGACACGTACGCCCGCCGGCCCCAGGTCCAGGAGCGCCTGACCTCCCAGATCGCCGACCAGCTCGTCGACGCCCTCCAGCCGCGGGGCGTCCTGGTCGTGGTCGAGGCCGAGCATTTGTGCATGTCGATGCGGGGCGTCCGCAAGCCCGGCGCCACCACGGTCACCTCCGCCGTGCGGGGCCTCTTCCGCGACAAGTCGGCGACGAGGGCCGAGGCCATGGCCTTCATCCATACCGGCCGGTAAACTCTCGCCGTGAAGACGGTCGTCGTCGGGGAGCCCCCGGTCGAGATCGTCGCCTTCCTCGCTCGGCGTCGCGCCCTCGGTCAAGACGGTCACGACGAAGTTTGGGAGGGCGACTACCACGTGGTCCCCGCTGCGCATGGTTGGCATGGGTATCTAGCAAGCACGTTGATGGCGCTCTTCGCGCCCGCGGCCCACGCCGCCGGCCTCGTCGGCTCGACCGAGTTCAACCTCGGCGAGCTCGGCGACTTCCGGGTGCCCGACCTCGGCTACCACCGAGGCATCCCGTCGGAGGTCTTCATGCCGACCGCGGCGATCGTGGTCGAGGTCATCTCCCCCGACGACGAGACGTGGGCCAAGTTCGACTTCTATGCCCGCCACCGCGTCGATGAGCTCTGCATCGCCGACCCTCGCCAACGGTGGATCCGCTGGTTCGTGCTCGCCGGCGGCGCCTACGAGGACGCACCCGCCAGCCCGCTGCTCGGCGTCACCGTCGCCGAGCTCGAAGCCGGCATCGACTGGCCGCAGTAGTTCTCCCGGTGCATTTCTGGTCGTGAAATCGGCCGGATCCGGCGGAATCACGACCAGAAATGCACCAAGGACCGGCGTCCGGCCCCGGACCGGCCGGTACGCTGTTGGCCTGTGAAGCCGTTGGTAATGGGCGTGCTCAACGTCACGCCTGATTCCTTCTCCGACGGCGGCCGGTGGCTCGACCCCGACGCGGCGGTCGAGCACGGCCTGCGGATGGTCGCCGAGGGGGCAGATGTGATCGACGTCGGGGGCGAGAGCACCCGCCCCGGAGCTGAGCCCGTGTCATCGGACGAGGAGCTCCGCCGGGTGCTGCCCGTCGTCGAGGCGCTGTCGGGCCACGTCCGGGTCTCGATCGACACCCGCCACGCCGAGGTGGCCGAGGCCGCCATCCAGGCTGGCGCCACCCTGGTGAACGACGTCTCGGCCAGCCTGGCCCACGTGGCCGCCGCCGCCGGCGCCGGCTGGGTGGCCATGCACATGCAGGGCGACCCCCGCACCATGCAACAGGCGCCGGCCTACGACGATGTCGTCGCCGAGGTCCGGGCGTTCCTCGTGGAACGGGCCGACGCGGCGGAGGTGACCGAGGTCTGGATCGACCCCGGCATCGGCTTCGGCAAGACCATGGCGCACAACCTCAGCCTTCTCCGCCACCTCGACCAGCTCGTCGCCACCGGATACCCCGTCCTGGTCGGCACCAGCCGCAAGGGCTTCCTCGGCAAGCTGACGGACAACGCACCGGCCGACGACCGGCTCGAGGCCTCCGTCGCCACCGCGGCCTGGGCCATCGCCCAGGGCGCCGGCATGGTGCGAGCCCACGACGTCGCCCCGACCGTCGAAGCAGCGAGGTTGCTCGACAGATGAAAGGCAAGTGGGCCTCCGGCATCGCCCCCCGCAACTTCGCGTGGATCATCAAGGACCGCCTCGCCATAAGCGAGCGCCCCGGCGGCTATGCGAGGGCCCACCGCCCCGTCCGCCGGCAGGAGGAGATCATCTGGATCCGCGAGCAGGGCTTCGCCCGCGTCGTCTCCCTCCTGACCTCCCCCCACAACCTCCACGCCTACGACGAGCTCGGCGTCTCCTGGGAGCACATCCCCCTCCCTCTGCACGACGACCCCCGGGTCATGATGGGCGAGCTCTACCCGAAGCTCGCCGGCTGGATGGCCAAGGACGAGAAGGTCCTCCTCCACCAGGAGGAGCTGAGCGACCGCCTCCAGGGCATCGTCGCCGGCTACCTGGTGTGGTCGGGCATGGTGCCGTCGTCGGCCCATGCCATCTCCATCGTCGAGCAGATCAACCAGCGCCAGATGGGCCCGCCGGGCCGCGAGCTGGTCGCCGCCGCCCTCACCCTCGAGCGACCCGCGCCCTGAGCGACCGCATCGAGCTGCGGGGCCTCCGCCTGGTCGGCGTCCACGGGGCGCTGCCCGAGGAGCACGACCGGGCCCAGCCCTTTGAGGTCGACCTCGACCTCACCGCCGACCTCACCACCGCCGGCGCGAGCGACGACCTGCAAGACACCATCGACTACGGACAGGTCGTGGCCGCCATCCAGCGCATCGTCGGCACCGAGCGCCACCGCCTCCTGGAGCGCCTGGCCACCCGCATCGCCGACGCGGTGCTCGGCGTCGACCCCCGCATCGACACCGTCACCGTCACCGTGCGCAAGCTCCGGCCCCCCGTCCCCGTCGACCTCGCCTCGGCCGGGGTGACGATCACCCGGCCCTCGCCGATTGTGCAAAATCTGTCGGTATAGAACGACTTCTGCACAATCGATGAGGGCCTACCTCGGCCTGGGCTCCAACCTGGGTGACTCCCGCTCCACCCTGCGGGCCGCGGTCGCCGCCCTTCCCGACGTGGTGGCCGTGTCGCCGGTGTACGAGACGTCGCCCGTCGGCGGCGCCGCCGGCCAGGCCCCGTACCTGAACCTGGTCGTCGCCCTGGAGACCGACCTGTCGCCGCGCGAGCTGCTCGACATTGCCCACGACCTGGAGGACGCCGCCGGCCGCGCCCGGGCCGAGCGCAACGGCCCCCGCACCCTCGACGTCGACATCCTCCTGGTCGGCGACCTCACCGTGCACGAGGACGACCTCGTCGTCCCCCACCCCCGCATGTGGGAGCGCCGCTTCGTCCTCGCCCCCCTGGCCGACCTGGCTGAGGGCGCGGTGACCAGGCTCGGGCCCCTGTAGCGAGCGTGAAGCAATCTGTTCGGCCGGGTGCTGGGGCCCAGTTCAACTCGACCGCCACGCGGTGCTACGAGTTCCGACTCGGGAGGACGGACGACTACAAGCCGCACCGGCTGCGGTCCTGCCCAGCCGGTCCGCCGCTGACCGCTCCTCTCACTCCGACGATGCCGGCAGGGGCCGACGAGGCCTACGGGCCCAGCTGGACAGCCTCATCGCCACCGGTCGGGTCGACGTCGACGCGCCGCGGGCCGCCGGCGTATTGGTGGCCCCTCCGCCGGCGTGGCGGACAATGCTGCCATCGGGTCGGGAAAAGACAGGCTCGCACTGAGGTCCGGGCCCCCCGGTAACCTCCCCTCCGGTGGACGAGCTCCGCGCCGCGCGCCCCTTCAGCCATCTGACCGACGAGCAGCTCGCGCTCCTCGCCACCCGGGGCTCGTCGCGCACCGTCAAGGCCGGCGAGGTGGTGTGCCGCCCGGGCGAGGACTCCGACGGCCTCTACGTCGTCATCTCCGGCCGGGTCACCCTGAGCCGGGCCGGCCGCGACGGCCGGTTGGTCACGCTGGGGGAGCGGGGCCCCGGTGGCTCCTTCGGCGAGCCCGGCCTGCTCGACGGCGCCACCCGCTCGGCCCTGGTCACGGCCACCGAGCCCAGCCGGTTCTTCATCCTGAGCCGCAAGGGCTTCCTGAGCTTCATGGCCGACGCGCCCGAGGCCACCCCCGGCCTCCTGGAGGGCCTCGGCTCCCAGCTCCGCCTGACCCAGGAGGCGCTCTTCGCCGAGACGGTCAAGGAGCACGCCCTCCAGGTGCACCTCCAGGCCGGCCGCTACCGGATGCTGGCCCAGCTGGTCGCCGGCGTGGCCCACGAGATCAACACCCCCCTCGGCATCATCACCACCGCAGCCAGCGTGCTGGCCCAGGACCTGGCCGACCTCGTCTGCGACGCCGGCCCCATCACCGGGCCCCTCCAGGACGCCATCGAGGCCGCCGCCCTCATCTCCTCCAACCTGGGCCGGGCCACCGCCCTGGTCGAGCGGTTCAAGAGCCTCTCCACCAGCCAGGCCATCACCGTCACCGAGGACGTCGACCTGACCGCCGTCGTCGACGACGTGCTCGCCCTCTACGCCCCCAAGGCCCGGGCCGCCCACCTGAGTATCGAGGTGCGCGATGAGCGCAAGCACCCCGACCAGCCGTGGGTCGGCAACCCCGGCAGCCTGGCCGAGGCGCTCCTCAACCTGCTCTCCAACGTCGAGCGCTACGCCTACCCGGGCCAGGCCGGGGGCCGGGTCGAGATCGTCCTCGCCGGCGACAACGGCCAGCTGGACGTCACCGTCCGCGACTTCGGTCGGGGCATCCCCAAGGCCAATCTCGACAAGGTCTGGGAGCCGTTCTTCACCACGGGCCGGACGCTCGGCGGCACCGGCCTCGGGCTGGCCCTGGTCACCAACCTGGTCACCGACGGCATGCACGGCACGGCCGAGATCGACTCCGAAGTGGGGAAGGGGACGGCGGTCCACCTTCATTTCCCCCGCACGCCGGCAGACAATTCCGGCGACAATGAGGAACAGTGACCGACTCCCTGCGCGTCCTGGTGGCCGACGACGAGCCCGACGTCCTCGCCGTCACCCGCCTGAGCCTGCGGGGGATGCGCCACGGCGGCCGGCCCGTCGAGCTCGTCCCGGTCACCACCGGCGCCGGCACCCTGGCGGCCATGAAAGCCGATCCCGACATCGCCGTCATCCTCCTCGACGTGGTCATGGAGACCGACACCGCCGGCCTCGACGCCTGCCGGGCCATCCGCGAGGAGCTGGGCAATCGCTTCGTCCGCATCCTACTGCGCACCGGCCAGCCCGGCGCCGCCCCCGAGCGGGCCACCATCGACGACTACGACATCGACGGCTACCTCCCCAAAGCCGAGCTCACCACCAACCGCCTCTACGCCGCGGTGCGCACCGCCCTGAAGGCCTTCGACGAGCTGGTCGACCTCGACCGCCACCGCCGAGCCCTCCTGCTGCTGAACGAGACGGCGGCGTCCCTGCACCCCTACGAGCCCCTCCGGCTCATGTTGGAGCGCATCCTCGGCGCCATGGTGGCCCTGGTGCCGACGCCGCTGGCCGTGGTCGGCGTCGAGCTGCAGCGGGAGGGCGGCGAACCCCTGCGCACGGTCGTCCATCTTTCGACGTCCTCCGGCGACGACCCGGCTGCCGCCGCGGCGGCCGCCGCCGGCCGGATCCGGGAGCACCTGACCGACCAGGTCGAGCCCGAAGCGGGCACCACCGACGACGGCTACGTCGTGCCGTTCACGCTGCACGAGGGCCTGGGCACCGGCTGGCTCTTCGCCGCCGGCGTGGTACCCGACGCCCTGGCCCGCTCGACCCTGCCCCTGCTGGCCGCCCACGCCGCCAACGCGGTGTACGCCGCCGCCTTCCGGGTCGACGCCCCCGTCCAGCGGCCGACGATCCGCCAGTAGGCCGGTTAGGTCCTTTCGATCCCCAACTGCAGCCGAATCGTGTCCCGCACCCAGCTCACGTAGCGATCCACCGACCACTGCCTCTCGATCACGAGGTTCTGGAAGGTGCCGAGCGAGTTGAGTCCCCAGAGCATGTCTGCGAACGTGCCGGCCTCCATCCGGGGTGGGAGATTGTGCTCCTTCTTCAGCCATCGTCCCAGGCGCACGAGCTCCTGGTAGCGCTCGTCCTCGCGGGGACGCAGCGTGTCGTCGACCTCTGGAAAGTGCCGGCGAGCCACGACCAGGGCCTCGTGGATCGCCCACACCTTCGATGCCACCTCGGCGTCGACGGCGATCGCCGCATCCAGCGCGTCGAGCGCGGTGGGCTTCGTCCAGATCGGGTTGCGCTCGAGCGCGGGGACGACGTCGGTCTCGTAGATGCGCAGGTGGAGTTCGGTCAACAGATCGCCCTTCGAGGCGAAGTGGAGGTAGATCGCCTGACGGGAGACGCCCGCCTTCTTGGCGACCGCCTCGAGGCCGGCACCGAAGTACCCCTGCTCCTCGAACAGCGCCCGGGCGGCGTCGAGGATCGCTATCCGGGTGTCGGGACGACCACTTGACATGCTGTAAAGCATACCGTACTTTACAACCTGTCAAGTACACCCGATCGGAGGATGAAGAGATGGCTCGGTGCCTGATTGTGACGTGGGACGGCGCAGGGAACCTCGTGTCGACGCTGGGGATCGCCCGGACCCTTGTCGCCGATGGACACGACGTGCGGATGATGGGCCACCAGCGGATCGTGGAGCGATGCGGGAGCGTCGGAACCCGGTTTCTCCCCCTGACGCAGCCGGACGACTGGGACGACATGGAGGACCCGGACGACTTCGAGGCCGAGATGGCGCTGCTGATCAACGACCTGTGCTGCAGCACGTCGATTGCGAACGACGTGGCCGCCGAGCTCGACCGGGAGCGGGCCGATGCGGTCCTCGTCGACTGCATGCTCTTCTCGGCCATCAACGCGGCGCTGGCGTCGGGGATCCCGACGGCGACGCTGTTCCACGCGCCGTACTCGCTCTTCCGTGGCGGCCCGCTGGTCGAGATGTTCGCGCCGGCGGTGGCGCTCCTGAACACCCAGCGCCGCGAGTTGGGCCTCGGTCCCGTCGCCAGCCTGGCCGACGTTCACGACGCCTGCGACGTCGCGCTCGTTGCCCTGCCGTCGGAGTTCGAACCCGACGCGGGCGACGCACCGAACGTGGTCCGTTTCGGCCCGGTGCTCGACGCCCCGCCGCTGGCGGCACCCACCGGCGCAGTGGACGTTCGCGACGGCTCCGCGCCGATCGTCCTTGTGAGTCTGAGCACCAGCCAGCAGGGCCAGGCCGACCTCCTCCAACGATGCGCGGACGCAGTGGCCGGACTGCCGGTACGGGCGATCGTGACGACGGGCCCTTCGATCGATCCGGCGACGGTCCGATGCGGTGGCAACACCCAGGTCGTGTCCTACGTCCCCCATGTCGACCTGCTGTCGAAGATCTCACTCGTCATCACCCACGCCGGGCTGGGCACGGTGATGGCGGCGCTCGGTGCCGGCGTCCCGCTCCTGTGCGTGCCGATGGGCCGCGACCAGTTCTTCAACGCCGAGCGCACCGAAGCGCTCGGCGCCGGCCGGATGCTCCCGCCCGACGCCGGCGTCTCGATGATCGCGGCGGCGGCGACCGAGATCCTCCACGACGGGAGGTTCACCGACGCGGCCAAGCGTATGGCGGCGACGATCGGCTCCTACGACGGCGCACGGGGCGCGGCGGACGCGCTGGCGTCACTGGCACGCGGCTGAGGGGGCAGCCCGCAGCGCAGGGCGGCGCCGGCTGTAGGCTTCTCGGGTGCGAACGGCACCCGGGAGTCGGGGCCGGAACGTCGAAAGCGCAGGTGTCCGATGAGAGTGCTCGACCGCGGCGACCAGCTGCGCACGGAGCTTGATGCGGCGAGGGCGGCGGGGCCCACCGTCGGCCTCGTCCCCACCATGGGTGCCCTCCACGAGGGTCACGCCTCGCTCATCCGCCGGTCCGTCGCCGAATGCGACGTGACCGCCGTCACCATCTTCGTGAACCCCTTGCAGTTCAACGATGCCGCGGACCTCGCGGCCTATCCGGCTGACCTCGACGGCGACGTCGCCCTGGCGGCCGCCGCCGGCGCGGACGTGGTCTTCGCTCCTTCCGTGGCCGAGATGTACCCCGCCGGCCCGCCGGCGGTCACGGTTCACGTGGCCGGCGAGGACACCATGGAGGGCGCCAGCCGCCCGGGCCACTTCGACGGTGTCGCCACCGTCGTGGCCAAGCTCTTCAACCTCGCCGGCCCATGTCGGGCCTACTTCGGCGAGAAGGACTGGCAGCAGCTCCGGGTCGTCCGCCGGCTCGTGGCTGACCTGTCGTTTCCGGTAGAAGTCGTGGGCTGCCCGACGGTGCGGGAGGCCGACGGGCTGGCGCTGTCCAGCCGCAACGCCCTCCTGTCGCCGGCCGAGCGGGAGGCGGCGAGGGTCCTGTACCGGGCCCTCGCCACCGCGGCGATCGCCAAGGCCGCCGGCGAGTGCGACGCCCGCATCCTCATGGTGAACATGGTGGCCAAGGAGCCCCTCGCCACCCTCGACTACGCCGAGGTGCTGCCCGACCGCCTGCTGGTCGCCGCCCGTTTCGGCAATGTCCGCCTCATCGACAACGTAGGAGCCTGAAGATGCGCCGCCGCATGATGAAGTCCAAGATCCACCGGGCCACCGTGACCAGCGCCGACCTCGACTACGCCGGCTCCATCTCCCTCGACACCGACCTGATGAAGCTCGCCGACATCCGCGAGTGGGAGCAGGTGGCCGTCCTCGACGTCGACAACGGCAACCGGTTCGAGACCTACGCCATCGCCGGCGAGGCGGGCCAGGTCCAGCTCAATGGCGCCGCCGCCCGCCTGGTCGAGGTCGGCCACCGGGTCATCGTCATCACCTACGCCGACTACGACGACGCCGAGCTGTCCGGCTTCGAGCCCCTCGTCGTCAAGGTCGACGCGGACAACCGTCCGCGTGACTGACCTCGACCTGCTGGTCTTGGGGAGCGGCGTCGCCGGCCTCTCGGCCGCGGTCCAGGCCGCCACCGCCGACGGTGGCGTGCGGGTCGGGGTCCTTTCCAAGGCCGACCTCCACCAGGCCACCACCCGCTGGGCCCAGGGCGGCGTCGCCGCCGTGCTCGGCGGCGACCCCGACTCCACCGACCTCCACCTGGCCGACACCCTGTCCGCCGGCGCCGGCCTGTGCGACGTCGACGCGGTGCGCATCCTGGTCGACGAGGGGCCAGGGCGGGTGCAGGACCTCATCGCACTGGGGGCCGTCTTCGACCTCGACGCGGCCGGCGGCCTGGCCTTCGCCCGGGAGGGCGGGCACTCCGTCGCCCGGGTCGTCCACGCCGGCGGGGCGGCCACCGGCGCCGAGATCGAGCGGGCCCTGGTCGAGGCCGTCGGCCTCACTGCGGCCTCGGTCATGGAGGGCTGGTTCGCCGTCGACCTGTTGGTGGAGAACGGCCGGTGCCGGGGCGTCGTCGCCCTTGACCCGTCGGGCCGGCGCCACGAGGTCCGGGCCACCCACACTCTGCTGGCAACCGGTGGAGGCGGCCAGCTCTACTCGGTGACCACCAACCCGGCCGAGGCCACCGGCGACGGCGTGGCCATGGCGCTGCGGGCCGGCGTGGCCGTCGCCGACCTGGAGTTCGTGCAGTTCCACCCGACCGCCCTGCACCACCCGCAGATGCCCCGGCCTCTGCTGTCCGAGGCGCTGCGGGGCCACGGCGCCCTGGTACGCGACGCCAACGGCGAGCGCTTCGTCGACGAGCTCAAGCCCCGCGACGTCGTGTCCAAGGCCATGGCCGCCCGCATGCTGGCCCAGGGCGTGGAGCACCTCTGGCTCGACGCCACCGGTCTCGAGTCGTTCCCGGCCCGGTTCCCCACCATCGCCGCCGACCTGGCCGCCGCCGGCCTCGACCCCGCCGTCGACTGGCTCCCGATCGCCCCCGCGGCCCACTACAGCATCGGCGGCATCCTCACCGACCTCGACGGCGCCTCTGCGCTACCCGGCCTCTGGGCCGCCGGCGAGGTGGCGTGCGCCGGCGTCCACGGCGCCAACCGCCTGGCCTCCAACTCGCTCCTCGAAGGCATGGTCTTCGCCGCTCGCGTCGTCGAGGCCATCGAGCGCGGGAAGGACGGGTGTGAGGAGACGGGGGCCATGCGCCCCTCGAACTGGCTGCACCTACGTGCCAATAGACCTGTCAGTGCAGCCAATTCGTCGGACACCACCAAGATCCGCGAGCAGATCCAGCACGCCATGACGATCGGCGCCGGCGTGGTGCGTGACGCCGCCTCGCTGGCCGGGGTCGACTTGCCTATGCCGGCGCCGGCCGACCGGGTCGACGTGTGCGAGGTCCGCAACCTGGCGACGGTCGGCGCCGCCCTGGTGGCCGCGGCCGAGGCTCGGGAGGAGAGCCGGGGCTGCCACACCCGCACCGACTTCCCTGAGACGTCGCCGGCGCTGGCCCGCCGGTTCGTCATCGGGACATGACCCTGTCGGAGCTCGTCGCCGCAGCGTTGGCCGAGGACCTCGGCCCCCTCGGCGACATCACCGCCGCCCTCCTCCCGTCCAAGGCCACGGCCGAGGCGTTCCTCGTGCCCCGCACCGCCGGCGTGCTCGCCGGCTGCCCGGCGGCCCGGGAAGCGTTCCTCCAGGTCGACCGGGAGCTCGACGTCGAGTGGTCGGCCTGGGAGGGCGACAGCGTGATCGCCGGCGCCCGTATGGCCCGCATCGGCGGCCGGCTGGCGTCGATCCTCACCGCCGAGCGCACCGCCCTCAACTTTCTGTGCCATCTGTCGGGCATCGCCACCCTCACCCGCCGGTACGTCGAGCTCACCGCGGGCACCGGCGCCCGCATCCGCGACACCCGCAAGACCACGCCCGGCCTGCGGGCGCTGGAGAAGGCCGCGGTCCGGGCCGGGGGAGGGGTCAACCACCGGGGCAACCTGTCCGACGGCATCCTGGTCAAGGACAACCACCTCGGTGGCATGTCGATCGCCGAGGCGGTGGCCGAGTCCCGCCGGCTGTGGCCTGGCCGCACCGTCCAGGTCGAGTGCGACACCTTCGACCAGTTGGAGCAGTCATTGGCCGCCGGCGCCGACCTCGTCCTCCTCGACAACATGGCGCCCGACGAGGTGCGCACCGCAGTCGAGCTGGTCGACCACCGTTGTCTCGTCGAGGTGAGCGGCGGCGTGACGCTCGACACCGTCGCCGCCTACGCCAGTACCGGCGCCGACCTCATCGCCATCGGCGCCCTGACCCACTCCGCTCCCGTCCTCGACATCGGCCTCGACCTGTGCTGATCGCCATCGACGCCGGCAACACCCACACCGTCGTCGGCCTCTTCGCCGGCGACGAGCTGGTCGACCACTGGCGCATCGCCACCAACGCCAGCCGCACCTCCGACGAGCACGCCCTGCTGGTGGCCCAGTTCCTCGACCAGCACGACGCCGACTTCGACGCCATCACTGGCCTGGTTGTGTCCTCCACCGTCCCCCGCCTGACCGCCGTCCTCCGCACGCTGGCCGAGCGGTACCTGCGGGTGACGCCGGTGATCCTGGAGCCCGGCACCCGCAGCGGCCTCAACATCCTCTACGAGAACCCCCGCCAGGTCGGGCCCGACCGCATCGCCAACGCGGTCGCCGCCTTCGACCGCTACGGCGGGCCGACGATCATGGTCGACTTCGGCACCGCCACCACCGTCGACGCCATCTCGGCCAAGGGTGAGTACCTCGGCGGCGCCATCCTCCCCGGCATCGAGATCAGCCTCGACGCCCTCTTCGCCCGGGCCGCGGCCCTGTCCTGGGTCGAGCTGGTCAAGCCCCGCCGAGTCATCGGCAAGACCACCGCCGAGTCGGTGCAGTCGGGCGTGCTCTACGGGTTCGCGTCAGCGGTCGACGGCCTGGTCACCCGCTTCCAGTCCGAGCTGGGCCCGTGCACGGTGGTGTCGACGGGCGGCCTGGCCGAGCTGCTCACACCGCTGACCACCACGATCGCCCACCACGAGCCGTGGTTAACCCTTCGTGGCCTGCGCTTGATCCACGCTATGAACACGGCGTGATCCCTTATCGGTTCGACCGAACAGCGACGGCCGCCGAGCTGCAAACGAAGTACGCCGACCTGGCCGACGGCACCGAGACCGCCGACACCGTCGCCGTCGCCGGCCGCATGCTCCTGCGCAGGGTCCAGGGCAAGGCCGCCTTCGGCACCCTCACCGACCCCACCGGCCGCATCCAGATCTTCGCGAGGGCCCAGTCGACGCCCCGCTACGACGAGTTCTGCTCCCTGTCGCTCGGCGACTGGCTGGGCGTCACCGGCACGGTGATGAAGACCCGCCGGGGCGAGCTGTCGGTCACCGTCGAGGAATGGACCATCCTGGCCGAGGCCCGCCGGCAGTTCCCCGACAAGTGGCACGGCCTGACCGACGTCGACACCCGCTACCGCCAGCGCTACGTCGACCTCTGGGTGAACGATGAGGCCAAGCGCACGTTCGTTCTGCGCAGCAAGGTCATCTCCCTCACCCGCCGCTTCCTGGAGGACCGAGGCTTCCTCGAGGTCGAGACGCCGGTCCTGCACCCGATCCAGGGCGGGGCGACGGCCAAGCCGTTCGTCACGCACCACAACGCCCTCGACCAGGACCTCTTCCTGCGCATCGCCCCCGAGCTGTACCTCAAGCGGCTCGTCGCCGGCGGCATCGAGCGGGTCTACGAGATCGCCCGGGTGTTCCGCAACGAGGGCATCTCCCCCCGCCACAACCCCGAATTCACCATGCTCGAGCTCTACTGGGCCTACGCCGACTATCACGACGCCATGGCCCTCACCGAGGAGCTGGTGTCGGGCCTGGCCACCGAGCTGCTCGGCACCACCAAGCTCACCTACGGCGGCCGCGACCTCGACCTCACACCCCCCTGGCGCCGGGCCACCATGGTCGAGCTGATCGCCGAGCACGCCGGCGTCGACGTCGACATCACCATGCCGATCCAGGAGCTGCGGGCCATCGCGTCCAAGTTCCGGGTCAGCTTCAAGCCGACCTGGGGCCCGGGCAAGCTCGTCCTGGAGATCTACGAGAAGACGTCGGAGGCCGAGATCTGGGGCCCGGTCTTCGTGTGCGATTACCCCCAGGAAGTGTCGCCCCTCGCCCGCGAGCACCGCTCGAAGCCCGGCTACGTCGAGCGCTTCGAGCCCATCGTCGCCGGTCGCGAGTTGGGCAACGCCTTCAGCGAGCTCACCGACCCCGACGTCCAGCGGGCCAACTTCGAGGCCCAGGCCGCCGACAAGGACGCCGGCGACGAGGAGGCCATGTCGGTCGACGAGGACTACCTCCGGGCCTTGGAATACGGCCTGCCCCCCACCGCCGGCCTCGGCATCGGCATCGACCGCCTGGTCATGCTCCTCGCCGACGCCCCCAACATCCGCGACGTCATCCTCTTCCCCACGCTGCGCCCGGAGAGCTGAGCGCCGGCGATCGTAGACAACTCCGCGTGACCGACCTAGGTTGAGCCCCCTGCCGGACGAACCCGGCCGGCGAGGGACACGGGGAGGGGCATCATGCGAGGCCACCGGCACAGCGCGCTCGCGCGCCGCACAGCGGGTTTCCTGGTCGCCGGTCTGATCGGGGGGCTGCTCTCGCTCGTCGCCCCGACGCCGGCCGGTGCGGTCGTCATCGGGGCCCCCTCCAACGCCACGCTCCGGACGGGGAACGAGGACGAGTCCGCCGTGGCCGTCAACCCCAACAACACCCAGCAGATCGCGGTGATGACCAACGGGATCGCCGGCGATGCCGGCCTCCCCCTGTCCTTCTCCTCCGACGGGGGCCAGACCTGGACCCGCACCGTGTTCGCCACCGGCACCGGCGTCGGCGGCGACGGCCGACCGACCGCCTGCTGCGACCCCACGCTGTCCTGGGACAACCACGGCAACCTGTTCGTGGGCTACCTGCAGCGCACCCCCCGCACGATCGAGTTGTACGTCACCACCGACATGGGGGCCAACTTCACCAACCTCGGCCCGGTCGACAGCGGGGCGCCCAGCAGCCTCGACCAGCCGACGGTGGTAGCCGGCGTGAACTCCGTCTGGATGACCTGGCGCGACGACTCCGGGGGGATCGCGGCGCGGGGCCGCAGCGTCACCGGGCCGCTCACCTTCGGTGCCTGGGGCCCCGAGCAGGACATCTCCACCGTCGGCAATTACGGCGACATCGCCATCGGCCCGTCCGGCCAGGTGATGGTCGTCTACCAGGACCAGGCCGGCGGCGAGGGCCCGACCAACATCATCGTCCACACCGACGCCGACGGCCTCGGCGCCGGTGGCTTCGGCGCCGGCGTCACCGCCACCAGCTCCAACGTGGGCGGTTTCGACTTCCTACCCGCCCAACCCCAGCGCTCCTTCGACGCCGAGTCCGGGCTGGCGTGGGACAGGACCGGCGGTCCGTTCAACAACCGGGTCTATCTCGTCTACACGGACGAGTCGCCGAACGAGAGCAACGACTTCAACATCTTCACCCGGTTCTCCAACGACAACGGCGCGACCTGGAGCGCGGCGGTGCGGGTGAACAACGACGCCGGCACCAACTCCCAGGGGCTGCCGAAGATCGCCCTTGACCAGACCGCCGGCACGGTAGGCGTCTCGTTCCTCGATGCCCGCGGCGACACCGGCGGCGGTCCCAGCGCCACCGATATCGACGGCACGGCCAACAACGACGTCACGCTCTTCGCGTCGTGGAGCACCGACGGAGGCGCCACGTGGGCGGCCAACGTCGCCGTCGCCGACGCGCCCACCAACGGCTACGCCTTGAACGGCAACCAGGAGATGGGCGACTACACCGGGCTGGCCTTCCACGGCGGGGTCATGTACCCGTCGTGGCCTGACTCCTCGAACAGCACCGGCGACAACCCCGACGGCGCCCGGGTCTCCTTCGACGTCTACGTCGCCGCCATCCAGCCCCTGGTCACCCCGATGGCCAACCTGGGCCTCACCAAGGCCTGCCCCACCTCGGGGCCGGTCGTACCCGGATCCACGGTGGCGTGCACGCTCACGGTCACCAACACCGGCCCGCAGGACGCCGAGACCGTGGTGGTCACCGACAACCTCCCCGCCGGCCTCACCGTGGCCGCCAGCCCGGCGCCCGGTGGCGGCGGGTTCACCTGCGCCATCCTGGGGGGCGGCTCGCAGCTGAGCTGCACCAAGGCCACCCAGCCCAACGGCGCCACGTCCGTCATCAGCTACACGATCATGGTCGCCACCGACGTCGGCCCGGGTGTCACCCTCATGAACAGCGCGTCGATCAGCTCGGCGACGGCGGACCCGACGCCCGGGAACAACTCCAGTTCGGCCTCGATCTCGATCGTCGCCTGCACGATCACCGCCAGTTCCGCCCAGGTCCTCGGCACGGCCGGCAACGACGTCATGTGCGGCACGGCGGCCAACGAGGACTTCTACGGCGGCGCCGGTGACGACGTCATCTTCGGCGGGGGCGGCAACGACCGGCTGTTCGGTGGCCTCGGCAACGACACCCTCTTCGGGGGCGACGGCAACGACCAGCTCGCCGGTGACGCCGGCAACGACACCCTCATCGGCAACGCCGGCACCGACACGGCTGCCGGCGGCGCGGCCACCGACACCTGCGACGCCGAAGCCGAAGCGCAATGCGAGGTCTGATCACTCGCCGGCGGGTCGAGTGTGCAATCTCGTACCGTGACGGTACGAAATTGCACACTCGTCAGGCGTAGACCGGGATGTTCTCGATCAGGTGGTCACCCAGCGACGCCAGCGCGGCCATGACCCTCGCCCCGCCCTCCCCGCCGGCCGGCAGGGCCGACAAGGCCTCCGCCGACGAGCCGGCGTAGCGCCGGGCGACGTCGATGGCGGCGCCCACGGCGCCGTTGGAGCGGATGATCGACCGGGCCGCATCCACCTCGTCCCGCTCCAGGGGCGACCCCAGCAGCCGGCGCAGCTCCTCCGCCGATTCGGAAGCGGCCAGGGCCCGGATCACCGGCAGGGTGTAGACGCCCTCCACCAGGTCGTTGCCCGCCGGCTTGCCCAGCTCCTCGTCGGTGGCCACCACGTCGAGGATGTCGTCGACGATCTGGAAGACCATGCCGACCTGCTCGCCGAACTCGGTCAGCGCCTGGATGCCGGGCCGGTCGATGCCGGCGGTGATGGCGCCCACCCGGCAGGCGGTGGCCATCAGGGCCGCCGTCTTCCCGCTGATCGACAGGAGATAGGACTCCTCTGAGCGGGTCACGTCGAACGTCTGGGCCAGCTCCCGCACCTGGCCCTCGCACAGCTTGCCGATGGTGGCGGCCAGCAGCCCCGCCACCTCCGTTCCCAGCGAGGCGGCGATCTCCGATGCCCGGGCCAGCAGGAAGTCGCCGGCCAGGATGGCGACGAGGTTCCCCCACCGGGCGTTGACCGAGTCGACGTTGCGCCGGGTGCGGGCCTCGTCCATGACGTCGTCGTGGTAGAGCGACCCCAGGTGGACCAGCTCCACCGCGACCGCCCCCATGATGACGTCGTCGTCGGCCGGACCGCCGCCCAGCTCGCCCACGGCCACGGCCAGCGCCGGCCGCAACCGCTTGCCGCCGGCGGTGATCAGATGGGACGCCACCTCGGCCAGAAAGGGGTCGCCGGTGCGCACATTGGCCAGCAATGCCTTCTCCACCCGGGCCAGATCGTCCTCCAGGCAGGGGAGTGAGAGCAGCGGGGCGAGACTGACCACCGCTTGAGGCTAGGTCAATCTGTGCCGATAGAGGAATCTGAAGGACGTGGTGAGTGTTCAGTTTCCTGCGGGCGCCACTACACTGAGGTTCCGAGCCCGCCCGTCCCCGTTAGGGGGTTCCACCTTGTTCGAACGATTTACAGACCGAGCCCGCCGGGTCGTTGTCCTGGCCCAGGAGGAAGCTCGCCTCCTGAACCACAACTACATCGGCACCGAGCACATCCTGCTCGGCCTCATCCACGAGGGCGAGGGGGTCGCAGCCAAGGCCCTCGAGCAGCTCGGCATCTCCCTGGAGGCCGTGCGGACCCAGGTCGAGGAGATCATCGGCCAGGGCGGCTCCTCGCCGTCGGGGCACATCCCCTTCACCCCCCGCGCCAAGAAGGTCCTCGAGCTCTCGCTCCGGGAAGCCCTCCAGCTCGGCCACAACTACATCGGCACCGAGCACATCCTCCTCGGCCTCATCCGTGAGGGCGAAGGGGTGGCCGCCCAGGTGCTGGTCAAGCTGGGCGCCGACCTGTCCCGGGTCCGCCAGCAGGTCATCCAGCTCCTCTCCGGGTACGCCGGCAAGGAGGGCGCGCCCTCGGGTGGCCCCGCCGGCGAGGCCACGCCGGCCGGCTCCCTGGTCCTCGACCAGTTCGGCCGCAACCTGACGCAACTCGCGAGAGAGAAGAAGCTCGACCCGGTCATCGGTCGCGAGCGCGAGATCGAGCGGGTCATGCAGGTCCTCAGTCGCCGGACCAAGAACAACCCGGTCCTCATCGGCGAGCCCGGCGTGGGCAAGACCGCCATCGTCGAGGGCCTGTCCCAGCAGATCGTGGCCAACACCGTGCCCGACACGCTCAAGGGCAAGCAGCTCTACACCCTCGACCTGGGCGCCCTGGTCGCCGGCAGCCGGTACCGCGGTGACTTCGAGGAGCGCCTCAAGAAGGTGCTCAAGGAGATCCGCACCCGGGGCGACATCATCCTGTTCATCGACGAGCTCCACACCCTCGTGGGCGCCGGCGCGGCCGAGGGCGCCATCGACGCGGCCTCGATCCTCAAGCCCATGCTGGCCCGGGGCGAGCTGCAGACCATCGGTGCCACCACGCTGGATGAGTACCGCAAGCACCTGGAGAAGGACGCGGCTCTTGAGCGCCGCTTCCAGCCCATCAAGGTGGAGGAGCCCACCGTGGCCCACACCATCGAGATCCTGCGGGGCATCCGCGACCGCTACGAGGCCCACCACCGGGTGACGATCACCGACCAGGCCATCGTCGCCGCCGCCAACCTCTCCGACCGCTACATCTCCGACCGCCACCTCCCCGACAAGGCCATCGACCTCATCGACGAGGCCGGCTCCCGCATGGTCATGCGCCGCATGAAGACCCCGCCGGACTACAAGGAGCTCGAGAACGACCTGTCCCGCGTCCGCAAGGAGAAGGAACAGGCCATCGAGAACCAGAAGTTCGAGCAGGCGGCCAAGCTCCGCGACCAGGAGAAGGCGCTCGAGGAGCGCAAGAAGGTCAAGGAAGCGGAGTGGAAGGCCGAGGGCATCGACCTCTTCGACGAGGTCGACGAGGAAGGTATCGCCGAGGTGCTGGCGCTGTGGACGGGCATCCCCGTCTACAAGCTCACCGAGGAGGAGACGGCCAAGCTTCTCCGCATGGAGGAGGAGCTGCACAAGCGGGTCATCAGCCAGGAGGACGCCATCAAGGCCGTCTCCCAGGCCATCCGCCGCACCCGTGCCGGCCTCAAGGACCCCAAGCGCCCGTCGGGCTCGTTCATCTTCCTGGGCCCCTCCGGCGTGGGCAAGACGGAGCTGGCCAAGACGCTCGCCGAGTTCCTGTTCGGTGACGAGAGCCACCTCATCCAGCTCGACATGTCCGAGTACATGGAGAAGCACACCGTCTCCCGCCTGGTCGGTTCGCCTCCGGGGTACGTCGGCTACGAGGAGGGCGGCCAGCTCACCGAGGCCGTCCGCCGCAAGCCGTTCTCCGTGGTGCTGTTCGACGAGATCGAGAAGGCCCACCCCGACGTCTTCAACGCCCTGCTCCAGATCCTGGAGGACGGGCGCCTCACCGACGCCCAGGGCCGCACGGTGGACTTCAAGAACACCGTGATCATCATGACGTCGAACCTGGGCACCGCCGACCTGCGCAAGGCCTCTATCGGCTTCCAGAAGACCAGCGAGGCGGTGACGTACGAGAAGATGAAGGAGAAGGTGGCCGAGGCGCTCAAGCAGCACTTCCGCCCCGAGTTCCTGAACCGGATCGACGACACCATCGTCTTCCACGAGCTCACCCGGGCCGAGGTCACCCAGATCGTCGACCTGATGAGCAAGCGGCTCAAGGACCAGCTGGCCAGCCAGGGGCTGACCTTGGAACTGACCCAGGCGGCCAAGCTGCTGCTGGCCGAGAAGGGCTACGACCCCAGCCTGGGCGCCCGGCCGCTGCGCCGGGCCCTCCAACGGATGGTCGAGGACAAGATGTCCGAGCGCATCCTCTGGAAGGAGTTCCGGGCCGGCGAGACCATCGTGGTCGACGCCGAGGACGGCGAGATCGTCTTCCGCTCCATCGAGGGCATCGTCGACCCGCCGCCGCCGGTCGAGCTGGCCGAGACCGGCCCGGCCGACTAACAAGCTGTTCACACCGACGAACCGGCTGGCGCCAGCGGGTGCCAGCCGGTTCGTCGCGTAACGTCGCGGACGTGGCGGACCACGACGTGCGGGTCATCTCCCTGGGCCACACGGGCCCGATCCGGTCCGTGGCCGTCACCCCCGACGGCGCCCGGGGCCAGCGGGAAGACGCCATGGCCCGGCTGGCTCTGCGACGCGACCCGACGGCGCGGCACATCGACTTCCACGGCGAGCTGTTCGACGTCGCCGCCCTCCTCCGCATGCGCACCCGGGCGTTGCGGACGTAACCGCCACCCGGTCCACACGGTCCCATCAGTGATGCGCCGGTCCTTTGCCGTGCTGGTCGTGCTGGGCCTGGTCCTGGTCGGCTGCGAGAGCAGCAACCTGTCTCGGTCGGCCGCGGTCGACGTGTCGGGCCGGCTGCTGCGGGCGGACGGGAGCCCGGCCGCGGGGGTGGTCGTCGGGCTCCAGCGCCGGCCCAACATCGGCGAGTTCCTGGGGAGCGCCCTCCTGGTGCCCCTGACCCTCTTCACCGCCTGCCTGGCCGACCCGCCGCCGGCCATCTGCCGGAGCGGGTCCGTGCGGCGGGCGACAACCACGGCCGACGGCACCTACTCGTTCAACCTGACGGGCAAGGACACCCAGGGCTTCCTGGGTACGGCCGACACCCTCGCCCTGTCGGCCGAGTTGCCCCCGGCGCCCGGCGAGGCGGCCGGCGCGGCCGTGACCGCCTCGTTCAAGGTCCAAACCGAGCAGCTGCGCCTCCACGACATCCCGTTCTGGCAGCCCAAGGTCACCTTCGCCCCGGGCCGCATCGGCTGGGACGCCCGGACCGGCAGCAGCTCGTACCAGGTGCTGCTGGAGGACGGCAAGGCGCAACCCGTCTGGTCGTTCAGCGGTGGCAATGCCGAGGCCACGTTCGACGCCCGCATCCTGGAGGACACCTCGGGCAGCCTGGCCGTCTCCACCACCGAGAAGACCACGGCCGAGGGCACGACGGTCAGCATCTACCGCCGTTCGGGCCGCGTCGCCTACCGCAGCACGGCCGGCGCACCGCCCTCGCGGGGCAAGCCGTGCACGGTGAGCACGGGGGTGGCCTGCCCCCTGACCGACGGTGACTTCACCGCCACCGTCCCCCAGCCTCCGTCACCGAGCTCCACCACTTCGTCCTCCGCCCCCGCCCCCCCGGCCACCGCCACCGTCGACCTCGGCCAGTCCCGGTCGGTGTCGCTGGTCGTGGTCCGGGGCTGCTCCTGCCAGGTCGAAGGGTCGGCCGACGGGAAGACGTGGACCGCGCTCGGGTCCTCCACCGGCTACACGGCCGTCACCCCGCCCCGCGCCACCCCGGCCCGCTACGTACGGGTCACGGGATCCCTGGGCGACCTGCGCGAGGTCTCGGTCTGGTAGTGGAACCCGGCCGTACGACTGCAGCGCCTCGAGGGGTCCACCCCCGCCTTCAACGCCGTCCTTTCCTCGGTCGCCCGCAGCCCCAGCCCGGGGCCACCACCGCGCTGAGCTGCGCCCAGGCCGGCAGGTCATGAACCGCATCCGTGAACGAGTCGTCGCCGGTCGAGCGAGCGGGCGCGCCAGAGAAGGGCACGCCGCACCGTCGATCGGTCGCGGCGTCAGTCGATCTCGATCGTTCGCCACTTGACGTGTTCGGCGTCGAGGACGGCGGGCACGACGCCCGACTGGCTTCGGTCGACAGCAGGACTGTGGCGCGGAGCACGACGCCGGTTGCTGCCGCTTCGAGATTCAGAAGGATTGAGCCGATTGTGCCGCTCGGAGAGCTCTCGCACGTCCAGTCCGACGAGAAGCCCCTCGATCAGGAGCCGATCATCGAGAATGACGACGGTGCCGCGGGGCAACTACTGGTCAGCCAGGTCGGGTTCGTCGAGGCTCGCCGAGCCGGCCTCATAGCGGTCCCGGAGAACGCGGCGGAGCTCTCGACGGGCGGACTGCACGCCGCCCGGCACGATGAGCGCAGCTTCCCCCAGATCTACGAAACCGACTTCTCCGCCTTGCTCGATCCCCCACCGATGACGAAGTTCGGCGGGAAGGCTGGTCTGGCCTCTATGGGACCTTCGCGGTTGCAGCTCGGGGCACGATCGCATTGTACGAGCGTTCGATCGACAAGGCGCACGTGCCGGGATCCCTGCGCACCGAGGCCGATATGGCCCGCGCGACGGCAGCGGCCGGGTCACCGCCGGCCTGGGTCTCGACGCCGACGCCCTCAAGGAGGTTGGCGACCTGGATCAGAGCCGGGTGCCCGCTCGCGCCGGCGGCGGTGAAGCAGGCTCACGGTCCCGGTACACGGCCGGCTTCCCGAAGCGGCTGCGATACACCCCGGGCGGCACACCGAGGACCCGCAGAAACGCTCGGCGCATGGTCTCGGGGGACCGGAAGCCGGCGCGGTGGGCGACGAGGTCGAGACCGTCGTCGCCCAGCTCCAGCAGGGCCTTCGCCGCCTCGACGCGGGCCTGCTCGACGTACTGCGCCGGCGGGACGCCGACCTCCTCGGTGAAGAGCCGGGTGAAGTGGCGGACGCTCATCGATGCCGCCTCCGCCAGGGCAGCGGCCGTGTGGTTGCCGGCAGGGTCCTTCCCGATGGTGTCGAGGGCCCGGCGGAGGTTCTCGTGGCGGGCATTGGTCACCTGGGCCCGCACGCTGAACTGCGACTGCCCGCCCGGGCGCTGCATGAACACGACCAGCGCCTTCGCCACCGTGCGGGCGAGCTCGATCCCGTGGTCCTCCTCGACGAGCGCCAGGGCCAGGTCGATGCCGGCGGTCACGCCGGCCGACGTGCTCACCCGGCCCTCGCGCACGAAGATGGCGTCCTCGTCGACGTCGATGTCGGGGTACCGGGCGGCCAGCTCAGCGCAGCGGGCCCAATGGGTGGTGGCCCGCCGGCCGTCCAGGAGACCGGCGGCGGCCAGCACGAAGGCGCCCGTGCAGACCGAGGTGACCCGGCGGGCGGATTCGGCCAGGCGCCGGACCTCGGCGACGAGGACGGCGTTCTCGGCCGCGGCCACGTAGGCCAGTCCTCCGCCGACCACCACCGTGTCGACGTCGGCCGCGTCGACGTCCTCCAGCACGCAGTCGACCCCCAGGGTCGGGCCGCGGACGGTCGTCACACCCCGCCCGCCGACCGATGCGGTATGGATGCGATAGAGGCTCGACGACGGGTCGGCCACGCCGAAGACTTCCAGCGGCCCGGCGATGTCGAGCATCCGCACGCCGTCCCAGAGCACGAACAGGATGCGAGGCGCCGCCGGGGAGGGATCCGGCGGGGGCACGGCCCGGAGCTGCGCCGTGCCCGGGCGCCCGGTCCTGCGCGGGCCGACTGGCCGGATCCGAGGGTTGTCTGTCATTGCGACATCGCGCTACGGGCGGGAGACTGCCCCCGACCGATCGGTAGCCACCGGCCCAGGAGCATACGCGACCGTGCACCGCTGCACCCCGCTCCCCGAACACCTGTCGACATGAGCCTCCGGGCTCCCGCCGCGCTTCGTCCCCCGGCCAAAGTCGACGGTCGCAAGGGCCGGGCCGGCGCGGCGCGGCCGCACCTGCTCCCGGCGCGCCTTTTCCCGGTGTTCGTCGTGTTCCTGATCGCGACCGCGGTGCTCAGCGCCCTCGTCGCGCTGAGCATCGGCGCCGTGAACATCCCCCTGGTCGACGTCTGGGGCGTCGTCCTCCGCCATCTGACTCGGCGCCCCATCGGCAAGAACCTGGTCCAGGAGCGGATCATCTGGAACTTCCGGGCCCCCCGGGTCGTGATGGCCCTGCTCGTGGGCTGCGGGTTGAGCGTGGTCGGCACCGCCCTGCAGGCCCTGGTCCGCAACCCGCTGGCCGACTCCTACATCCTCGGGGTCAACCAGGGCGCCGCCCTCGGCGCGGTCATGGCCCTCGTCCTCGGGTCGGGCGCGGTGGGCGGCCTGGGCGTGTCGGGTGCCGCCTTCGTGGGGTCCATGGTCGCCCTCGTCCTGGTGTTCCTCCTCGGCCAGCGGGCCGGCCGGTCCAACCCCACCCGGCTCATCCTGGCCGGCGTCGCCATCGGCCACCTGCTGTCGTCGGCCACGAGCTACCTGCAGATCCACGCCGACACCCGTGCCCTGGCCGGCGTCGTGTTCTGGCTGCTCGGCAGCTTCTCGGGCGCCAAGTGGAGCCAGCTCGGCCTGCCCGCCGTCGTGGTGCTGGCCACCACGGTCTGGCTGATGCTCCAACGCCGGGGCCTCAACGCCCTCCTCATGGGCGACGAGTCCGCCGCCGCCCTCGGCGTCAACCTCAACCGGTTCCGGGTCGAGCTGCTCGTGGTCTGTGCCCTCCTGAGCGGGACGATGGTCTCCATCGCCGGCTCCATCGGCTTCGTCGGCATCCTCATCCCCCACGTCGCCCGGCTCCTGGTCGGCGCCGACCACCGCCGGGTCCTCCCGGTCGCCGCCCTGATGGGCGCGTCCTACCTGGTGTGGGTCGACCTGGCGGCCCGCACGTTCGAGAAGCCGGCGGAGCTCCCGATCGGCATCTTCACCGCCCTGCTGGGCGCGCCGTTCTTCCTGTGGCTCATGCGCCGGCGTGATCGCCAGGGGCCGGCGATCTGATGCGCGTCCGCCTCGAAGGCGTCGAGGTCCGCATCGACAGCGTGACCATCGTCGACGGCGTCGACCTGGTCGCCGAGTCGGGCCGGATGGTCGGCCTGGTCGGCCCGAACGGCAGCGGGAAGTCGACCATGCTGCGGACCATCTACCGGGCCTTGAAGCCGGTGGCCGGCGCCGTGCATCTGGACGACGACGACGTGTGGCGGCTGTCGGCCAAGGAGTCGGCGCAGCGCTCCGCGGTCGTGGCCCAGGAGGTCCCGGCAGAGTTCGACCTCACCGTCACCGAGGTCGTGACCATGGGGCGCACGCCGCACAAGCGGCTGCTCGAGCGGGATTCCAAGGAGGACGCCCTCATCGTCGCCGACGCCCTCGATCGGGTGGAGATGACCGAGTTCGCCGACCGCCTCTTCGCCACCCTCAGCGGCGGGGAGAAGCAGCGGACCCTGGTGGCCCGGGCCCTGGCCCAGCGCAGCCGGGTGCTCATCCTCGACGAGGCCACCAACCACCTCGACATCCACGCCCAGCTCGGCCTCATGGAGCTGGTGCGGGGGCTGGGCGTGACCGTCGTCGCCGCCCTGCACGACCTGAACCTGGCCGCGTCCTACTGCGATGCGGTCTGCCTGATCGACCGGGGCCGGGTGGTCGCCGCCGGCACGGTCGACGAGGTCCTCACCCCGGCCCGCCTGGCCGAGGTCTTCGGCGTCAACGCCCACTGCGGGGTCCATCCCCTCACCGGGCGCCCCCTGCTCACCTTCAGCCCACTTCCAACCAACCGACGCGCCCACGAGCCCCGTGGCGCCACCAAGGAGGTCTCAGCATGAGACGACAACTGCCCCTTACTCGCCGCCTCGCCGCCGCGGCCGTGGTCCTGACCATGGCCGGCGTCGCGTGCGGCAGCGACGACTCGCCCACCACGACGGCGGCGCCGGCGCAGTCGGCCCTGGTGACGACCCCCGCCGTCACCTACCCCCTCACCGTGACCGCGTGCGGGAAGCCGGTCACCATCCCGGCCGCGCCGAAGCGGGTGGTGGTCGACAACACCGCGGTGGCGGAGATGCTCTTCGCCCTGGGGGTCGGTGACCGCATCGTGGCCCAGTTCATGGACCCGAACCTGGTCGACGCCCTCCCGCAGTACAAGGACCAAGACGCCAAGGTCAAGAGCCTCGGCGGGCCGAGGTCGAACATGCACTCCCCGTCGAAGGAGGTCCTGCTCTCGGCCCAGCCCGATCTCGTCATCCCCTCGTTCCCCAAGTCCATCGACACCGAGACCACCATCAGCACCGCCGACCTGATGTCCATCGGGGCGACGCCCGTCGTGCTCAGCTACGGGTGCCCCAACGCCCCGGCCATCCTCAAGATGGAAGACCAGTTCAACGACGTGCTCCTGGTCGGCGAGGTCTTCGGGGTCAAGGACAAGGCCCAGAAGCTGGTGGACGACATGAAGGCCCAGTTGGCCGACGTGCAGCGGCGGGTCGGCAACCTGCCCAAGCCGACGGTGGCCTCCTTCTACGTGTTCAACGGCAAGCTCAGCGTCTTCGCCGGCGGGATCCCCGACGAGATCGTCCGCTTCGCCGGCGGGAACAACGTCTGGACCGGCAAGAACACGCCGCCCGGGTACGCGATCACCAACATCAGCAACGAGTCCTTCGCCGCCTCGCCCGTCGACTTCTGGGTGGTCACCAACCTCACCGGCATCTCCCAGGGGGCGGTCGCGCCCCAGGACGCCTTCAACGTCGCCGCCGGCCTGTTCCCGACCATGCCGGCGGCCGTGAACAAGAAGTGGAGCACCCTCAGCGGTCACGCCCAGCAGCCGAGCCTGGTCGCCGTGGATGCCGTCGTCACGCTGGCCAAGGCGCTCCACCCCGAGGCCTTCTAGCCATGACCAAGACCATTGCCATCCTGCTGTTCGACAAGGTCGAGGAGCTCGACGCCATCGGCCCCTACGAGGTGCTGGCCGGTTGGACGAGCATGTCCCCCGACGACGGTTGGCGGACGATCACCGTCGGCCTGAACGGGCCTGAGCCGATCCGCTGCGCCCATGGGCTCGTCGTGACTCCCGATACGTCCTTCGACGCCGCCGGCCAGATCGACCTGCTGGTCTACCCGGGCGGACGGGGGGCGCGGGAGCTCGTGGAGAACGCAGAGCATCTCGAATGGGTCCGCAAACAGGCGACCCAGATCGAGCTGATGACCAGCGTGTGTACGGGCGCCCTCGTCCTGGCCGCCGCCGGCCTGCTGCACGACCGCCCGGCCACCACCCACTGGGGCGCAATCGATCGGCTGGCCGAGATCGACCCCACCATCGACGTCCGGCGCGACGAGCGCTACGTCGACGACGGCGACATCGTCACCGCCGCCGGCATCTCCGCGGGCATCGACATGGCCCTGCACCTGGTCGCCCGGCTGGCCGGCGAGGAGCGGGCCGTGCGGGTGCGGCGGTTCCTGCAATACGACCCCGCGCCGCCGGTGTAGTGCCGTACCGGCAACCGGCCGCAGTGACGTCCCTCAAGCACGTAACTGCAGCCGGTTCAGCGTGGTCCCATTGGTGATGGGCCGGTTGCTCGCCGTCCTGGTCCTGGCCGGGAGTCTGGCCGGCTGCGAGTCGAGCCAGGTCGACCGGTCGGCGACCGTCGAGGTGTCGGGGCGGATCGTGCGGGCCGATGGCAGCCCGGCCGCCGGCGCCGCGGTGGGCCTCGAAGCCCGGCCCGGCGCCGGCGAAGTGCTGGGCAGCGCCCTCCTCGTGCCCCTGACGCTCTTCACCGCCTGCCTGGCCGACCCGCCGCCGGCCATATGCCGGGGCCGATCGGTGCGGCGGACCACGACGGCGGCCGACGGCACCTACGCGTTCGCGCTCAAGGGCAAGGACACCCAGGGCTTCCTGGGCACGGCGACCAGCCTGGCCCTCACCGCCGAGCTGCCGGCCGGTGCCGGCGAGGTGGCCGGCGCCGCCGTGACCGCGACGTTCAAGGTCCAGACCGAGCGGCTTGCGCTCCACGACCTGCAGCTCTGGCGGCCCAAGGTGACGGTCGCGCCCGGGAGTGTCGGCTGGGAGGCGCGGCCGGGCAGCAGTAGCTACCAGGTGCTGTTCGAGGACGGTGCGTCGCGTCCGGTGTGGTCGTTCGCCGACGCCAAGAAGGCGGAGGTGACCTTCGACCCGCGCATCCTGGAGGACACCGCCGGCACCCTGGCCGTGTCCGCCGGCGACAAGGACACCGCAGAGGGCACCACCGTGGGCATCGTCCGCCGCTCGGCCCGGGTCGCCTACCGCGGCACCGCCGGTGCCCCGCCCTCCCGGGGCCACCCGTGCGCGCTCGGTGCCGTGGCGCCGGCGGCCACCCCCTGTGTGCTGACCGACGGCGACTGCGCCACAACCGTCCCCCTGCCGCAGACGACCACGACGGCGGACCCCGCCTCGTCGGTCCCGGCCACGGCGCCGGCGCCGCAGACGGCCACCGTCGACCTGAGCCAGTCCCGAGCCGTCGGCCTCGTGGTGGTGCGGGGGTGCTCCTGCCAGATCGACGGGTCGATCGACGGCCGCACGTGGACCGCCGTGGGGCGCTCTGCCGGGGTTTACCGCCGTCGTGCCAACCCGGACGACCACCGTGCGCTATGTACGCGGCACGGGGCCGTTGAGTGACCTGCGCGAGGTCTCCGCCTGGTAGGTCCTCAGGACCTCCGGACCGAGGAGTTCTGGGCCGACGGCCGCGGCGTGATCGAGGAGCCGGCGGCCGGCCCCCGGCCGGCGTGCTCAGCCGCTTCCTGCTCGGGGGTCGCGTTAGCCTCGTGGGCGGGGTCCTCGTTGGGACCGTGGCCCCGGTGGCCCCGGAACGTCCCGTTGTCCTCCGCCGCTTCCTGCTCGGGCGTCTCGTTGGCCTCGTGGGTCGGGTCCTCGTTGGAGTGGAACGCCTTCTGGCCGTCGGGCGTGGTCGTGGTCGTCTGGGCGCCGGCCAGACCGGGGCCGAAGAGCGCGGCGCCGGCGGCGGCGCCGGCGAGGACTGACCCGGCGACCGCCACTGCGGCCACCGCCTTTCGTCTGGCTTTCGAGGTCATGGACCTGCCTTTCTCGGAGTGGAGCCCAGCCTCGGCTCCGAACCTGTGCGGAACCTGACGCCAACCTGGAAAGAACCGGGCAAGAAGCCGGTAAGGGCGAGGACGACGGCCCCCGCCATCGCCACGCCGGCAACGACGTCGGTGAGGTAGTGGACACCCAGCACGAGCCGCGACAGGCAGACGACGCCGACGTAGGCGCCCAGGCCGACGCCGGCCGCCCGGCGCCACCGCTCCGCGACCAGCACGGCAGCCAACAACCCTGTGGCCAGTCCGAGGGCGGTTGCCGCAGTGGCGTGGCCCGAGGGGAACGACCGCCCGGTGGCGTGGGCCAGCACCGCGGTAGCGGGCCGGGCCCGCGCCACCAGCGTCTTGGTGAAGGACTCACAGACCGCGGCGGCGGCGACCGCCACCGGGCAGAAGGCGGCGGCGACCACGTTGCGCGTCCGGGACCACACCCACACCGCAACGGCGACGGCGAGGGTGACAGCCACCGCCGGCTCCCCGAGGACGGTGACGGCGGCGAAGGCGGACCGCACCGTCGACTCGGGCCGGGCATACAGCGCGCTCGCCACCCGGACATCGACCCCGTCCGGGTGGGTGGAGTGCCAGACGAGCGCCGCCAGTGCCACCACGACGGCCACCTCCACCCCCACGAGCCGGGCCAGCGCTCGGCCCGAGATCCTCAGGCCGTGGTCCCTGCGGGCGCAACGGGCGCCTGGTCCTTGCCGGTCCGGGTCAGGTGCACGACGACGGCGGCGATCGTGGCCAGGAAGAGGGCGCTCGTCACCGCAGTGCCCAGGCCGAGCCCGCCGTCACCGCGGTGCTGGGACAGGAAGTCGCCGAGCGACGCCCCGAGCGGCCGGGTGAGAATGTACGCGATCCAGAAGGCCAGGATCGGGTTGAGCCGGGCGTAGCGCCACAGGGCGGCGACGAGGGCGATGGCGGCCGCGAACAGGACGGCGGACCGCCAGTAGCCCACGTCGAGCGTCTCGGCCAGCAGGTCGCCGGCCGCCGTGCCCAGGGCGAAGGTGAACAGAATGGCCAGCCAGTAGAAGCCTTCCCGTCGGGGCGTGTCGATGCTGTGGATCGACAGCGTGCGTTCGTTGGCGTACCAGACGGCGAACGCTACGGCCAGGGCGATGGCGAACAGCACGGTCGACAGCTTCAGGCTGACACCGAAGTTGTCGGTGAGGTTGTCGGTGATGAGGGTGCCGACGATGCTGATCAGGACGACGGCCAACCAGTAGATGCCGGGCACGTACCGGGGGGCCCGGAACTGGAAGGCCAGCCCGGCGGCCAGCAGCACGCTCATGAGCAGCGTGGTGGCGGTGAGGCTGAGGTGCAGGTTCGACGACAAGGAGTCGGCCGCCGTCTCGCCGACGGTCGTGGCCAGCACCTTGATGACCCAGAAGTAGATCGTGACCTCGGGGACCTTGCTGGCCGCTGTCCGCAGCGAGGCCGACCACCTGGTGCTGAGCATCGACCTCGAACCGTACGTAGTCGCCGGTACGCGCCCGGTTGGCGCCCGGTTCGCGGACGGCTAAATCTGGGCCGTGCTGCGCCGCACGCCGGCCAGGGCGACGCTGAAGACCGGATGGGGCGCGGCCCGGGTCAACTCCAGCCGGGCGCCGTGGGCCTCGGCCAGCGAGCGGGCCAGGGCCAGGCCGATCCCGTGGCCGGCGGCGTCGGGAGAACGCCGGCGGAAGAGGGCCCCGGCCTCGCCCGGGATGCCGGGGCCCTCGTCGGCCACGTCAACCACCACGCCGGCGCCGGCCCGTCGGGCGGCGACGGTCACGGCACCGGTCCCGTGCTGGCGAGCGTTGTCGACGAGCACGGCCAGGATCTCCCGGAGGACGTCCGGTGGGCAGCGGGCGGGCGGCAGCGCGGCCTCGAGATCGGTGCGCAGGGGCCGGCCGGCCCCGGCCAGCGCAGCACGGAACCGGTCCGCCACCTCGACGCACACCGGCTCCACCGCGCAGGGGGCATCCCGCATGACCTGGCCGTCGCGGGCGACCGCCAGCAGGGTGGCGACCGTCGTCTCCAGCCGCTCCACCTCCACGATGGCCTGCGCAAGGGCGGCCTCGTGGTCGTCGTCGGGCGTCAGCAGAGCGCTCTCCAGGCCGAGCCGGAGGCTGGTCAGCGGGGTGTTCAGCTGGTGGGAGACGTCGGTGGTGAAGGCGCGTTCGCGGTCCACCAGGTCCCCGAGGCGACCGGCGGTGCGGTTCAGGGCGACCGACGCCCGATCGAGCTCGGGGACGCCGGAGGGGGCCAGGCGGCCGGCGAAGTCGCCGTCACCCAGGCGCACCGCCAGCTCGGCGACCGCCTCCACCGGCGCCACCAGGCGCGATGCCTGCGACCAGCCCACCGCGGCGGCGAGCGCGGCGGCCGCGGCCCCGAACCCCGCCATCACCAGCCAGCTGGTGTGGGTGTCCTCGGCCACGGCGTCCCACGGGATGGCGGCCCGCGCCGCCCCGACGATCTCCGTCTCGTCGTTGACGGGGACGGCCACGGCCAGCCAGCCGCCGTCATGGTCGTCGCTCGCCCGGCCGGCCAGTGCGCCCTGCACCTCGGTCCCAGCCGCCTGAGGGCCCACACCTGCGACCCGCCGCCCGCCGGCGTCGTACAGGGCAAGCTGGACCCGGCGCGCCGGCGTCGGCAGCGCGATCGGGTCGCCGCCGCCAAGCCCGGATTCGGGCACGGCGCCGGCCGCCCGGGTCGCCTCCCGCTCCAGCCGGCTGACCTCCCGCCCACGGAAGAGGCGGGCGGCGGCCAGGCCGAGGGGGACGCCGAACAGCACGACGGCCAGCAGCGTCACGAGCACCATCGAGGTCAGTAGCCGGCGCCTCACGGGAGCCCTCTCACGGAAGGTCCACCCGGTACCCGACGCCCCTGACCGTGCTGATCCGGCTCGCCCCCCCGGGCGGGTCGAGCTTGCGGCGCAGGGCCCAGATGTGGATGTCGAGCGTCTTGGTCGACCCGTACCAGTGCTCGTCCCACACCTCGCCGAGGAGCCGCTCGCGGGCGACGACATGGCCGGCGCTGCGGGCCAGGGCCACCAGCAGGTCGAACTCCTTGGGCCGCAGGTCGACGCTCTCGCCGGCCACGGCCACCGTGTGGGCGGCAACGTCGATGGCCAGGTCGCCGGCGACGAGGTGGTCGCGCTCGCCGTCGACCCGCCGGGTGCAGGCCCGCACCCTGGCCAGGAGCTCGGCCAGCCGGAACGGCTTGATGAGGTAGTCGTCGGCGCCGGCGTCGAGGCCGAGGACGACGTCGGCCTCCTCGCCGCGGGCGGTGAGGATCAGGACCTGGGGGCTGGACGAGCGGGCCCGCAGGCGGCGGCACACCTCCAGACCGTCCTGGTCGGGGAGGCCGAGGTCCAGGATGACCAGCGCCGTCGCCGGGCGGACGGCGGCCAGGGCGCCGGCGCCCGTCGTCTGCCAGGACACTTCGAAGCCCTGTCCCTCCAGCGTGCGGGTGAGCGAGGCGCCGATGCCGGCGTCGTCCTCCACGACCACGATGTGCGACGTCACCGCCTCCAATAGTCGCACTCGGGCCGGTCCTGAGGGCGCCGGCCGGCCCACTACCGTCCAGGGGAGTGCACCGGCGCCTACTCGTCCCGCTCGTCGCCCTGCTGGCCTGGGCGGGTACGGCGTGTGAGGTCCGGCTAGCGGCCGGTGTCGACGTGGCCCGGAACGGCTCCGGCCGGGTCTCGGCCGGCCTGGGCCTCGACGCCGACGCCGTCGGTGAGGTCGGCGATCTGGTCACCGCCCTGCGCCTCGACGACGTGCGCCAGGCCGGGTGGCAGGTCGACGCCCCCCGCAAGGAGGAGGACGGGCTCACGTGGGTGCGGGCGTCCAAGCCTTTCGCCGATCCCGAGGAGGTCCCCGCCCTCCTGGCCGAGCTGAATGGTCCGGACGGGCCGTTCCGGGACTTTCGGGTCGTCAGGACCAAGTCGCTCACCCGCGCCAAGACGACGGTCACCGGCACGCTCGACCTGTCCGGCGGCCTGCCCGGGCTGGCCGACCCGGCCCTGACGGCCGCGCTGGGTGACGTCGGCCTCGGCCTGGACATCCCCGGCTTGCAGGCCCGCTTCGGCGACGCCCTGTCCCGGTCTGTCGGCGCCCAGGTCACCGTGGGCCTCCCCGGCAAGCTGGAGACGAACGCCACCGAACGGGTCGGCGGCCGAGCCCTGTGGGCGCCCGAGCTGGGCCAGACGGTGCACTTCGAGGCCTCCAGCTCGGCGTTCAAGGTCGACCCCCGTCTCCCGATGGCGGCCGGCTCCGCCCTGGCCGTCGTGATCGTCGGGATGGTGGTCGTCGTCCGCCGCGGGAGGCGGAGGTTGTCCCGCCGGTAGGACCGGGAAATGGGATTCCTACCGAACGCGACTCTCGTGCCGGCGCCGTGTGCATTCCGCGTCGTGATGTGGCCCGAAATCGCTGATTTCACGACGCGGAATGCACACTGAGCGCGGTCCACCACACTGTCCCAGGGCATCGGTAGGGTCCGTCCGATGGCCAAGGCACGATCGACATACCGCTGCGCCGAGTGCGGATCCGAGGGCCCGCAGTGGACGGGGCGCTGCGCCGGCTGTGGCGCCTGGAACACCATCGTCGAGGAACGCACGGCGCCGGCGCCCGCGGGCCGCACCGTATCGACGCCGAGCCGGGCCCTGCCCATCGGCGACGTCGAGAGCGAGGGCTGGGAGCCCCGGCCGGTGGGTCTCGGCGAGCTCGACCGGGTGCTGGGGGGCGGCCTGGTCGCCGGGTCGGTGACACTGGTCGGCGGCGAGCCGGGCATCGGCAAGTCGACGCTGCTCCTCCAGGCTCTCGCGGCCATGGCACGACGGGGTACGACCTGCCTGCTGGCCTGCGCCGAGGAGTCGGCGCAGCAGGTCCGCATGCGGGGCGCCCGTCTGGGCGCCCTCGAGCCGAACCTATGGCTGGTGGCCGAGACCGACCTGTCGGCCATCCTGGCCCACGCCGGCGAGCTGCGCCCCGACGTCCTGGTCGTCGACTCCATCCAGACCGTGTTCGACCCCGACCTCGCCTCGGCGCCCGGCTCGGTGGGCCAGGTCCGGGAGTGCGCCCACCGCCTGGTCCGGGCGGCCAAGGATGCCAACCGGGCCACGGTCCTGGTCGGCCACGTCACCAAGGAGGGTGCCCTCGCCGGCCCCCGGGTGCTGGAGCATGTGGTCGACACCGTCCTGTCCTTCGAGGGCGAGCGCCACCACGCCCTCCGGCTCCTGCGGGCGGTGAAGCACCGCTTCGGCCCGACGAGCGAACTGGGCCTGTTCGAGATGACCGACGACGGGTTGGTCGGCGTGCCCGACCCCGGCCGCCTCTTCCTCGCCGACCGCCAGGCCTTCGCCCCCGGCTCGGTGGTCGTCCCGACCCTTGAAGGCCACCGGCCGCTGGTCGTCGAAATGCAGGCGCTGGTGGCCAAGTCGCCGCTGAACATGCCCCGCCGCTCGGTCCAGGGCCTCGACCCCGGCCGCCTGGCCATGGTCACCGCGGTACTCGAGACGCGGCTCAAGGTGGTCCTCACTGGCGCCGACATCTACGCGCTGGCCGTCGGCGGCGTGAAGGTGGTCGAGCCCGGCGCCGACCTGGCCATCGCCCTCGCCCTGGTGTCCTCGGTCACCCAGACCGCGCTGCCGGCGGACATGGTGGCGTGCGGCGAGATCGGTCTGTGCGGCGAGCTGCGCCAGGTCGGCCAGACCGGCCGCCGGCTGGCCGAGGCGGCGCGGCTCGGCTTCCGGCGGGCGGTGGTGCCGGCGTCGGCGCCGGCGCCACCCGCGGGATTTGAGGTGTTACGGGCGTCCACGCTCGTGGAGGCGCTGGCCCTGGCCGGCCTCCACCTGGGCACCAAACCGGTAGGATTTCCGCGTGCCATCCCGGCGTGACTATGCGATCACCGATGCGCTGACGATGGTGGCCCCGGGGCAGCCGCTCCGTGAGGGCCTCGACCGGATCCTGCAGGCCAACATGGGCGGGCTCATCGTCGTCGGCGACGGCCCCGAGGTGCTGGCCATCTGCTCGGGCGGCTTTTTGCTCGACGCCGAGTTCAGTCCCCAGCGCCTGTCGGAGCTGGCCAAGATGGACGGCGCCATCATCCTGGCTGCCGACGCCAGCCGCATCGCCCGGGCCAACGTCCACCTGGTGCCCAACCCCAACGTCCCCACGTCGGAGACCGGCACCCGCCACCGCACCGCCGAGCGGGTGGCCCGCTCGATCGACGTCCCGGTGATCTCGGTGTCGGAGGACCTGTCGATCATCGCCGTCTACCACGGGTCCATCAAGCATCCGCTCGAGCTCACCGCCCGTCTGCTGAACCGGGCCAACCAGGCCCTGCAGACGCTGGAGCGCTACAAGAACCGCCTCGACGCGGTCGCCGGCACCCTGACCGCCCTGGAGGTCGAGAACCTCGTCACCGTGCGCGACGTGGTCACGGTCCTCCAGCGCACCGAGATGGTGCGCCGCATCGCCGAGGAGATACACGGTTACATCATCGAGCTCGGCGCCGACGGCCGGCTCATCCGCCTCCAGCTCGAAGAGCTGATGGGCGGCGTCGAGGACGACCGCCGGCTGGTGATCCAGGACTACTCCGAGAAGGGCGAGACGTGGAACCCGGGTGAGGCCATGGAAGCGCTTTCGGAGCTGAGCACCGAGGAGATACTCGACCTCCGTTCCGTCACCGCGGTCCTGCATCTGCCCTCCGGCGGCGCCGAGCTCGACTTCGCCCTGCAGCCCAAGGGCTACCGCCTTCTCCACCGCATCCCCCGGCTCCCCGAGGCGGTGATCGAGGCCATCGTCGCCCGCTTCGGCACCCTCGACAAGATCCTCGACGCGGATGTCAAGGACCTCGACGACGTCGACGGCGTGGGCGCCTCACGGGCCCGCGCCATCAAGGAAAACCTCTCCCGTGTCGCGGAGGGAACGGGTTTCGACCGCTTCTAGCGACGTCGCGACCTACTTGGGCGGCCGCGACGGTAGCGGCGCGCCTCTCTTCTCGGTGATGCCCGGGTCGGGTCGGGATGTTGCCGGCGGGGGCGGGGGTGGCGGGGCTGGCGGGT
>JAHFUP010000111.1 GCA_023265025.1 Acidimicrobiia bacterium | reverse complement strand
CGGTGACTACGAAACCCTCCGCCGGAACATGGTCGGTCTCTTGGAGCACCTCGGCATCACCACCCGAGCCGCCGCGGCATAGACAACATCTTGTCGATCGAAGGCGCCAAGCGCCTAGAGGACGACCCGCTCGATGACGCAATAGCCGCTTTCGAGCCCTATCTGCCCGGGACAGCTATCGCGCAGGGTGAAGATGGACGACGTCGCCGGCGGCGATCGGCCGCCCGTCGACCACCAGCCGGCCGGCATCGTCGACATCGGTGGCCACCCCTTCGAACGAGGCTCCGGGCACCTCCACGCGCACCCGCCGGCCCAGCGTCGAGCACAGCCGGCGGTACCGGGCGAGGACGTCACCAGGGGCGTCGAGGGCGGCCAGCCAGGCGTCCAGCACAGTGTCCCGGCCGGCGCCGGGGCCGAGGCAGGCCGCCCCCGGCGGGGCCCAGGACAGGTTCAGGCCCAGGCCCACCACGGCGGCGTCCCCAACGAGCTCGGAGAGGATGCCGCCGAGCTTCCCGTCCGCCGCCATCACATCGTTCGGCCACTTGAGGCGGACGTCGACTCCCACCGCCTCGCAGGCCGCGGCGGCGGCCACGCCGGCGGCGAGGGTCACCAGGGGCGGGACCGGGCGCAGGACCACCGACACGAGGAGCGACCCGCCGGGCCGGGACTCCCATCCCCGCCCGCGCCGGCCCCGGCCGGCGAGCTGGTGGTCGGCGCCGACGACAACGCCGTCGGGTGCCCCGGCGCGGGCCAGATCGGCGGCCAGCCGGTTGGTCGAGTCGACCTCGGCGAACCAGCGCACGTCGGCGAAGCGGCTCAGTCGACCCATCCCTGGTGGGCCATTATGGCGGACTGATGTTCGCCAAGGTTCTGATCGCCAACCGGGGCGAGATCGCCGTCCGGGTGATCCGGGCCTGCCGGGAGCTGGGTATCGCCACCGTGGCGGTGTACTCCGAGGTCGACCGCCGGTCGCTCCACGTCCGCCTGGCCGACGAGGCCTACGGGCTGGGCGGCCAGACCGCGGCGGAGAGCTACCTGAACACCGCGGCCATCCTCGACGCGGTCACCGCCAGCGGCGCCGACGCCGTCCACCCGGGCTACGGGTTCTTCTCGGAGAACCCCGCCTTCGCCCGGGCGCTGGCCACCCGCGGCGCGGCCTTCGTCGGCCCCCCACCGGAGGCCATGGAAGTCATGGGCGACAAGGTCTCGTCCCGTGCCGCGGCCATCGCCGCCGGCGTGCCGGTCGTCCCCGGCACCGACGGGCCGGTCACCTCCGCAGCCGAGATCGATGCGTTCGGCGCGGCGCACGGCTGGCCGGTGGCCATCAAGGCGTCCTACGGCGGCGGGGGCCGGGGCATGAAGGTGGTGAACGGGCCCGACGAGTCGGCCGCCGCCCTGGACTCGGCCCGGCGGGAGGGCCAGGCGTACTTCGGCAGTCCCGAGGTCTACGTCGAGCGCTACCTGGACTGGCCCCGCCACGTCGAGATGCAGGTCTTCGCCGACTCGCACGGCCATGCCGTCTGGATGGGCGAGCGGGACTGCTCCAGCCAGCGCCGGCACCAGAAGCTGATCGAGGAGACGCCGGCGCCCGGCCTCACGCCGGCGATGCGCACGGCGATGGGCGACGCCGCGGTCGCCGTCACCCGGGCCTGCGGCTACACCAACGCGGGCACGGTCGAATTCCTCACCCAGGACGGCGAGTTCTACTTCCTCGAGATGAACACCCGCCTCCAGGTCGAGCACCCGCTGACCGAGCTGACGTGCGGGATCGACCTGGTGGCCGAGCAGCTCCGGGTGGCCTCGGGCGCCGAGCTGTCCTTCACCCAGGACAGCCTGGCGCCCCGCGGGCACGCCATCGAGTGCCGGGTCAACGCCGAGGACGTGGCCGGCGGCCGGTTCATGCCCTCCCCCGGTACCCTGACCCGCTTCTCCCGCCCCGGCGGCTTCGGCGTACGGATCGACGCCGGCTACGGCGAGGGCGACGCCGTCACCCAGCACTACGACAACCTCATCGCCAAGGTGCTCACATGGGGCACGGGACGCGAGGAGGCCCGCCGGCGGATGCTGCGCGTCCTGCGGGAGATGGCGATCGAGGGCGTGGCCACCAACATCGACGCCCACATCCGCATCCTCGAGCACCCCGACTTCATCGAGAACCGCCACTCGACCCGCTGGGTCGAGGAGACCCTCGACTTCTCCGACCTGCGATCCGCCCGCGCCGGGGCGACGGCGACGAGCGCCGGCGAGGTGGCCCGCAACGTCGCCGTGGAGGTGGACGGCCGGCGCTACGACGTGCGGGTTTGGCTGCCGGAGGGCCCTGGAGCGGCCCGCACGGGCGCGGCCGGCGCCGGCGCCGCCCCCGCCAGCCCGCCCACCCGGGCCCGGGGCGGCTCGGCGGCGGCCGCCACCTCGGGACCGGCCGGCGCCGGCCGGGTCAAGGCGCCGATGCAGGGCACGATCATCGAGGTGCTGGTGGCAGTGGGCGACACCGTCGCGGTGGGTGGGGCGCTGTGCGTGCTGGAGGCCATGAAGATGGAGAACGAGGTGGCCGCCGAGCGGGCCGGCACGGTGACCGAGGTCCACGTGTCGGCCGGCGACAACGTCGGCGCCGGCGACATGCTCTTCGTCATCGAGTAACCGGGGTTTGTGCATTCTTGTACCTCTGGCGCACAGGAATGCACAACCGGCGCGAGCCGCGACGGATCAGGGTAGGGTGACGTAGCCGACGAGGAAGTCCCGCGCCACGGCAGTGTCCACGCGGTATGAGGAGTCGTTCGACACGCACGGTATGTCGCCGGTGTAGGTGATCGACGCGATCACGTTCGTGGTGCCGATGAAGTGAGGGCCTCCCGAGTCGCCATAGCAGGTCCCGCCGTTGCCGGTCGCCGCGTTCTGGTTGAGGCGGAGGATGGCGTTCGTCAGCGCCCGGAACGTCTCGGACCCGACCCGGCGTTCGCCGCGTGGACCGCAGCAGTGCGCAGCGCCGGGCTTCGCGGCCTCGGTGGCCCCATAGCCGACGACGACGAACTGCGCTCCCTTCAGGCCGCCGCCGGCGTTCAGCTGGTCGAGCAGGTTCAGGGTCGGCAAGCGGGCCGGGGTCACGCCGGGTACGGGAGCGTCGAGGACGACCACGCCGATGTCAAGGGGATCGTTGTTGTGCGGGCCGGTGGCGCCGGCGCCCTGGCCGTTGCCCCAGACGAAACCAGGGTGCGGCACCGCAGTGCCCGGGAGGTAGCCCAGGGGCACCGGCGGCACCTGCCCGTCGAAGCTGACGCCGACCGGCACCTCGCCAGGGAAGTCGTCGTCGAGGGCGAGGCAGTGGGCCGCGGTCAGGAAGACCGTCGGCGACACCAGCGTCCCGGAGCACGACCTGAACAGGGCACCGTCGGCGCCGCGCCAGATCACCGTGCCGACGTTGGGGTGGGCCCCGTTGTCGGGTGAGCCGTTGGTGATGGCCCCGGCGGGGGCGGCCATCGACAGGGCGGCGACGGCGGCGGCGATCAGCCCTCCGGCCCGGCCGCAGCGCGTTCGGACACCACGGATCCCTTTCATCGTCCCCCTCCTCAGGCGGCCTGGTTCGGCTCCGACGCTTCCTGAGGGTACAAGGACGGACGCCGCTACTCGGCCGCCTCCGTCAGCGATTCCCCGAGCGAGGGGTGCACCAGGAGGCTGTCGACCACGTCGACGACCCGCAGGTTGCAGTTGACGGCCAGGGCGAGGACGGAGATCAGCTCGGCGGCGTGGCGGCCGACGATCGACCCGCCCAGCACCGTGCCGGTGGCCGGATCGGACACGATCTTCACGAAGCCCCGGGCGTCGTCGTTGATGAGGGCCTTCGGGTTGGAGGAGAACGGCACCTTGGTCACCCGGATCTTGCGACCGGTGGCGAACGCCTCGGCCTCGGCCACCCCGACCTCGGCGATCTCGGGCTCGGTGAAGACAGCCTGGGGCGCCTTGTCGTAGTCGACGTGACGGTGCTCGCGGGCCTGCAGGCCGACGACGTGCTCGGCGATCTTCCGGCCCTGCATGGCGGCCACCGAGGACAGCGGCAGCTTCCCCGACACGTCGCCGCCGGCGTAGATGTGGGCGACGTTCGACTGGCAGTGCTGGTTGACCGGCACGTAGCCCCACTCGTCGACCTCCACACCGGCGGCGTCCAGCCCGAGGCCGTCCGAGTTCGGCACCGAGCCGATGGCCAGGAGGGCGTGGCTGCCCCTGGCCACCCGGCCGTCGTCGCAGCGCACCGAGACCTTGTCGCCCTCACGGTCGATTCCCACCGCTCGGGCGCCGATCAGCAGCTTCACGCCCCGGCGCAGGAACTCCTCCTCGAGGGCGGCCGCCACCTCGGGGTCCTTCTTGGGCAGCACCTGCTGGCGGCTGACGACGAGGGTCACTTTGGCCCCGAACGAGGCGAACATGTGGACGAACTCCACACCGGTCACACCCGACCCGATCACCACCAGGTGCTCCGGCATCACCGGCGGCGGGTATGCCTGGCGCGTGGTCAGGATGCGGTCGCCGTCGGGAGAGGCCCAGTCCGGGATGCGCGGTCGGCTGCCCGTGGCGACGAGGACGGCGTCCGCCTCCAACTGCTCCGTGCCGTCCGGAGTGTCCACCACCACCGAGTGCGGTCCGGTGAGCCGACCGGTGCCCCGTACGACCCGCACCCCCTGGTCGGCCAGGAGGTCCTCGATCGCGGTGCGGAGCCGGTCCTCGATGGCGGTGATCCGGCGCTTGAGCCCGTCGACGTCGACATCGGCGTCGAGGGTGAGCAGGCCCATCCCCTCCGACCGCTCGACGAAGGTCAACGCCGCGCCGGTGGCGATCATCGCCTTGGAGGGGATGCAGTCCCACAGGTGGGCGGCGCCGCCGACGACGTCCCGCTCGACGACGGTCACGTCGGCGCCGAGGCGGGCGGCGTTGGTGGCTGCCTGGTTGCCGGCGGGGCCGCCACCGAGGATCACCAGGCGGGTGGGCACCCTCTCAGATTACGAAGATTGGCGGTGCACCACCGACAACAGGGCGGCGTAGGAGCGCACCAGCAGCTCACGCTCCTGGGCCACGAGCGGGCTATCGAGATCGCACCCCTCGGCCACCCACTGGTCGGAGACGTCCATGGCGCCGGCCCGCAGGGCAGCCGCCGGCCGCACGGCCTCCCGCTCGTCTCCGTAGACATAGGAATACAGGTCGGTGAGGGCCTCGACCAGCTCGACCCGCTCCCGGTCCCGATCGGCACCGGGGCCCCGCTGCACGGCCCGGTGGGCCCGCCACCAGTTGACCTCCCGCCGGGCCGCCTCGGATGTGTCGAGCGACTCGCCGGAGTCCCGAGCCACGAGCCGGTAGAAGCGCTCCATGCACCGCCGGGCGCCGGCGGGGTCGTTGTCGACCGGAGGTGCCCACAGCTGGTTGGCCCGCAGCACCAGCCAGGCGCCGTACGGCACCCTGAACCAACGGAGGCGGAAGCCGGCCCGCACCAGGCCGACCGACGCCAGCAGCAGCTTGGCCCACTCGTGGCGGTAGTACGTGACCCACGCCCGGCACTCCAGCGCCCCCACCCGGCGCGGGTCGAAGTCCCGCATCGGGCTCGGCCCGCTCACGGGACGACCTGGATCTCCTCGGCGAAATGGCAGGCCGCGGGGTGGCCCTGGCCGCGGTCGATCAGCGCCGGCTCCTCCTCGGCGCAGATGTCCTGGGCCTTCCAGCAGCGGGTGCGGAACCGGCAGCCCGAGGGTGGGTCGGCCGGGCTGGGGAGGTCGCCCTTCAGCACGATCCGCTTCCGCATCCGCTCCACCGCCGGGTCGGGCACCGGGACCGCCGACAGCAGCGCCTGGGTGTACGGCATGGCCGTGTGGTTGTAGATGTCGTCGCGGGTGCCGATCTCGACGATCTTGCCCAGGTACATCACCGCCACCCGATCGGAGATGTGGCGGACGACCGACAGGTCGTGGGCGATGAACAGGTAGGACAGGTTGAGCCGGTGCCGCAGCTCCTCGAGCAGGTTGAGCACGCCGGCCTGGATGCTCACATCGAGGGCGGAGACCGGCTCGTCGAGTACGAGCACGTCGGGCTCCAGGGCCAGGGCCCGGGCCACGCCGATGCGCTGGCGCTGCCCGCTGGAGAACTCATGGGGGTAGCGGCCGGCGTGCTCAGGGCGGAGGCGGACCAGCTCCAGCAGCTCGCCGGCCCGGGTCTTCGCCGCCTTGGCCGCCATGCCGTGCACGATGAGCGGCTCGGCGATGATCGACCAGACCTGCATCCGGGGGTTGAGCGAGGCGTAGGGGTCCTGGAAGACGATCTGGAGGTCGGCCCGGAGCTTGCGCAGGTCCCTGCGGCCGAGCCCGAGCACGTCGCGACCCCGGAAGCGCACCTCGCCGCTGGTGGGCTCGATCAGGCGCAGGACGCAGCGGGCCGTCGTCGACTTGCCGCAGCCGGACTCGCCCACCAGCCCGAGCGTCTCGCCCTCGGCCAGGTCGAACGAGACACCCGAGACCGCGTGGACCTTGCCGCCACCCCGGACCGGGAACTCCTTGACCAGGTCGCGGACGGTGAGAATCGGGTCGGCGACGCCGACCGCCGCATGCTCCTGGGGCTGAGTGTCCGTCATGAGCCGGCCCCGACGGGGCCCATCTCCTCCGCGTAGTGGCAGGCGGCCTCCACCGAGCCGACCCGCCGGAGCGCCGGGTCGTCGATGCGGCAATTGGGATGCTCGTGGGCGCAGCGGGGGTGGAACACACACCCGCCGGGCAGGTGCAGCAGCGACGGCGCCCCGCCGCCGATCGACACCAGCGGGCCCCGGTTGTCGTCAGTCAGGCGCGGGACCGACGCCAGCAGGCCTCGCGTGTAGGGGTGGCGGGCCTGCTGGTAGACGTCGTCGACCATGCCCCGCTCGACCACCCGACCGGCGTACATCACCGCCACCTCGTCGGCCAGGCCGGCGACGACGCCCAGGTCGTGGCTGATGAGGACGATGGCCACGCCCTTCTCGCCCCGGATGTCGCGCAACAGGTCGAGGATCTGGGCCTGGATGGTGACGTCGAGGGCGGTGGTGGGCTCGTCGGCCACCAGCACGTCGGGATCGTTGGCCACGGCCATGGCGATCATGGCCCGCTGGCACATGCCGCCCGAGAACTGGTGGGGATAGTCACGGGCCCGCTTGTCGGGCTGGGGGATGCCGACCAGGGCCAGCAGCTCGACGGCCCGCCTGGCCGCCTCTTTCCGATGGACCTCGGGATGGTGGATGCGGATGCCCTCGACGATCTGGTGGCCGATCGTGTGCACCGGGTTGAGGGACGTGCGCGGGTCCTGGAAGATTATGGCGATCCCCGACCCACGGACCTTCCGCAGCTCCGACGGCGACAGGCCCAGCAACTCCCGACCCTTGTACTTCACCGAGCCCGTGACCTCGGCGCTCCCCGGCAGCAGCCCGAGCGTGGCCAGCATGGTCACCGTCTTGCCCGACCCCGACTCCCCGACCACCCCGAGGACGCGTCCCGGCTCCACGGTGAGGCTCACCCCGCGAACCGCGGCGACAGGCCCGTCCAGCGTGGGAAACGTCACTTGGAGGTCGGAGATGCCCAGGACGGGAGCCATGCCGGCCCGAGGATACGTCGGCGCGTGCAGTTGCGGTGGCGTCCATGCCACAATCCGCTCGGGGAGCCAGGGGTTCCCCAGGGGGGTTCGAAAAATGCGACGCAAGACGACGCTGGCCATCCTGTTGGTCAGCCTGCTGGCCGCGGCCTGTGGCGGCTCCGACAGCCCCAAGGAGACCGGCGCGCCGGCCGCCGCCGAGGCCGACAGCGCCGCGGTCATCAACATCGCCGCGCCTGAGGACAGCTGGCCGGCACAGGGCGTCGGGCCGGCGTCCACCACCTTCGACTATCCGTTCAACACCAACGTCTACGAGCCACTCGTGTCACTGGCGTCGGACTTCAGCCTCAAGCCGGGCCTGGCCGAGCGCTGGGAGACGATCCCCCCCAACACCACCCGCTTCTACCTCCGCAAAGGCGTGACGTTCCACGACGGGAGCCCATTCACCGCCGACTCCGTGATCTACAGCTGGGGCGAGCGCCAGCAGGTGGGCAAGAGCAACGCCGGCGTCGTCGCCACCCTTGGCCCGGATTCGGTCAAGAAGGTCGACGACTTCACCGTCGACTACACGCCCAAGGTGCCCAACCTCCGCATGCCCGAGCAGCTGGTCCACCCGTCGGGCTCCATCGTCCCGCGGGGCAAGGACTTCGACTCCAACCCGCCGGCGGGCACCGGGCCCTGGAAGGTCGCGAGCTACACGCCCGGCCAGAGCGTCGTGCTCGACCGCAACGAGAGCTACTGGGGCACGAAGCCCAAGGCTCAGCGGCTGAACATCCGCTTCCTCCCCGACCCCCAGACCCGCGTCGAGGCGCTGAAGTCCGGCCAGGTCGACTTCGTCGTCGACCTCCCGCCCAACGCGACGTCAACCCTCGAGGCCAACAAGGCGTTCAAGGTCGTCAAATCCAAGCCCGGTCGGGCCTTCCTCATCTACATCAACAAGACCGACGGGCGGGTCGGCGCTGACCAGGCCGTGCGCCAGGCCGTCGCCCTGGCCATCAACACCAAGGACTACGTCAACGTCGTCTTCGAGGGCAACGCCGCCCCGGGCCGGCTCATGGCTCCCGACGAGCTGCTGGGGGACGCGGCCAAGCTGGTGACCTCCACTCCGTTCGACCCGAAGCAGGCGGCCACTGTCCTCGACAACGCCGGCTGGAAGGCCGGGTCCGATGGCATCCGGTCCAAGGACGGCAAGCGCCTGAGTATGAAGCTCCTGGGCCAGGCCGACACCCCCGCCGGCAGCGGGGAGTTCGTGCAGGCCCAGCTCAAGGCGGTCGGCATCGACGTCTCGATCGTGCCGACGCCCGACACGCCGACCCGCAACACGCTCTACAGCAGCGGCAAGGGCGACTTCGACCTCGACCTCGAAGGCCCCAACCAGAACGACGGCAACCCCGCCTTCCTGCCCGTGCTGCGCATGTACTCGAAGAACGCCAACACTGCGCAGTTCGCCCCCGGCGCCGCCTTCGACACCTTGGCCGAGGCCTCGATGGCCGCCCCCACCCGGGCGGAGGTGCAGAACATGTCGGCCCAGATGCAGAAGATCCTGATCAACGACACCTACATCGTCGTGCCCCTCGCCGGCGTCTTCCGCATCTTCGGCATGAGCTCCAAGGTCAGACTCGGCGACCCGCACCCGTCCAACACCAACCAGACCTGGTTCAGCCTGTCCAAGACGAAGTAACGCCGGTCCCATGGGCCGGTACATCCTGCGGCGACTGCTGATCGCCATACCGACCCTGCTCGGGCTGTCGCTGCTGATCTTCACCCTCGTGTCCAACGCGCCCGGGGATCCGGCCGAGGAGCTGGCCCGCCGGCGCGACAGCCGCAACGAGGTCAGCCGGGCCGACATCGAGCGGGTCCGCCATGAGATCGGCCTCGACCGGCCCTTTGTCACCCAGTACGTCGACTGGCTCGCCGGCGCCGTGCACGGCGACCTCGGCACGTCGTTCCTGCGGTCGACCTCGGTGGGCCACGAGATCGGCATGCGGGTGATGGCCTCGGCCCAGCTGGCCGTCACCGCGCTGGCCGCCATCCTCCTGCTCGCCGTGCCCCTGGGGCTGGTCGCGGCGATGCACCACCGGAAATGGCCGGACCACGTCCTGCGCCTGCTGTCGCTGGCGGGCGCGTCCGTGCCCGGCTTCTTCCTGTCCTACCTGCTCATCATCCTCTTCGCCACCCGGCTCGGCCTGCTCCCGGTCGCCGGGCGCGAGGAGCTGGCCAGCGTCGTCCTCCCCGCCCTCACCCTCGCCGTCGGGCCCACGGCGGTCGTGTCCCGGCTGCTGCGGTCGAGCCTGCTCGAGGTCCTCTCGGAGGACTACATGCGAACCGCCCGCAGCAAGGGCATGGGGTGGCTGCCGGCGGTGCTCCACCACGGCCTGCGCAACGCCGCCGTGCCCGTCGTCACCTACCTGGGGACGGTGCTCGGGGCCCTGCTCGAGGGGGTGGTGATCGTCGAGGTCATCTTCGCCTGGCCGGGGCTGGGCCAGCTCACCGTCCAGTCGATTAGCGGCCGCGACTACCCGATGATCCAGGGACTCGTCCTCTTCGCGGGGACGGTCTACGTGGTCATGAACCTCCTGGTCGACCTGTCCTACGGCCTGCTCGACCCCCGCATCCGCGTCGAGGCGGCCCGGTCGTCATGAGCACGTCCGAGGCGGTGCTGCGGCAGACCGCCGATGCCTTCGTCCCCCAGGGCGAGCCCGTGCTGCGGCGGTTCGTGCGCGACCCGTCGGCCATGATCGGGCTGGTCATCGCCACCGTCGCGGTGCTGGCCGCCCTCCTGGCCCCATGGCTCGCCTCGCGTGACCCGACGGCCACCGATTTCCAGAACCGCTTCGCGTCGCCGAGCCGCAGCCACCCGATGGGCACCGACAACCTGGGCCGCGACGAGTTCTCGCGCATCCTCCACGGCGCCCGCCTGTCACTGGGCATGGCCGTCGCCGGCACGGTCGGCATCTCGGTGGTCGGGATCACCCTCGGCCTGGTCGCCGGCATGTACGGGCGCCTGGTGGAGACCCTCATCATGCGGGTGGCCGACGTGTTCCTCGCGCTGCCCACCCTCATCCTGGCCCTGGTCGTCGTGGGGCTGCTCGGTCAGGGGCTGCGCAACCTCATCATCACGATCGTCCTGGTCCAGTGGCCGGGGTACGCCCGCATCGTGCGCGGCATGACGCTCAAGGTGCGCGAGCGCGACTTCGTCGAGGCGGCCCGGGCGGCCGGGGCGTCACGCCTGCGCATCGTCCTCCGCCACGTGGCGCCCAACCTGGTCGGCCCCGTCGTGGTGCTCAGCACCTTGGACATGGGCCGGGTGCTGCTCGCCGTCTCGGGCCTGTCCTTCCTCGGCTTCGGCATCTCCCCGCCCACGCCGGAGTGGGGGGCCATGCTGGCCGACGCCAAGATCTTCCTCGACCGCGCCCCGCAGCTGCTCGCCTGGCCAGGCATGTCGATCACCACGATGGTGCTGGCGTTCAACCTGGCCGGCGACGGCCTCCGCGACCTGCTCGACCCCCACACCATGGACAGGGCGCCGGGTCGGGAGGTGCGCCGGCGCGGCGACCGCGTGCGTGCGATGGCGCCGGCCGCATGACAGAATCGCGGTAGAGACGGCGGAAGGGATGCGCTGGGCATCCACGTCGTCTCCTCTGCACGTCTTCAGGGGGAAAGATCCAATGCGCCGTAAAGCACTCGCGTTTCTCATGTTGTTCGGCATCCTGGCCGCCGCCTGCGGAGGCGACTCCGATTCGAACGACAACGCCGGCGGCACCACGCAGCAGACGTCCGTCAAGGCGGTGGACCCCAACGGCGAGATCCGCATCGCAGCCAACGAGGACCAGTGGCCGGTCAACGGCACCGGTGCCAAGGCCACCCACTTCATGTACGTCCACAACGTCAACGTGTACGAGCCGCTGGTCTACCTGGCCTCCGACTACACGCTCAAGCCCGGTCTGGCCGAGCGCTGGGAGCTCCAGCCCGACGGCAAGACGTGGCGGTTCTTCCTCCGCAAGGGCGTCAAGTGGCACGACGGCTCGGCCTTCACCGCAGACGACGTGGTGTGGAGCTGGGGTCCCCGACAGAACGAGGGCAAGACCCTGAGCACGGTGCAGGGCACGCTCGGCAGCGCCGATGCGGTCAAGAAGGTCGACGAGTTCACCGTCGACTTCACCCCGATCAACCCCAACCTCCGACTGCCGGAGCAGATCGTCCACCCCGAAGGCGCCATCGTGAAGAACGGCACCCACAACGACACCGCCCCCTACTCCGGCACGGGTCCGTGGAAGTACGTCAGCTACACGCCGGCCCAGACCGCCGTCTTCGAGCGCAACGACGCCTACTGGGGCGAGAAGCCGCAGTTCAAGCGGATGAGCATCCGGTTCTACCCTGACCCCCAGACCCGCCTGGAGGCCCTGAAGTCCGGCCAGGCCGACTTCGTGATCGACCTCCCGGCCGACTCCACCAAGAGCCTGGCCGCCGACAGCAACTTCAAGGTCGTGACGTCCAAGCCGGGCCGGAACCACCTGCTCTACGTGAACAAGCTCGAGGGCCGGCTCACCAACGAGAAGGCCGTGCGTGAAGCGGTGGCGTATGCCATCGACCGCAAGGCCTACGTCGACGTCGTCCTGGACGGCAATGCCGAGACGGGCCGGTGGATGGCACCGCAGTCCGTTCTCGGCACCTACGCCAACAGCGTGGCGGCCGTCCCCACCGACGTGGGCCGGGCCCGGAAGGTGCTCGACGACGCCGGCTGGAAGGCGGGCTCCGACGGGATCCGCACCAAGGGCGACAAGCGGCTGACACTCAAGCTGCTGGGTCAGCAGGAGGTGCCAGAGTCGTCCCTCGTCGTCATCCAGTCGAACCTGAAGGCCGTCGGCATCGACGTCGAGATCAAGAAGACCCCCGACGTCGCCACCCGCAACTCGCTCTACAACCAGGGCAAGGGTGACTTCGACCTCGACCTCGAGCCGCCGAACCAGAACGACGGGAACCCGGCGTTCCTCCCCGTGCTGCGCATGTCGACCCGCTCGGCCACCAACGTCCAGTTCGCCCCCAACGGCGCCCCGGCGCTGTCCAGCGGGCCGGCGTTCGAGGCCGAGGTCGACAAGTCGATCGCAGCCAAGACCACGGCCGAGGCCCAGCAGGCCTCCGCCAACATGATGAAGATCCTCTCGAACGACGAGTACCTGGTGATCAACCTGGCCGGCGCCTTCCGCATCTACGGCATGGCCAAGAACGTGAACTTCACCGACCCGCACCCGTCGTTCACGAACCAGACCTGGCAAAGCCTCTCGATCACGGCGAAGTAGCCGTCCCCAAACCGTCGCAGGTGACTTGAGCAGGTGGCGCGCTACCTAGGGCGTCGCCTGCTCGTCGCCATTCCGACGCTGCTGGCGCTGTCCTTTCTCATCTTCGCCCTCGTCTCCAGCGCGCCCGGCGACCCGAGCGAGGAGCTGGCCCGCCGGCGGACGCAGGACCCCTCGCCGGCCGAGATCGCCGACGCCAAGCACGAGCTCCACCTCGACAGGCCATTTCTCACCCAGTACGGGCTGTGGCTCAAAGGAGCGGTGACCGGCGACCTGGGCCCGTCCTTCGCCAAGAAGCGGCCGGTCGTCGACGAGATCCGCGACCGCTTCGGCGCCACGGTCGAGCTGACGCTGGCCGCCTTGCTCTTCGTCGTGGTGATGGCCCTGCCCCTGGGCGTCCTGGCCGCCATGTTCCACCGCCACTGGGTCGACCAGGGTCTGCGGATCTGGGCACTCCTCGGCGCGTCGATCCCCAGCTTCTTCCTGGGCTACGTGCTCATCATCGAGCTGGCCACCAGGCTCAAACTGCTGCCCGTGGCCGGCCGCCAAGGCCTCCTGAGCCTCATCATGCCGGCCATCGTGGTGGCCGCCACGCCCACCGCCGTCATCTCCCGGCTGCTGCGGGCCAGCCTTCTCGAGGTTTTCTCGGACGACTATGTCCGTACGGCACGTAGCAAGGGGCTGAGCTCCTTGCAGATCGTGATCCGTCACGGGTTACGGAACGCAGCCATACCCGTGGTCACGTACCTGGGCACGGTGATCGGGGCGCTGCTAGAGGGGGTGGTGATCACCGAGATCGTGTTCGCCTGGCCTGGTGTCGGGCGCCTCACGGTGGAAGCCATCTCCCAGCGCGACTACCCGATGATCCAGGCCGTCGTCCTGATGGCCGGGACGATCTACCTGTTGGTCAACCTGGGCGTCGACATGCTGTACGGCGTGCTTGATCCCCGGATCAGGGTGGAGGCCGCAAGCCGGTGAGCACCTCGGAGGCCGTCCTCCTTCAGGCCAGCGAGTCCTTCACCGTCACCCGCGGCAAGACGTTCAAACGCCTGCTGCGTGACCGCACCGCGATCATCGGCCTGGTGATCATCGTGTTAGTCGGCGCCGCCTGCCTGCTGGCGCCCATGCTGGCCAAGCACGACCCGATCGCCACCGATTTCTCCAACCGGTTCGCGTCACCCAGCCGGGCCCATCCGATGGGCACCGACAACGTCGGCCGCGACGTGTTCTCGCGGATCCTCCACGGGGGCCGGTTGTCGCTGGGAATGGCCGTCAGCGCCACCGCCGGTATCACCCTCATCGGACTGTTCCTCGGGTTGGTGGCCGCCGTCTACGGGCGCGTGGCCGAGACCGTGATCATGCGGGTGGTCGACGTCCTCCTGGCCATGCCGACCCTTATTCTCGCTCTCGTCATCGTGGGCCTCCTCGGTCAGGGACTCAGAAACCTGATCATCACGATCATCCTGGTGCAGTGGCCGCGCTACGCCCGGCTGGTGCGGGGCATGGCACTGCGCATCCGCGAGCAGGAGTTCGTCGAGGCGGCTCGCGCCGTCGGTGCGTCGCGCTTGCGGATCATGGTGCGCCACATCGCCCCAAACCTGGTCGGGCCGCTGGTGGTCTTCAGCACGATCGACATGGGCAACACGCTCCTGACTGTGTCGGGGTTGTCGTTCCTGGGCTTCGGCGTCGGGCCGCCGACCGCCGAGTGGGGGGCCATGCTGGCCGAGGCGCGCGGGTTCCTCGACAAGGCGCCACAGCTGCTGGCCTTCCCGGGCATCGCTATCACCCTCATGGTGCTGGCCTTCAACCTGGCCGGCGACGGTCTCCGCGACCTCCTCGACCCCCGCTCGGTGGAGTCGACACCCGGCCTGGAGCGCCGGCGCCTCCGCCGGCGCAAGATCAAGCCCACCGCCGAGCTTGCGACATCCGACAACCTCCCGGCGATGTC
>JAHFUP010000164.1 GCA_023265025.1 Acidimicrobiia bacterium | reverse complement strand
CGTCGGTGTACTCGCCGCTGAAGCCCATCGGCGACAGGGTCCCGGTGGACGCTACGAGGTTGCCGTAGGCGTCGTAGGTGGCGGTGGCCACCACGGCACCGCTGGCGTTGGTCAGGCTGCGAGTGGAGCCGAGCTGGTCGTGGTGGTACCAGGTGGTCTCCCCGTTGGCGATATGCTCGACGGGCAGGCCGTCGGGGCCGTAGAGGTAGCTGTTCGTCCCGTCGTTGAGCACGACGGGCAGCCCGCCGGCGTCGGCCCAGGTGAAGCGGGTGGTCGTGCCGGCGACGGTCTTGGACATGCGCAGGCCGTCGCCGTTGTAGGTATAGGAGGCGGTCTGCTGGACCGGGGCGTAGTAGCCCTGCACGTCCACGATCACGTCGACGGGGCCCACGGCGGCATAGATGCTCATCGTCCCGTCCGCGGCCAGCTTGACGATGGCCGCGGCGCCGACGATCTGCCCGCCGGCATAGCTCAGCTGGGCGGCGGTGGGCCGGGCGACGTCGCTCGGCCACAGCGTGAGGTAGCCGCCACCGGTGCCGCCGAGCGCCGTCACGTTGACGGCCGCCGCCGAGGCGCCGGCCGGGACCCCTCCCTGCCCGCCGACGTGGACGACCAGGGTGCCTCCGGAGGCGATGGTCTGGCACGTCCCGGTGCAGGAGCCGGCGTTGACGCCGGCCCGGGTGTCGAGGATGCGGGCGCCGTTGAGCGGCCCGAAGCTGGTCGTCGGGCCCTCGGCGTACCAGCCGGCGAGGTCGCCGATGACGTCGAGGGTGCCCGCCGCGTTGAAGATCGACACTGTCCCGTCCCGGGCCACCTTGGCGATGACTAGCTCGGCGGCGGTGAGGTTGGTGTTGACGTTCATGCTGGCCGTCGCCGGTCGGGGCTCGTCGGAGGACCAGACGGTCAGCCAGGTCGGGGCGGTGGCGGAGACGGCGGTCAGGTTGATGGCCACCGCCGACACGCCGCTGTCCGGCACGCCGTTTGCCCCGGTCACCTTCAGCTTGAGGGTGGACCCGGCACCGATGGTGGCGCAGGAGGCGGGCGGGCAGGTGCCGGCGTTGACGCCGGCGCGGGTGTCGAGGACGCGGGTGGCGTTGAGGGAGTTGTAGCCCGAGCCGCTGGCCCCGTCCGAGGCGGCGAACCAGCCGCTGACGTCGATGACCACCTCGGTGGAGCCCGCCGGGTTGTAGATATTCACCGTGCCGTCGGGCGCCAGCTTGACCAGGGCCAGGTTGCTGACCGTCTGGTTCGCCGTCCAGTTGAGGTTCGAGGTGCCCGGCCAGGGGGCGTCGGATGGCCACACCGTGAGCCATCCCGCGGCGGTGGGCTGTGTGACCACCACGCTCAGGGCCACCGCGGCGGCCCCTGTGGCCGGCACGCCGCCGTGGCCGGCGACCTTGAGGGTGAGGATCTGGCCCGGGGCCAAGGTGGCACAGGTGGTGCCCGGGCACTCGCCGGTGCGCAGCGGCGCCCGGGTGTCGAGGATGCGGGCCGGGGTCAGCGCCGTGTACTCGCCGCCGTTGCCGCCGGAGGTGACGCCGATGAGGCGGTTAGCCTGGTCCCATTGGAAACCGGTGCCGGCCTGGTTGGCGGGGACCGTGGCCGTGCGGTTGCCCCGGCTGTCGTAGCTGTAGGTGGTGGCCCCGGCCGGCGGCGTGGCGCAGGTGCCCGAGCCGGTGGCGGTCCAGCACAGCTGGTTGGCGGCGTCGAAGGCCTGGGTCTTGCCCGAGGCCAGCGTCTTGAGGTTGTCGGCGTTGTCGTATGCGTACGCCGCCGCGTCGACATTCTGGAGCTGGTTGAGGGGGGTGTAGGTGTAGCTGTGGGCCTCGGCCGGGGCCCCGGTGGAGGCGACGGAGCTGACCTGGCTGGCGTTGTCGCGCTGGTAGGTCAGGGTGCTGCGCTCGGTAGCCCCGGACTTGTCCTTGACGGTGCTCAGGGCGCCGACGTTGTCGAAGCCGTACTCGTCGACGAGCCCCGTCCCGGCCGGGAAGGTGACCTGGTCGAGGTTGGAGTCGGCGTCGGGACGGAAGGCCGTGAGCTTGCCCATCCAGTCGGTCGTGGAGGTCATGCGGCCGGCGTCGTCGAAGTCGCGTTTGACGGTCTGGGAGGGGCCGTAGGTGATGGCCGTGGCCGGGTCGCGCAGGTCCGGTGTCGAGGTGGTGTTGGGGAGGATGTAGCCGTAGGAGACGCTGTGGTTGGAGCCGTCGGTGGTCTGGGTGAGCCGGTGCAGCGAGTCGAACGTCCAGCTGCTGGCGCCGGTGCCGTCGGTCATCGAGGTGCGCTGGCCGATGTTGTCGTAGCCGTAGGTCACCTTCGGCGTCACCCCGTCGCTGTAGGTCACCGACTGCAGCCGATCGTCGGCGTAATACTGCATGACCGTGCAGCGGTCGGGGCTGGCGAGCCCGAGCGGGGAGGGCAGCGGCCATGTGGGGCAGGTGCCTCCCGGGTCGGCCTTGGTCAGGGGGTGGCCGGCGGGGTCATAGCCGTAGGAGGTGACCCGCAGGTCGGGGTCGGTGACCGTCCTCAGCCGGCCCTGGTGGTCATAGCCGTAGGCTGTGAGGGCCTGGGCGCCGTCGGAGGTGGACTTGACCAGGCCATCGCCCCGGTACTCGGTGGCCGTCGTGGTGCCGCCGGCTCGGTGGACCAGTGTCTGCTGGTCGGCGTCGTCGTAGACGTAGTCCGTGGGGTTGCTGTCGGCGTCGACGGTGTGGTTCACGTTGCCGTCGGCGTCGTAGTGCGTGGTGCTCTGGTGGCCGTTGGCGTCGGTGACGGCGTTGACGTGGCCCCAGGCGTCGTGGCCCAAGACCGTGCAGCCCATGGCCGGCGGCGTGCACGGCAGGTTGAGGTTGGCGGCCACGCCCCGGGGCGACAGGGTCGAGGTCAGCCAGCCCGTCGTGGTGTCATAGCGGTACTTGGTGAGGTCACCCAGGGGGTCGGTGGTGGTGACCAGGTCTCCGAAGGCGTCGTAGGTCCGCAGCCACGTCTTCTGCCTGGGGTCGGTGATGGAGGTGACGTCGCCGGGGTGGGCGGGGTCGTCGCGGTGGTAGATCGTCTCCTGCCTGGCGATCACCGCCCCGGCGGTGTCGAGCAGCGGCCTCGACACCTTGGTGAGGTTGCCCCGGGTGAGGGTCCCGTTGTCGTACTCGTAGGTGGTGGTGACCTGCTTGGCGTCGGTGACGGTGACCGGCTCGTCGAACGCGTTGTAGGTGGCCGAGGTGGTGTGGAGGAGGGCGTCGGTGTGCGAGGTCATGTTGCCGTTGCGGTCGTAGACGGCGCTGGTTACCTGGTGGTTGGGGTCGGTCGCCTTGGTGACGCCCAGGGTGTAGGGGTCGGTGTCGAATGTCCAGATGGAGGCCTCGGCGGTGCCGTAGCCCCGGGTGATCGAGGTGCGCACCAGGCTCTGGTAGGTCTCCACGGTGACGTTGCGGTCCAGGCCGGGCCCGGGAACGGGCCCGGTGACCTTGGTGGCGTTGGTGGCGTTGGGGATCGAGGTGTATTCGATGTCGGTGCGCCGGTTGAGCTCGTCGATCTGGGCCGTGACCCGGCCGCTGCCGTTGGGCTCGTAGATGTTCTCCGTCACCTTGGGGGCGACGGCGCCGGCCTGGTTGGGCCGGCGCATGGTGCGCAGCAGGTGGCCGTCGTAGGTGAAGTGCCAGCTGGCGCTGCCCACGAGGATGTCCCGCTGGCCGTAGAACTTCGGTGACGGCCTCCACTGCGATACTACGCCGCCGGTGTGACAGGAACGGTGGAATCCTCCGTCTTCGAGATGGATTTCTTGATCGCCGAAG
>JAHFUP010000110.1 GCA_023265025.1 Acidimicrobiia bacterium | reverse complement strand
TGAGGCGCACGCCTTGGTCTCCTTCCGAATCCAGCCTTCGAACAGCCGGAAACGTAGGGAAGACAAGGCGTGCGCACGCGGATGGCCTGCTCAGCGACCCACGGAAGCGTCAGTTGAGCCCAACAGACATGAACTGCCCCGTCCCCGGGTCGTAGTAGCGGGCCCGCAGGTAGACGAACCCGGTCTCGGCGTCGGAGTACTCGCCGGCAAAGCGCAGCGGGGTCGTGATCGAGCCGCTGGAGCCGGTCAAGGTCCCGAAGGGGTCGTAGCTCATCGTCCCCACCACCGCCCCAGCGCTGTTGGACAGCATCCGGGTGGAGCCGAGCTGATCGTGGTGGAAGTAGGTGACGTTCCCGGCGGTGTCGATCTGCTCCAGCGGCAGGCCACTGGGGCCGTAGACGTAGAGTCGGTCACCGTCGCCCAGGGCGAGGGGTATCCCCTCAGCCTGGTCCCAGGTGAAGGCCTTCGTCGTGCCGGCGACCGTCTTGGCCGTGCGCAGCCCGTCGCCGTTGTAGGCGTAGGTGCTGCGGGGCGCGGTGCCCCGAGCGGAGGCGGGAAGCGCCTTGGGCGCCGTGACGGGGTTGGCCATCGTGCCGTCGCCCAGCGCACCGAGCCCGTTGTAGCCCCATCCCGACACCGATCCGTCGGCCTTGCTCACCAAGGTCGTGATGGCGCCGACCGCCAGGCCCTTGACCCCGGAGAGGCCGGCGACCGCGGTCGGTACGTGAACGTCGACGGTGCTTCCGATGCCCAGGGACCCGTGGGCGTTGTAGCCCCAGGTGGCCACCGTGGCGTCGGTCTTCACCACCGCCGAGCCGTACCCGCCGGCGCCCACGGTTCCCCCGGTGGTCAGGCCGGGGACCTGGACCGGGACGGAGGACCAGGTGGTGGTGTTGTTGCCGATCTGGCCCAGGTCGTTGTAGCCCCAGGCCCACACCGTGCCGTCGCCCTTGAGGGCGACAGTGTGGAAGTAGCCGGCGGCGACGCCGGCCACGTTGGCCAGGCCGGGCACCTGCACCGGGGCCCAGCGGTTGACGTTCGAGGCGTCGCCCAGCTCGCCGTAGGGGTTGTAGCCCCAGGCCCACAGCGTGCCGTCGGCTCGCACGGCCAGGGAGTGGCCCCATCCGGCGGCGATGGAAGCGACGCCGCCGAGGCCCTGCACCTGGACCGCGCTCGGCGTGGTGGTGCCCCGGTTGTCGCCCAGCTCGCCGTTGACGCCCCAGCCCCAGGCCCACACCGTGCCGTCGGAGCGCAGGGCCAGGTTGTGGCCCACGCCGGCGGCGATGGCCACGATGTCGCTCACCCCCTGCACCTGGACGGGCACCGCGGAGTCGGTGTAGGTGTTGTTGCCGAGCTGGCCCCAGGTGTTGGAGCCCCAGGCCCACACCGTGCCGTCGGAGCGCAGGCCATGCTGCGCCGGGTGCGGCGGTTGTTCGTCAACCGGGACAACCTCCGCCGGGCGGTCACCCGCCTGGTCAACGCCACCTTCGCTGTGCGTGACGAGACCTTGTGGGGCAACGGCACCGCCTGCGCGTCGGACTCGAAGAAGTTCGGGTCGTGGTCGTCGAACTTCATGACCGAGTACCACGTCCGTTATGGCGGAGCCGGGGTGATGATCTACTGGCACGTCGAGCGCAAGAGCCTGTGCATCTACTCCCAGCTCACGAGCTGCTCGGCCTCGGAGGTGGCGGCCATGCTCGAAGGCCTGCTCCGCCACTTCACCTCGGCCGACATCGATCGCAACTACGTCGACACCCACGGAGCCTCTGTGGTGGGCTTCGCCTTCTGCCAGCTCCTCGGCTTCAAGCTCATGCCCCGGCTCAAGAACATCGGCGCCGCCCGCCTCTACGGTCCGGGTGGCGCCGACGACCAGCCGTGGGAGCGGATCGCTCCGGTCATCTCCGCCCGCCCCATCGATTGGGATCTGATCGCCCGCCAGTACGACCAGCTCGTCAGGTACGCCACCGCCCTGCGCCTGGGCACGGCCGAGGCGGAGCAGGTGCTGCGGCGATTCACCCGGGGCGGGCCCAAGCACCCGACCTACGCAGCGTTGGAGGAGCTGGGCCGCGCAGTGCGGACCATCTTCATCTGCGAGTACCTGGCCTCGGAGGAGATGCGCCAGGAGGTTCAGGGCGGACTCCAGGTGGTGGAGAACTGGAACAGCGCCAACGGCGTCGTCTTCTACGGCAAGGAGGGCGACCTGGCCGGGCCGGACAAGGAGCACCAGGAGGTGTCCATGCTGGCCCTGCACCTGCTCCAGTCCGCTCTCGTCCACGTCAACACCCTCCTCGTGCAGCGGGTGCTCGCCGAACCGGCATGGAGGGAACGGCTAACCGATGAGGACCGCCGGGGCCTCACTCCACTGTTCTGGTCCAACGTTCGCCCCTACGGCCTGTTCGAGCTGGACATGGACCGTCACCTCGACTTCGACCTGGCGGCCACGGCGTGAGCGACCCCCTCCCCGTCTCCGCCGCGACCCGGACCCCGCCCAAGCGCAAGGCCCGGCAGCTGGCCAAGCACCTCAGGGGCGAGCACCCCGACTACGCCTACCTCAAGGCGGTGTTCCGCCATCTGCGGACCGAGCTGGAGGTCGAGGTGCAGCGGGAGCCGAAGCGGCTGCCGTATGTCCCCACCGAGGCCGAGATCCGCCGCTACTACGAGGTCGTCTGGACCGGCCGGCGAGGCCAGGACATCGTCCTCATCAAGACCCTTCTGTTCACCGGGGTCCGGGTCTCCGAGCTGGTGCGCATCCGCGTCGACGATGTCGACCTGGACGCCTGTCGCATCCGAATCACCCAGGGCAAGGGGGCCAAGGACCGCACCGTGCCATTCCCGAACTCGTTCAAGGAGACTCTGGCCCTCCACATCGGGGCCCAGCGGGCCAAGGCGGCGGCCTTCCTGTTCGAGTCCAGCTGGAAGAAGCCCTACTCGACCCGAGGGGTTCGAGCCCTGCTCGCCCGCTACGCCGCCAAAGCCGGCCTCGAGCACAACATGCCTCCGCACCGGCTGCGGCACTTCCTCTTCACGTGGCTGAAGACCCAGGGCATTGACGACGCCCTGATCCAGCCCTACTCCGGCCACGCCTCTCGCACCAGCCTTGAGATCTACTCCCGCATTGCCCTCGGCGACGCCCAGGCGAGCTACGACAAGGTGATCGACCGGTTCCCCGTCTGATCGAGCCGTCTACTTTGCGGCTGGTGACACGGACCCGAGTGGTGGGCCGAGTTCTTCTGGCGGAGCCGGCCGTCGGAGGAGGCCAGAGAGATCTTCCTGGGCCAGGTGTGCCCGGGGCTGGAGTTCGACACGGTCGAGGACTGGGTCCAGATCTACGAGGCCGCCGGCCTCGGCGCCATCGAGACCGAGACCGGTCCGTTCGAGATGATGACGCCCCGCGGGTTCCTGGCCGACGAGGGCGTGGCGAGGAGCATGGCGATCATGGGCCGGGTCGCCATCCGGCCGGCGCATATCCGCAAGATGGCCTGGCTCGTGCCCCGCATGGCCCGCGCCGTGCCGTACCTCGGCTACATCGTCGTCGCCGCAACGAAGCCGCTGTAGCGGCTTCGACGCACCAGGGGTACAGCCAAGATAAGCCTGAAACCCACATTTGGCTGGCTCCGCCGTCGTCTGGGGCGGTGAGAGGGCCAAACAGGCCTCCAAAATCGAGCGGGCGCCCCGGAGGGCGGGTCCGCCGTGTTGCGGCGCCGGCAAGGCAGAATGGGGCTCCTCGGAGCCCGGCTTGGCCTCCTCGGCCTTGACGTCGTCGCCGCGCCCCGATTCCCGCTCACCGACGCCGAGGTCGCCGGCGACTACCTCGACGAGTCCGACATCGACAACCAACCGGACGATGTGTTGTTCGTGATGGACGCGCTCCTGGCTTCCGACGGACCGATGGCCGGCGTGGTCGACCCGACGCGCGTCGCCGTCGCCGGCCACTCCGACGGGGGCCTGACCGCGCTGTCGGTCGCGGCCGACGCGCCGGAAGGCATGCGGGCCGTGGTGGCGCTGTCGACCTCACCGGTCGGGCGGCCCGGCGAGAACCCGCCCCTCCTCGTCGTGCAAGGCGATGAGGACGACATCAACGGCTGGGAGTACGGCGAGGCCGTCTACGACGAGGCCACCCCGCCCAAGTTCATCGTGTCGCTCATCGGCGCGGGCCACCTCGGCCCGTACCCTCGAGGACAGCGCGTGGGAACCGGTGATCCGCGCTGTCACGCTGGCATTCCTCGACCGCTACGTCGCCAACCGGAGCGACGACGGCTCGTCTGCCCTCGACGACGTCGAGCCCGACCTCGCCACGGTGGAGGGGATCCCCTAAGGACCGAACCGAGTGAAGGCTACTTGGGCACGAACACCGTGATCGAGTAGCTCTGGTTGTTGACGTCCTTGCACTGGATCACGAGCGTCGTGCCCGTCTTCCCCTTGATGGTCTGGATGCCGTTGATGCCAGCCGGGCAGGTGAATGTCTGTTCGTTGGGGTCGGCCGTACCGTCCTTGTCGAGGTCGATGAGGACGGTTTCACGAACGCCGTCACCGTTGAGATCCTTCTGCACGAGGTTGAAATGGCCTTTGTGCTGCGTGCTGTCCGGGGCGGCCTCGGCCGCTGCCGGCGAGGCCGTGAGCAGCGCTGCCACGAAGCCCCCGATGACCGCCCGTCGTGTTGCCGAAAGTACACCAGGCATGATCTCCCCATTTCCTTCGCGGGATGCAACGTCCCTTCACATGGTGCCACTGCCGCCTGGCCAATGCGCGAGGCGGAGTCGTCGCGGGCTTCGGGCCGGCGGCGACGGAGACGGAGCCACCGCAGGAGCGGGACGGTGGCTACCGCGCCCGCCGCCGCGGCCGCGATCAGCGCCGGCTCAGGTCACGCCTTTCCACGTGAAGGTCGAAGGTGGGGGCGACGGTGGTGCCGAGGGTGGCGTTGCGAGAGCCCACGAAGGTGCCGGTGCCCTCGGCGGTGGTGTAACGGCCGGTGCCGCCGATCAGGCCGAGGGTGGCGTTGAAGCTGGCGTTGGCCCCGTCGGCGGAGGCCACCGTCTCGCCCTGCATCGACACGCCGATGGTGGAACCGTCGGCGGACGAGAAGGTGATGAAGCCGGAGAACGGCCCGTTGCCCTTGACGTAGTCGACGCTGCCCAGCATGAGGAAGGCCGATCCGAGCCACTCCCCGCAGCCGGGACAGTGGGTGATGACTCGGCCTCGGGGCGTCGTCCAGGCGCCGGCTACGAGGTGGATGATCGTGTCGCAGGGGTGGGTGAGGGCGAGTTCGGTGAGCATCGGGCTCTCGGGTGGCAAGCGGGGTCGGGTTGTCGAAGCGGAAGCGGGGCGGGCAGGTGGTGGTCGCTGCCCGCCCCCGGTGACCGACTCAGAACGGCTCGTCGCCGTAGTCGTAGGTGGCCTCGGTGCTCGGAGCCGCCGGCGTCCTTGGGCGGGGCGTCCAGGAACTCGACCTGGCTGGCCACGACCTCGTGGATCGAGCGGCGCACGTTGTCGGTGGTCCACTCCCGGTACTGGGAGCCCGAATGGTGCTGCATGGTTTCGGTCGACCTGGATGCGTTACGGCCGCTGGCCGCCGAGGTTGAGCTCGTCGCCGGTCTGCTGGTAGAGGTGGGTCCCGCCAAGAGCTGCGCTGCACACGTACTCCGCACTCGACCCACCAGCCACGTTCCATCGAACGCCCATAAGGCTGGTTATGTCAAGTTCACCACGCGTTACTCGATCCCGCGAGACGGGAGGTGTAAAACGACGGCTGGATGTCAGTGGAAACGACACGTCCCTGTCAGTGGTAGCGACACGGCGATGTCAGTGCCGGCGACACCGAGATGTCAGTCGTCGAGGCCGAGGCTGAAGACGACATCCATCGACGGGACGAACCATCCGCGGTTCTGCTCGATGAGGCCGGCTCTCAGGAGCGATGCGACCGCCACGGCGCCGGGCCCGGTCCGGAACAGGTTGATGCTCCCGAAGCCGCGGACGATCTGGAACATGGCCTCCGCCTCGTCCTGAGCCAGACCCTCGCGCGTTGACCGGGTCAGGTGGGTCCGCTCGCCGACTGTGAGAACGCCCAGATGCGGTGCGAGCGTGTATCGGTGCCACCCGATCGGTCGCAGGCGCCTGCCAGTCGGGGCCAGGCGTTCGTCAAGGACGGCGAGCGCCCGCTCCACCCGGTCCAGCGGCCATCCGAACGCCTCGGCCAGCGTGTCTCGGGACAGGCCGCCGGTGAATTCGGCCAACGCCGCCTCCACCCGCACGTCGTCTGGCGGTCCTTCGGCACCGTCCTCGGCATCGCCCCGGGGCCCTCGGCTCTCGGCCAGCTCGGTGAGGTCGACATCGAGGATCCGGCAGAGCCGCCGCAGAACTCCGACAGGTATCCGGTCATCGCCTTCTCTCCCGGCGTCCTCCCAGAACAGTGCCGGGTCGACCCACGCCTTCATCGCCGCGTCGTGGATGCTGAGCCCCCCGGCTGCGCAACGGGCGGCGATCAGCTCCCGGTTCACTGGTAGGACGCCGGAACCCGGTCGAGGGCGACCAGGCTCAGGCTCCGAGAGCCCAGCCACCCCGAGGCGCTCCTCGCCGTCCCGAACGAGTCGTACACGCCCACCGCGATTCCCACCTTGGCGGCGACCCCGCGCAGGACGTTGCGCAGCGCGCTCGGCGGCGGGCGCCCGCCCGTGCGGGGATGAGAGAAGAGCGGATCCTCAGCCGATGCCCCAGCTCTCCTGCGCTCGATGATCTGGGCCAGGACCAGGCTGCGGGCGTAGGGCGGGATCGTGAAGCGCTTCCCCTCGATGGCCACCGCGCCGGCGTCGTGATCGACGTCGGCCATGTTCAGCCGGCTGAGTGCGACCGAGCGCAGATCGGCGACGAGGAACAGCGCCATGGCTGCGGTCGACCGGGGAACGCACAGCCGCCGGAGGCGGGCGGCCATGGCCCGATCGAGGCTCGGACCGAGTGGCGTGAGGCCGGAGTCGGAAGGAACGAGGGGCGGGCGGAACTCGACCAGCCAGCCCTCACGAAAGTACGCAGCCTGGGCGCCGCGCAGCCGTACGAGAGCCTCGGTGGCGTCCTGCGCGTCCACCAGCAGGGCCTGCAGCTGGACGGCCACGTCGGCCTGACCCAGCGCCGGTGGCGTCGGGCGCCGGGGCGTCGCCTTCCACGGACTGAGCTCGGCCGAAGTGCGCTCGATGGACCTGCGCAGCACGCGGTCCACCCACTCGAAGCCCTCGGCATCGAGAAGGCGCCGGCAGGCGGAGCGGAAGGTCACGAAGTCCGCCGCCGGCACCGTCGGCAGCTTGACCTCAGCGGGTTGCGCATCGACGCCCTCCACCTCCTTCAGCCACCGCGCTGCGAACGAATGGGCGTCCCAGCGCCGGGCCCCCGTGCCGGCCGCCAGGGCCTCGACTCTCTCGGGCACCGCCGGGTGGACGACGAACCACAGCTGCGTCCCCCCGCCGGTGGCGAGTTCGATCAGGTCCCGCCAGCGTCGGGCGTCGAGACTGTGCGCACGTAGGACGAAGAGGTGGCGCACGCCCTCGGCGTCCATCCACACCTGCGCCAGCTCCCACGCCCGTCCCCCGACCCGTTCGAAGGAAAGGGCGTCGAAGCGCTTCCCGAGGGCGACGAGGAGGTCGGCGGCGAGCTGCTTGGAGCTCGCCAGCCCGGGCGTCGGGTGGAGGGCGGCGCAGCCTCCGACGCGTTCGACGACTGCGGTGATGACGTCGACGACGGCCCGGGAGTCCTCGGGATCCTCGATGACGTGGAGCGCCGGCTCAGTCGGCACCGACGCCGCCCCCGTGCAGGGCGAAGACGTTGCGGGCGATCTCCTGGTCGACGCAGCGGCGGCGGTGCTGTCGGCACAGCTCGGCAGCGGAGCGGGTGAACGCGGCCCAGTTCCGGAGGTTGCCGTGGCCGAAGTAGTCGTCGATGAACAGGATCACCTCGTCATTGGCATCAGCGTAGACGGGGTGGAACGAGCGGATTCCCTCCAGCACCTGTGGAGCCGCGAGCGGTCGGAAGACCACCCGGCGGTAGATGCGGGAGCGCAGCATAGGCTCGCGCGACAGCACCTGCCAGCAGCCGTCGCCGCCGACGAGGAGCAGCCCGAAGGACGTGCGCGGGTGGTCGTGGAGGTGGCGCAGGTACTCGATGCACTCGCGGTTCAGCCGCTGGGCCTCATCCACCACCACCAGCCGGCGCCCATGGGACAGCTCCTCGACGAGCAAGCCCGTGATGTCGAAGCGGCTGCGCCCGGGCGCAGGGGCCCCGGTCAGCAGCTCGGCCAGCGTGGTGGCCACGAGGCGCATGGTCGGCCGCCCCGGGAACGATGTCCAAGCCAACGGCACCCCAAGCCCGGCCAGCGCCTCCTCCACGGCATAGGTCTTGCCCAGCCCGGCGTCGCCGTGGACCGCCCCCATGGCACACGCGTCGAAGACGTCGCTCACCGCCCGGCGGGTCAGGAGCAGGTGCTGGGTGGGGATGGTCGAGGCGTCGGTGAGGTCGAGGAAGTGACGGCTCACGCCGGCCCGGCCGGATCGGGCGTCGCCGCGTCTTTCGCTTCGGCCAGCCCGAGGAGACCCAGTCGGGCCTGGCGACGAAGGGCCAGGTCATCGGCACGGTGGGACTCCAACCTGGCCCCCTCCTGCGCTATCACCGTGGTCACCTCCGGCTCGCCCGGCTCGGTCATGGCCGCCAGCCGGGTGCGGGCCTTGCGGCTCGCCTTGCGCTGGCGGCCTGCCTGCTCGGCCGCATCTGCCCGTCGCCGGGCCAGCACCCGGTCGCGCTCCTCGGCGCTGAGCGCGTTCTGGGGCCGGGCGGTGGCCAGCCAGCGGTCATGGTCGAACACCTCGATCTGGCGGTCGTCGTGGGGCGTGTGGCGCACCTCGACCTCCTGTCCGACCCGCCCGTTGAGCTCGGGGGCGACGAAGATCAGGCCGTTGAAGTGGATGCCGTCCTTGTGGATAATGCGGCGCTCGCCGGCCAGCAGCAGCCAGCGCAGGTCGGCGTCGGCCACCAGGCGCAGCGGGGTGGCATCGGCAGACCAACGCTGCAGCGGCGTCTGACCCCCGAGGGCCGAGTGCGGCCGCACCGTGTTGTAGTCGCGCACCCAGCGGTCGAACTCCTCGACGAGGCGGGCCAGGGACATGGGCGGGGCGTCGGGTCCGTAGAGGCGGCCGTCGATCGCCCGGGGGCCGTCGGTGTAAAGGGCAGGCCGCTGATCAGCTCCTGGGTCAGGGTGCGGTTGACCCGTTCCAGCTTGCCCTTCTGGGGCTGTAGGCCGCAGTGGGGACGATCGCTGCGGCCAGGACGCCGGCGGCGGCGGTGAGCGAGCCGGCCGCGAACTCCAGGCCGTTGTCCCAACGCAGGACGGAGGGCACGCCGCCGAAGGGGCCGCGCTCGGGGTCCACCCGAATGCCTTTGCCGAGGGCGGCAAGCACCGTCGCCGCTGAGGGGTAGAGCGAGATGGCCCAACCCATGATGAGCCGGGAGTAGGCGTCGAGGAACAGCGTGACCCATGGCTTCTGGGCCCGCTGGGCCCGGGGGGCGAGGACGAGGACCCCCAACTCCTTGTGGTCGGCCTCCCAGATCTCGTTGCGGTGGCCGGCCTCCCACCGCAGATAGATCTGATGACGGCGGCGGCCCTCGGCGCCCTCCACGATGGCGGCACGATCACCGGGGCGCAGCTCGCGCTCGAAGGCGCGCTGCAGCGTCCGCTTCGACGGCCCCCTGCCCCGCCCGTACCGGGCCCGCCACACCGCAGCGGCGTTGCCCCTCCGGGCCATGTACTCGTCAAGGTCCTCGGCGCTGAGGCGGTAGCCCCGGGGCGCCGACGGCGGCTGCGGCTCGGTGCCCAGCCACCGCCACATGGTCCGCTCGGTGACGCCGGCGCCGGCCGCGGCCTGGCGCACCCGATCGGTGCGCAGGCCGTCAGCTGCGGCCAGCGCCCGCAGTTGGTCCACTGCCAGGCGGCGGGCCTCCGGCGAGATGCGCGCCCGCCCCTCCCCGGCCACCGCCGGAGGCGTCGGTACAGTTGCCGAGGGAATGAGATCGGACAAGGTGTTCGTAAGTGGCTAAGGCACAGAAAGTAACTCCTGTGGAGGATAACACCGGCTCGACTGAGCGCAAGGGGCCGCTCGTGCTGGCCGCCTCCGTGGCCCGGGGCTGTGAGGTGCTGGGCAAGCGCTGGACGCCCCAGCTGCTGGTGCTGCTCCTCCAGGGCCCGGCCCGCTTCAGCGTCCTGGTCGCCGCGGTGCCGGGGCTGTCCCGGCGGGTGATGACCGAGCGCCTGCGGGAGCTCCAGGATGCCCGCCTCGTCGAGCGCATTGTGGAGCCGGGTCCTCCCATCACCAGCACCTACGGGCTCACCGCCGAGGGAGAGCAGCTGCGGCCGGCGCTGGAGGAGCTGTGCAGCTGGGCGGAGCGCTGGGACCGGACCCTCAACGCTTCCTAGCGCCGGTGGCCTTCTGCCCCGGCGGCCGGTCCTGCGTCGATGCAGAGGCTGAGGCGGTCTTGGCCGCCGAGCCCGACCGCACCCGCCTGGGTGTAGCCGCGGTCGCAGCAATGAGGGCGCCGACCTGCTGGCGCAGCTCGCCGACGGCGGCGTCCTGGCGCCGGCGCTCGGCGGCCAATTCGGCCCGGGTGGAGGCCGTCGCCGCTTCGGCTGCATCGGTCCGTATGGTTGCGGCGGCCAGCGCTGCGCTGACCCCGGCCAGCTCGCCCCGCAGCCGGGCTGCCTCAGCCTCGACTCGGCGGTTCTCTTCCGTGGCAGCTCTGATCCCGTCCTCAGCCACGCCCGCCCGATGCTCGGCCCCCTGGGACCGGGCCTCGGCCGAGGCCGCCGCCGTCTGTACCCGCTCGAGCTCCTCCAGCAGACCCGACATCTCCTTCTCGTGGGCCGCCGCGAATCGTGCTGCGGCCGCGTCGCGCTCGCCCAGATCGCGGGCGTGGGCGTCGATGGCGCCGTCGAGCGCGTCCTGGACCTCGGCCGCTCGTTGGCGGGCCGCGGCCACGGCCTGGCCGGCCTCGTCAAGGCGGGCCTCGAGCTCGCCGCGCTGTCCCTCCCATCCGGACCGTTCCGCGACCAGCTGCTCGTGGGCCCGGGAGGCGTCCTGGGCGGCGGCCGCGGCCGCCTGCTGGGCGGCGAGCACCTCAGCGGTGGCCTCGGCCCGAACCCGAGCCGTCTCCAAGGCCAGGTGGGCAGGGTCGATCGAACGCAGGGTCTCCCGATGACGACGGAGGTCGTCCAGTACGGCGGCCAAGCGGTCGAGGCCGGAATCGAGCGCATCGGCGGGCGCCGGCCGAGGGGCTCCGGCCAACCGCAGGCGGCCCGCTTCCGCTCGGTGGGCGTTCGAGCAGAAGAGCCGGCGCCTGCCGCCGCCCGTCGGCTGCACGATGGCGGCTCCACACCCAGGCAGGGCACACAGTGACGGGCCGCTTGGTGTCGAGGACGTTTCGCTCACAACCGAACTATAGCAATACGGTTCGTTCGATACACTCCCCCGCCTCCAGATCTGACTTGGAGAAGATGCCTTCCCACAAGTAGAGTCCCCCTTCATGGCGTCGAGGGTCCGATCAGACGACCGCTCCGTGCCGAAGCTACGCGTTGATGGGGGGACCGTCGCGCCGGTACCCCAGCCTCTCCGGACAGCCGCTGACGGCGCCCTGGTGGCCGACTGGGGACAGATCCCGGCCCGGGTGTACGTGGCCGGCCTCTCCGGTGACGGGCAGCGGACCATGACGGCCTGCCTGAGCGCCATCGCCTCGTGGCTGTCGGCGGGAGGGGCCGACATCGACACCCTGCCCTGGGCCAGCCTGCGCTTCACCCACACCACCGCGGTGCGCGCCGCCCTGGCCCTCGCCGTCAGCGAGAGCCGCTACGCACCGGCCACCGCCAACAAGCACCTGGCTGCCCTGCGGGGAGCCCTGAAGGCGGCCTGGCGGCTGGGCCTGATGAGCACCGAGGACTACATGCGGGCCGTTGACCTGCGGCCCATCCCCGGCAGCCGGCTCCCCGCCGGCCGCGACGTCGACCAGGGCGAGCTGGTGGCGCTGCTGGAGGCGTGCGCGGCCCATGGCGGTCCGGCTGGGATCCGCGACGCAGCCGTCATCTCCCTCGCCTACCTCTCGGGCGCCCGACGGGCCGAGCTGGCCGCCCTCCACGTGAGCGACGTGGAGCTCGACCCGCCGGCGCTGCGTGTCCTCGGCAAGGGCAACAAGCAGCGCCTGGTGCCCCTCTCCCCCACTGCCGCCCCCTTCCTGTCGGCCTGGATCGAGGTGAGGGGTGCTGCGCCCGGTCCGCTGTTCTGCGCCATCGACCGGGCCGGGAACCTGCGAGCGGGCCGGGCCCTCACCGGCGAGGCCATCCGCCAGCTTCTGCAGCGACGGGCGGCGGTGGCCGGGCTGGCATCGGTCACGCCGCATGACCTGCGGCGCAGCTACGCCGGCGACCTCCTCGATGCCGGCGCCGACCTTCCCGCCGTGCAGCAGCTGCTCGGCCACGCCTCGCCGGCCACCACGTCCCGGTACGACCGGCGGGGGGACCGGGCTCGGCGAGCTGCTGCTGAGCGGCTTCACCTCGACCTCCGGCCATTTCGGACGCCGTAGAGGGCGATCAACCGTGACTCGTCACGCCACGGGATGTGTGGAGCGATACCGCCCAGATCTACGCATCCTCTCCCCCCAGCCCGGGACCCATGGATATCGGCACCTTCCCGACCGTCCTTCGAAACGACTGGCCGAGCATTGTGGGGGGCACCCGATGGTCGCACAGACGTTCGATCCTGACCGTCGATGATCGCAACCCGCCCCCGTCACCGAACGGCACTTATCTCAAGCCCGGCGGCAGCCATCGGCGGGATATCGAGACGCGTTTCCGGGACAGGTGGCTCCCGCTGCTCCGCGCCCTGAACCGTCGATATGCGTGCCTCGGCGTCGCCGGCCGCCAACAACCGGCGGCCGCCCAAGATGTCCACTTCTGCGTCGCCGGCGACGTCGGCGCGCCACAGGTGTCCGCACAGCCCTGCGCCTTGATCCTAGAATCGGCAGAGTGAACGGCGGTCGCAGCGGGAAGGGCTTGACCGCGACCTCAGTTCCAGTCTGGCGGAGGAGAGGCGCCGTCCTTCTGGTCTCCCTCTACGTGCTCATGATGTGGGTTGGATTTCTCGGTCTCGTCGACCTTCCGGCCGGCTTTGTCGGACCGGGTCGGGCTCACGTCGTCGACGGAAGCTACGGCGCTCTCACGTTGATCATCATCCCCGCCGGCTTCCTCGCTCAGGTGCGTCTCGGCCGCGAACGCGTCGCAGGAGTGCACCAGGTGTGGGCTGCGACCCTCGCCCTCACCGTGGCCGGTCTCCTCGCTACCGAGTACCGGTACCTGGCGCTCGCAGCGGTGGTCTTCCTCGGAAGCATCCTGCTCGTTGGCCTCGACATCAATCGTCGCCGCTTCATTCACGCTCGCCGGAACTTCGCCCCCGCGTTCGCGGTCCTCACGGCGCTCGCGGCAGGGCCATCCATCGGCTATGCACTGAGCACGGCCTCGAACGCCCGTGCCCTCGCGCCTCCCCGCGACGCCGAGACCAACGGGTTCCACCACTGGACGGCTGCGACCGCACTTGCCATTTGCGTGGTAATTCTCGTCGGTCTGGGGACGACGAGAGCGCCCGGATGGCGCGTCGCGGCGTTCAGCGCTGCGGCCGCTGGCGCTGTCTGGGGCATGTCGTCGCTTCTGTACCCGAGCGATGCAGGCAGCGGCGGGAAAATGTGGGGCGCCCTTGCGGTCATCTGGTGCACGGCGGTAGTGGTGGCGGCGTTTTCTGTACCGCGCTCTCCGGACCCAGAGGGGATTCAGCCTTGAGTTCGTATGGCGCAGGCCACTGCGACTGGACGAAGGCTCCGACCCGAAGCGGAGAGAATCTTGAGGATTGCCCCACGAACTCGTGTGGCGCGAGGGCTCGGTTGTGACTAGCTGATGTGACGCGGAGGCGTCCGGAAATGCCGGAATGTAGGGCTACGACTCGGGGTGGTCGCCCATCCGGTATCGCCTCCTAGCTGACGGCGTCGCTGCTCGTCACCGTCGGCGGTGGGAACGCCGGACCGACTGTGCGGTCGATCCTGATGCACGGTCCGTCCCTCAGGGACCGGAGTCATCATTTCACGGCGCCCCAGTTGTGGGACTCGCTCGGACCCGGATCGCGCCCACGCGACCGAGCGGAAGCGGCTCCGTCCGCTCCGCCGTTCGGCCTGCACTGTCGGGCAGGCGTCGTGCCCGCGGCTTCCGACCCGGGGCTAAATTTCATTCATGGAGACCCAAGCCGGGAAGGCCGAGCGCTTCCTCTCCCTTGCATAAGCGCGCGGTGCCGCTGCTGATGCCCAACCCCCGGGACGCCGGCTCGGCCAAGGTATTAGCCGCAATGGGGTTCGAGGCAACGGCCACGTCCAGCGGCGGGTTCGCAGAAACGTTTGGGGCGCGTCGACGGGTCCGTAACGCGTGACGAGGCTGTCGGAGACGCCGCCGCGATTGTCGCAGCGGTTGAGATACCGGTCTCGGCCGACTTCGAGAACTGCTTCGCCCACGAACCGGCAGGAGTGGCTGAGACGATCGAGCTCGGGATCGGCGCGGAGTTGGCCGGATGTTCGGTCGAGGACTGGGACGGCGAGGCCATCTACGACGTCGGTCTGGCAACCGAACGCGTGGCGGCGGCGGCAGCGGCGGCGGAAGTCGCCCACCCCGGCCTGTGCACCTTGTCCTTACAGGCAGGGCGGAGAACCACATCCACGGCCGGGATGACCAGGGCGACATGATCCGCCGGTTGCAGAGTTACCAGGAGGAAGGCGCGGACGTGCTCCTCGCTCCGGGCGTAACCGCGCCCGACGACCTGCGCCACCTTCTCCCCGAGGTGGACCGACCAGTCAACGTCGTCGCCCGTCCCGGCTGCCCACCGGTCGCGGAGCTGGCCGCGCTCGGGGTGCGGCGGGTCTCGGTCGGCAGCTGGTTCGCCCTGGCCGCGGTGGGCGCGGGAGTATAAGCGGCAACCGAGTTCCGCGAGCACGGCACCTTTGGCTACTTGGACCGGGCTGGGATCGGCGCCAGTTCCGTCCGCTCCAGCTTCGGGCCGCAGCGACCGGCACAGCGCCCGCGCCGAAGCATGTCTGACGGTCCTCGCATAACTGGGACAACTGACGCTTCCGTGGGTCAGGCGGCGGCCCAAGGAAGCTCGGGGCCGAGCCCACCTCGGTCCAGCATGATCATGGTGATGAACGCATCTGGGTTGTGAAAGCCGCGGGCGT
>JAHFUP010000022.1 GCA_023265025.1 Acidimicrobiia bacterium | reverse complement strand
GAGGCGCACGCCTTGGTCTCCTTCCGAATCCAGCCTTCGAACAGCCGGAAACGTAGGGAAGACAAGGCGTGCGCACGCGGATGGCCTGCTCAGCGACCCACGGAAGCGTCAGTTGAGCCACTTGTTGTTGGCGAACCCGCTCCGCAGCTGCGTAGCGGCACCGAGCTCGACGTCGGCGACGAAGTACGTGACCCGGCTGGATCCGGACCCCTGGACGACCGTTGAGATCTCTATCGACGTTCGCCCGTTCGTATAGCTGGTCGCCGTTGTGACCGGAGGCGCAGCCCGCGCCGATCCGTCGGTGGCAGGAGGGGTGATCGTCGACGGCGTGACGGCGGCCTCGTAGGCCGCCACGTCGCCGATCGCCACGTGGTCGATGAAGTACCGGTCGAGCACCCAGTAGCCGAGGGCGGCCGCGACGACGACCATCGTCACCGCGACGGCCAGCAAGCGGCGCCCGAGGTTGCTGCGGGGCCAGCGGCGCCGGACGGGCGCCGGCGCTTCGCCGGCCGGGTCGCCGAGGACGAGGGAACGCTGGTCGGTCATGATCCGTGTCGGCCTCAGTCGACCTGGGTGCGGATCGCCGCCGCCTCACGGTCGATCGTGGCCGCGTCCACCAGGTCGCTGGCCTGGGCGGTGAGCAGCGCCGACCACTTGTCCACGACCTGGACTCCCTTCCCGCTGGTGAACAGCTGGGCGGTCAGGTCCGTCCTCGCCTTGGCCACCAACGCGGCGAAGGTGGCGTTGGCCTGGAAGCGCTGGACGAGGATGTTGCTCCGTCCCCCGGGGCCGCCCCGAGGAGCGCCGCCGGCCGCTCCACCCGCCGGAGGTTGCGCCCCCGGACCGCCAGCCGCGAACCCGCCGGCCGGCGGTGCGCCTCGCTGTCCACCCGGGCCTCCACCGCCCATGTTGCCGCCCGGCATGGAGCCGAAGGCCAGGTTCATGTCCCACGACAGCACCGTGAACTTCTTGGTCGATTCGTCATAGCGGAGGTAGGAGTTGTTGCCGGGACCGTCGATGTCGTCGAAGTTGTTCACCAGCTCCTGCAGGGCGAGGTACCGGGCAAAGGCGTCGACGTCGAAATGCTTGGACAGGTCGGCGGCGAAGGCGCTGTCGCTCGAGGTGTTGATGAACTTGAGGAAGTCGATCAGCGGCGCCAGATTCTCGTCGTCGGTGTCCGACTCCTGATCGAACACGTCGGCGTAGGCGTCAGGGTTGTCCCCCCGGTAGCTGTAGTCGCCCGTGCTCTCGGCCTTGTAGAGGACGCCGTCGGTGTCGAAGTTCTCGTCGTCCCAGTCGTCGTTGGGCAGCTCGATGGCGAGCCGGAGGACGTCGGCGCTGCCGTTGATGCTGAAGCGGGTGGCAATCGACGCCTGGGTGGCCTCGCCGGCGAGGTCGATCAGGTCCAGCGCCACGGCCTCGTTGATCGATGTCTTCGAGTTGTTGCCGCGGATGACGAGATCGGTGTGGCCCTGGTAGGTCTGGCCGTCGACGTACTTGTCGAACCTGATGAGCCACGGCAGCGACTGGGGCTGCGTACCGCCCGACGTGGAGACGCTGCGGAGCGACGAGTTGCCCTTGAGGCGCATCCCGACCTTCTCGACCGCCACCCCGTCGATCGTCACCGTCGCTTCGATCCAGTCCTTGTCCCGGTTCGATGCGTAGGCCGCGACCATCTCGTCGTAGGCGGCCTTGTCGAACGTGACGTCGATGTCGTGCACGCGACTGTCGTCGTACAGCGCGACGTTGCCGGCCCCCACGGAGGCCGATGCGGCGGGGCTCTCGCCCGTCCGGCCGGACGCGCCCGTGCTGCAGGCTCCGACCACGAGGGCGATGGTGACAGCGGTGAGCGACCTGAGCTTCCTCATGGGACGCAGCCGACCACCCCCTGATCGCAACGGTCTGGGTGGAACCTGGGAACCGGCTGGCAACAACGGGCACTCCCCGGACACCGAGCTTTCAGAGCCGGCTCCCAGGCCCTTCAGAGGTTGGTTGGCTACAACTCCACACCATGCCGAACGTCGCCACCATCGCCTTCGACCTGGTCGCCATCACCGTGCTGGCGTACGGCCTCTACTTCCGGCGGCACCATCGCCGCGACATGCCGCTGGCATTCGTCGGGCTGAATGTGGGTGTCCTGGCCCTCGCCTCGGTGTTGTCCTCGGTGAACGTGGGCACCGGCCTCGGGCTGGGGCTCTTCGGGGTGCTGTCGCTGATCCGCCTCCGGTCGTCGGAGATCGGCCAGGAGGAGGTGGCCTACTACTTCGTCGCCCTCGCCCTGGGCCTGATCGCCGGCTTCCGCCCCGATCCGCAGTGGGTCGGGCCGGCGCTGGGATCGCTGCTGCTGGTCGTGATGTACGTCGCCGACCACCCCAAGCTCCACGGGTCGCACCGCCGGCAGATCGTGCGCCTCGACGCTGCCTACACCGACGAAACCGCCCTGGTCGCCCGCCTGGAGGACATGTTCGGCGCCGAGGTGACGAACGTGATCGTGATCGAGGTCGACCTCGTCCGAGATGTGACCGACGTTGACGTGCGCTACCGGCTGCGGACGCCGGTCACGGGAGGCGACCGGGACACTGGTGCGCGGGCCCCGCTCGCCCTGGCTGATCGTGCGAACGGGCACCGGTGAGCTGCGGGGGCCTCGCGGTGGCCGAGTGGGCGATCGATCGGCTGCCCCCTGTGTCCCTCGCCGCGGTCATGGACCTGGCCGAACTGCAGACCCGGACCGACCGCAAGTACGTCGTGGGTCCCGAGGTGCTGGGCGCCCTCGCCGAGGATGCCGGCAGCCGCCTGGCGGTGCTCGAAATCGACGGGCTGCGGGCATTCCGCTACGAGTCGGTGTACTTCGACACCCCGGCCCTTGACGCCTATCACGCCGCCGCCCAGGGGCGCCGCCGCCGCTTCAAGGTCCGCACCCGCACGTACCTCGACGCCGGCGTCACCGTCCTCGAGGTCAAGGTCCAGGGTGGGCGGGGTGAGACGGTGAAGCACCGGATGCCGTACGAAGGCGCCGATCGCCGGCGACTCACGGCCGACGGGGCGGCGTTCGTGTTCGAGCACGTCGGGGCCGCCGGCGTATCCCTGCTCGCGCCGGGGCTCGTCACGTCCTACCGGCGAACGACGCTCGTCGACCCGGCGGCGGGGATGCGCCTGACCTGCGACGCGGACCTTGTCTGCACGTCGGCCCATGGGCCCTCCGTCGCCCTGTCGGGCCGGGTGCTGCTCGAGACGAAGTCGCTGGGGCTGTCGACGGCTGCCGATCGCTTTCTTTGGAGCACCGGCCATCGTCCGGAGACGCTGAGCAAGTACTGCCTCGGCATGGCCGCCCTCGACCCTCGCCTGCCGGCCAACAAGTGGAACCGCACCCTGCGCCGCGACTTCGGTTGGGCGCCCGACCGGCGCCGCGCCAGCCAGATGTAGCCGGTACTGCGCGCCGGCGTCGCCACGTCGAGCGTCGGACCGACGCCAGCCCCGAGTGTCGACCTGCTGGCCCGGTGCGGGGACCGTCTACGCCGACCAGCGACTGATCACTTGTCCCAGTCGTCCCGTAGGGTGAACCCATGGCGGTACCGGGCACAATCGACCTGAAGTCGCTGGTCGGCGGCCTCGCGGACCGGGGCCGGGCCGCCCGGACCGATTCCGACGTGCAGTCCGGCATCGAAGTCCTGCTGCTGGCCGCACCGTTCAACCTCGCCGAGGGTGGGGCCTTCAAAATGTCGGGCGGCAACATCCGCAACATCTGCCTGACCGCCGCCTACCTGGCCGCCGACGTCGGACGGCCGGTGGCCATGGCCGACCTCAGCCGCGGCACCGAGCGGGAGTACCGCAAGCTCGGCCACCTGTGTGGCGAGGGGGAGTTCGGGCCGTACTACGAGCTCGTCGCAAGTGTGGCCAAATGACCGAGGGGCTGGTGTGCAGGGAGTGCGGGGCGCCGGTCGACCGCACCATCGATTTCTGTACCGAGTGTGGGGCGTACCTGGGATGGGCCGAGGAGCCGGCGGAGGCCGATGTCGGCACCGCCCCGGTCGTGGCCGTCGCGCCCGCACCCCCGCACGTCGCCGCGCCCGCCGAACCTGTTGCTCCGACACCGAGGGTTCGCATCGAGGGCGGGACGATCTGCCCCGCGTGCGGCGTGAGCAACCCTCCAGAGCGGACGTTCTGTTCCCACTGCGCGGCACCCCTCACTGGCCAATCGCGCACAACCACGCCGATCCCAGTGGTCTCGTCTGCGCCCGCCCGGCGCCGGCGCGGGCCGCCGCTTTTCCTCATCGTGGTCGTCCTCGTCTTGGTCGCCGCCGGCGTCGTGCTCGTCAATCGCGGCGGCGACGACAAGGAGTCCGCGTCACCTCCGCCGACCACCGTCGCCCCGTCGACGACCGTCACGGCCGTTCCGACCACGGCGCCGCGCGCCCCGACCCGCATCGACCCCTCCACCATCACCGCGTCGGCCACGAGCACGCTGCCCGACGAGGCCCCGTACACCTACGGCATCAAGAACACCCTGGACGGGAACCTCGAGACGGCATGGAACGACGGTGCACCCGGCGCCGGCGCCGGCGAGAAGCTGACCTACCGCTTCCGCTCCCCCGTCGACGTCAAGACCATAGGCCTGATCAACGGTTACGCCTCTACGCCCGAGCTCTTCAAGCAGAACGCTCGAATCCGCGACATGGTCGTCGTCACCGACTTCGCCCGCTTTCCCGTCACGCTCTCGGACTCCTTGGCCCGCCAAGAGCTCAACCTAGCCTTCGGCCGCACCGCATCGGTGGTGATCGAAATCGTCTCGGTCTATCCGGGAAACAGGTACGACGACCTGGCCCTGACCGAGATCGACTTCGCCGGCGTGGCGTGAGCCGAAAGGGTGCTGGTTACTACCAGATATAATATCGGCGCGTGAAGTCGTACGGGGAAGCACCCAGCGAAGCAGCCGGCCTTCTGTTCGCCGCCCGAATCGCACCTGGACCCGGCGCTGATGACCCGCGCCGAGCGCCAGATCCATGATCTGGCGAAGCGCCGTCTCCTCGCCGTAGTCGAGAAGGCGATCGGCAGCCTCGGGACCTGGCAGCACACGTTGCGGGCTATGGCCGACGACCTCGCCGTCCTGGCCGCGGAGACCGCCGAGAACCTCTCGAACTCCTTCCCCGACGTCTATGCCCAGTATGTGGCCGCGCTCGTGACGGACGAGGTCGTCGGGTGACGACCTTGGGCTACCGCGCCGCCGTCGACAGCAGGTGGGCGTTGGCCGACACCGGCCCGGGCAGCGGGCGCAGGTGAACGACATCGTCCTCGCCGACGTCGACAACCTCGGCCACCGCCACCGCCGTGCCGCGACCCGCCACGACATAGGCCCCGGCGACGATCCTCGACGGATCGATCGCCTCATCGCGGAAGGACCAGGACAGGCCGGTGTCGTCCTGGGTGTTCCAGTCGACATCGATGTCGATGGGCATCGTCATGGCTGCACCTCCTCGGGCTGGTATCGGTCGTTGACTCGCCGTTCATTTTGTCGCACCGGAGCAGGCGGAAGACGTCCTCTTCGAGCTCGGGCAGCATCACCGTGTAGTGCGGCCGGCGAAACGTCGGGCGCAGCTCGATGCCCGACCGCCGCAATGCGCCGGCTGTGGTCACGGTCAGGATCGCGAACCTACAGAGGAGACCACCGGCCAACGCGTCGATGTCCTCGCCGGTCGGAGCTCCCAGGGCCGAGACGCCATAGTCGCCGAAGCGCCGGTAGGTACGGATCGCGTCCCGCCGTAGCGTCTCCGCCGCCAGCTCGCCGCCCCGCACAAGAAAGAGGGCATCGTCGGGGGCTGACTCCCGCCGGACCCGCAGGGGGCTCAACGCGATCGCGTCGTCGGCCTGAACACCTTGTCGAGGCGGTCCCCGGCTTCCCGATGCTGCTCGGAGACGGTGTGGGTGTAGGTGCCCAAAGTGATGCCGATGTCGGCGTGGCCGAGGCGCTCCTGCGTGACCTTGTCGTCGCCCACCACCACCCGACCGACCGACTGCGCCGTGTGGCGGAGCCCCTTCGGTGTAATCCGGGGGACCCCGGCGTCCTCGATCAGGGAGTCCATGAGGCGCCCGAAGTTGTTCGGGTCGACCCAGCCCCCCAGGGCGGTGGTAATCACGAGACCGGAATCCCTTCCAGGCCGCCCCGGCGAACTCGGCCTTATCCTGCTGGCGCTTGCGATGGGCGAGCAGGACCTTCGCGGTCGCGCTCCCGAAGGTCACGATCCGGGCGCTGCTTGCCGTCTTGAGCTGCTTCAGAACCAGCCTGCCCCGCTCGATCGGAAGCTGCTGGACGACTTCGAGCTGGCGTCGCTCCAGGTCGACATCGACCCAGCGAAGGCCGAGGATCTCTCCCCGGCGCATCCCCGTGACCAGGCACAAGTGAAACGCCGCGTGCAGCCGATGCTCGGACGCGCCGTTGAGGAACCTCTTTGCTTCCTCCAGCGTCCAGCCCAGCTTCAACATGGCCGGCAAGCCGCGACTGGGCGCCACCTCGGCCCGGCTCGTCCGCAAGGTCCTGTCCATGGCGTTGGAGTCTCGATGCGGCCCTGCTTGGACGGCAGCCACACCTGCTGGAGGAACTGCGCCACTGTCTCTGTCGCCGTGCCCGCCCAGCCGGCGAGCACCTCGGCCCGGTACGCCGTCGCCTCCCGCTTGGTCCGGAACGTCGCCAGCTGGCGGACCTTGCGGAGACCGGTCGCCGGGTCGTACCCGCTCTGGCGGACGACCCACTTGCCCCGCTGCTTCTGCACCTCCGGTGCACCGCCCGAGATCCACTCCACAACCCGATTCTGGCGGCGCGCTCCATACATCCTGCATACATTGCCCGGAGACGAGAAGAGGGGGTGCTTGGCGCACCCCCTCTGACCTGCTGCTTTGTGGTCGGGCTGGGGAGATTTGAACTCCCGACCTCTTGACCCCCAGTCAAGCGCGCTAACCAAGCTGCGCCACAGCCCGTACCGAAAGTCGACTGTAGCCGCGGTGGCGCGAGGAGTCGGCCGGCGCGGGCATGGGGAGACTCCCGACATGAGGAACACGATCCGAACTCCCAAGCTCGCCGCTCTCGTGCTCGCCGTGCTGGGAGGCCAGGTCGCCCTTGCCACCGCCGCCAGCGCCCAAGGTGGCTTACTCGGGCTCGGGCTCTTCGCTCCCCCGCCGGCGCCCGCAACACCCGCAGCGCCGGCACCCACAGCGCCGGCGCCGGCCACCCCGCAGCAGCTCGAGCAGCGACTCGCTGCGCTGGGCTACGACGTCGGCCCGACCGACGGCGTCGTCGACGACCAGACCGCCAGCGCGGTCCTGGCCTTCCAGAAGGTCAACGGCCTCGAGCGCACCGGTACCCTCACCGACGCCCTGACCGCCCAGATCCTCGCCACCTCGACTGCGCCGGGCCCGATGGTGGCCAACGGCGAGCCTGACCGCGTCGAGGTGAGCCTCGCCCGGCAGGTGCTGTTCCTGTACAAGGGCGGTGCGCTCACCAAGATCCTGGCCGTGTCGTCGGGAACGTCGGCCACCCCCACGCCCACGGGCGAGTTCCGCATCACCCGCTTCGACTCGGGCTGGCACACCAGCCGGCTGGGGCGGCTCTACAACGCCGAGTACTTCGTCGGCGGGTACGCCATCCACGGGTCGATGTCGGTGCCGGCGAAGCCGGCGTCGCACGGGTGCATCCGCATCTCGATGAGCGCGGCCGAGTGGTTTCCGTCGCAGGTCACCAAGGGGATGCAGGTCGTGATCCTCTCGACGTGAGCAAAATGGCCGCTCATGGACGAGGAACGGGGCGAGCTCGAGAACGCCCTACCCGCCGGCGAGATGACCCCGGACGGGCACGACCGCCTGTTCGTGCCGCAGGTGGCGTGGACAACGGGTCTCCTCGGGGTGCAAGACATGGCATTCGGACCCGATCAGAGTTCCACCGGCCGCCTCAAGGATCGCGCGGTCAGTCCCTACCCCGGCGGTGTCGGCGCGAGCGAGGTTGTCGAGGTCGATTCATGAACTCGCCTGTATCAAGAGTCTCTGCCCGGGGCTCATCCTTTCGTGCGGCGGAGGGCCCGTTCGTACGAAGGAGGCAACCAATGGCATCCATCGCCAATCCCACCATCTCGGCGAAGAAGACGAGTGGCGCGGGCGACAACTGGGACGTCACCGTCGAGTACGACGCGCTCTTCAGCGCGTTCGAGCTGACCACCGCGAACTTCACCTACCGCGACGGCTTCGTCCTCTGGGAGGACGATCCCTTCGACAACGATCAGCTGACGGGCGTGGTGGCCGTGTCGGTGTTTAACCCGACCGTGTCGCCGGTGCACCGCAAGATGACCTTCCGGGTGAGCGGGGACACGCTCGACACCGAGTTGGGCCAGGAGGAGCTGTTCGCCGTCATTCGACTCCGGAACCTCGACCTCAATATCCTCAAGACCAGGAAGACAGGAATCCTGAAGCTCTCGCCGTGATGCCGGCTGGAGTGGCCGTGCCGCCGGCCGTGAGACCCGCCTGCCGCGGACCCTCACGGCCGCCGGTCAAGGCCCGGAGGGATAGTTGGAGGACGTCGATCTCACCCCATGGCGGAACGTCGCACCCCTCGACGTTACAGTTCCTGTTCCTCACGTCGACAGCCCGGCGGGTGGAGCGCGTGCGCCGCCGCCGGGGAAACTCCAGGGACCTTCGTTAGCCTCGCCCACGGGCCGGGACAACTCGACAGCCCGACGAGGATCTCGGATGCGCCAGGAATGCTCGTGAACTGGCCCGGTCCGGCCTCGTCGGGCGCTGCAAGGATGGCCGAGGCAAGACGACTTCTTGGAGCTCCTGTTCCGTGGTCCGCTGCTGGTCGACTCGCTACGATCCGGCACCAGAATGGTTGTCACTCCGACCGTCTTTCCGTCAAAATGGTGACGGTGGCTCGGAAGAAGACGACGGTCTACATCGACGAAGCGCTGCTCAGGGCCGCCAAGGTCGCCGCCGCCCGGGACGGCAAGCGCGAGTACGAGGTCTTCGAGGAGGCCCTCCGGGAGCACCTGGGCCTCGGCGGCGCGCTCAATCGCATCTGGGCCGGGATCGCGCCCGGTACGGCGCCGAGTGAGGAGGAGGCGGCCCGCATCGCCGCCGAGGAGCTGGCCGCGCTGCGGGCCGAACGTTCTCCCCGCCGAGGGGGCTGACCACTGCCGGAGCCGCTACGGGCGGTGATCGACCCGAACGTGTGGGTCTCCGCGCTGATCAACCCCGACGGGGCCCCGGCGCGTGTGGCGCGGGCGGTGGCCGAGGGCAGCGTCAGCGCCGTCGTGACCGAGCACCTCCTCGACGAGCTGGCGGGGGTTCTCATGCGGCCGCGGTTCCGCCGCTGGTTCTCCGTCGCCGACGCAGGCGCGTTCGTGGAGGCGTTACGGGGTTACGGAGACCTCAGGGATGCCCCGGGCCACTCGTCGCAAGCGGTCCGGGACCCCGACGACGACTACCTCGTGGCCTTGGCCGAGGCCGCCGACGCCGTCCTCGTCACCGGCGACGACGACCTGCTCGACGCGGACCTCACGCCACCAGCGATCACGCCTCGTGAACTCCTTGAGCGGATCGCGTAGCGCCCGTCGGCATGAAGAGGCCTTGTCGTGACTCTTCGTTCCATCACTGCTCGAACCCCGAGTCGGTCGCCCGGGTGCCGGGATTCGCACGCGGTGTCGACATCCTCGGCCGGTTCGCCTTCGTCGGCTTCTCCCGCCCGCCCAAGGAGGAGGGCAGTGTGCTGGCGGAGGACGTCGGCCTGGACGGCCTTCGCGGGGCTACCGGTGCAGGAGCGGCTCGACCGCGAGGGCACCGAGGCGGGGTGCGAGGTGTTCGTCGTCGACCTCGAGTCCGGCCGGCTGGCCGATTCGGTCGTCCTCCAGGGGGCGGGACCGGAGCTGCACGACGTCGCCGCCGTCGTGGACACCCGGTCGGCGACGGCGGTGAGCGTCGAGGGTGACGACCTCGAGCGCCAGCGGGGCGGCGAGCAAGGGTGATCTCACCCATGCGGTGGCAGCGTCCACGCTGAACGGCGGCCACCGTCAACGCCACGCTGAACGATGCGTTCGACGGATTCAACGCCCTGTGCGTGGACCTGAACAACGTGGGCGGGCAGTGCAACGGGCAACATGGCCGTCTACAACCAGAACGGCCCCGCGTCCCTGGAGTGCTCGGGCCGCCAGGTCGTGCTGCCGGCACGGACCATGGGCAACTTCCAGGTCCGGCGCAAGGTGTTCGTGCCCACGAACGAGGGCTTCGCCCGCTGGTTGAACATCTGCACCAACAACTCGGCGTCGACACAGACCGCCCGCATGCAAACGTCGAACAACCTCGCGTCCGACGCCAACACCCGGATCGGGCCACCTCCGACGGAGACGCGACACCCGAGCTCACCGATACGTGGGTGACGACCTTCCAGACCTTCACTGGGACCGCGTCCGCCGACGTGCGCCTCGGCCACGTCCTCCGGGGTCCCGGCGCGCCCGTCGGCCTGGCGGTCAACAAACTTCGCCAACGGTGACAACAACCCGTTCTGGCGTTACGAGTTCACCCACGCCGCCGGCCAGACGGCGATCATCATGAACTTCGCCGCCGGCCAGGCCACCACCGCCACCGAGTCGGCCACGCTGGCCTCGCTGTCCAGCGCCAACGCGCTGTCCTGTACCGGAAACGCGCCGGCGCCCACCAACGCCGGCCAGCCGAACAACGTCCCGTCCAAGACGGGGCAGTGCGCCGGTCTCTGATCAGCTCAGATCTTGTGCACCACCCAGGAGACAAGCTGCACGAAGCGCCAGCCCAGGTAGACAGTCATCGACACAATCAGCAGCTTGAAGTGCCATGGCGTCTTCGACGGGGTCGTGTCGAGCGCCTTGCCGCACGTCGGGCAGGCGCCGCCCTCCCCGAGCTCGCCCGGTCGCCAGTAGTGGTCGCAGTCCTCACACGTCGGCATCGGGACGACGGTCAGGTGCGGCGGACAGCGAGGATGGCGACGTCGTCGCGAATGGGGCCGGTGGCGAAGTCACGGGCCGCAGCCAGCAACGACTTGCAGAGGACGTCGGCGGCCGCCCCCGGGTCGCGCCGGATGTGGGCGGCGATGCGTTCCTCCCCGAAGAGCTGCCCGCCGGCGCGGGCCTCGGCCAAGCCGTCGGTGTAGAGCACGAGCAGGTCGCCGGGATCGAGGGTGACCTCCCGGCTGCCATAGGACGCCTTCGGGCTCAGCGTCAGGAGCGGGCCGGTCGAGCGGAGGGGCCGGACCTCGCCGTCGTGCCACAGCCACGCCGGCGGGTGGCCGGCCGAGGCGTACCGCAGCGTGCCGGCGGCCAGGTCGAAGACCACCAGGCAGAGCGACACGAACTCCTCGTTGCGGGTCTGGGCCGAGATGACGACGTTGAGCTCCTCGAGGGCCTGGGCCGGGTCACGGTACTGGCGCAGGAAGACCCGCAGCAGGTACTTGACCTGGAAGGCGGTGATGGACGGCTCGATACCGTGGCCGGAGACGTCGCCGATCACAGCGGCCACTCGCTTCGGGCCGGTGGGAGTGATGTCGTAGAAGTCGCCGGCCATGAGCCCGGTGCCGGCCTCGTAGGCCCGGCCGACCTCGAAGCCCTCGAACTCCGGCAGCTCCTGGGGCGCCAAGCGGGCCGCCCACCGCCGGGGCGCGAGGTTCTCCTGGGACAGGACCTCCTCCGCCCGGCGCTCGAGACCGGCCCGCTCCTCGATGAGATCGGCCTCGGCGAGGAACCGCCGGCCCCAGATCAGCGTCATGACGATCGGGATGGCAAGGAGCACCTGCGTCAGGCGGGGCCAGGTGCCGGCGAACGAGGCACCGACGGAGACCATCGCCACGACGGTGTACAGCAGCGTCGTGTGGACTTCCTTGCGGTAGGCCGACCGGGCCAGGCTGGCGGCCATCGTGCCCGACGGGCCACTGCTCTCAAGCAGGCGGTGCCAGGACCGCTCCAGCCGCAGCGCGGAGCGGGCCCAGATGATCGCGGCGACGACACATGCGAACGCGACAACCAGCAGAAGCGGGTACCGGACCATGTCCACCGAAGATGCTAGAGGCTGTGGACAGGCTCGGGCGCACGCCGGCCCGCCCGGGCCCAATCAGCTCGTGCGGCTGCGGACCCGGAGCTTGAGTGGCGTCGGCCCGAACCCGAAGTGCTCCCGGATCCGGCGTTCCAGGTAGCGCAGGTACGGCGCCGGCAGGGCCTTGTTGGTGAACAGGGTGAACGTGGGCGGATCGGTGGCCCCCTGGGTGGCGTAGAGCACCCGAGCGCCCGGCGCCGGCTGCTGGGCCTGCGCCGCCTGCACCACCTCGTTGAGCTCCCGCGTCGGCACCCGGCGGTGGTAGGCCTCGATGGCCTCCTGGATCGCCGGCAGCAGCCGGCGGACACCCTTGCCCGTGAGCGCGCTGATGTTGAGCACGGGCGCGTACCCGAGGAAGGCCAGCCGATCGGCGACCTGCTCGGCGATGTCGGCCCGCTTCGTCGCGTCGAGGAGGTCCATCTTGTTCATGACGATCAGCACCGGGCTGCCGGCGGCGTCGATCCGCTCGGCCAGGCGCTGGTCCTGGTGGGTCACACCGTCCGAGGCGTCGATGACCAGCATGGCCGCGTCGGCCCGATCGACGGTCTGCAGCGCCCGGACGAGCGAGTAGTACTCCGTGCCCTCGACGATCTTGCTCTTCCGACGCATGCCGGCGGTGTCGATGAAGCACAGCGGCCCGTCGGGCGTCTCCACCACCGTGTCGATGGAGTCACGGGTCGTGCCGGGCTGGTCGTGGACGACCGACCGGTCGTCGCCGATCAGCCGGTTGAACAGAGTGGACTTCCCCACGTTCGGCCGGCCTACCACCGCAATCGACGGGACCTTCGAGGGATCGCCGGCCGGGACGTCGTCGGGGTCCGCCGGCGGGAGACGCTCGAAGACGGCGTCGAGCAGGTCGCCGACCTGGCGGCCGTGGAGGGCGCTCACCGGCATCGGCTCGCCCAGCCCGAGGCGGGCGAAGTCCCAGGCGTCGGTCTCGCGGTGCTCGCTGTCGACCTTGTTGACCACGACCACGACCGGCCGCTTCGTCCGGCGCAGGATGGCGGCCACCCGGTCGTCCTCCTCGGTGATGCCCACGATGGCGTCGGCCACGAACAGCACGACGTCGGCGCCCTTGATGGCCCGCTCGGCCTGCTCGCTGACCTTGGCGTCGAGGTCGCCGCCGCCGGCCATCCAGCCGCCGGTGTCGACGACCATGAAACGCCGGCCCCGCCAGTCGGTCTCCAGCTCCTTGCGGTCGCGCGTGACGCCCGGCTGCTCCTCGACGATCGCCACCCGCCGGCCGACGATGCGGTTGACGAGGGTCGACTTGCCGACGTTGGGACGGCCGACGATGGCGACGACGGGAAGGCTCATGGAAGCTCCACCGCCGGCGATTTGGCTGCACTTGACCGCGCCAGTACGGCCAACTGCAGCCAATTCGAGATGGGGGTGACGTTCACAGCTCCAGGGCCTGACGTAGGGAGATGCCGTCGGACCGGATGATCTCGACGGGGCGGGGCAGGTCCTCGGGCTTGGTGCCGTCGAGGAAGAGGCCACCCGACAGGCAGACGTCGGGCAGGAGGTAGCGGTGGCCCTCGGGTTGGGCGGCCAGCACGGGGGCGAGGTCCTGGCCGACCAAGAGGCCGGTGACGCCGATGTTGCCGCCGAAGAAATTGTTCGGGACGGGGAGCACCCGCACGTCCGGGCGGTCGAGCGCGGCGACGAGGGGCTCGATGACCGCGGCGCCGTACTCGCCGGTCAGCACCGCGATCGGGGCGCTCCGGCGGGGCGTCAGCGAAATGAGCCCGTCGGTGCGCGGCGCCCGGTAGCCCTCGGCCGGCGCCCCGTCGACCCATGCGAAAAACCCGGGCTGCACGCCGATCCCCGACTCGGCCTCCACCTCGCCGGCCAGCTCCATCTGGAAGGCGCGGGCCATGCCGATGCCGTTCTCGTGCTGCGGGAAGCCCTCGTAGGCGTCGGCGGCGGGGAACGGCCGGCCGGCCAGCAGGTAGTACTCATCGGCCGCGAAGACAACGCGCCGGCCCAGGACCGAGCGGAAGACGTCCTGCCAGTCCTCGACGGTGTCGACGACCGCCCGGGCCTCCTCGACCGTGTGGGGCCGCATGGCGGCCTCGGTGTTGTACCGGCTGACGCCGAGGGGGACGATGCACGCCGTCGCCAGCTCGGGGTATTCGTCGAGGATGCCGACGAGGGTGTCGTCGAGCACGGCGCCGTCGTTGACCCCCGGGCAGACGACAACCTGCCCGTGGACCTCGATGCCGTTGTCGAGCAGGGCCCGCAGCCAGCGCAGGCTGGTGGCGCCCCGACGGTTGCGCAGCATGCGCGATCGCAACTCGGGGTCGGTGGCGTGGATGCTGACGTTGAGCGGGCTCAGCCGCTCGGTGACCACCCGCTCGAGATCCATCTCGGTGAACCGGGTCAGCGTGGTGAAGTTCCCGTAGAGGAACGACAGGCGGTAGTCGTCGTCCTTGAGGTAGAGGCTCTGACGCAGCGAGGGCGGCAATTGGTAGATGAAGCAGAAGTCGCAGTGGTTGTCGCAGGTGCGGACCTTGTCGAAAAGGGCCGACGAAACCTCGGCCCCGAGCGGCTCGCCCTCGTCCTTGGCCACGACGATGTCGAAGTCCAGGCCGCCCCGGCGCAACTCCATGTCGACGTCGGCCTCATCGGTCAGCAGGCGCCACTCGATGACGTCACGAGGGCGCCGGCCGGCCAGGCTGACGACCTCGTCGCCCGGCTGCAAGCCGGCCCGGGACGCCGGCGATCCGGGCGCGACGGCAACAACCCGGGGCAGGGACATGCAGCCAGGATACGGGAGTGCGGCCGGTAGGCTGATTGGGTGGACGTCGACCGGGTGCTGCTGGCCGCGCCGCGGGGCTTCTGCGCCGGCGTGGAGATGGCGATCAAGGCGCTCGGGTGGATGGTCCGGGTCTTCGAGCCGCCGGTGTACTGCTACCACGAGATCGTCCACAACGGCCTGGTCGTCGACCGGTTCCGCAAGCTGGGCGTCGTCTTCGTGGACGACGTCTCCGAGGTCCCGCCGGGCGCTCCCCTGATGCTCAGCGCCCACGGCTCCGCTCCCGAAGTGGTCGAGGCCGCCCGCGCCGGTGGCGGGTTCGTGGTCGACGCCGTCTGCCCGCTGGTGACCAAGGTGCATCACGAGGTCAAGGTGCGGGCCGGCAAGGGGTTCTCGATCCTCTACGTCGGCCACGAGGGCCACGACGAGGCGGTGGGCACGATGGCGGTGGCCCCGGAGTCGATCCACCTCGTCGAGTCGGAGGACGCGGTCGCCGCGCTGCCCGACCCCGGCGGCCCGGTGGCGCTGCTGGCCCAGACGACGCTGAGCCACCAGGACTGGGCCGGCGTGCTGGACGCCGCCCGGCAGCGGTTCCCCGACCTCTGGATGCCCGGCAAGAGCGACCTCTGCTTCGCCACCACCAACCGCCAGTCCGCCCTCACCGAGATCGCCGGGAAAGCCGACGCCATCGTGGTCATCGGGTCGGCCAACTCCTCCAACACGGTGGCCCTGGAGAAGGAGGCCCGCAACGCCGGCTGCCCCCGCGTCTACCGGGTCAACCGCGCCGACGAGTTGCCCGACGACCTGTCCGGTGTCGTCGGGGTGACCGCCGGCGCCTCCGCGCCCGAGGAGCTGGTGCGGGAGGTGATCGCCCGCCTGAACCCGGCGCACGGGGTCGAGGAGGTCGCCGTGACCACCGAGGACGAGTACTTCCCGCCGCCCCGTGAGCTTCGGGAGCTGCTCGCCGCCCTCGATGCTGTCGCCAGCATCACCCTGGGCGCTCCCCCGCCGGCCCGGTCGGCCTTCGCCGAGGACCGCCAGCGGGCGGCGAGCGACGTGCTCGACGCCCTCGCCCGCTAGTGCCTCGACCTCATTCGTTCGCTTCGCTCACTCCATTCGGTCGAAGTGATCGTGCTCCGGCGGGCGAGCGGAGCTCGCGCCGCCTCCGCCCTGTCCCTCCCTCGTGTCCGCGGCCGGAGGGGCCGCCTTCGGCGGCGACGGCGGCCACGGACGGGAAACCCCACGAACGCGGCCAACGTTTGTGGTCAGGGCACTAGGTGAGAATGAAGCTCTGCGTCAGGTCGTAGACGTAGCTCTCGAAGTACCAGGTCACGACGACGTAGGCCGGCCCGGGCGGCAACGGGGCACAGCCGGGCTGGGGGCAAGCCCGGTGGTCCCATGCGCCCGAGTGGGTCAGGACCGCGCCCGGGCCCAACGATGCGCCGGCGACCGTGGACGCGCTCACGCCGACTCCGGGGAATGTGTGGCCGGCGTCGTCCCGGAACATCACCTGCACGGCCCAGCCGCCGTTCGGGCACCGCGCCGCGGACTTGTTGCGCAGTGTCGTGGTGAACTCCATCGCCTCGCCGGCGGCGTAGTACGGCTTGCTGGTCGTGAGCTTGACCTCGACCTGCGCCGGCGTGCAGCGGCCGCCGGCGGCCGTCGTCGTCGTCGCCGGCTTCGTGGTGGTCGTCGTCGCCCGGGCCGTCGTGGTGGGCCGGCGAATAGTGGTGGTCGGTGCGACGGTCGTCGCCGGCGAGGAGGTGGCGGTCACCGTCGACGTCGTCGCCAGGACGGTCGTGGACGTCGAGGTGGTCGTCTCCTCGACGTGAGCAGCGACCACCTTCTCGTCGCCGTCACGGGTCAGGGCGACGCCGACCCCGGCGCCGGCCAGGAGCAACGCCACCACCGCCAGCACCGCCACTCGCGCCGTGACAACCACAAACGGTAAACCTACGACCTCACCGCGTGGTTGTCACGCGCCGATCTGGAACTCACCCCACCCCCGGTACGCGACGCCTCCGGTCCATTGGGCGACGGCTTGGTACAGGCCTGGCGGGACCTGGGTGCACGTCGAGCCGGCGCATTCCGTCGGGTCCCACGAGAACCCGCTGGTGTACATCTTGCCGGCTTGCGCCCTGACGTGGTTCGGGAACTCGGTCACTGCGGCCACGGTACCGATGACCCTGCCGGTTCCCACCTCCTCGATCCGGAAGGAGGCGGGGAGGGGCACCAGGCAGTCGGTGGCCGTGCGCGTCTGGATGAAGTTGACGCCTCGGACGGTGTCGCCGAAGAGGAACGTGGCCCTGGTAGGGACGACGTCGACCTGCAGCAGCTCGGCGGGACAGACGGCGAGCGTGTCGTTGGCCGGGGTCGGCCGGGCCGTCGCCGCGCTGGTGGCGACAGGGGCCATGGTGGTGGTCGGCCGCTCGACAACCGGATCGTCCGCCGGCGGGACGGACTTCGTCGGCGTCGACTCCACCACCGAGCCGTTGATCACCGCCACCCGCCGGTGCACCTCCGTCGTCGTCGGCATGTCGCCGCCGGCCGGCGCCGGCCCGGCGACCGACACCTGGACGGCGCGCTCGGTCCCGCCTCGGAGGACAGTCGCGGTGACGCTGACCGGCAGGACCAGTGCGAACGCCCCGACGACGCCGAAGCCGATACGCCGGCGCCGGCGGATCCGGGTCCCCCGCCGCTGGACCTCGGCCAGCCATTCCTCACGCGAGCGGGATTCCGTTGAAGGCACGTGGGGTCACCTCCTCCAGACCGCCGCCGAGCCGGCCGCGCAGACCCTTGAGGCCGCGATGTATGTGGGTCTTGACGCGGCCGCGGGAGATGCCGAGCGCGTGGGCGACCTCCCGGTCGCCCAGGAGCCGGTTGGCCAGGCGCACCGCTCTGGGGAACAGCTCGTCGAACGCCGCCTCGAATCCGCCGTCCTCCCGCACGACTGGTTACACGTCCGGCGACGGCGTTTGGTTGACAGGGACGTCCACGCCGGCCCGGCGCTGCGCCCGGTCGAAGAGGTCCTGCAGCACACCCTGCAGGTGCACCGTGAGCTCCTTGACCGCCCGACGGGACGGGTGGCGGGCGCCTTCGGCGATCGGCTGGGGGTGGATCGGCTCGCCCACGATGACATGGATCTTGACCGGGCGGGGCAGGCCCTTGCCCTTGGGGAGCGCCCGTTCCGACCCGCCGATGCCCACCGGCACCAGCGCCACGCCGGCCCGGGACGCCACGAACGCCGCGCCCTCGTGCAGGTGCTCGATGACGGGCCCGCTCCGCCGGGTGCCTTCGGGGAAAAGGACGAGCGGCTCGCCCTTCTCGAGGATGTCGAGCGTCCGCCGGAGGGCCTCACGGTCGGGCGCGCCCCGGTTCACCGGGTAGGCGCCGAGCATGGTGATGAAGGCGCCCAGCGCCTTGTTCTTCCAGAGCGACTCCTTCCCCATGTAGCCCATGCGCCGGCGGGTCACCGCGGACACCAGGCCGAAGTCGATCCAGGAGCGGTGGATAGGGGCCAGGACGAACGCCCCCTCCTTCGGCACGTTGTCGAGACCTTCGAAGCTGATGCGCCAGAACGCCTTCGCCACCAGCCAGATGAGGAAGCGGACGATCCCGTAGGCGATCAAGAGAGCAGGGCGACGATCTGGTCGACGACGTCGTCGACGGAGCGACCGGTGGTGTCGATCACCACCGCATCCTGGGCGACGATCAGCGGGGAGACGGCGCGGGTGGAATCGAGCCTGTCCCGCCGGGCGAGGTCGTCGGCCGTCTCGTCGAGCTCCCGGCGGCGGGCCCGCTCGCCGGCGCTGGCGGTGAGGAACACCTTCACCTCGGCGTCGGGGAACACGACGCTGCCGATGTCCCGCCCCTCCATCACTGCGCCGCCGCGCTCGCTCGCCCACTCCCGCTGGCGGCGCACCAACTCGGTGCGCACGCCGGCGACGGCGGCAACGGCGCTGACGGCTCGCCCGACCTCAGGGGCGCGGAGCTCGTCCGTGACGTCCTCGCCGTCGAGCGTCACCCGGTCACCGATCTGCATGTCGACCTCGGTGGCCAGCGCGGTCAGTGCGTCGGGCTCCGACGGGTCGATGCCGCGGCGCACGGCGGCGAGGGCGACGACCCGGTACATCGCCCCCGACTCCATGTAGGGCAGGTCGAGTCGCCCGGCCACCGCCTTGGCCACCGTGGACTTGCCCGAGCCCACCGGGCCGTCGATGGCTATGACCCGCACAGCACCTCCAGGTCTCCTTCGAAGCCGGGATAGCTGGTCGCTACCGCTTCCCAGCCGTCGATGACGGTCGTGCCGGCGGCGGCGAGCCCGGCGACGGCCATGGCCATAGCAATGCGGTGATCCCAGTGGGAGTGGACGTTGCCGCCGCGCAGGGTTTCACCGCCCCGTACGTGCAGGCCCTCGTCGTCATAGCGCGCCGTCGCTCCGACGGCGGCGAGCCCTTCGATGATCGTGTCGACCCGGTCGCTCTCCTTGACGCGCAACTCGGCAACGTCGGCGAACCCGGTGTAGCCGGCGGCGACGGCGCCGGCGACAGCTAGCGCCGGGATCTCGTCGACAAGGCCGGCGATCTCCTCGGCTCTCACGCCGGTGCCTTCCAGGTCCGGTGAGTAGCGGGCCCGGATGGTGCGCGCGCCCACAAGTTCGACGTCGGCGCCCATTCGCCGCAGCACGTCGAGGAACCCGGTGCGGGCGGGGCCGATGTAGACGTCGTCGACGATCACCTCGCTGCCGGGCACGATGCAGCCGGCGACGATCCAGAAGGCGGCCTGCGACGGGTCGCCGGGGACGTCGAGCTCGAACGGCTCCAGCGGCGAAGGCCGCAGCCGCACGTCCAGCCCGTCGTCACTCGTCTCGACATCGGCGCCGCAGGCCCGCAGCATCTCCTCGGTGTGGGCCCGGGTGACGACGGGCTGGCGCACCACCGTCTCGCCGGCGGCGGACAGCCCGGCCAGCAGCACCGCCGACTTCACCTGGGCGCTCGGCACGGGCAGGTCGTAGTCGATCCCCTGGAGCGATCCGCCCCGTACAGCAAGGGGCGGCAGGCGACCCTCGTCCCGCCCGTCGACCTTGGCGCCCATGACCCGCAGCGGCTCGGCCACCCGCGACATCGGCCGCCGGCGGATCGACGCGTCGCCGGTCAGCACGGTGAGCCACGGGAAGCCGGCGCACAGGCCGGCGAGAAGGCGGATGCCGGTGCCGGAGTTGCCCATGTCGAGTACGTCGCCCGGCTCGTGCAGGCGGCTACGCCCGCCGGCGATCTTGTCGCCGTCGAACGTCGCACCCATGGCCTCCACCGCGGCCCGCGTGCGGGCCACGTCGTCGCCGTCGGACAGTCCCCGCACGATCGACGTCCCCTCCGCCAGCGCGGCGAGGATCAACGCCCGGTGGGAGATCGACTTGTCGCCGGGCACGGTGATCCGGCCCCGCAGCGGACGCCCCCCGGTGACGCTGAACGTCGTCACTCCCCCCCCATTTGGCTGCAGCTACGTGCCAATAGGGCCGTCAGTGCAGCCACATCGTTCATGAGAGGGGCCGGAGGGCGGGGTGGAAGCCGCGGGACACGAGCGCGGCCCGGGTGCCCTCGGCCGCCGCCTCCTGGACGACGAGGACGAGCACGCCGCGCTCGCCCTCGACCGAGTGGGCGATCTCCAGGTCCTCGATGTTGACGTCGAGCTCGCCGAGGAGGGTGGTGATCTCGGCCAGGACGCCCGGACGGTCGGGCACGGGAACACGGATCTCAACGAGCTCTGCATCATGGGCCACGCGGGCGGGCAGGTTCACCCGGGCGGCCCGGGCCCGCTCCAGCGCCGCCAGCAGGCCGGGGCGGTCGCCGAGGACGACGAGATCGCGCATGGCGAAGAGGGCGGCCACCAGCCGGTCGAGGGCCTCGACGATGGCGTCGCGGTTCTCGGCGCAGATGTCCGGCCAGATGCCGGGGTGGCCGGCGGCGATGCGGGTCATGTCGCGGAACCCGCCGGCGGCCAGGCGCAGCATCGGACCCTGTTCCGTGGCCCCGTCGGCGGCGAGGGCCATCAGGGTGGCTGCGGCCAGGTGGGGGACGTGGGACACGGTGGCCACCAGCTCGTCGTGGCGCTCCGGCGCCAGCGCCACCACGTCGGCTCCGAGCGACGTCACGATCGAGCGGACGAGCGTGTAGGCCGCGGCGTCGGTGGCGACCGTCGGGGTGAGCACCCACGTCGCCCCCTCGAACAGGTCGGGGTCGGCACCGTCCATCCCCTCTTGCTCCGAACCGGCCATCGGGTGGCCCCCGACGAAGCGGGGGTGGTCGACGGCGGCGACGATCGGGCCCTTCACCCCGCCGACGTCGGTCACCACTCCCCCGCCGGTCAGCGCGGCCCGCGCCTCGCCGGCGATCGAGGAGACCGGCGTGCACACGAAGGTGACGGCGGCGGAAGGGTCGTCACCGATCGCGTCGAGTGCGCCAAGTGCCAACGCCCGGTCCGCGCGTTGGGGATCGAGGTCGCGGCCGGTCACGTGCCAGCCCTGCTTGCGCAGCGCCAGCCCGATGGAGCCCCCGATCAGACCGGTCCCGACGACGACGGCGCGGCGCGACTCAGACAGGGAGGTCATCCCGCAGGCCCTCGGCGCCGGCCAGGTAGACGTGGCGCAGGTCGGCGCGCGACCGCTCGGTGGTCAGGTGCATCAGCACCCGGATGCAGCGGGGCGTGCCACCGACGATGGCCAGCTCGCGGGCGCAGAGCAGGGGCACGTCACCCAGGCCGACGGCGCGGGCGGCGGCGGCGGGGAACATGCACGTGATGTCGTCTGTGGCGGTGAAGATGACACTGATCAGCGCATCCTTGTCGACCTCGTTGCGGTCCAGCATCTCGTTTACCAGCGCCCCGACCCGCTCGTGGATTTGCTCGGGCGTGTCGGCGTCGACGGTTGTCGCCCCTCGTAGGGCCCGGACGGCGGCGGTCACGGCTCGAATGTAGTTCGGGGCAACGCCGCCGCTTCCAGTGCGCGGACCTCGTCCAGGTCGAGGACACGCCACTCCCCCGGCTTCAGCCGGCGGTCGGCGAGGGGGCCGATGCGGGTGCGGACCAGGCGCCGCACCGGGTGGCCGATGGCCTCGCACATGCGCCGGACCTGCCGGTTGCGGCCCTCGTGGATGACCAGCTTCACGGCACCCGGGGCGACGAGCGACGCCCTCGCCGGCGCCGTCCGCCCGTCGTCGAGGTCGACGCCCTCCCGGAGGCGGCGCAGGTCCGCCGGCGTCGGGCTGCCCTCCACCTCGGCCAGGTACTCCTTGTCGACCCCGAAGGAGGGGTGGGTGAGGCGGTGGGCCAGGTCGCCGTCGTTGGTCAGCAGCAGGAGGCCCTCGGTGTCGGTGTCCAGCCGGCCGACGGGGAACACCCGAGGCTCGTCCGGCACGAAGCTCACGACCGTGGGGCGGCCCTGGGGATCCGACGCCGTGCTGACGACGCCCCGCGGCTTGTTCAGCAGGTACGTCACCAGGCCGGGGCGGACCGGCACCCGGAGGCCGTCGACCTCGATGCGGTCGACCTCGGGGTCGACGCGCCGGCCCAGGACGGCGACCTCGCCGTTCACGGTGACCCGCTCCTCGTCGATGAGGATCTCACACGTCCGCCGGCTCCCAAGGCCGGCGGCAGCCAGCACCTTCTGCAGGCGCTCGCCGCCGTGCAGCTCGTCACTCACGTGGCATCCGCCCCGTGATCACGCGGGACCGGCCTCCCGGGCCGGTCACCCGTCGTCGGCGCCCAGCCCCCGCTCCAAGGCCTCCACCACCTCGGCCCCGGGGACGAAGTCGCCCAGCGGCGGCAGGTCAGCGAGGGAGTCCACGCCCAGCCGCTCCAGGAACATCCGGCTGGTCCCGTAGAGGATGGCCTGACCCGGACCGGGGTCGCGACCCACCTCCTCCACGTACCCCCGCTGCGACAGGGTGCGCATCACCGCGTCGGCGTTGACGCCCCGGATCACCGCCACCTGCGCCCGGGACACCGGCTGCTTGTAGGCGACGATCGCCAGCGTCTCCAGCGCGGCCGGCGACATCTTCGCCGGCTGGCCGTCGAGCACGAACCGCTCCACGTACGGCGCCAGGTCGGGGTGGCTCTGGAACCGCCAGCCGCCGGCCACCCTGGCCAGGACAAACCCGCGGTCCTCGGCCTCGTAGGCGGCGGCCAGCTCCTCGCACAGCTCGTCGACCCGCGCCGGGCTCAGCTCCAGGAGCTGGGCCAGCAGCTGGGGCTCGACGGGCTCGTCGGCCACCATCAGGATCGCTTCGGCGGCGCGTGCCGCCTCGTTGGCCACCCCTACCGCCAACTGGTGACACAAATGGTGGTCCTGACCACCATTTGTGTCACCAGTTCGAAGGGGTCAGCCATCGTAGGAGTCCACGCCGGCGAAGACGGAGTCGGGCTCGCCGACCCAGGAGACCTCCAGGTCGCCGAAGGTCACCGCCTGGCCGATCTCGATCAGTCCCTGCTTGTAGAGCTCGAGGACGGCCAGGAAGCGCATGATGACCTCGATGCGGTCGACCAGGCCCTTGGTGAGCGCCCGGAACGTCAGCTGGCCGGCGCCGGGCAGGCGAGCCATCAGGTCGTTGACCGCGTCCTCCATGGTCACCCGGAGGGGCGCCACGTGGTCGAGCACGACGCGGGGCGGCGCCGGCGCCGGCGCCGATGCCCGCAGCCAGGCCGCGAGCAGGTCGGCCGGCGTCACGCCGGCCAGCAGATCGGGCGCCAGGGCGAGGAACCGCTCCTCCAGGCCGGCGGTGCGGGGCAGGGACCGGCCGGCGGCCTGGGCCAGCGCCTCCAGCGCGCCGCCGGCGTCGCGGAACGTCTTGGCCTCGATCAGCCGGGCCAGCAGCAGGTCCCGCTGCTCGAACAGGGCCAGCTCCTCGTCGACCTCCACGTCGACCGGACCGGGCAGGAGCCGGCGGGCCTTGAGGTCGACCAGGGTGGCGGCGATCACGAGGAACTCGGTGGTCAGCTCCAGGTCGATGGCGGCGACCATGCCGTCGAGGTAGGCCAGGAACCCGTCGACGATGCGGCTCAGCGAAATCTCGTAGAGGTCCACCTCGTCTTTGAGGATGAGGTGGAGCAGGAGGTCGAACGGACCCTCGTAGACGTCGGTGTGGACCGCGTACGACACGACCGTGACAATACCGGTCGCCTCGCGCCCGACCCCGCATACCATCCACCCCATGGCCAGAGTCCTGTCCGGCATCCAGCCCACCGGCGACATCCATCTCGGGAACTACCTGGGCGCGGTGCGGAACTGGGTCGAGGATCAGCACCTCCAGGACTCCTACTTCTGCGTGGTCGACCTCCACGCCATCACCATCCCCCGCGACCCGGCCGAGCTGCGGGCCAAGACGTTGGAACTCACGCTCCTGCTGGTGGCCGCCGGCCTCGACCCCGACGTGTGCACCCTGTTCGTCCAGGGCCACGTCCACGAGCACTCGGAGCTGTCATGGATCCTCGAGTGCGTCGCCAGCATGGGTGAGCTGGAACGCATGACCCAGTTCAAGGAGAAGGCCAAGGACGGCCGGGAGTCGGCCCGGGTGGCGCTGTTCACCTATCCGGTCCTCCAGGCGGCCGACATCCTGCTCTACGACGCCGAGCGGGTGCCGGTGGGCGAGGACCAGCGCCAGCACCTGGAGCTGTGCCGCGACATCGCCCTGCGCTTCAACCACCGCTACGGCGACACCTTTCTCGTCCCCGAGGCCATCCTTCCCAAGGTGGGCGCCCGGATCATGGACCTCCAGAAGCCGACGGCCAAGATGTCCAAGTCGGCGGATTCCCCCCAGGGGACGGTCCTCGTCCTCGACGAGCCGGCGGTGATCGAGCGCAAGTTCAAGCGGGCGGTCACCGACACCGGGACCGAGGTGGCCTTCGACCCCGGGAAGAAGCCGGGGGTCTCGAACCTGCTCGCCATCCTCGCCGCAGCCACCGGGCGCCAGCCCGCCGAGGTCGCCGAGGGCTACAGCCAGTACGGCCAGCTGAAGGCCGACACGGCCGATGCCGTGGTCGAGCTCCTGCGTCCGGTGCGCGAGCGCTACACGGAGCTGGCGTCGGACCCCGAGGCGGTACGGGCCACCCTCCGTCAAGGCGCAGAGAAGGCCCAGGCCGTCGCCGGCCCCACCCTCGCTCGGGCCCGGGCGGCCATCGGCCTGCTTTCACGGGACTGACGCGCACGCGTATCCTGGGCCCCGTGACTCAGCCGTACAGGCCGCGGACCGCCGGCGCGGCGGCGGCCGTCGCCCTCTGCCTCATGATCATGTCGTTCGTCGCCTGCAGCGACGACAAGACAGCCCCGACGACGACCGGGCCCGAGGGCTTCACGGTGGTGCAGGACGCCAAGGAGGGATTCGCGATCGCCATCCCGTCCACATGGACGCTCATCCCGCTCAGCGCCAATCCCGCCACCTTCGACAGGGATGCCAATGCCCTGCGCCTCAAGAACAAGAAGCTGGCCTCGATCCTGAACCAGGCGCGGGTCCTGGGCCAGTCGGGTGGCCTGTTCATGGCCGTCGCCGAAGACGGGGTCACCAGCGTCAACCTGACCGCGGACAAGGCCAAGGAGAAGACGGTCGAGGAGATCGTGACCGCGTCCATCGCCGCTCTCGAGACCGTGAAGGCCACCAACATCGCCCAGGAGCCGGCCACCCTCGCCGGCAAGCAGGCGATCAAGCTCTCCTTCAAGCTCGGGGTCGAGACGGACAACGGGGTCGTCCCGACTGACGAGGTCCAGCACTACCTGCTTCAGTCCAAGAAGGCCTACATCCTCACCGTCGCCGCGCCCAAGGACGTGGCGTCGGCCATCGCCACCAGCCTCCGGCTCAGGTGATCGAAGACTCGGCCTGGGCCCCCACCACAGCCAGCTGCTCCAGACCGGTGACTTTGATGGACCCGGCCTTGTAACGCCGGCGCTGGCGAGCCTCCAGCCGGGTGGCGAACACGCTCAGCGCGTAGTTGACCGTGATGTAGAAGATGGCGACCAGGGCGACGGACATGACCGGGTTGTGGAAGAACTCGGCGCTCAGGCGGGCCCGGCGGAGCAGTTCCTCGTAGAAGATCAGCACGCCCAGCGACGTGTCCTTGAGCAGGGTCACGAGCTGGCTGATGATGGCCGGCAGCATGCGGCGGACGGCCTGGGGGACGATGACCAGCCCCATCGCCTGCCAGTACCTCATCCCCAGCGCCGAGGCGGCGTCGCTCTGGCCCCGGTCGAGGGAGAGGATGCCGGCCCGGAAGACTTCGGCCAGGATGGCGCTGTTGTAGACCGACAGGCCGATGACGAGGTACCAATAGACGTCCAGGCGGACCCCGAGGCGAGGGAGGCCGAGCCAGCAGAACAGGATCAGCAGATAGAGGGCCATGCCCCGGAAGAACTCGACGTACAGGGTGGCCAGCCATCGCACCGGCGCGGTGCGGGCCAGCCGGGCCAGGGCCACCAGCCCGCCCACGATGAGGGCAATGACCATGGCTGCGCCGGCGGCCTTCAGGGTGTTGCCCAGGCCACCCAGATAGAACTTGAGCACCGACCACTGGGTCAGCGGACGCCATTTCTCCTCTGCGAACTGGCCGTTGTCGTTGAACCGCTTGATCGCGATCGCGATCACGGCGAGGACGAGGATGCTGGCGATGATCGACCCGATGAAGACGCGCCGGCGCCCCCGTGGCCCCAGTTCGTCGGCGAGGATGGTGTCGTTCACCGCTTGATCGCAAACCGGCGCTCGATGCGCCCGAGAAGGATGCCCGACGGAATGGTGAGGACGAGGTAGGCCAGGGCTGCGGCGATGAAGAGTGGGATCGGTTGGGCGGTGTCGTTTATGAGCCGCTCGGCCGTCCCCGACAGCTCGGTCACCGAGATGAGGTTGGCGAGGGCGGAGTTCTTGATGAGGGCGATGAAGATGCTTCCGAGTGGGGCGATGACGGCGCGCAGCGCCTGGGGCAGGATCACGATACGGAGCACTTGGGGGTAGGTCAGGCCGAGGGCCCGCGCCGCCTCCGCCTGTCCCTTTGCCACCGAGTTGATGCCGGCCCGGATTGTCTCGGCGATGAAGGACCCGGTGTACGCGGACAGCACGATGATCGCCGAGATGTAGGCCGAGTACAGGATCCCGACGTCAGGCAGGGCGAAGAAGAAGAGCACCATCAGCACGGCCAGCGGCGTGTTCCGCACCGTGTTGACGTAGAACGAGCCGACCAGCCGCAAGGGCGGGACGGGGCTGACCCGGAAAGAGGCCACCACCATCCCGATCACGAAGGCCACCACGTAGGAGGTCAGCGTGAGCGAGACGGTGGTGCGGATCCCGCGGAGGAAGAGGTCGAGGTTGTCGAAGACGACGTCCACGACCCCGTCCGTCCTGCTTAGCGGGTGGTTGTGGTGCTGGGCGGCACCGTGGTGGTCGCCGCCAGGGTGGTGGCGGTGCCGGTGCCGGCGTAGCGGTCTGGCTTCGGCGCTGTCGGCGTGGGCAGGCCGAGCTTGCCGAGGGTCTTCTCGTAGGCCGCCTTCCACTCGCCACTGGCGATGATGGCGTCGAGGCGGTCGTTCAGGAAGGCACGGAAGGCGTCGTCACCCTTCTTCAGGCCGATGCCGAGGGGCTCCTCGCTGACGTTCACCCCGACGAGCTTGAAGCCGCGGCTACTGGCGTCGACCAGCCCGACGAGGATGCCCCGGTCGGTGACCACGGCCTCGACGCGGCCCTGACGAAGGGCTTCGGCGCACTCGGGGTAGGTCTTGAAAAGGGTGAGGTCGGCGTTGACCTGCTTCGCGGTCAGATTGGCCGGGGTGGTGGAGCCTTCGCCGGTGCAGACCTTCTTGCCGTTGAGGTCGGCGATCGTCTTGATGGTGGTGTTGTCCGTCTTCACCATGATGTCCTGGCCGTCCACGATGTAGGGGCCAGCGAAGTCAACCTGGGTCTTCCGGGCGGTGTTGATGGTGTAGGTGGCGATGACGAGGTCGACATCGCCGCTCTGGATGACCGCCTCGCGGACCGCAGACACCGCCTCCTTGAACTCCACCTTGCTACCAAGTGAGTCGACCGTGCCGCCGAAGATGCCGACGCCGATCAGCTTGCCGATCTCGATGTCGAAGCCCTCGAGCTGGCCGTTGGTCGGGTTCTTGAGCCCGGAGCCAAGCTGGTTGAACTTCGTGCCGATCACCAGCTTGCCCTTGGCCTGGAGGTTCGCCATCGTCGTGCCGGCGGCGAACGCCGGCTTCGAAACAGTGGTTGCGGTGGACTGGCCCCCACCCACCGTCGAGTCGTCGTCACTGTCTCCACAGGCCGCGGCCGTCATCGATAGCACAACGAACGCCACTGCCAACCATCGGTGTCTGCGCATTACTTTCTCCTCAGTTTTGAGTTGCTCGGTACTGAACGCTCAGTGGGCCAGGATCTTCGACAGGAAGTCCTTGGCCCGGTCGGTTTCGGGATTGGCGAAGAAGCGTTGGGGGGTGGCGATCTCGACGATGCGCCCACCGTCCATGAAGGCCACCCGCTGGGCCGCTGAGCGGGCGAAGCCCATCTCGTGGGTGACCACGACCATGGTGGTGCCCTCGTTGGCCAGCTGCACCATCACGTCGAGCACCTCCTTGATCATCTCGGGGTCGAGGGCGGAAGTCGGCTCGTCGAACAGCATGAGCTTGGGCTCCATGGCCAGCGCCCGGGCGATCGCCGCCCGCTGCTGCTGGCCGCCGGAGAGCTCGGCCGGGAATCTGTCGGCCTTCTCGGCGATCCCGACCCGTTGCAGGAGCTTCTGGGCGCGCTCGCGGGCGGCGTCCTTCGACATCTTGCGCACCTTGACCGGGCCGAGCATGACGTTCTGGAGGATCGTCTTGTGGGCGAAGAGGTTGAACGACTGGAAGACCATCCCGACGTCGGCCCGCAGCCTGGCCAGCGCCCGGCCCTCCTCGGGCAAAGCCACGCCGTCGATGGTGATGGTGCCGGAGCCGATGGGCTCGAGACGGTTGATGCAGCGGCAAAGGGTCGACTTGCCCGACCCGGACGGGCCGATGACCACCAGCACCTCGCCCTTGCCCACGGTGAGGTCGATGTCACGCAGGACGTGCAGGTCGCCGAAGTGCTTGTTGACCTTGTCCATGACGACGAGGGGCTCCCGCACCTTGAACTCGGTGGAGTCGCCGGCCATCACGCCGCCACCGGCGAGCCGGCGCGGGAGCCGGCGACGGTGATCAGGCCGAGGACCCCGATCATCGAGACGGCGGCGACGGCGGTGGCCGCCCGCCGGGAGGCCGCGTGGCGGCAGGCGTCGTTGAGGGCCAGGTCATAGATGCTCAACCCGTTCGAATGGCGCCCGAGGTTGGTCACCGGGCGTCCGCAATCGACGACGGTGGCGCCATCGCCCAGGCCGGGGGAAAAGGGCTGGAGTCGGAGCAGGGGGTCGTCACCGAACGCGGCCTCCACGGGAACGAGTAGGAACGCCAACCCGGCCACCAGCCCGAGGACCGCCAGCACGGCGCTGAGTTGGCGGGCCGAGGGCCGCGGTGGCCGCAGGCGCCGCCGGATCCGGCCGAGAAGCCGCGGTTGGGCCATCAGGTGTCACCGCTCTCGCCGCCCCCGCTCAGGCGGAGGATGACTTCGGACCGATTCTGGATGCCGCGGGCCTTCTCCAGCTCTTCGGCCAGCTCCTTGGTGCCGAGCCCGAACGCACCGGAGGGCAGGGTGATGGTGTCCTCGGCACCGCGGACTACCACCGACCCGCGCTCCACGTCGATGGCCTCGACCCACTCCCAGCGGATCAGCGCCCGCTCGTCGCCCGCGCCGAACGCCGAGACGCCGTGAAGGTCGACGCGGAGGAGTCGCTTCGGGCCGAATAGCCGTCCTCGCACGACATGCTCGGCGACTCGTTGGGCCACAAATGTCAACTGTACCGGCGACGCTCCGCTAGACGCCGGACCGCCACCGCCGCCGACTTGTACGACGGCTGGCGGGAAGAGGGATCGAAGCTGGCCTTGGTGAGGAGGTTGGTGCCGGCGTAGTGCATCGGGACGAAGACCTGGCCCGGTGCCACCGTCGGTGTGACGAACGCCCGGGCCTCCATCTCACCCCGGACCGAGCACACCCGGACCCACTCGTCGGGGATGACGCCGAGGGCGGAGGCGTCGGCCGGCGAGATCTCCACGTATGGCTTCTCCGGGTACAGCGTCCGCAGGATCGCCGACTTCGACGTCCGGGTTTGTGTGTGCCACTGGCTGGAGCTCCCTCGCCCGGTGAGGAGGACGAACGGGAAGTCCTCACTCGTCGGTTCGGCCACCGCTCGCGGCTCCTCCCAGACGAACCGCGCCTTCCCGTCCGGATGCAGGAAGCGGCCGTCTTCGAACAGTCGCCGTTCCCGCCCGAGCTCGCCAACGCCGACCGCCGGCCACTGGACGCCGCCGGCGGCGTCCAGGTGGTCGTAGCCGTCGATTCCCGTGATGTCGCACGGACGGCCCGCCGACAGGCGCTGGAGGATGGCGAAGGTCGCCTCGGGCGACGACCACTCCTCGAACATCTCGCCGCAGCCCCACGCATCGGCCACGAGCTTGAAGATGGAGAAGTCGGCGAGGGCCTGGCCGGGCGCCCGTACGACGCGGCGAATCCGGCCGTAGCGCCGCTCGGAGTTGACGAACGTGCCCTCCTTCTCCCCCCACCCGGCCGCCGGCAGCACGATGTCGGCCAGCTGGGCCGTTTCCGTCGTGGGGTACATGTCCTGGACGACGAGCACGTCGAGCTTCGCGAACAGCTCGGCCACGTCGCGCTTGGCGATCCAGGAGTGGGCGGTGTTGGTGGCGACGATCCATAGCGCTTTGATCGTCCCCTCCCGGATGCCGTCGACGATCTGGTCGTAGGCCCAGCTGGCCCGGTCGGGGATCCGGGAGTCCTCGATTCGGAGGATCCCGGCCACCTCGGCCCGGGCGTCGGGGTCGGTGAACGCCCGGCCCCCGAGCAGGTTGGTGGTGTTCGACCACAGCCGGGAGCCCATGGCGTTGCACTGGCCGGTGATCGAGTTGGCGCCGGTCCCGGGCCGGCCGATGTTCCCGGTCAGCAGGGCCAGGTCGATGATGGCCTGGGCCACCCGGACGCCCTCGTGGCTCTGGTTGACGCCCATCGTCCACCAGAAGGACACCCGCTTCCCGGAGGCGATCGTGTCCGCCAGGAGCTCCAGCGCGTCGACGGGCAGGCCGGTGGCCGCGCTGACCCGTTCGGGTGTGAAGGCCTCGACGTGGACCGCGAACCCCTCGAACCCCTCGGTGGAGCGGTTGACGAAATCCTTGTCGACGGCGCCCCAGGCGATCAGGAGGTGGGCCAGCCCGTACAGCAGGGTCAGGTCGGACTTGGGGAGCAGCGGGTAATGCTGGGTGGCCGCCGCCGCCGTCTCGGTGACCCTCGGATCGATCACGACGATCTCGGGGTGGTGGGGGTTGCGGAGGATCCGCTCCCAGAGGATGGGATGGGCGATGCAGGGGTTCGCCCCCCAGAGGACGACGACGTCGGACTCCTCCAGGTCGGCGTAGGTGTACGGCGGGGCGTCGAACCCGAACGACTCCTTGTAGGCCACGACCGCGGTGGCCATGCACTGGCGGGTGTTGCCGTCGCCGTGGACCATGCCCATGCCGAACTTGGCCACCGCACCCAGCAGCGCCATCTCCTCGGAGGCGATCTGCCCGGTGGAGATGAAGGCCACCGCCTCGGGCCCGTAGGTTGCCTGGACGGCCTTGAACCGGCTCACCATGGCGTCCAGGGCGGTCGGCCAGTCGACCGCCTCCAGCGGCTGGTCCTTGGCGGTGCGAAGGAGCGGCGTCGTCGCCCGGTCGGGGGCCCGCAGCGGCGTGAGCGCCTCCCACCCCTTGGGGCAGGCCATGCCCAGGTTGACCGGGTACTCCCGGGTCGGCGTAAGGGACACGGCCACCCCGTCCTTCGTGTTGACGTCCAGCGAGCAGCCCACCGAGCAGAACCCGCACACCATGCTGCTCGCCATCAGGTCTTGGGCCCGGGCATCCCTGTCCAGCTGGCGGCGGAGAAGAAGCGCTCGCGCTCGATCAGCTCGCCGGCCAGCACGGCGACGAGCGCCAGCGCGGCGCCGGGACCGCCGGTGGAGTTGAGGGCGAGGAAGACAGCCGAGACGCCGAGGAGGAAGCGGGCGAGGCCGTGGGCCGGGACGGGCCCGAGCCACCGGGGCGGGGGCCGCTCGGGGTCGAGGCGCCAGACGACGGCGGCCTCCCAAGCCAGTTTCACCGCCAGCGACACGGCGAGCACCAGCGCCGGCCGGCGGCCGCCGCCGGCGGCGAGGGCGATCGCCGAGCCGCCCACGGCCGCGCTCAGGGCGAACCGTGGGAGGGTGACTCCGGCCCGCCACGACGGCCGGCGGGTCACGACGTAGAGCATCCCCGAACACGCCACGCCGGCCAGGCCGGCGGCCGCGGCCACGCCCTGGACCACGAGCGAGTCGGTGGCGACGGCTACGAACGCCAGCCCGCCGAAGAGCCCGAGCGCCCCCACCTCCCGGCTGAGCCAGGAGTGACGGAAGCCGGCGAGGGCCCGCCAGGCCCGTTCGGGCCGGCCGAGGTGGAGGATGCTGACGATCAACCCCAGCAGGGCCAGGGCCAGGGCGGTGGTGGAGGTGGCCCGCTGGTGCCCGACGACCAGGTCGACGACCAACGCGCCGGCCGCCGCCTGGGTCAGCACCAGCATGGCCACGAGTGGGTCGTGGGACTGCGAATGCCCGCCGAGGGTGGCGCCGGCCGCCGTCAGCCCCTCGGGCAGGCCCCAGTCGCTGTGATAGGTCGTCGTGGGTCGGGTGATGTCCGACGGTGGGGCGGTCGGCACCAGGGTGTGCCCCCGGACCGCCTCGGCCAGCGTCGCGGTGTCGACCACGGTGATGGTGATGGCGCCGTTTGGGCAGGCCGAGACGCAGGCCGGCTGCTCGCCGACGGCCAGGCGGTCGTGGCACATGTCGCACTTGCGGACCACACCCCGGGCGCTGTTGAAGCGGGGAACTTCGTACGGGCAGGTCCACGTGCAGTACCCGCAGCCCAGGCACCGGCCCTCGATGTGGGCGACGATCCCGTTGAAGACGTCCTTCTCGTAGGCGTTCGTCGGGCAGCCGTTCAGGCAGGCCGGGTCGACGCAGTGGTGGCAGGCCGTCGTGACCGTCTGCTGGAACGGTTGGGCGGGCGTGCCGCCCTTGAGCAGCCCGACGGTGCGGAACGACTCACCCTCGTCGAGCCCGTTCAGATTGTGGCATGCGGTGACGCACGCCTTGCAGCCGGTGCAGGTGTCGAGGTCGACGTCGAACGCGTACTGCTGACCCGCGAGCGGCGCGGACAAGGGGATGCGGGCCTGCCAGGTTCCGGTGTCGGGGACCTCACACAACGAGAAGCGTTCGACCGGTGCCAGATCCGCCTGCTCGGCGAGGTAGCGCTCGAGCGGCGTCGTGCTCAAGGGCTTGCTACCTGCACCATGCCGTCGACCACCCGCACCTCGAAGGTGCGGACCGACACGGTGGCGTCGTCGAGGCACACGCCGGTGTCGAGGTCGAAGCTCTGCTTGTAGATCGGCGACGCCACCTTGAGGCGCTCGGCCCGGGAGCCGACGATGCCGCGGGACAGGACGAAGGCCCGGCTGAACGGGTCGAAGTTGGAGATGGCGTAGATCTCCTCGCCGGCGATCCGGAACACGGCGACCTGGAGCCCGCCCACGAGGGCGCAGACGCCCCGACCGGGGATCAGCTTGTCCAACGGGCAGACGTCGACCCAGGTGCGGCTGACAAGCATCGTCATGGCTTGGCTCCGATCGCCAGCAAGGCGGGGTCCTGCTTCTCGTGCAGGTAGGCGGGCCGGGGCTGGCCGCGCTCGGTAACGAAGACCACGTTGGGGTCAGGCTCGTCGGAGTTCACGAAGGTGCGGAACCGCTCCATCCGCGCCGGGTCGTCGACCACCGCCTTCCACTCGCACTCGTACGTGTCGACATGGCGGGCCATGTCGGCTTCAAGCTCGGCGCAAATGCCCAGCGCGTCGTCGATCACGACCCGGCGGAGGTACTCGATGCCGCCGTCAAGCTTGTCGAGCCAGACCGACGTCCGCTCCAACCGGTCCGCGGTGCGCACGTAGAACATGAGGAACCGGTCGATGTACCGGAACACGGTGTCCCGGTCGAGGTCGGCCGCCAGCAGCTCGGCGTGCTTGGGGCGCATGCCGCCGTTGCCGCCGACGTAGACGTTCCAGCCCTTCTCGGTGGCGATGACGCCGAAGTCCTTGCCCTGGGCCTCGGCGCACTCCCGGGTGCAGCCGGACACCGCGCCCTTGATCTTGTGGGGCGCCCGCAGGCCCCGGTACCGCAGCTCCAGGTCGATGGCCAGGGTCGTGGAGTCCTGGACGCCGTACCGGCACCAGGTCTGGCCCACGCACGACTTCACCGTGCGCAGCGCCTTGCCGTAGGCGTGGCCCGACTCCATGCCGGCGTCGATCAGCTTGCGCCAGATGCTGGGCAACTGGTCGACCCGGGCGCCGAACAGGTCGATCCGCTGGCCTCCGGTGATCTTGGTGTAGAGGCCGAACTCCTTGGCCACCTGGCCAAGTGCGATGAGCTGGTCGGGGGTGATCTCCCCGCCCGGCACACGGGGCACGACCGAGTAGGTGCCGTCGCGCTGCAGGTTGGCGAGGAAGTGGTCGTTGGTGTCCTGCAGCGCGGCCTGCTCGCCGTCGAGGATGTGGCCGTTGGCCAGCGACGCCAGCATCGACGCCACCGCCGGCTTGCAGATCTCACAGCCCTCGCCGCTGCCGTGGGCGGCCAGGACCTCGGAGAATGAGGTGATCCGGTGGACCCGGACGATGTCGAACAGCTCCTGGCGGGAGTAGCCGAAGTGCTCGCACAGGGTGTTGAGGACGACGACGCCGGCCTTCTTCTGCTCATCGCGCATGATGTCGGTGACGAGGGGGACGCAGCCACCGCAGCCGGTGCCGGCCTTGGTGATCTTCTTGATGGCGCTCACGCTGTCGCAGCCGGCGCCGACCGCGGCGCAGATCGTGCCCTTGTCGACGTTGTTGCAGGAGCAGACCATGGCCGTCGGGGGCAGCGCCCCGACGCCGACCGCCGGCGCCCCCCCGCCGGCGCGGACCGGGAAGATGAGCTCCTCGGGGTGCGTCGGGGTGGGCATGTCGCCCCGGCACATCTGCAGGAGGGTCTGGTACACGGTGGCGTCGCCGACGAGGATGCCGCCGGCCACCTTGCGGTCGCCCCGGCGGTCGGGCGGCCCGAGGACCAGCCGCTTGTAGACGTTGGCCACCGGGTCGCGGTAGGTGATGGCCTCGCAGCCGTCGCCGGCGGCGAACGCGTCGCCGAAGCTGGCGACGTCGATGCCCATCAGCTTGAGCTTGGTGGACATGTCGGCGCCGGTGAAGGCGGCGCCGCCGCCGAGGAGGCGGTCGGCGGCGACCCGGGCCATCTGGTAGCCGGGCGACACCAGGCCGAAGATCCGACCGCCGTACAGCGCACATTCGCCGATGGCGAAGATCCTCGGGTCCGACGTCAGGCAGGCGTCGTCCACGACCACGCCGCCCCGTTCGCCGACCGCCAGGCCGGCATCGCGGGCCAGTTGGTCGCGGGGGCGGATGCCGGCGGAGAACACCACCAGGTCGACGGGGAGGTCGTCGCCCTCTTTGAACCGCATGGCGGCGACGCCGCCGGTGGGGCCGGCGACGATCTCGGTCGTGACCATCCCTGTGTGTACCGATACGCCGAGATCCTCGATCCGCCGGCGCAGGACGGAGCCGCCGCCTTCGTCGACCTGTACGGGCATGAGCCGTCCGGCGAACTCGACGACGTGGGTCTCAAGCCCGAGGCTGCGGAGGGCGTTGGCCGCCTCCAGGCCGAGCAGGCCGCCGCCGACGACGGCGCCGACCCGGCCGCCGGCGGCGTAGGCGCGGATGGCCTCCAGGTCGTCGAGGGTGCGGTAGACGAAGCAGCCGGGCGTGTCCTTGCCGGGCACAGGGGGAACAAATGGAAACGATCCTGTCGCCAGGACCAGGGCGTCGTAGGGGATGCGCCGGCCCTGGGTCGACACCACCTCGCCGGCCGCCCGGTCGATCGACGCCACCGCGTCGCCCAGATGGACGGTGAGGCCCAGCTGGTCGAAGAAGCCGGGTGCGACGAGCGACAGCTCCTCCGCGCTCGTCCCGTTGAAGAACGAGCTGAGCCCGACCCGGTCGTACGCCGGCCGACCCTCCTCGCAGAACGTGACGATGTCCCACTCGGCGGTGGCGCCCCGCTCGACCAGGATCTCGAGCAGCTTGTGCCCCACCATCCCGTTGCCCGCGACGACGAGCGTGCGACGGTCCTCGTGTGATGCCATGTGCCTCAAGTGTTCCAAGGCCATGTGTGCCAGCCGTTGCCGGACTGTGAACTCGTGTGAACAGGGCCTCACACCACCGTGCAGGTACATGTCACACCCCGTTCAGGAGCCGTCCTGCCCACGATGGTGGCGACGTCGGCCAGCGCCTGGCCGGCGGCGACGTCGTCGGCCGGGAAGGGCCGACCCGCGACCCGAACAGGTTGAGGGCGCCGATCACCTTCCCTCGAAGGCGCATGGGCAGGGCGTAGGCGGAGCGGAAGCCGGCGTCGATGGCCACAGTGGCGAACCGGGGCCGGCGGCCGCCGGTGGTGGCCAGATCCTGGCCTCGCTGGGGGACGCCACCACCCGGAGATCTCCCTCGGGGGCGGCCAGCATCACGCCGGCGGCGGACACGTCGAGAACCTCCACGCACCGGTCAGCGAGCAGGGACAGCAGCGCGACGGCGTCGAAGTCGTCGACGAGGCTGTCGGCCATCCGGCCGTACCTGTCCGGAGAGTGACCGGGCGGTACTGTCACGACGATGCGTGACCCGCGACGCCACCCGGGCCACTTCCGGACGCACCTCGCCCTCATCGTCGTCCTCCTGGCCGCGGCGTCGGCAACGGTGGCCGTCCGGTGGGACGGTGACAGCCGGCGGGCTATCGCGCTGCAGCGGGGCCTTCAGGTGCCGGCGGCGGAGGGCCTGGGCCCGCTCTCGGGGCCCCCGTCGCGGCCCGTGGCCCTCGACGCCGACCTGCGCTCCATCGGCTACGACGTGCCCGAGGGCGCCAACGCCTACGCCGTGCGGGTCGTCGAGGCGCCGGCCAGCCGGGTCTACGAGCAGTTCGAGGCGGGCGGGGGCGCGCTGGCGGCGAACTTCTGGCCGGCCTCGTCGATCAAGGTGCTCGCCGCCCTCGGCGCGCTCGACTTCGCCCGGTCGCTCGGGTACTCCGGGGCGGCCACGGTCAGCTTCGACGACGGCGGCCCGACCCGCACGCTGCGGTCGGTCTACCAGCCGGCCATCCGGGACAGCTCGAATTACGACTACGACCTGCTCGTCCGCATCGCCGGCCGTGACCACCTGAACGGCGAGTTCCTCACCGCCCGGAACGGGTTCCCCGTCACGTCGATCTCGCGCTCCTATTCGGGCCTGGAGATCGACGAGTCTCCGGCCATGATCCTGACCGAGGGGGGACGGCGGACCTACGTCCCCGCCCGCAAGGCCGCCTTGGTGCCGGAGTGCCCCGGCAACTGCTCGAATCTGTTCGAGATGACCGAGTCGGTGCGGCGCATCGTCCTCAATGACCAGCTGCCCTCCGACCAGCGATTCGACCTGGATCCCACCGACCTGAAGGAGCTGGCCGCCGCGCTGCTCGGGGCGCAGGGCTTCTTCACCTCCGCGGTGAAGGGGGCGCTTGGCGCCGGCGCCCGCATCTACTCCAAGCCCGGCGACGCCGACGGCCTCGACTGCCTCGACGTCACGTTCATCCAGGCCAAGAGCGGCGACCGTTTCCTGCTGGCCGCCAGCGTCCCCCACCGGGCCGGAGGCTGCGACGCTCTCAGCCGCCTGGCCCGGGGCGTGCTCGAGCTGCTGTCGGCCTGAGCGGATCCGCAGGCGGTCCCGGTGACCACTGACCCTCGGGTCGAGAGGGTGCGGGCCATGGTGGCCAGGGTCGAAGGGGCGGCGTGCGAGCTGGCCCGGCTGGCGAGGCGCGCGGCTGTCGCCGGCGGCCTGTCCGGAGCGGTGCTGTGGTGGGCGGCCGCCGGCGACAGGATCGATGAGTGGTGGCGCGGGACGGCAGGGTCGGTGCTGGTGCTGGTGCTCTGCCTGGCGGCGCCGGCCTGGCTGCTGAACGTCCGGCTCGCCCTGACCGACCTGGTCGAGCTCCCGGGGAAGCCGGCCGGCGTGGCCAGCCGGCGTTCGGCCCGGTTCCGGGAGGCACCCCGCCCGGAGGGCGGCGTGCTCGGCGGCGTCCGGACCGTGCGGGCGGTCGTGACCGACTACGGCGACGTCGTCGGGTCGTGGGGCACCGTCGCCCAGCTGGTCGCCCCGGTGTTCTGGCTGCTGACCCTCGCCGCCTTCGCCGCCGTCCCGCTCCTCGTGGTGGCGGCCGGCGTCGCCGGCCTGGTGGCCGGCTGATCAGCGCTTGGAGGCGCAGTCCATGCAGAGGCGGGCGGCGGGCTTGGCCTCGAGCCGGGCCGGCGCGATGGGCTGGCCGCAGCCCTCGCAGACGCCGAAGCTGCCGTTGTCGAGCTTCACGATGGCGGCCTCGACGTCGATGAGCGACTCCCGCAGGTTGCCGGCCAGCGCCTCGACCTCGCCCCGCTCGGCCGTGACCTGGCTGGAGTCGGCAAAGTTCTGGTCCATGGGCAGGTCGCCGCCGCTGATCAGGCCCATCTCGGTGAGCCGCGCCCGGAGGTCGGACCGCTCCTGCTCGAGGGAGGCGCGCAGATCCGACAGGGTGGTTTCGCTCAACACACGGCCAGACTACTCGGGTACCCCCCGCTTGGCGCGTGGATGGGCCGCCTCGTAGATCTGGCGGAGCCGTGGACCTGACACCTTGGTATACACCTGGGTGGTCGAGATCGACGCGTGGCCGAGCAGTTCCTGCACGACGCGGATGTCCGCCCCGTGGTCGAGCATGTGGGTGGCACAGGAGTGGCGGAGGACATGGGGCGAGAGCCTGTCGCCCAGTCCGACAGCCTCACCGTGCCGGCGGACGATGCCCCACGCCCCCTGGCGGGAGAGGCGCCCGCCCCGCGTGTTGAGGAAGACGGCCTCGGCGTCGCCCCGCCGGGCCCACCGCTCGGGCACCAACTCGCTGCGGCCGCCGCGGGCCAGCCAGCTCTGCAGCGCCTCGCAGGCCAGGCGGCCGACGGGCACCACCCGCTCCTTGGCCCCCTTGCCGAAGGCCCGCAGCAGGCCGGATGCGATGTCGAGGTCGGCGAGGCTCAGCCCGACCAGCTCGGAGACCCGCAAGCCGCACCCGTAAAGGACCTCGAGGATGGCGCGGTCCCGCCGGGCGACCGGGTCGTCGCCCGTCACGGCGGCGAGGAGGGCGAGCACCTCCGCCTCCGAGAGGGCCTTCGGCAGCCCGGACGGCACCTTCGGACGCTGCACCTCCTCGGCGGGGTTCGAGGACAGGTGCCCCTCGTCCTCGAGGAACCGGTGGAGTGAACGCACCGAGACCAGGGCCCGGGCCACCGACGCCGGCGCCCGGCCCGCGGCCCGCAGGAAGGCCAGGTAGTCCTCCACCACCGGCTCGGTCACCGTCGCCGGGATCAGCCCCCGCCCGGTGAGGAACTCGGAGTAGGCGGCCAGGTCGCGCCGGTAGGCGGCCAGGGTGTTGGCCGACCGCCCCTTCTCCACCCCGAGCCAGGACAGCAGCTCCTCGATTTCCAGAGGGAGCTGGGCGGTCACCCGGCGAGGGCGGTCAGCGGCTCCACCGCCGGCAGGCCGAGGGCCTCGGCGACCGCCGGGTTCGTCACCTGGCCGCCGGCGGTGTTGACGCCGGCACGGAGGGCGGCGTCGCGAGAGGCGGCTCCGAGGGGGCCCAATTCCGCGACCGCCACGATGTACGGCAGGGTGGCGTTGGTCAACGCATAGGTCGAGGTGTGGGGCACGGCGGCGGGGACGTTGCCGACCCCGTAGTGGAGGACTCCGTGGAGCTCGTACACCGGCGCGGCGTGGGTGGTCTCGCGGATCGTCTCCACGCAGCCGCCCTGGTCGATGGCGATGTCGACGATGACCGCGCCCGGCTTCATGCCCCGCACCATGTCCTCGGTGACGACGAGGGGCGCCCGGCCACCGGCCACGAGCACGGCGCCGATGACCAGGTCGGCGCCGGCCACGGCCCGCTCCACCGCGCCCCGGTTGGATGCCAGGGTCATGATCCGGCCCTTGTGGATCTGGTCGACGAACCGCAGGCGGTCGATGCTGCGGTCGAGGAGCAGGACCTCGGCCTCCATCCCCTGGGCGATCCACGCCGAGTTCCAACCCACGTTGCCGGCGCCGATGACCACGACGCGGGCCGGCCGAACGCCCGGCGCACCACCGAGCAGGACGCCCCGCCCACCGCCGTCGCGCTCGAGGAAGTGGGCGCCGATCTGGGTGGCCATGCGCCCGGCCACCTCGCTCATCGGCGCCAGGAGCGGCAGCCCGCCGCCGTCCACCTGGACCGTCTCGTAGGCCAGCGCGGTCGTGCCCCTGGCCAGGAGGGCGTGAGCCACCTCGGCCTCGGCCGCGAGGTGAAGGTAGGTGAACAGGACGAGGTCGGGCCGGAGGTAGGCCAGTTCGCCCGTCTGGGGCTCCTTGACCTTGACCACCAGCCCGGCGGCCCAGGCGTCGTCGGCGCTGACGATCTTGGCGCCGGCGCCGGCGTACTCGGCGTCGGGAAGCGACGACCCGTCGCCGGCGCCGGCCTCCACCAGGACCTCGTGGCCGTGAGCGGTCAGTTCCCGCACGCCGTCCGGCGTAAGGGCGACGCGGTGCTCGCCCTCCTTGGTCTCCGCCGGCACCCCCACGATCATGGTGCAGACGGTAGCTGCGACCGCCTGACCTGCCGGCGCATGGTCAGCCAGATGGTGATGAGGAAGGCGAGCGCGCCGACCAGGCCGATCCGCCACAGGACGGACTGCGTCCCGCCCTTGAAGTCGCCCGACGACCGGGCCGCGCCCACGGCGATGAGCGTGACGCCGGCGATGGCCGTCTCGAACGGCCAGCGCAGCGCGCTCCAGCGTCGCTCGAAGGCGAAGGCCAGGTAGGTGATCGCCGGGAAGGTGGCGAAGGCGGCCAGCGAACGGGCGCTGATCGTCGTGAGCTTCCAGGGCCAGTCGGCCAGGAAGAGCGACGGCCGGAGGTAGAGGACGGCGGCGAAGAGGAGCTGGCCGGCGCCGAGGGCCGTCATCGACGTGCGGATCCAACCCGGGATGGGCACGTCCTCGGGGCCCATCGTGCCCGGGTCGAACTTCTTGTTGTTGACGTAGAGGACCGGCAGCAGCAGCGGCGTGGTGATGTACAGCAGCGTCCACGCCCAGAACGACACGTGGCCGTGGTTGAACTCCGACCAGTGCAGGAACGTCGCCACGCCGAGCAGGCCGGCGAACGCCGTCGTCGCCACGATCCCCGGGCCCAACCGGTGCCACTCCCGGGCCCGCCACGCCCGGAAGAAGAACAGGGCGCCGGCGAGGTAGCCGCCGCCCATGAACATGCAGCTCATGCGGGAGCGGATCGTCCAGCCCCACAGCGCATGCGTCTGGCCGGGGAACAGGAACAGGATCACGAAGGCGGCGGTGAGGACGGGGACGATGGCGACCGACACGGCTCGGGTCGTGGCCAGGACACGGTCGTCCCGGACGGGCGCAGTCTCCACGCCCTACCGTCCCCGGTCGGCGGCGCGTGTTACGGCGTCATTCCGACTGCCAGCGGCGATAGAGCATGACCAGGTCGTCGGCGACCTGCGGATCGAGCGCCTCGGGCTCGATCCGCCCCAGCAGGTCGAGGGTCCGGCGCATCTGGGCCAGGTAGGCGGAGCAGTGGGGACAGTCGGCCAAGTGGAGCTCGAGGCGGGCGCGGTCCCGCCCGGTGAGCGCGCCCTCGAGGTAGTCGGTGACGAGCTCGACCGCCTCACGGCACACGAGATCCTGTCTGCGTCGGCGGAACATCGGTTACACGTTCCCCATCTCGGACTCGAGCATGCCCCGAAGGCGTGACCGGCCACGGTGCAGGAGGACCCGCTGGTTGCCCTCGGACAGGCCGAGCAACTCGCACACCTGGGTGGCGCCCAACCCCTCGACGTCGCGGAGGATGACCACCCGGCGCTGCATGTCGGGCAGCTCGTCGATCCGGGGCCGGATGCGCTCGGCGAGCTGGCTGGCGACGAGGCGGTCGTCGACCTCGTCGGGCCACGGCACGGGCGGGTCGGCCCAGCTCCCGTCGGCTCCGAAGCGGCTGGGGTCGACCGCCGGCCCCGCCGTCACCCCCGTCGCCGGCCGGCGTTCGTGGACTCCCGTGCTCCTCGCCCGGTTGACCAGCACGTGGAACAGCCAGGTCCGCAGCGACGACCGGCCCTCGAAGCCCTTGATGCCCCGGACCAGGCCGAGCCAGGTGTCCTGCACGACCTCCTCGGCCACCGCCCGGCTGGGGACCATCGTCATGGCCAGGCGCAGGAGCGACGGGTGGTAGCGCTCGACCACGAACCGGAACGCGTCCTCGTCACCGAGCCGCAGCCGGGCGACGAGCTCCGCGTCCTCCACGATCGGTGAGCGTAGGTCGCTCGGCCCGCCCTCACCACTGGTGGGCGACGTCGATCACCAGCCGGGAGCCGCCGGCCGGACCGTCGAGCGGCAGGACCCGGAACGGCAGCCGGGCTCGGACGCCGAGGCCGAAGGAGGAGTAGCCCTCGAACGTGCCGCCCCACTGCAGGTCCCGGAACGTCCGGTAGCCGCCGGCCTGGAACTGGTCCGGGCGCACGACGGTGGCGGTCGCCGACCAGGGGACGGTTGCGTGGCCGGCCTCGTCGTAGCCCGGCGCCCGGACGGTGATCTCCAGGACGGCGCCGCCGGCGACCAGCAGCGGGGCGCCCGAGCCCTCGGCTCGGTAGGGCGGGTCGATGTAGCGCACGCTGTACCCCGGCGCCGGCGTGCCGGCGAGATCGACGACCAGCCGGTCGAAGCAGTCGTGGCGGCCGGTCCGGGCGCCCGTGAGCGGTGCTGTCGACATGGTCGGCTCTGACTTGGCCAGGCTGCCCCACGTGATGCCGCAGTACGGCCCGGAGGACGCGGCGCCGGCGACCGTGGGCAGGATGCCCACGGCGAGGGCGGCGGCGACTGCGGCGCCGGCGATGGACATGCGCCGGCGCGACGGTGACTTCATGGCGGATCCCTTCTCTTCGAGCGGATGACCCGATGATCTCCGGGCCTCGTCACGGCCCGTTCTCGGCCACGTAACGATTGGGCATCAGCGGGTCTTGACAGCGGGTTGTCGAGGGCGCACTCTATCGACGTTCGATATAGCGACCGCCGATAGAGAGGGGGCGACAGTGAAGGAGCCGGAGGAGTTCCTGCCACTTCCGTCGGCGACGCTCCACATCCTCCTCGCCCTCGGCCCGGGCGAGAAGCACGGGTACGCGATCATGCGCGACGTCGACGCGTTGAGCGACGGCGCCGTCCGCATGGGCCCGGGCACGCTCTACGGATCCGTGAAGCGCATGCTGGCCGACGGGCTCATCGAGGAGACCTCGTCGCGCACGGACCCGGAGCTCGACGACCAGCGCCGGCGCTACTACCGGCTCACGGGACTGGGCTCCAAGGTCTCCGCCGCCGAGCTGGCCCGGCTGGAGGCCCTGGTGCGCCGGGCCGGCTCGGCCGAGTGGGCCCAGCGGCTGGTCCCCCGTCTCGGTGAGGCCTGAGCGTGCGACCGGCCCGGCACCAGGCCGCCTACCGCTCGCTGCTGTGGCTGTACCCCAGGTCGTTCCGCCGGGACTTCGGCGCGGACATGCGCCAGCTCTTCGGCGACCGCCTCCGCGACCGCGGCCGGCTGGCGTGGCTCGAGACCGCCCCCGACCTTGTCCGCACCGTTCCCGTCCAAAGATTGGAGGCCACCATGGCCAGCTTCAGCTCCGGAGCGCGTGTTCTCGCGCTCGCCGTCATCGTGGTGGGCGCCGTGGCGGTGTCCGTGGGGTTCGGCGCCGGCGCCGCGCCGCTGCTTGTGATCATCGCCGGCGTAGCCGGCCTGGTCGCCCTCCTGGCCCAGCGCGGGATCCTCCGCCGGGCCGGCGGCGAGCGGGCGCCGCTGTGGCCCGCGGCCACCCAGGCGTGGTGGGCGCCCCTCGCCGCCATCCTGGGCGTGGCCATGCTCGTGTTCGCCGTCGGCACCGTCTTCGAGGCCCACAACTGGGGCGGCCGGATCTTCGGCAGCTCCGTCATGGCCGCGTTCGGGGCCGTGATGCTCCTCGGGCTGATGCGCCGGCCGTTCGACCGGGCGGCCGGCAACGCCATGATCCTGCTGGCTTCGACGCCCGCCTTCCCGTTCTTCTGGCTCGTCGTGCCCACGGTCGTCGCCATCGTGATCTGGATCGGGGTGCTGGCGTCGGGCTTCGACGAGGCGCCGGCGCCGGCCACCACCACCTGAGGCCAGTGGGCGATTCGGTGCCGTATGTCAGCGCGAATCGCCCACCCTCGGCGCTGTCAGCGCGAGCGGAGGTGCTCCCGGGCGACGCAAAGGCCGACGATTGACTTGGCGTCGACCAGGTCCCCTGAGGCGATGAGGTCGGGCACGCTGTCGAGCGCCACCCGCTCGATCGTCATGTGCTGCTCCTCGTGGCCCTGGAACGACGTGGCGCACTCGGTGAGGCCAGTGGCGAGGAACAGGAACGAGTGCTCGTCGCAGAACCCGGGTGAGTTGTAGAACTCGGCCAGCTTCACCATCGACCCGGCCTTCATCCCCACCTCCTCCTCCAGCTCGCGGTGGGCGGTCAGCTCGACCGGCTCGTCGGTGACGTCGCGCTTGCCGGCGGGGATCTCGAGCAGCTCGCGGTCGATGGCGGCCCGGTACTGGCGGACGAGGATGACGTCACCGTCGATCACCGGGACGACGACGACGGCGCCCGGGTGGTGGACGATGTCCCGCTCGAAGGTGTTGCCGTCGGGGTCGACGAAGGTGGCGGTGCCGGCCGAGACGAGCGTGCCCGACCAGACGATGCGCTCGGCGAGCTTTTTGAAGCCCAACCTCAGACGGCCGACTCGAAGTTCAGGCCGGAGGTGTCGAGCTGGAGCAGGTGGGGCGCCCGGCCCTCGGCCCGGCACAGCGCGGCAGCCATGAACGCCTTGAACAGCGGGTGCGGCCGGTCGGGCCGGCTCTTGAACTCGGGGTGGGCCTGGGTGCCGATCCAGAAGGGGTGGCCGGCCAGCTCGACGAACTCGACCAGGCGGTCGTCAGGCGAGGTGCCGACCTGCAGCAGGCCGGCGTCCTCCAGCCGGCGCCGGTAGCGGGGGTTGCACTCGTAACGGTGGCGGTGGCGCTCGTAGACGAGGGCGGCGCCGTAGGCGGCGGCGACCTGGGAACCGGGGCGCAGGCGGGCCGGGTACAGGCCGAGGCGCTGCGTGCCGCCGAAGTCGACGATCTCGCGCTGCTCGTCCATCAGGTCGATCACCGGATGGGGCGAGTCGGGGTCGAACTCGGAGGAGTTGGCGCCGGCCAGCCCGCAGACGTTGCGGGCGAAGTCGATGACCATCGTCTGCATGCCGAGGCAGAGCCCGAGGCAGGGGATCTCGTGCTCGCGGGCGTACCCGGCGGCGGCGATCTTGCCTTCGATGGCCCGGGGGCCGAACCCGCCGGGGATCACGATGCCGTCGAGATTGCGCAGGCGGCTCTCGACCAGCAGGCCCTCCACCTCGCCGGCGTCGATGAAGTCGATGGAGACGTGGGCGCCCGAGGCGAAGCCGCCGTGGCGGAGGGCCTCGACCACCGACAGGTAGGCGTCGGGCAGGGAGTACTTGCCGACGAGGCCGATCTTCACCGGCGTGGTGGACGCCTCGACCCGCCGCACGAGCGCCTCCCAGGATCCGAGCTCGGGGGCGTGGGCCGCGCCGTCGAGGCGCAGGATGCTGCACAGGTACTCGTCGAGGCCCTCCTCGTGGAGGACGAGCGGGATCTCGTAGAGGTTGCGGGCGTCGACCGCGCTGACCACGGCCTTCTCGGGGACGTCGCACAGCAGGGAGATCTTGCGCTTGACGCCCAGGGAGATCGGGCGGTCGCTACGGCACACGATGGTGTCGGGCTGGATGCCCCGGGCCCGCAGCTCGGTCACCGAGTGCTGGGTGGGCTTGGTCTTCTGCTCGCCGGACGGGCCGAGGTAGGGCACCAGGGTGACGTGGACGTAGGCCACGTTGTCCCGGCCGACGTCGTTGCGGAACTGCCGGATGGCGTCGAGAAAGGGCAGGATCTCGATGTCGCCGACGGTGCCGCCCACCTCGGTGATGACCACGTCGACGTCGTCGGTGGCCAGGCGGCGGATCCGCTCCTTGATCTCGTTGGTGATGTGGGGGATGACCTGGACGGTGTCGCCCAGGTAGTCGCCCCGGCGCTCCTTGGCCAGCACCGAGGAGTAGATCGACCCGGTGGTCACGCTGGAGTCGCGGTGGAGGTTCTCGTCGATGAACCGCTCGTAGTGCCCGAGGTCGAGGTCGGTCTCGCCACCGTCCTCGGTGACGAACACCTCGCCGTGCTGGCTGGGGTTCATCGTCCCCGGGTCCACGTTGATGTACGGATCGAGCTTCTGGAGCGTGACCCGCAGGCCCCGGCACTTCAGGAGTCGCCCGAGGGACGCGGCCGTCAGGCCCTTGCCGATGGAACTCGCTACCCCGCCCGTCACGAAGATGTGTTTCGCCACGGGAGTTCAGCCTACCGCCGCGTCCGACCGAAACGGCGAACCCCGGCCTGACCTGGATGTTCGCCGCGCCGCGGCGGCCCGGTGGTTGACAAGCGTGGCTCGACAGCGTTCTCTGGACGCACGCCGCCGGCCCGACCTGCATCTCCCACACTCAACTTCCCATCCAGGTGTGCCGACGGAGAAGAACCGATCGTCAGGGAGGACGAGAAATGCAGGCACAGGTTGACGACCGTCTGGTCGTGCACGGGCCCCACGGTTCACGCATCGGCGTGATCCTGGAGCTGGTCGACGGCGCCGGCCCCCAGCGCTACCGGGTCCGCTGGGCCGACGGGCACGAGAGCACCATCGCCCCCGGCCCCGACGCCACCGTCGAGCGCGACACGGCCGCCGAGGAGCAGGCCGAGTGGGAAGCGGCGAAGGCCGCCCGCCGCGCCCGCACCACCGCCTGGCGGCGGGGCATCACCGCCGGCGTCGGCCGGGAAGCCGCCCTCGCCCAGCAGAAGATCGGCAGCACGGTGGTGCCCATCCGCTGAGCCTCCGCCCCCACCGATTTGGCTGCACTGACGTGCCTATAGGCACGTAGCTGCAGCCAAATCGGGAGGTACGCGGCTCGGGGGTCAGTCGTCCGCCGGCCCGCCGCCCAACAGCGACGCGGCCTTCTCGACGGCCCGCCGGGCCCGGGTGATGCGCCGCTCCTCGGCGCCGGCGCCCTCCAGCCGCTCGCGGACGGAGTCGAGGTCGCCCGGCACGCCGGTACCCTACGCCGGGTGAAACTCGTGCTGGAGGACTGGGTCGAGGGCGAACGTGACCGGATCGTGGCCACGTTGTGCGACTGGCTGCGCATCCCGTCGATCTCCGCCCACCCCGACCGCGCCGCCGACGTCCGCCGCTCCGCCGACTTCACCGCCGCCCTGCTGGCCGGCGCCGGCATGGAGCACGTCGAGGTGCTGGAGACGGCGGCCGGCGCCGGCCTGCCCTCGGTGTACGCCGACCACCTCCACGCCGGCCCCGACGCCCCGACCGTCCTCGTGTACGGCCACCACGACGTCCAGCCCGTCGACCCGCTGGAGGAGTGGGCGTCGCCGCCCTTCGATCCCGTGCTGGTCGACGGTGAGCTCCGGGGACGGGGCGCCATCGATGACAAGGGTCAGACGCTGTTCCAGATCGAGGCGGTGCGCGGCCTGCTGGCCGGCGGCGGGATGCCGGTCAACGTCAAGTTCCTCGTCGAGGGCGAGGAGGAGGTCGGCAGCCCCAACTTCGAGCGGCTGCTGGAGGCGGAGCGCGAGCGCCTCGGGTGCGACGTCGTGGTCGTGTCCGACACCGACATGTGGGCGCCCGACGTGCCGTCGGTGTGCGTGGGCATGCGGGGCCTCATCGCCTACGGCGTGGCCCTGCGCACGGCCAAGGCCGACCTGCACTCGGGGCTGTTCGGCGGGGCGGTGCCGAACCCGTCGCACCTGATCGCCCGCATCGTGGCCGCCCTCCACGACGCCGACCGCCGGGTGACCGTCCCCGGCTTCTACGACGGCGTCCGCCCGCTCACCGACGCCGAGGAGGCGTCGATGGCCACCATCCCGATGGACGAGGACGCCTGGCGCGAGATGGCCGGCGTCCGCCGGTTGGAGGGCGAGGCCGGGCGGTCGGTGCTCGAGCGCATCTGGACCCGCCCCACCTGCGACGTCGTGGGCATCGCCGTCGGCTACGCCGGCGCCGGCGTGAAGACCATCGTCCCCGCCCAGGGCCGGTTCACGGTGACGTTCCGCCTGGTCCCCGACCAGGACCCAGATGTCGTCGGCGCCGCGTTCGAGGCGTGGGTGCGCGACCAGGTACCCGAGGGCGTCGACGTGGAGGTCACCCGCATGGGCGGGGTGGCGCCGGCGCTCACGCCGGTCGACCACCCGGCCATGGCCGGGCTGTGCCGCGCCGTCGAGCGGGTGTGGGGCAAGGCACCGCTGTTCACCCGGATCGGCGGGAGCGGGCCGGAGGAGGCGCTCGGGCGCATCCTCGCCGCGCCCGTCCTGTATCTGGGCGTGGCCCTCCCCGACGACCGGTTCCACGCACCGAACGAGCGCATGGTGATGGACCAGTTCTGGAAGGGCCTCCTCGCCGCCGGCGAGCTGTTCGGCGAACTGGCTACGCCATGAGTGAGACGGCCCGCGAGTGGATCTCCTTCGAGGACCCGGCCGAGGAGCGGACGTGGGTGTTCGACGTCACGTTCCTGCTCAGCCGGTGGGAGTGCATCTTCGGCCGGGGCTGCCAGGGGGTGCTGACCGGACCGGCCGCCGAGCTGGTCCAGGGCTGCTGCTCCTACGGCGCCCACTTCACCGACGCCGAGGACGAGGCCCGGGTCGAGGCGGCCGCCGCCACCCTCACGCCGGCCCAGTGGCAGTTCCGCAAGGAGGGCCTGCAGCGGGGAGTCGTGAAGACCAACGCCAGCGGCGAGCGGGTGACGCGCATGGTCGCCGACGCCTGCGTGTTCCTGAACCGCCCCGGGTTCGCCGGCGGGCCGGGCTGCGCCCTGCACCGGGCCGCCCTCGACCGGGGCGAGCGGCCCATGGACCTCAAGCCCGACGTCTGTTGGCAGTTGCCGCTGCGCCGCGAGGAGCGCGACGACGGCGGAGGCCACATCACCTCCACGATCGTCGAGTGGAAGCGCTCCGACTGGGGCGGCGGTGGCGACGAGTTCCACTGGTGGTGCACGGAGGCGCCCGAGGCCTTCGCCGGCGGCGGCCCGGTGTACCTCACCATGGCCGACGAGCTGACCGGGCTGGTGGGCAACGAGGTCTACAGCCGTCTGGCCAACTACCTCGACGACCGGGCCGGCGGGAGCGCGCCACTCCCCCACCCCGCCGTGCGCTCCGGGACGTAACGGTTCCGCGACGATTCGGCCTCCCCGTGCCGACCCGGCCATAGGCTCCGCGGACATGGGAACGCAACGGCGCCGGCTCCTCGCCGTTCTGGTTGTCCTGGTCATGACGGCGGCGTGCGGCGGCACGGACAAGCGGGTGGCGGACCGGCCCGCCGATCCGGTCACGGCGGTGCTCGGCTCGGCGCAGGCCGAGCTGCGCAAGGTCGTCCACACCGCCGACCTCACGGTGCGGGTGGCCGACGCCGGCCGGGCGACGGACCAGGCCACGCGCATCGCCACCGACACCGGCGGGTTCGTCTTCGCCCAGACGAGCGACCTGGAGGGCCGTCGGGAGACCCGGCTCACGCTCAAGGTGCCGCCGGAGCGGTTCGAGTCGGTCGTCGCCGCCCTCGGCGAGCTCGGGCAGTTCCTGCGCCGCGACTCGAAGGCGCACGACGTCACCGACGCCGTCGTCGACGGGGAGGGCCGCCTGCGCACCGCGCTGGCCAGCGCCGACCGCCTGCGGGCGCTCCTGGCCGACGCCCGGTCGACCGCCGACATCGTCGGGGTCGAGGCCGAGTTGGCCAAGCGCGAGAGCGAGATTGAGTCGCTGCAGGGCCGGCTGCGCGTGCTCGACAGCCAGGTCGACCTGGCGACCGTGAACCTGCGCCTCACCGAACGGGGCGACATCGAAGTGAACCCGGAGCTGCCCGGCTTCCTCAAGGCGGTGCACGCCGGCTGGGTCGTCCTCGCCAACCTCGGCCTCGCCGGCGTGGCCCTGGCCGGCTTCCTGCTGCCGTTCACACCGCTGGCCCTCGTGGCCTGGTGGGTGGTCTGCCGGCGCCGGCCGGCGTAATCAGGGCAGCCAGTGGACCAGGTCGGTCGGATCGGTCGGGGGGTCCGCCAGCAGGGTCGCGAGGGCGGCGACCAGGTTCGCCGGGTAGGCCCGCGTCGCCCGGCGGTAGCGGCGGGGGGAAGTGAACACCACGCCGGCGTGGTGCTCGCCGGCGGATGACCAGGCCCGCACGATGCGGTCGAAGTCCTTGACGTTCTCGGTGACCAGTGCCCGCTGCTGCCGAGTGGCGAAGCGGAGGAGCTCTTCGTCGGGCAAGGACGCCACGGCGGGATCGTCGGCCGCGGCGACGACATCGTGCCCGTCGGCCCGGAGGCGTTCGGCTCCCAGGCGGGAGTGATGTGTGTCCAGGAGCAGCTTCAACCGGCCAGGAGGCCCTGCGCCCTCTTCCACAACGCCTCGGCCACGTCGGCAGCAGCGACGTTCGCGGCGATCTCAGCATCGATCTCGTCGGCGAACTCGGCGTAGTACCCGAGTGCGGCTTGGACCTGGTCGGGCCGCAGCCCGAACACGTCGAGGGCCCGACCGACGCGCTCGCCGGCGAGCACGTCGCCACCGACGATCCCCCCGACGACTTCCCACACGTCGGGGCCGCCGGCCAAGCCGGCGCGACGCCCAGTCGGGCCGTCGCGAAAGACCACGAGCGGGTGCCTGCGGGTACGCAGGCCCTCGTCGATCAGTTCCTCGGCGAGGGACGACGCCGACACACCCCGTGCCGCAGCTTCCGCCCTGAGCCGGTCGGCATTCTCCGGTCGCTTGAACCGGACCGAGATCGGATTGGCCATGACTACAGTGTAGTCAGTCGACCAGGCGCGAGACTCCTGCCCATGTGCTTCGGAGACGACGCCCGTCCGCCCCTGCCGCCCGTCCGTGGAGGCGCCGTCGACAGCGACGACATCGTTCTCACGTCGGCCGACGGCACCGACTTCAGCGCCTTCTACGCCCACCCCGACAGTCCGTCGGAAACGGGTGTGATCGTCCTGCCCGACGTCCGCGGCCTGCACGCCTTCTACAAGGAGCTGGCCCAGCGCTTCGCCGAGGCGGGCGTGCACGCGCTGGCCATCGACTACTTCGGCCGCACCGCCGGCGTCGGGCCTCGCGACGCCGAATTCGGATTCCGCGAGCACGTTGACCAGATGGACTACGACAACACCACCCTCGACGTCGGCGCCGCCGCCGGCTGGCTTCGGATCCTGCCGGGCGCATCGGTGACCTCGGTGTTCACCGTCGGCTTCTGCCTCGGCGGCGCCCTTTCCTGGCGGCAGTCGGCCGGCGAGCACGGCCTGGCCGGCTGCATGGGTTTCTATGGCCGCCCTGACCGGGCCGCCGACGGGATCGGCGCCATGACCGCCCCCCTGCTCCTGCTGGCCGCGGGCCAGGACCGCACCCCCGTCGCCGACGTCGAGGCCTTCGCCGAGGCGGTGCGGGCCGCCGGCGTCGAGGCCGAGGTGCACGTCTACCCCGACGCGGTGCACAGCTTCTTCGATCGCAAGCAGGCGGAGTACCAGGAGGACCGCGACGACGCCTGGCGGCGGATGCTGGACTTCATGGCCCGCAACCGGGCGGTCTGAGCCGGTGCGCGAGCGCGACGTCACGGTCCCCTCCGCGTTCGGGCTGGCCGGCGTGCTGTGCCTGCCCGAGGACGCGTCCGCCCGCCGGCCGGCGCCGGCGATCGTCCTGCTGCAGGGGTCGGGTGCCGACACCCGCGACGGCGACCTGGAGCCCGGCTGGCCGCCGGGGACGCCCGACCTCCCGGCACCGGGCACCCTGCGCCGCGTCGCCCACCGGCTGGCCGGCGCCGGCGTCGCCACGCTCCGCTACGACCGGCGGGGGTTCGGCGCCTCGGGCGGGCGTGCCGAGGACTCGCACTACGGCACCGACCTGGAGGACGCCCTCGCCGCCGTGGCCTGGCTGCGGGCCCAGGACGAGATCGACCTCCTCCGGGTCGGCATCGGCGGCCACAGCGCCGGCGTGCTGACCGCCTGCCACGTGTGCCGGGACGACCCCGACGTGGCCGCCGCCCTGCTGCTCGGCGGGCTGGCGTCGTCGATCGAGGGCCTCATGCGAGACAACTTCGGCCGGGTCGACCAGTATTGGAACCGGTTCACGGCCGAGCAGCGGGCCTGGATCGAGAAGAACCTGCCGGCCATGCTCGTGCGGGCCGAGGGTGTCGAGCGGTACCTGGAGGCCATTCGGGCCGGCGAGCCCACCGTCACCCTCGAAGGCCGGGGCGTCACCCTGACAATGCGCACCAGCCGGGGCTTGCAAGACATGGCCACCGAGTACGCGGCGGAGTTTCGCCACGTCCGGTGCCCGGCGCTGATCCTCCACGGCGGCAACGATCTCAACGTCCGCGTGGCCGACGCCCTCACCGCCTACCGGGCGCTCCGCGACGCCGGCAACGACGCGGTGCAGCTCAGCGTCGTCGCCGGTCTCGACCACTACTTCAACCCCACCCCCGCCGACGAGGTGACGCGGGTGTGGGAGCGGGTCAGCCTGGAGAGCCTGCGCCGGCCCATGTCGCCCGTGGCCCTCGACACCATGGCGGCCTGGGCCGGGCGCGTGCTCCGTCCCTAGCGCCCTGACCGCAAACGTTCGCCGCGTTCGTGGGGTTTCCAGTCCGTGGCCGCCGTCGCCGCCGAAGGCGGCCCCTCCGGCTGCGGAGAGGAGAGAGGGACAGGGCGGAGGCGGCGCGAGCTCCGCTCGCCCGCCGGAGCACGATCACTTCGACGGAATGGAGTGAGCGAAGCGAACGAATGAGGTCGAGGCACTAGCGCCGGCCGCCCCGGGTGCGGGGGTCGAGGATGTCGCGCAGGCCGTCGCCCAGGAGGTTGAAGCCGAGGACCATCAGGAAGATGGCGACGCCCGGATAGAACATCATGTTCGGCGCCCGGCTGAGGTAGGTGCGGCCCTCGCTGAGCATCGACCCCCACTCGGCGGTGGGCGGCTTCACGCCCAGGCCCAGGAACGAGAACCCGGACAGGCTGAGGAGGACGGCGCCCAGGTCGAGGGTGGTCAGGACCACGATGGGGGCGACGATGTTGGGCAGGAGGTGGCGCAGGAGGATGCGCATCGACGGGCTGCCGCAGGCCCGGGCCGCCTCGATGTAGGGCTTGTCCTTCTCGGCCAGGACCGCGCTGCGCACGATCCGGGCGTAGCTCGCCCACCACGCCAGGATGATGGCGACCAGGACGTTGCGCAGGCCCGGGCCGAGCATGGCGGTGACGGCCAGCGCCAGCAGGAACGTCGGGAAGGCCAGCAGGATGTCGATCACCCGGCTGATGAGGGTGTCGGTGATGCCACCGAACCAGCCGGCGATCAGGCCGACGAGCACGCCGATGAAGGAGATGGCCACCGATGCCGCCAGCGTCGAGCCGATCGACAGGCGGGCGCCGTAGACGATCCGGGCGAACACGTCGCGGCCGAGGTGGTCGGTGCCCAGCGGGAACTCACGGGACGGGGGCAGGAACTTCCGCGCCACGTCGACCGCGTTGGGGTCGTGGGAGGCGAGGAGCGGGGCGAAGATGGCGGCGAGGGTCAGGATGGCGACCAGCACCAGGCCGAAGATCGCGGTGCGGTCGCGGAGCAGCCCGGCCAGCAGCCGAGTCCGGTGGGGCGGCTGGCCGGCGGGGATGGTGACGATCGCGGCCTCGGCCGAGACGACGTCCGCGGTTGTCATCGCGTCGCCACGGTCGGAGCCCCGGCCCGCTTGATCCGGGGGTCGATGGCCCCGTAGGCGAGGTCGACCAGCAGGTTGATGCCGGCGAAGGTGGCGCCGGCGTAGAGCACGAAGCCCTGGATCATCGGGTAGTCCCGCTCGGTGATGGCGTCGAGAGCCAGCTTGCCCACCCCCGGCCACACGAAGATGGTCTCGACGATGACGGCGCCGGCCAGCAGGTGGCCGAGGCTGATGCTGAAGGCGGTGAGGAGGGGCACGAGGGCGTTGCGCAGGCCGTGGGAGACGACGGTGCCCCACTCGGTCAGCCCCTTGGCCCGGGCCGTGCGCATGTAGTCGTCGTCGAGGATCTCGAGCATGGTCGAGCGGGTGAAGCGGGCCAACACCGCGGCCGGTGTCACCGCCAGGGTGACGACCGGCAGGATGTAGCTGTTCCACCCGCCCCGTCCCGCCACCGGCACCATGGACAGGCGCACGGCGAACAGCACGATGAGGCTCAGAGCCAGCCAGAAGCTGGGCATCGACGCCCCCGCCAGTGACAGGAGGCGGGCGAACTGGTCGAACAGCTTGTTGCGGTGCAGCGCGCAGACGATGCCCGCCGGCACCGCGATGGCCAGGGCCAGCAGGGCGGCCAGCAAGGTGAGCTGCAGGGTGTACGGGACGCGGTGGCGGAGCTCGGTGACCACCGGCCGCCGGGTGGCGTAGGACACGCCCAGGTCGCCCCGGACCGCCCGCCCCACCCAGGCCACGTACTGGCCGACGAGCGGGCGGTCCAACTTCAGCTCGTTGCGCTTCTCGGCGACCTCAGCCTTCGTGGGCTGGCGGTCGGAGGTCCGGCGGAGCACCTGCTCCGCCGGATCCCCCGGCGCCAGATTGGCGAGGGCAAACGCCAGGAAGGAGATCCCCAGCAGCGTGGGGATCACCAGGAGGGCGCGCCTCAGAACATAGGGCACCTGCTACTTGCTCTGGCCCACCGGGATCCAGTTGACGTTGAGGAACGACGGATGGGGGATGAAGCCCTTGACCGTCGACTTCAGCCCGTAGGTCCGGAACACGCCGGCCAGCGGGATGACCGTCGCCTGGTTGGTGATGGCCTCGTCCATGGCGCGGGCCACGATGTTCTGGAGCTTGCCCAGGTCGGGCTCGGTCAGGGCCGGCGCCAGGATGCTGTCGAATGTCGGCCCCGGCGCCAGGACGCCCTGGTAGGTGCCGCCGCTGGACCCGGGCCCGGTGTAGAGGAGGAGGATGGGCAGGAAGCCGGCGTTGGCGTCGTTCTGGTTGCCCTCCTCCAGGAACAGGTCACCCTGCTTCTTGGTCATGAGGTCCTGGAAGGAAGCCGAGTCGGGGCGCTCGTCGATGGTGACGTCGATGCCGAGGTTCTTCAGCTCGGCCTGCAGGAAGGTCGGCGTCGGGCGCAGGATCTCGGCCGAGGGGAAGCCGGACACGAGAGTCAATTTGAGCTTGCGGCCCGCCTTCTCCCGGATGCCGTCGGAGCCCGCCCGCCAGCCGGCGGTGTCGAGCATGGCCTTGGCCGCGTTCAGGTCGTAGGTGAAGCCCTTGACGAGGGAGGCCGAGCTGCCCAGGACGTTCGGCGGCACCCAGGTCTGGTCGGTCGTGGCCAGGCCGTTCAGGACCCCGCTGACGTACTTGGCCCGGTCGATGCCGGTGGCCACCGCCTTGCGCACGGCGACGTCCTTCAGGATGTCGTAGGGCGCCGAGCCGTAGATGTTGGCGTACACGGCCCGATAGGCGCCGGCGGTGCTGTTGGAGATGGTGAAGCCCTTGCTCTTCAGCGTGCCGACGTCGTCGCGGGGGACGTTGTAGGCGACGTCGATGTCACCGGCCTGGAGGGCCAGGGTCCGGGCGTTGGAGTCCGGGTAGAAGCGGAAGGTGATCCTGGCCGCCTGGGCCTTCTGCGGACCCCAGTAGTCGTCGTTGCGGGCGACGACGATGTTTTCCTTCTGCTTGTAGGAGACGAGCTTGTAGGGGCCGGTGCCGACGGTGTTCTTCGTGAAATCGGTACCGGGGGCCAGCACCGCGTTCTGGGGGTGGACGATCTGCTGGGGCACCCGGACGTTGGGCACCGTCGGGGTGAAGTCGATCGTGTACTCGTCGACGACCACAGCCGAGTCGGGGCCCGCCTTGACGGTGGAGCCGCCGGCCCGCTTGGACAGGCGGATGAACATGCCCTTGACCGCCTCGGCGTTGAGAGGCTGGCCGTCGTGGAACTTCACGCCCTTGCGGATGAAGAACCGCCACGTGTTCGGCGCCCGGAACTCCCACCGCTCGGCCAGCCGTGGCTCGAGCTCGTACTTGTCGTTCATGTAGATGAGCGTCTCGGCCACGTTCGTGTTGAGGGGGTAGGCGGCGAGGTTGGCGTCGGGCCCCTCGAGGATGTACTGGTCCTCGGTGAACCCGACCCTCAGCTCCTTGGTGAGGTCGATCTGGGCCGCCACCGTCGTCTGGCTGGTCTGGCCAGTGCCGGTGTCGCTGTCGTTGTCACTGCCCCCGCAGGCCGCCGCCACCAGAGCCATGAGAAGGACGACGGTCACCCGTCGGATGGTGCGCATTGCAGCTCCTTTGCTGGTCATTTCGATGGTCGGCGGGACACGTCGAGGAGGGCCGCAATCGATCGGCCACAGGAAACCCCCTCTGTCGCCGTCATTCTGCGGCACGCCGGCTCGGGAACCAATAGATGTCTGAGACATCTACCGACCGGCTACGGCTGGGGGCCGCCGTCCTCGCCGTCCTCCCGGCCGTCGGCGTCGTCCTCGTCGGCCTCCTCGTAGAGGCACCAGGACGCGTGCTCGTCGCCGGGCATGGCGCCGCACTCAGGGCAGGGCTCGACCCTGGGCTCTGTGCTTCGCTTGAGGGCGCGAGCTTCCTCGAAGCGCCGGTGCCGTCCCTTCTTCACCTGGGTGCTCCCGAACTCGTCCTGCCGACCGTGCGACGACACTCTACAGGCGAGCACTGACTAGCGTTGCGTTCCGAGATGACAAGTACCGAGGACCCCCAGGCGGCCGGCGCGGAGTTCGACGTGGAAGCCATGGTGGCCCGCTTCCGGGAACGGGCCAAAGCGGTGCGCAGCAGGGGCGTGCCGCCGCTCGAAGGCGCTGACCGCCGGCGCTTCGTCGAGCGCATGCAGCTCGACTACCAGGACTTCGCCATGCTGGGCGACGCCACCGGCGCACTGGAGGACGGTGTGCTGGTCCTGCGGGTGGACCTGCGGCCGGCGCCGGCCGGCGGCTGACGAACCGCCTTTGTCGCTTCCCGGGCTGCGTGGGAGGATGGCAGCCGGTTGAGCACACAGCCTCCATCGACGATCGCGGCCCGAGGGGGTGGCGTGGAGGCAGCAGTGGGAAGTTCCGATCGGGGCGTCAATCCGGGGGAGCTGGCGGTGGACGTCGCCGGCGCCGACGGACACTACGAAGTGCGCCTGCGGGGCGAGCTGGACATGTCCACCGCCGCGCAGCTGCGTGACGAGCTGCAACGTCTGGCGACCGAGGAAGCACCGAAGGTCACCGTCGACCTGAGCGGCCTGGCCTTCGTCGACTCCACCGGTCTCTCGGTGCTGATCACCGGGCTCAAGCGCTTCCGCCAGCTGGGCGGCGACATGGCCCTTCGCTCCCCCTCGTCGGGCACCCTGCGGGTGCTGGAGATCACCGGGCTCACCGAGGTCTTCGCCATCACCTGACATAGGCTCCGGCGCCATGCCACCGTGGTGGAGGTCGGCGGTCTTCTACCAGGTGTACCCCCGATCCTTCGCCGACGCCGGCGGCGACGGCGTCGGCGACCTGGAGGGGCTGCGGGGCCGGCTGGAGCACCTCCGCTGGATGGGCGTCGACGCCATCTGGATCTGCCCCTTCTACCGGTCGCCGATGACCGACTTCGGCTACGACGTTGCCGACTACCGCGACGTCGACCCCCTCTTCGGCACCCTGGAGGACTTCGACCGCCTGCTGACCGACGCCCACGCCCTCGGCCTGCGGGTCATCGTCGACTGGGTGCCCAACCACACGTCAGACCAGCACCCCTGGTTCGTTGAGGCCCGCTCGTCGCGCGAGAGCCCGAAGCGGGACTGGTACATCTGGCGTGACGGCCCGGGGACGGGCGCCGGCGGCCGGCCGAACAACTGGAAGGCGGCCTTCGGCGGCGACGCCTGGACCTGGGACGACGCCACCGCCCAGTGGTACCTCCACCTCTTCCTCCCGACCCAGCCGGACCTGAACTGGCGCAACCCCGAGGTGGCGGCGGCCATGCATGACGTCCTGCGCTTCTGGCTGGACCGGGGGGTGGACGGCTTCCGTATCGACGTCGTGCAGGGCCTCACCAAGGACCCCACCTTCCCGGACGACCCGCCCGGCCAGGTCGCGGTCCACGCCGCGGTCAACGACTGCGACGACACCCACGCCGTGCTGCGCGGCCTGCGCCGGCTGGCCGACGCCTACGACGGCGACCGGGTGCTGGTCGGCGAGGTCTACCTGCTCGACACGGCCACGGTGGCCAAGTACGTCGGCAACGGCGACGAGCTGCACCTGGCCTTCGACTTCACCCCGCTGTACGCGCCCTGGGACGCCGGCGCCTGGCGCCGGCGGATCGAGGCGGCCGAAGCCGAGCTGGGGGCGGTCGGCGCGTGGCCGACGTGGACCATGTCGAACCACGACAACCCCCGCCTGCGGACCCGCTACGGCGGCCCCGAGGCCCGAGCCCGGGCCGCGGCCGTCCTCCTGCTCACGCTCCGAGGCGTCCCGTTCATCTACTACGGCGACGAGCTGGGCCTGGAGGACGCGGTGGTGCCCCCCGAGCGGGTGGTCGACCCCGGCGGGCGCGACGGCTGCCGGTCGCCGATGCCGTGGGACGGCGCACCCGGGCACGGCTGGCCCGGCGCCGAACCGTGGCTGCCGTGGTCGCCCGAGCCGGACACCCGCAACGTCGAGGCCCTGCGGGCCGACGAGAGGTCGATCCTCCACCTCCACCGGCGCATCCTCGCCGCCCGGCGGGCCAGCCCCGCCCTGCACGCCGGCGCCTGGCTTGGGCTCGAGGCGGCGCCGAGCGTGCTGGCCTACGAGCGTTCCGAGGGCGGCGACCGGCGGGCGGTCGTGGTCAACTTCACCAGCACGCCGGCGGACGTCACCCTGGCCGGCGACTGGGACGTCGAGGTCGACAGCGCCGGCGTCGCCGAGGGGACCGCGTTCACCGGACGGCTGGCCGGGGACCAGGCGGTAATCCTGCGCCCCGCAGGACGCGGCCCCGGCTAAACATGCCTGCATCGTGGAACAAACCGAACTGACCCCCGTATCGGCGGCCGACGTCGTCGCCGCCGCCGAGCGCCTGCGAGGCGTCGCCCTGCAGACCCCGCTGGAGCGCAACGAGCGGATGTCGGAGCTGCTGGGCGCCGAGGTCTGGTTCAAGCGGGAGGACCTCCAGCCCGTGCGCTCCTACAAGCTGCGGGGCGCGTACAACTTCATCGCCTCGCTGAGCGACGCCGAGCGGGCCAACGGCGTGGTGTGCGCCAGCGCCGGCAACCACGGCCAGGGCGTGGCCTACACCTGCCGGCGCCTCGGCGTGAAGTGCCGGGTGGTGCTGCCCCGCACCACGCCCCGCCAGAAGCGCGAGCAGATCGCCGCCCTGGGCGGCGAGGAGACGACGATCGTCGTCGAGGGCCACACCTACGACGACGCCCACGAGGCGGCTGTGGCCCTGGCCGCCGAACTGGGCGCGGTGCTCGTGCCTCCGTTCGACGACCCGCTCATCATCGCCGGCCAGGGCACCGTCGCCCTGGAGGTCATCGAGCAGCTGGGCCGGACGCCGGACCTGCTGGTGGTGCCCGTCGGCGGCGGGGGCCTGGCCGCCGGGTGCGCGGTGGCGGTCGCCGGTTCGGCCTCGCGGCCGCGGGTCGTCGGCGTCGAGCCGGCCGGCGCGGCCAGCATGCGGGCCGCCCTCGACGCCGGCGGCCCGGTCACCCTGGCGTCGATCGACAGCTTCGTCGACGGGGCCGCCGTCCGCCGGGCCGGCGCCTACACGTTCCGGCTGATCCGCGACCTGGTCGACGAGGTCCGCACCGTGCCGGAGGGCGCGGTGTGCACGACGATGCTCCAGCTCTACCAGCGGGACGGGATCATCGCCGAGCCCGCCGGCGCGCTGGCCGTCGCCGCCCTGTCGGCCGGCGTGGCCGTCGCCCCGGGGTCGACCGTGGTGGCCATCGTGTCCGGCGGCAACAACGACGTCAGCCGCTACGGCGAGGTGGTCGAGCGGTCCCTCGTCCACGAGGGGCTGAAGCACTACTTCCTGGTCGAGTTCCCCCAGGAGCCGGGCGCCCTCCGGGGCTTCCTGGACCGCGTCCTCGGTCCCAACGACGACATCGCCCTGTTCGAGTACGTAAAGAAGAACAACCGGGAGATCGGGCCGGCGCTGGTCGGTATCGAGCTGGTCTCCACCGCCGACCTCCAGCCCCTCCTCGACCGCATGGACGCCAGCGGCCTCCACATCGAGCGCCTGTCAGCCGGCTCGCCGGCGTTCCGCTTCCTGGTCTAGTCAACATGGAACGGCCGGCTCCGTTCCGCATCTGCGTGGATCATCCGCCACGCTGAGCGGGCAGAGCCAACATACGGAAGGAGCCAGCCGTGCCCATTTTCCACCCCGACACGATC
>JAHFUP010000109.1 GCA_023265025.1 Acidimicrobiia bacterium | reverse complement strand
CAAGGGCAACGGCCCAAGAGCACTCGCCACCTGCCGGAACCTCGCCATCAGCGTGCTGCGCCTCAACGGCCACACCAACATCGCCCGAGCGCTGCGCCACATCGCCCGCAACGCCACACGAGCACTCACCCTCCTCGGCCTATAGCCCGCCGACTACCGCGCAACCCTGCTCCGGCAGCGGACACGAGGGAGGGACAGGGCGGAGGCGGCGCGAGCTCCGCTCGCCCGCCGGAGCACGATCACTTCGACCGAATGGAGTGAGCGAAGCGAACGAATGAGGTCGAGGCACTAGCTGCCGGAGGATCTCGCAGCCGTTTCTCAGGCTATCCCCAGGCGGGCAATGAATCCTGGGCCCATGGAACCGTGCCGTCATACCCGCCGCGCCGTCGTACTCTTTGGCCAATGACAGACGCCGCCACCTCCGCCAACGCCGCCCAACTCGAGCAGGCCCTGTTCGAGGTCAAGAAGGTCATCGTCGGGCAGGACCTGGTCATCGAGCGCCTGGTGGCCTGCCTACTGGCTCGGGGCCACTGCCTGCTCGAGGGCGTGCCGGGTCTGGCCAAGACGCTGGCGGTCGAGACGCTCGCCGAGGTGGTGGGCGGCACGTTCGTCCGCCTGCAGTTCACGCCCGACCTGATCCCGTCCGACCTCACCGGCACCCGCATCTATCGCCAGTCCAGTGAGACGTTCGACGTGCAGCTCGGCCCCGTGTTCGCGAACTTCGTCCTGGCCGACGAGATCAACCGGGCGCCGGCCAAGGTGCAGTCCGCCCTCCTCGAGGTCATGTCGGAGCGGCAGGTCTCTCTCGGGGGCCAGACGTTCAAGGTGCCGCTGCCCTTCCTCGTGTTGGCCACCCAGAACCCCATCGAGTCCGAGGGCGTCTACCCGCTGCCTGAGGCCCAGCGTGACCGGTTCCTCATGAAGATCATGGTCGGCTACCCCGACCGCAACGAAGAGGTGGAGATCGTCCAGCGCATGGCGGTGAACCCGCCGCACGCCCACAAGGTGCTCACCCTCGACGACCTCGTCCGGCTCCAGTCGGCCGCCGACGAGGTCTTCGCCCACCGCGCCGTCGTCGACTACGCCGTCCGCATCGTGCACGCCACCCGCACGCCGGCCGAGCACGGCCTGGGCGAGCTCACCGCCTCGATCGACTATGGCGCCAGCCCCCGGGCCAGCCTCGGCCTGGTCGCCGGCGCCCGGGCGCTCGCCCTCCTGCGCGGCCGCGACTACGTGCTGCCCCAGGACGTCGTCGACGTGGCGCCGGATGTCCTGCGCCACCGGCTGGTGCTGTCGTACGAGGCCCTGGCCGACGGGATCTCCGTCGACGACCTGATCAAGCGCATCCTGGCCACCGTGCCCGCCCCCCGGCTGGCGCCCAGCCAGGACACCACCGCCATCGGCGGGATCGACGTACCGAGCCTCCCGGGGATCGAGCAGAGCGCGTGAAGATGCTGCCCACCGGCGGCGACCTGGGCGCCGAGCGCCGGCCGGAGGAAGTGCTGCGCCGTCTCCAGCTGACGATCACCCGCCGCCTCGACGGCCTGCTGCAGGGCGACTACCAGGCGTTGCTGCCGGGACTGGGCAGCGAGCCGGGCGACAGCCGGGAATACCAGGAGGGCGACGACGTGCGGCGCATGGACTGGGCGGTCACCGCCCGCACCACCGTGCCCCACGTCCGCGATCCCGTCGCCGACCGCGAGCTTGAGTCGTGGGCCATCGTCGACTGCTCGGCCAGCCTGGACTTCGGTACGGCCAACTGCGAGAAGCGCGACCTGGCGCTGGCGGCGGTGGCGGCCATCGGGTTCCTGACCATCCGCACCGGGAACCGCTTCGGCGCCCTCATCGTCAAGCCCGGCGGCATCACCCGGATCCCGTCCCGCCCGGGGCGCCAGCCGATGATGGCCCTGCTGCACAAGCTGGCGACGCGGGAGCGGGTCGACGGTGGCGGCCCCACCGACCTGGCCGCCGCCATCCAGAGCCACATGGTCGCCCGCACCCGCCGGGGCCTGGCCGTCGTGGTCTCCGACTTCCTGTCGCCCCCGGGCTGGGAGCGGCCGCTCACCGCGCTCGCCGGCCGTCACCAGGTGCTGGCCGTCGAGGTCCTCGATCCCCGCGAGCTGGAACTGCCGAACGTCGGCTACCTCACCCTGGTCGACCCCGAGACCGGCCGGCGCATGGCGCTGCAGACGGCGAAACCCTCCATCCGGGCCCGCTACGCCGAGGCGGCGGCCGCCCAGCGGGCCGAGATCGCCACCGCCATCCGGCGTAGCGGCGCCCAGCACCTGGTCCTGCGCACGGACCGCGACTGGCTCCGCGACGTGGTCGAGTTCGTCCTATCCGCACGCCGCCACCGCGGCGGCCTGCAGAGAGTCAACCGCTGATGATCCTCGCTTTGACCTTTCTCTCCCGCACCCGCCTCTGGCTCCTCCTCCTCGTCGCCGCCCTCATCGCCGGGTACGTGGTCATGCAGCTGCGGCGCAAGGAGTACGCGGTCCGATTCACCAACCTGGCCCTGCTGGACTCCATCGCCCCGCAGCGGCCGGGCTGGCGCCGGCACGTGCCGGCGACGGCGTTCATCCTGGCCATGATCGCCATGGTCACCGCCTTCGCCCGTCCGGCTCGGCCGGTCAAGGTGCCCCGGGAACGGGCCACCGTGGTGATGGCCATCGACGTGTCGCTGTCGATGGAGGCCACCGACGTCGAGCCCAACCGGCTCATTGCCGCCCAGGAGGCGGCCAAGTCCTTCGTCGACCTGGTCCCCACCCGCCTCAACCTGGGCCTGGTGGCGTTCTCCGGCGTGGCCCAGGTACTCGTCTCGCCCACGACCGACCACTCGCTGCTCAAGCGCAGCATCGACAACCTCCAGCTCGGCCCCCGCACCGCGGTCGGCGAGGCCATCTTCGCCAGCCTGGGCAGCATCGCCTCGGTGGCGAGCGAGCCGGGCCAGCCGCCGCCGCCGGGGCGCATCGTGCTGATGTCCGACGGCGAGACCACCGTCGGCCGGCCCAACGAGCTGGCGACGGCGGCCGCGGCCGAGGCCAAGGTGCAAATCTCCACCATCGCCTTCGGTACCGACGACGGCTTCGTGGTCGTCGAGGGCCGCAACATCCCCGTCCCCGTGAACCGTGACGCCCTCGCCACCATCGCCGACGCCACCGACGGCCAGGCCTTCGAGGCGGCGACGGGCAAGGAGCTGCGCCGGGTCTACGCCGACATCGGTAGCTCGATCGGGTTCCGCACCGAGGAGCGCGAGGTCACCTCGTGGGTCGTGGGGCTGGCGCTCGTCTTCGCCCTCGCCGCCGCCGGCGGCTCGCTCCTCTGGTCGTCCCGCCTCCCATGACCCCTTCGTTCTGGCTGCAGTTCGCCGTGCATGCGCGGCCGACTGCAGCCAGTTCGCTTAGGCGAGGACGATCACCTGGTCGGTGCCGGCGAGGGTGACCGGCGCCGATTTGGGCGGGTTGACCACGACGCGGCCGCCGGCCAGGCGGTAGCCGAGGGCGACCTGGCCCTGGGCTCGGGCGCCGGCCACGACCGTGGCAAAGGCCGCCTCGCCGGCGCCGACGTAGAGGTCGGCCGGGCGCAGCGAGATGGACTTGCCGGTGGAGCCGAAGAGCTCGCCGAGGACCCGGCTCAGCTCGGGGCGCTCGGTGAGCTGGGCGATCATCAGGCTCGACAGCTGGTCGCTGACGACGAGGTCGTCGGCGCCGGTACGTTCGGCGATGACCGCGTCCCGGGAGTCGAGGACCTCGGCGACCACCCGGGCCCCGCCCCGCACGCCGGTGAGGGTCAGCAGGGTGAGGAGGGTGCGGGCGTCGGCCTCGGCCGGCGTGAGGTGGTCGCGGTAGCCGAGGACGACGACGTGCTGGTAGCCGTTGTCGGTCATGAGGCCGATGAGCCGGTCGGGGTCGTCGGCGCCGGCGAGGAAGCGGACGGTGAGGCGGTCGCAGTTCGCCACGAGGGATGCGGCCGGCACCATCGCATCGTCGACGGCTACGTCGACCGTGCGGGGGCCGGTGGCGACGTCGTCGAGCTCGGCCAGGATGCGTGATCCGAGGGCGCTCCACCCGACGACGAGCATGCTGCCTGTCGACGACCCGCCGGCGTCTGCGGCGCGGGGCGCGGTCGGCGCCGGCACGTCCTTGAAGCCGCCGAAGGTCACGGTGTCGTCGTCGGCCGAGATGGCGATCACCCGGTCGCCGGCCTCGAAGCGGGTGTCCATCGGCGGGGCCAGGGCGATGTCGCCGGCGGCCGACGCCCGGCCCATGACCGCCGAGCCCTCGTAGGCCAGCAGCGCCTCGCCGAAGGTGTGCCCGGCGAGCGGCGACGCGTCGGCGAAGTAGATCTCGTCGCCGGCGAAGTCGAGCAGCTCCCGGTAGACGACGCCGAGGCCGGCCTGGTAGCAGGCCTGGGCGGTGACCTTGGCGATGATGTCGTCGGCCTCGACGGTCAGCACCTGGTCGCCGGCGGCGACCGTCAGCGACCGGGCGTTGCGGCTGTCGAGCATCTCCACGACGATCGGGATCCGCCGGTCGGTCTCCTGGCTGAGCACGGCGAGGGTGGCCCGCACCGCATGGGCGTCGCCCTCGCTTCCCTCGCCGGCGAGCACGACGATGGACCGGGCGCCGGCCGCGTTCACCAGGGCGAGGTCGGCGTGGCTGGCCGGGTCGCCGGTGCGACAGACGATCTCGGTCGTGCCCGAGTCGCCGATCCGGGCCCGCACCGCGTCGTCCATGGTGGTCTTGGCCTCCTCGGCGAGGATCACGACGGTGGCGTGCTTCTGGTTCGAGTTGGCCTCGATCAGCTCCGAGAGGACGGAGAACAGGCGAGCCGACCATCCCAGGACGAGCACGTGACCGGTCTCGAGGACCGGACTGCGGCCCTTGCCGAGGTCGGCGATGCGCTGGTCGATGCTGGAGGCGATGAGGCCGATGAGGGCGGTGACGAGGAACACGCCGCCCAGGGTGATGACGAGGGTGACGATGCGCAGGGCCCAGCCGTTGTCGCCGGAGAACGTCCCCGAGTCGAACACACGGGTCAGGGCCTGCCAGAAGGACTCGATGAAGTTGGCCGACTCGCCCTCGGCGATACCCAGGCCGAAGCCGGCGACAATCGCGGCGGCCAGCAGGAGGAACAGCAGGGTGGCGAGCCCGAGCCAGCCGATGAGGACCCAGGGGCCGCGGGCCAGGCTGGCGTCGAACCGGTAGCGCAGGCGGTCGAGGGGACTGGGGCGGTCGCTCATCGGCCGGAAGGGTACCCGGGGGCGGTACCGTGGGCGGCCATGAGGGTGGCCTTCGGGACCGACGAGCGGACCTCGGTGACCGACGGCATCGCCTCCGCGCTCGTCGCCGCCGGCCACGACGTGGTGCTCCGGCTGGAGGACGAGCCGTGGCCCGACGTCGGCCGGCGGGTCGGTGAGGCCGTGGCCGGCGGCGAGGCGGACCGGGGCGTGGTGTGCTGCTGGACGGGCACGGGCGTCTCGATCGCGGCCAACAAGGTGCCGGGCGTGCGGGCCGCTTTGTGCACCGACGCCGAGACGGCCCGGGGCGCTCGGCGCTGGAACGACGCCAACGTGCTGGCGCTCGGGCTGCGGCTGACATCACCCACCCTCGCCCAGGAGATGCTCGACGCCTTTCTCGGCACTGCCGCCCCCGATCCCGACGAGATTTCCAACATTACGAAGGTCACGGATGGGTAGGAATCAAACGGGCCCGGTCCTGCAAGCTGGGGAGTCCGCGCGGCGTGAGCGGGCGACGGGACCGGGCCCACAAACCGTCCCGACCCTGGCCCGGGAACGGGCGCTGTGGGCCGACGGCTACCAGGTCGTCGTCGGCGTCGACGAGGTCGGCCGGGGCTCCTGGGCCGGGCCCATCTCGGTGGGCGCGGCTGTGCTGCCTCCCGACCGGCGGGTCTACAAGGTGCGGGACTCCAAGATGCTGACGGAGACGGAGCGCGAGCACATCTTCCCGCGGCTCACCGGATGGTGCGCGGCCTGGGCCGTCGGCCACGCCAGCCAGCAGGAGTGCGACGACCTCGGCATGTCGGCGGCCCAGAGGCTGGCCGCCCGGCGGGCCATCGACGGGCTCGGTGTGACACCCGACGCCCTGCTTATCGACGGCCTGTGGGACTTCGTCGGCGGCATCCCCAAGATCACCCGCATCGTCAAGGGCGACGCCAAGTGCCTCTCGATCGCCACCGCCTCGATCCTGGCCAAGGTGACCCGCGACCGGATGATGCGGGCGGAGGCCGAGCACTTCCCGGCCTACGACTTCGACCTGAACAAGGGGTATCCCTGCCCCCGCCACAAGGCGGCGCTCGCCGCGTGGGGGCCGACGTCGATCCACCGCCGGGCGTGGGTGTTCATGGACCACCAGCCCTGGGACGGCGTCCAGCGGTTCGTGCGCGACCTGCAGCCGACGCTGTGGTGAAAGTACCGTGGGCTCGATGACGCGAACCGACGCCATGATCCTGCGGACGGCGGCGGCGTGGACTTTCTTCATCTGGGTCACCCGGATCCGCAACATCCTCGGCGACGACACCCGCTCGACCGGGTTCAAGACCGTCCACACCATCCTGGCCATCGTGTCGGTGGCGTTCGCAGTGGCGATCCTGGGTGTGGCGTCGAGGGGCCGCAGACGAGCACGCGACAAGTCCGCGACCAACTCGTAGGGCATATCACCAGCGCCGGCTTCGCGTCCGGCGACCGGTTCGTGGTCGGGACGTGGACGACGTCGCCGATCGGGCGGCTCGACGACCTGATGTGGGCCCGCCCCGACGGCCGGCGCATGCTGCTGGCGTCGAGCGAGGAGGCCGTCGACTACGTGGCCGGCGTCTACGGCTTCGACGAGGTGGTGGTCGGGCCGCTGGCCGTCGACCTGCACGGGCGCTTCCTCCACCTGCGGGCGCCCGGTCTGGGCGTCGAGCTCCACCTGACCGGCGGTCGTGCGCTGGCGCTGCCGTGGCCCCGGCCCGCGTGGTTCACCCGCTGGGTCGAGGGCCCGATCGCCCGCCGGCTCCTCGGCGTGAACACCTACGGCGTCAGCCCCAGCGGGGTGCGGGAGTGGTACCGGGCGGTCTCGGTGCGCCGGCTGGTCGCCGGGTGGGCGTCGATCGACGGACAGGACCTTGGCCGGCTGGGAGCGATCGACCCGCCGGCGGGCTTCGGCTTCAGCGAGCCGCCGCGGTCCCCCACGATGGTGGGGGTGTGGCCGCTGCTGGAATGGCCACGTCCAGGGCGAGGGTGAGGCACCGGCAGCCGCCGCCGGCCTTGAGAAACTCGCCGATGCCGGCGACGGCCACGTCGAACCCCCATGCCTCCAGCTGCCGCCCGACGCGGGGCGGGCACGCAGCCATCACGATCGTCGTGCCGACCACCACCGAGTTGGCGCAGAACGCCAGCACTTCGTCGTCCTCCAGGACGAACGGCTCGGGCACGAGCGCTTCGACGACCGTCCGTCCGTAGCGGTCCCACGCCTTGGGGGCGACCAGCGCCCGGCGGTCGTCGAGCGGGCAGAACGTCAGGTCGAGGTGGTACAGCCGCTCGTCGACCAGCTCGATGGGCCGGACGGGCACACCGAGCAGGGCAGACAGCGGCCCATGGGCTGCGGCGTCGGAGCGCGAGCGGTAGCCCGACAGGAACACGTTGCGGAAGGGCAGAGCGTCGCCGGCGCCCTCGTGGGCGACTGCCTCCGGCAGCGGTGTCACCTCGAAGCCGTTCGCTCGGAACCAGGCGACGTCGTGGTCGACCTCGGGCTGGCGGTACGGGTGGCGGAAGCGGCTGGGGACGTAACGCCCGTTGTTGACGGTGCCGGCATTGGCGGTGAACACCAGGTCGGGCAGGTCGGGCTGGGGCTCCATCAGCTCAACTGACGCGCCGGCCTCGACGAGGGTGGCCACCAGCCCGCCCCACTGCTCCCGGGCCCGGTCGAGGTCGACGGACACCTCCCGGTGCATCCAGGGGTTGATCTCGTACAGCACGCCGAAATGCTCGGGCGGGCACATGAGGAACCGCCGTCCCCAGGGCAGCTGGCTCAAGGCAAGAGGTGGTGGGCCAGCGTGGAGACGAACAGCCCCACGTCGGTCACGATGCCCAGCGCCTGGTGGCTGCCACGGTCGGCCAGCTTGGTGACGACGGCCTGGTTGATGTCCACGCAGTACGTCTCCACGCCGGCGGGGAGCACGTTGCCGGTCGCGATGGCGTGGAGCGTCGACGCCAGCATCAGGGCGACGGCCACCCCGGGGAGCAGCGCCCGCATGGCGTCGGCCGCCTCGACCACGTCGGTGTAGACGTCGGGCAGCGGGCCGTCGTCGCGGACCGACCCGCCGAGGACGAACGGCACGTTGTGTTGCACGCACTCGAACATCACCCCGCCTGTGATGTAGCCGTCGGCCACCGCGCCGGCGATGGAAACCCGCCGGCGGACCTCGTTGATCACCCGCAAGTGGTTGCTGTGCCCGCCCTCGGGCGGCAGGCCGTCACCGAGGGGCACGCCCAGCGACGTGCCGAGCACGTTCGACTCGATGTCGTGGGTGGCGAAGCCGTTGCCGGCGAAGAGCACGTCGATCACACCGGCGCGCACGAGGTCGGCGACGGCGGGGCCGGCGCCGGTGTGGATCACCGCCGGCCCGCACACCGCCAGGACCTTGCCGCCGGTGGCCTTGGCCGCCTTGATCCGCCCGGCCACCCGGGCGACCAGCTGCTCCTTGGGCTTCTCCGACGACACGTCGGAGTTCATGAACTCGAAGGGATTGGCGCCGCGCGGGCGCTCCAGCGCCTGGACCCGCACGCCGGCCCGGCCCACCACCACGGGATCGCCGATCCGCACCCGGTGCATCGGCACGGTGCGGACCCGGCCGTCGGGCCGGACGACGAGGGCACAGTCCATCTCGGGGTTGTCCACGTCGACCCAGTGACCCCACATTCGCACCTGGGTCGGCAGGTTCGTCGTCGAGTAGAAGCCCTCGGGGAGGACACCGTCGACATCCGCCGTCTCCGTCACCGCATCGACGTCGGCGACGCGGTTGGCGCCGTGGATCTGGAGCTCGGCCAGCAGCGCGCCGAGGGCGTCCTCGTCCTCGGCGGTGATCTCGAGCCGCACCCGGCTGGCGTCGACGTTGGTGCGACCGATCTGGACGTCGACCATGCGGTAGTCGGCGCCGGCGTCGACGATCACGTCGAGCACCTTGGCCAGGATGAGGGAGTCGATGATGTGGCCCTCGACCTCGACGACCTCCGCGGCCCTCATTCCGAGACGGCGATCGGCCGGTCAGGGGTCTCCTCGTCGGGCAGGTCCGAGACCGGTATCTGGTCGGTGCCGACCGTGGGCTCCTCCTTGAACGTGCCCTTGCGGTGGTCCCAGACGTCGCGGACGATCACCTGCAGCACGCCGGCGGCGGGGATGGCGAGCAGGGCGCCCAGGAAGCCGAGCAGCTCCACGCCGATCAGCACGCTCACCAGCACGAACAGCTGGTTGATCTGCACCGTCTTCGACATGATCACGACCTGCAGCACGTGGTTCTCGAACTGCTGGTAGACGATGTAGAAGATCAGCATGCCGATGCCGGCGCCGGTGGAGTGCAGGAAGGCCACACCGATCGTCGGGATGGCACCGAGGGTGGCGCCGACCAGAGGGATCAGGTCGGCGAAGGCGACCCACAGGGACAGGACGCCGGCGAAGGGCACGCCGAACGCCAGGAGAGCGATGCCCGTCAGGACGCCGGCGATGACACTGATCAGCAGGTTGCCCATCACGTAGCCCGTGATGGCGCGCGCGCAGTCCGAGGCCACCGCCTTGACCCGCTCCTGTTTCTCGGGGTCGAAGATGGCCAGGGAGCTGTTGAGCAGGTCCGGGCCGTACAGGACCATCATCAGGCACAGCACCAGGATGGTCAGCAGCGACGCCACCCCGCCCAGCACGCGGCCGGCGACCTTGAGCGCCCCCCCGCCGGCATTGCTGAGGCTCTTCTCGATGTCGTCCTGGGCGTTTTTTATCCGTTCGTCGAGGTTGTACTTCTTGACCAGGTCGCCGGCCGGCCCCCGGCCTTCGCGGGCGTCGCTCACGTAGGTGGGGAAGTTGTCGGCGAACTCACGGCCCTGGTCGACCAGCGGCCTGATGAAGGAGTAGAGCAGGCCGGCGACCATGGCGATGCCGACGACGAAGACGATGGCGGTGGAGATGCCGCGGCTGACGTGGAAGCGCTTCCGGACGATGTCGACAACGGGCGTCAGGACGACGGCGAAGAAGGCGGCGACCACCAGCAGCGTCTCGATGTGGGCCAGCAGGACGATGGCGCGCAAGGTGAGGTAGGTCGCCACGACCAGGCCGATGGCGGTGAGCATGGTGCGCACGGGCACCGGCTGTCGCTCGTCTGCCACGAACCGGAGCCTACCCAGCGGGTACTGTTCCGAGCTGACATGGGCCAACTGATCACCGTCTCCCGGAAACCGTCCATCCGCTCCGACGTGGCCATCTTCGAGCTCAACCGGAGCCTCACCGGTATGGGCCACGAGCGCTACACGTCCGCGGCCGACGCCGTGCGCCCCCGGCCGGTCGACGAGCTCGCCCGCCGGCTGTTCGAGGCCGGCGGCGTGGAGGGCGTCCACATCTACTCCAACATGGTCACGGTGGATCTGGCGCCGGGCGCCTCCACGGAGGGCATGGAGGACATCATCACCGGGCTGTTCACCTACTACCGCCCGGGTGTGGAGGTCGTCGAGCCGACGGCGTAGTCTGTACAGCGACGTACAATGCTGTACATGACGACGAGCGTCTCAGTCAGCGAGGCCCGCGCCACACTGCCGCAACTGCTGGACAGGGTGATCGCCGGCGAGGAGGTGACGATCACCCGCCATGGGCAGCCCGTCGCCGTGGTGGTGCGGCCGGATGCCCTGCGGGTCCGCCGGTCGGAGGCGGCCTTCGCCGGAGCACGAGCGGTCCGTGAGCTACTGGAGAAGGCTCGGGCGCAGCCGTTGGCGGCGACCGGCTCCATATCTCCCGAACGAGTCGAGGAGTTGGTGGCCGAGGTACGAGCAGGTCGATCGAGAGATCCGTGGACGCGTTCGACACAGACGTCCTGATCTACGCAGCGGGCGCGGGGCACGTCCTGGGCGAGCGCGTGCGAGCGCTGTTCGCTCGGCTGCCGGGTGGGCCCGGGGATGTGGTCGGGATCGGATCGGTTTTGCTCGTACCGGAGGTGCTTTCGAAGCCGATGCGGGATCGGGACGAAGGAGAGGTGGCCGAGCTCGGCTCCTTTCTCAGCCGTTTGGAGCTGATCGCCGCCGACCTGGCAATCGCTGATCTTGGTGCAAGCATGGGTGCCGCGTACCGGCTGCGGGCTGCCGACGCCATCCATCTCGCCACCGCGGTGGCGGCCGGCGCCGACCGGTTCATCACCAACAACCGGTCGGACTTCCCGAAGTCGATCGTGGAGGTCGACGTGACCTACCCGGAGGATCTGCCCGAGTAGCCTCGAACACACGTTCGTCTACACTCGGCAACGTGGCAGTCGTCGCCCCGTCGCTCCCCGCCCTGGCGCCGCAGGTGGCGATGGCGGGGGAGCGCCTGCTACCCGTGCTCGGTCCGCTCCAGCCGCTGTTTCCCGCCGGCGCCCTGCGCCGGGGCTCGGTCGTGTCGGTGACGGGGTCGACGTCGCTGGCGTTGTCGGTGGTGGCCGCGGCGTCGGCGCAGGGGTCATGGTGCGCGGCGGTGGGCATGCCCTCGCTGGGGTTGGCGGCGGCCGCCGAGCTGGGGGTGGTGCTGGACCGGTTCCCGCTGGTGGCGTCGCCGGCGCGGTCGCCGGGCAACGGAGGCTGGGCGTGGGTGGTGGCCGCGCTGGTCGACGCCTGCGACGTCGTGCTGGCCCGCCCGCCGGCCCACCTCAAGGCGGCCGACGCCCGCCGCCTCACCGCCCGAGCCCGGGAGCGGGGGGCGGTGCTGGTGCTGGCGGGGGCCGGATGGCCGGAGGCGGCCGAGGTGCAGCTGGCGGTCGCCGCCTCGGTCTGGGAGGGCCTGGGCCGGGGGCACGGGCGGCTGCTGGGCCGGCGGGTGGAGGTGGTGGCCGGCGGCAGGGGGGCGGCGGCCCGGGAGCGGCGGGTCGGGCTGTGGCTGCCCCATCCCGACGGTGGTCTGCGTGACCTGAAGGAGGTGGTCGATGAGCGGCGTGCGCACCCTCGTCGCGTGGTGTCCTGACTGGCCGCTGGTGGCCGCCGGTCGGTGCTCGGTGCCCGCCGCGGTGCTGGCCGCCGGGCGGGTGATTGCCTGCTCGGCGCCGGCCCGGGTCGAGGGCGTGGCCCGCGGCCAGCGCCGGCGCCAGGCGGAGTCCCGGTGCCCCGGGCTGATGGTGGTCGACCACGACCCGGCCGCCGACGCTCGGGCCTTCGAGCCGGTGGTCGCCGCCGTCGAGGCGTTCACGCCGGCGGTGGAGATCGTCCGCCCAGGCGTGTGCGCGGTGGCCACGCGCGGGCCGTCGCGCTACTTCGGGGGTGACGAGGCCCTGGCCGCCCTGGTGTCGGCCGCCGTCGACGGGTGCCTGCCGGGCGGCGCTCCCCGGTGCCGGGTGGGCATCGCCGACGGGCCGTTCGCCGCCGAGCGGGCCGCCCGGCAGGGGTTGGTGGTGCCGGCGGGGGAGAGCGCCGCGTTCCTGTCCGGCTTTTCTGTCTCCACGCTGGGCGATGTCGACCTGGCCGACCTGCTGGTTCGCCTCGGCATCCGGACCCTCGGCCAGCTGGCGGCACTGCCGGCGCCTTCGGTGCTGGCCCGCTTCGGGCCGGCGGGTGCCGTCGCCCACCGGCTGGCCCGGGGGCTCGACGAGCGCCCGCTGGCGGCGCGGGTCCCGCCGCTCGACCTGACGGTCGCCGCCGAGTTCGACCCGCCGGCCGAGCGTCTGGAGACCGCCGCCTTCGTGGCCAAGAGCCTGGCCGACCGCCTCGGTGAGGCGCTGGGCGTCCAGGGCCTCACCGCCACCCGGGTGCTGGTGGAGGCCGAGTGGGAGCACGGCGAGCGCATGGGCCGGCGGTGGCGCCTCGACGGCAGCGCCGGTCGGTCGGCGACGGCGCTGGCCGACCGGGTGCGGTGGCAGCTCGACGGGTGGATGACGGGCGGCGCCGGCGCCGATCGGCCGTCGGGCGGGCTCGCTCTTCTGCGCCTGGTGCCGGAGGAGGTCCGCCCCGACGACGGCCGGCAGATGGGCTTCTGGGGCGGCGACCGGGCCGCAGCCGAGCGGGTCGCCCGGGCCCTCGCCCGGGTCCAGGGCATGCTGGGCCCCGATGCGGTCGTCACCGCGGTGCCCGCCGGCGGGCGCAACCCGGCCGAGCAGGTCCGGCTCGTCCCGTGGGGCGAACGTCCGCCGGCAGTGGGGGCCGGCGAGCCGTGGCCGGGGCGGATCCCGGCGCCGGCGCCGGCCACCGTCCACGTCGCGCCGGTGCGGGCGGAGGTGGCCGACACCCGGCTGTCGGTGGCCGGCGGGCCGTGGTCGCCGGTGGCGGCATGGGCCGGGCCCTGGCCCGTCGACGAGCGGTGGTGGGACGGCACCGCCCACCGCCGGCGGGCCCGCTGGCAGGTCGTCACCGCCGATGGGGCGGCGCATCTCCTGTCCCAGGACGGCGACCGTTGGGAGGTCGAGGCCACCTACGACTGAGACGCTCTATGTCCGCCGCATCTATTGAACTGACCGTCACACCCCGGTAAACCGGCTGGGAGATTTCGGGCATGTGGGGGAGCGAGATGAGAACGATCACGCGGCGACTGCTGGCCGCCGGCGTCCTTGGCGTGATGGTCGGGGCGTGCACGACGTCCGACGCCGACGGACCCGCCATCGCGGCGTCGGCCGTACAGGTGAACCGGGCCGAGAAGGTGCTGCCTTTGACGCGTGACGAGGAGGGTCCCGCCCTGCTCGTCGACAAGGACGACCCCGACACTTTGTACCTCGCCTACTCGGAAATGACCTCCGGCGCGTGCCGGTTCGCAGTGTCGACCGACCGGGGGGCGACGTGGCGCCAGGAGAACGCACCGGTCCTCGAGCCGTACACCAAGAACTGCGCCATGGGGTACGCCACGTCGCAGAACATCCGCACCGAGCTTCTGCAGGGGCCCGACGGCACCATCTACAACGTCTTCCAGGCCAACGCGCCGGACCGCAACGGGACCCGCAGCGTCATGCTGGGCCGGTCCGGCGACGCCGGCCGGACATGGAAGACGGTCGCCATCGATCCCGGCACCCGCGCGCCGGAACCGGGCATCGAGATGGAGGTCAACTTCGAGGGCCACGTCGCCTTCGACCCGGCCAACCCCAAGCGCATGTACGCCATGTGGCGACGGTCGTTCAACCGGTTCACGCCGGCGAAGGTCACCCGGCCGTACATGGCGACGTCCGACGACGGCGGGGCCACGTGGACGGCGCCGCAGCTGATGTTCGAGCGCAACAACGGCTTCGACGGGCCGCGCCCGGTGGTGGTGGGCGACAAGCTGTTCGCCTTCTGGCGTGAGTCGGCACCGCCGACGCCGACGGGCGGCGCTGACCCCCTGCCGGGACCGCCGGTCACCCGGCTGTGGTCGAGCGTGTCGACCGATCAGGGCAAGACCTGGACCGATCACGAGATCACCAACGCCAACGACGCCAGCGAGCCGATCCCGCTGTACGACCGGGAGCGCTCGACGTTCTACCTGACGTGGCACGACAACCGGGCCAACGAGCTCGACGTCTACTTCTCCACCTCCAAGGACGGGATCACGTGGGCTGACCCGACCCGGCTGAACGACGACGCCGTCGGTACCAAGTACGGCCAGCACTACCCCCAGATGTCGATGAGCGCCAACGGACGTCTCGACGTGGCGTGGTACGACTGGCGGGAAGACCCGTTCCCGCCTTCAACGGTCGGGAACGGGCAGACGCTGAGCCTGTTCTCGAACCGGGGCAAGTTCGTGTCGGTCTACATGACCAGCTCCCGTGACGGCGGCGCCACGTGGACCCCGAACGTGCGGGTGAACGACGTGCCCATCGACCGCACCATCGGCTCGTGGATCAACAACATGGATGTGATGGCGCCGGTGGCGGTGGCGTCGTTGAAGGACGGCGCGGTGGTGGCGTGGTCCGACACCCGCAACGGCAACGCCATCAGCAACACCCAGGACATCTTCACCGGCACGGTGACCTTTGCCGGCGGGGGCGCCACCAACCGGGTGACCGGCTTCCAAGCCGGCGTCGTCGGCGGCCTCCTCGGGTTGGGCCTGGCGATGTGTCTGGCCGTCGTGCTCGTCCGCCGGCAGCACCCGCCGGCGCCGGCGCCCCGCCGGCGTGTGGCCAAGCAGTCGGAGCCGGTCACGTAGGGGCCGGC
>JAHFUP010000021.1 GCA_023265025.1 Acidimicrobiia bacterium | reverse complement strand
AAGGAGCCCGGCGGGTGGATCCCTCGTCCCGACAGCGGACCAGGGAATTACGGCAACGCCGGGCTAGGGAATTACGTCGGCGTCAAACCACTCCAGCTAGGGAATTACTTCGGCGCTGACAGGGCCGTTGCGGTGCCAGCCCATCAGCACCGTCGGCCTCCCACGCCCGCCTCCAGTTCCGCAGCGTGTCGTCGTCGACCCCGAACGCCTCGGCCACCTCGTAGTGGTGCGCCGCCTTGGTCACCACCAGGCTCACCGCGGCCAGGCGCCGGCCCACCACGTCGCCGGACGCCCAGCACGACGCCGCCATCCCCCAGATGAGTACGGCCCCGCCCTCGTCGTTCTCGACCAACGCCGCTGCCGGGCCGACGCTGACCGAACTGGCCGGGACCAGCGGGAGGGGCTGGCCCGAGCGCACGCTCGCCGCCCCGGCGCCCACCAGGACCCCCGCCATGTCCACGACATCATTATCTCACAGATGCGGCGCGCCACAGGTGGATATCCCTTACGCCACAACGACCCCTCTCCCCCCATGCTGGGAGTCCTGGATTCAGGCTCCACGAGCAACACCTCGATACCACCCGCCTGCTCGCAGTCGCAACCAACCGGCCTCGACGGCTGTCAGCTGGCAGGATGGGCGCGTGCCTATGGTGACCGTCGTCATCCCCACGCGCAACCGCCCGTCGTTGGCGGCAGCGGCGGTCCGGTCGGTGCTGGACACTGGCATCGACTCGGTCCGTGTCGTGGTCTCGGACAACTCGACTGATCTCGGACACAGCGACGAACTGGAGCGGTTTTGTGCCGCTCTGCCGCGTGAGCGCGTTCGCTACCTACGGCCTCCCGCTCGCTCGTGGCTCCTTCTGCCTCAATGGTGGCTGACCCACGCATCGGCAGAAAGGGCCGGCCGTTCCCTATGACGAAACAGTCGTCGGCGACAGAGCCTACGGCGTATCGACGACCCGCGCCCCTTCGAGCAGTTCCTTGGGGGAGGGTGCCGCTGCCCAGCGTGCGCCCACCGACTGCTCGTACTCGAGTGCTGCCTCTGTTGAAGGGAAACGGAACGCAACCGAAGCCGGGGGGCAGATGTCGAGGTGCGACAACCCACGCCATGCCCATCGAGAGGCGGTTGCGACGGGAGCGCTGCGCTTTGCTCGCTCGGCCACTCGCATGAGCAGGGGCGTACAGATCCTCGTGCTCGCAGCCGCCTCAGCGCCCCACCCGTGGGCCTTCAGCTGGGCCACGGTGCGGGCTGCGAGGTCTGGATTGTCCATCCTCTTCACGTCGTCGGCGATGGCAGCGAGATAACCCGAGCGGTCCACCTCGGGAAACTTCCCGGACCGCGCCTCATCCTTGGCACGGCAGTATTCGTGCATAATGGCGTTGGTTAGTGTTTCGAACTCCGGAATTGGGGCGGCGCTATTCCATTGCACCCCGACCAAACCGCGGGCGAAGTCCAGGCTATCCTCTGAGTGAACACCCCTCGAATAACTCTGTCCGTTGCTCCGATCAAGCGCGCGGTGTATTAGTGCCGCCTGGTCGAGAAAAAGTATCTGGTCGACGACCTCCAGACACCGGAAGGCGAAGCAAAAGTCCGGAGCGGACGAGTCGAAAACCGTGCCGAAACGCTGTCGCACCGCCTCCACCACGAGGATCGGCACGACGCTGTTCAACATTCGCGGCACCGCCGAAGTGAGAACGACCTTCGAGTAAAGCTCGAGCAGATGCTCTGCCCGCACCTCATAGAGCTTTCCCGTCGATGCACAGCGATAAAGCACGACAGGGCGCGACGTGTCGTCCACCCGATCGTGGTTGTACGTGACGACTTGCTCCGGATGGCGCGCCACTGTTTCCACCACGGCCTGCAACATGCCCCGCCTGAACAGCATTCGGTCAGTCAGAAAGGTGAGGTGGGTCGCGCCCGGCGTCGCAGCGATGGCATGGTCGAGCGCCCATTCCCAGTGCGCAGTCATAGCCAATGGCGCCTCAGGCCGTAGGTAGCGAACGCGCTCACGCGGGAGGGCGGCACAAAACCGTTCCAGTTCGTGGCGATGTCCGGGGTCAGTCGAGTTGTCCGAGACCACGACATGTACCGAGTCGATGCCAGTGTCCAGCACCGACCGGACCGCCGCTGCCGCCAATAGCGGGCGGTTGCGAGTGGGGACGACGACGGTCACCGAAGGCACGCGAGGGATTCTGCCACCTGACAGGCCGCCGACCGGTTGGGTGGGACTGCTTGCAGTGAGCGGTACGCTCAGCGCCCCCTCACATCAACGCGCCGAGACTGCGGTGAGAATGCTCTCAAGACGCCGAGCAGCATGATCAAGGGTCCACCGCTCTTCGACGATGCGGCGACCGTTCCGGCCTAGCTCGTCGGCCCACGCAGGACTGGCGCGCAGCTTGTTGATGGCACGGGCGACTTCGTCTGCGCACGGACGCACTGCAAGCCCGTTGACGCCGTCTATCAGTGTTTCTCGGACCCCCGCCTCGGCGAGTCCGATGACGGGCGTTCCGCAGGCGCCGGCCTCGACAGGGACGAGGCCGAACGGTTCCAGCCGCGGGGTGTACACCACGGCCACGGCCCGGTTCAGGGCATCGACGAGATCTTCGTCCGATGCGGCGTCGTGGACTTCGAACTCCACGCCTAGTCGTTCCGCGCACTCCTGCGCAGCTGCCCGGTAGGTCGGGTTTCCACCGGGGGCGAACCAGATGACTCGGGGCCGCGGCCTCTCGATGCAGCCAACGGCTTCGATGAGCATGATGGCGTTCTTTTGCGTTGAAAGGCCACCGACGCCAACGACCAGATCATCCTTTGGCCGACCAGTCGATCGGAAGCGTTCTGTGTCCACTCCCAGAGCGCATACCTCCGCATCGATACCGTAGGCCCTCAGGACGCTCTCCCGGCTGTAGAGCGAGTTCACGAGCAAGACGTCGAATCGGCCCGCGTTGTCAATCTCGAACCGGGCGCGCTGGGCCCTACGAAATGAACGAATTGCTTCCACCCCGACTCTCGCCGGGTACGACAGGCGTTCCCTCATGGAAACCGGGAATGCAGGACCGAGCCAGGGATATGTCGGATTCGCTTCGTAGAGCCACCGCTGGGGCTCCTGTAGGTAAAGGGCACGGGGGGCGGGCAGGAAACGAGCGATCGGCGGTGACCCGAAGTACTGGCAGGTCATGGCGAGGTAGCAATCGAAGTTCCCTCTCACCATCGCGGCTGCGCATAGCTCCGAGTGTTCGAGCAGCGCATCCATCAGCGGACGTGGATTGGCCAGCGCGGCACGGCGCCCCTGCGGCCACCAGGGGGGTTCGCCGTGGTCGAGGGGGACGACATGCTCCGCTATGAGCGATGACAGGGGCAGAAATGACCGGTCGGCCGACGGTGGGCACCAGGCTTCGACGTGATGGCCGCGATCCACCAATCCCTTGACGTGGGTGTAAAGCGCGCGCTTGGCTCCCCCCGCTGGCAGGTTGAACCAGATCGCGATGCGCATCCGGCCTTTCTAGCCGACCGTCACGTCCTCGAAGACGCCAGGTCTCAATTCACTATCTCGACTACCGGCACTGGGATGACGAACCGCGCGCCCCATGACCTGACCACTTCCATCTGTGCGACGATCTCATCTCGAAGATTCCAGGGCAGGATCGTGATGTAATCCGGCCTTGTCTGCATGAAGTATTCAGGACTACGAATGGGAAGATGACTTCCCGGCAGAAACCGACCCTGCTTGTGTGGACTGCGGTCCACGACGTACGCCATATCCGACACTGTGACGCCGCAGAAGTTCAGCAGCGTGTTCCCTTTCGCGGCCGCCCCGTAGGCAACGACGCACTTCCCATCGGCGGAGGCGGCTACGAGAAAGTCGGAAAAAGACTGACGACAGCGCTCGACGTCACGCGCGAAGCCGCCGTATCGTAGGGGATCCAAGAGCCCGGCTGCGGCCTCCTTCTCTCGGAGGGAGAGAAGCCTCTCACTGGCACTTCTCTCCGAATCCACGTGTGTCGCCCACACTCGCAGGCTACCTCCGTGGGTAGGAAGCTCCTCCACATCGAATACTTCCAAGCCATGTGCGTTCAGAACCCGCTCTGCGGTGTGCAGCGAGAAGTAGGAGAAGTGCTCGTGGTAAATCGTGTCGAATTGCACGGATTCGATGAGTCGGAGCAAATGCTGGACCTCGATGACCAGTACGCCTCTCGGCGACAGGACCGTGGCCAGACCGGCCACGAAATCGTTGAGGTCGGGCACGTGGGCGAGCACGTTCATCGCCACCAACAGATCCGCTTGGCGGCTGCCGGCGACCAGCTCCGATGCGAACTCGCTCCCGAAAAATCGGGCTTCGGTAGGTACACCGGCGGCCTGAGCCACTGCTGCGACATTCGTCGCCGGCTCAATGCCGAGTACGGGCACGCCTCCATCGCGGAAATGCTTGAGTAGGTAGCCGTCATTGCTCGCGACTTCAATGACCAGACTGTCCGGCCCGAGCTCCAGTTCCCGAGTAGCGCTCTGTGCGAAACGGCGGGCATGCTCGACCCAGGAATCGGAGTAGGACGAGAAGTACGCGTAGTGGCCGAAGATCACTTCTGGCGGGACAACGTCGTCCACCTGAACCAGAAAGCACTGGTCACAGACCCGCGCGTGCAGGGGATAGCGCGGCTCCGGCTCGCCGAGCTGCGACTCCTCGAGGTAGGAGTTGGCGAGGGGCATCTCGCCGAGGTCGACGACCGTCCGGCTCAGCCGTGCGGCGCAAAAATGACACGTCTGCGGAGCGGTCAATCCGCCACCAGCGCTTCGTAGCGCTCGATCTGCGCGTGGGCGAGCGCGCTGAGGCTCGCGCCCCCCGCCTCCGCTCGCCACCACTCGATCGTCCACCCCAGCGCCTGGTCGAGGTCAAGTCGCGGCTGCCAGCCAAGTGTCTCCGCTGCGAGGCCTGCGTCCAGTCGCAGGACAGGGGACTCGTGGGGCTGCGCCTCGTCCTCCAGCTCCCACCGTCCGCCGCCGGCCATCCGGAAGGCGCGGTCCACCACTTCCGCCACGGGAATTTGGGCCTCGTGTGTCGGACCGAAATTCAGTGCCGGGGGGGTCGCAAGGGGGCATTCGACGAGGCGCTCGGCGAGCAGAAGATAACCATGCAAGGGTTCCAGCACGAACTGCCACGGTCGGATCGCCTTCGGGTACCGAAGACGCAGCGGACGCCCGATGCGCAGAGCCCGACGGGCATCGGGCAGCAAACGGTCAGGAGCCACGTCCCCTCCGCCTATCACGTTACCGGCCCGCGCCGTGGCCAGTCCCGGGCGCTTCTGTGACCAGACCCAGCCCTTGGCCACCAACTCGGAACAGGCCTTGGATGTGCTGTAGGCGTCGAGCCCACCGAGCCGGTCATCCTCTGCCATCGGGCGTCCGTCGCCGGAGTCGGCATAGACCTTGTCGGTCGTCACCACGACGACGGCTTGCAGCGAAGTCGTCCTGTCAAGGGCTTCAAGGAGGTTCACGGTTCCCATGACGTTCACTTCGTACGTATCGATCGGGTCGGAAAAGCCGGCCCGCACCAATGGCTGGGCCGCGAGGTGAAAAACAACCTGCGGATCCGACCTCTCCACGACGGCGCGCAGCTCCGGCCGGCGCCGAATGTCGACGAAGTGCGAATCGAGGTCAGGCCACGGACCCAGCGCGCCGAAGGCGCCGTCGTCGTCGGCTGGCGGGAGCGCTATCCCCGTCACGTGGGCTCCGAGACGCTGCAGCCACAGGGTCAGCCACGCCCCCTTGAAACCGGTATGGCCGGTGAGGAGCACCCGGCGGCCAGCCCAGAAGGCCGAGGTCACGACCAAGCCTTCCACGGGGCGTTCCCGGATGCCCACATGGCTTCGAGCAACTCCTTCTCGCGAAGTGTGTCCATCGGCTGCCAGAACCCGTCGTGCCGCCACGCCCGCAGCTCGCCGAGGTCGACCAGCCGTTCGAGGGGCCGGCTCTCCCATGCCACGTCGTCTCCCTCGATCACATCGAGCGCGTTCGGCATCAGCACGAAGAAGCCGCCATTGATGAGCCCGCTGGCAGCTTGGGGCTTCTCCTCGAACCGAACGACTCGATCGTCCTCGACAACCGAGCGCCCGAAGCGGGCCGGGGGACGGACGACGGTCATCGTGGCCAATGCGCCGTGACGACGATGGAAGGCCAGCTGCGCGCCGAAGTCGATATCCGCCAAGCCATCGCCATACGTGAGAAAGAATGGCTTCTCTGGGTCCAGAAAGCGCCTGACTTGCAGAACGCGGCCACCGGTCAGCGTTGATTCACCGGTTTCCACAAGGGTCACGCGCCAGGGCTCACTGCGGCTGCCGTGATAATCAACCGTGTTCCTTTCCATGTCGATCGTCACGTCAGCGCTGTGCAGGAAGTAGTTGAAAAAGTACTCCTTGATCATGTAGCCGCGGTACCCGAGGCACACGATGAAGTCGCGCACACCAAAGCTCGAATAGCCCTTCATGATGTGCCACAGGATGGGACGCGATCCGACCTCGATCATGGGCTTCGGCCGGGTGTGGGACTCCTCGCTTATCCGAGTGCCCCGGCCGCCGGCCAGGATGACGCACGCGGTCATCGTTCCTGAGTGCCGGCCACGGCCTTCTCGGGTTGCGCCTCCCACCATGCCACCGTGTCACGTAGGCCCTCGGCCAGCGAGTGCCTGGGGCGCCACGCCGGAGCGTTCAGAGGTCCAGGGTCGCCGGTCACCACGAACTCCTCCCCGGGAGCAGTCGAGAGCGCTTCCCGCCTGTGACAAGGGCTCTCATCCGAGTTGACGATCGGCGCCGCTCAATGGAATCGGCTTCGGCTCGATGATGGACCAGTCCAACATCGGCCGGACGACTCCGGGCCACGCGTTCGCATACTCGCCGCGGACGCCGTCTCCCGTACTGCGGTCGACCACATGGAATGAAACAGCATCGGCCTCGAGCGCGTGCACACGCGTGGGGTTGTATGTGCTGATCGCAGCGAGAACGAAAAACCGGCCTTCGGCAAGGAAGTTCCCGGGGATATGGCACGTCGCCCGCACCACACCAGGCGTCCGGCGTGTCTCCCTCCAGCGATGATTGTTGAAGTCGCTCGTGGCAAACAGCACTACGCCGTCTTCGTTGGTGACGTGCAGATTGGCCGAGGGACGGAGGTCCTCGTCGTCCCTCATGTGCCAGTACTCGAGCTCAAGTGACACCGGACGGCGGATGTCGAGCTCTTCGGTCACAACTCCTCGGTCGTCGCGTACTCGCACAGACCGCAGCCGAGCGACCTCGTCACCCGGGGCCAACTCGGGTGTCTCCCAGTGGCGCTCTGCGGCCGAACCGAGACCCGAGTCAAGGTACGTACGAAGCACTTCCTGCGCGTTCCCATCCGCCACGAGACCACCTCGGTCGAGCAGGATCACCCGTTCGCAGAGGCGCAAAACGGAGGGCATCGAGTGGGATACGAACACGACGGTCCGACCGCTCTCGCCGATGTCTTCCATGCGTCCGAGGCACTTCTTTTGGAAATCCGCGTCCCCGACGGCGAGAACCTCGTCCACGAGGAGAATATCGGGCTCCAGATGGGCGGCGACGGCGAAGGCCAGCCGGAGATACATGCCCGAGGAATATCGCTTGACCGGCGTGTCGAGGAACGCTTCGACACCGGCGAACTCTACGATCTCATCAGTTTTTGCCTGTATCTCGCTGCGGCGCATCCCGAGGATCGCGCCACTCAAGAGGATGTTGTCCCGACCGCTCAGCTCAGCGTGGAACCCAGTTCCGACCTCAAGGAGCGAACCTACCCGGCCACGGAGTTCGGCTCGACCCTCGGTCGGCGCCGTGATCCGGGCGAGGAGCTTCAGGAGCGTGCTCTTGCCGGCACCGTTGCGCCCGATGATGCCCACCCGCTCCCCCGGCTGGATCGCGAAAGAAACGTTGCGCAGGGCCCAGAACGTGCGATCGACTTCAGGAGCCCGTTCCCGCCGCCGCACCGATCGAAGCAGATCCTCTCGCAACGACCCGTAGCTGGCCCGCCCTCCAGTCGAAGCACCGAGCCGATATTGCTTTCCGAGGCCCTCCACGCGTATCGCGGAATGCAATGCTTCAGATGACATCGGCGAACCCGTGCTCAACGCGCCGGAAGTGATAGAGGCCACCAACCAACAGGACGAGTGCCACCGCGGCGGATACTCCCATGAGCGCCCATGGTGGGTGACCCCGCCCGAGCAGGCCCCAGCGGAAACCCTCGACGACGCCGGCCATAGGGTTGAGGCCGAACAAAGCCCGGAACCGCCCGGGCACCAGGCTCGCCGGATAGACCACGGGGGTGGCGAAAAGCCAAAGCTGGATCAGAAAGGGAACCGCATAACGCACATCCCGATAGGCAACGTTGAGTGCCGAGAGCCACACACTCACACTCGAAGCCGCCAGCAACGCGTAAAGAGCGAAAACCGGCAGGAGCACTGTGGTCCACGCCGGCATGAGCCCATAGGCGAGCATCATCATGATCAGCATCCCGGTTGCCACCAGCAGGTCGGGAAGCCAGGAGAGAAGTGCGGCCAGCGGTATCGCCAGCCGTGGGAAATACACCTTCGACACCAAGTTGGAACTGGAAACCAGACTTTCTGTGGCAGTGCCGGTCGCGTTGGAGAAGTACGTCCACGGGAGGAGGCCACTGAAGGCGAACACCGGGTAGGGGATGCCGTCGGAGGGAACTTTCGCCAGCCTTCCAAGAAATACGGTGAAGACGACCATCATGAGAAGCGGCTGGAGAACGGCCCACGCAACGCCAATCGACGCCTGGGCGTATCGGACCTTCACGTCGCGCCATGCCAGGAAGTAGACGAGGTCTCGATGAGCCCAAAGGTCTCTCAGGTTCAGCGCTGCCCAGCCCCGCGGTGGCGTAACGACGACCACGCTCGGTGCTACGGCGCGCTCAGGCGCCATGCGAGCTTGCTTTTCGTGGTATCACCCACGCATCGACAACGTAGCATCAAGGTCGGCAAGGGTCGGGAGGTTCCGATCGCGATCCGACATCGTCAGCACCCCGACATCAGGCCAGGCGATTCCGATCTCGGCATCGTCCCAGCGGACGCCGCGCGCCGCATCGGGCCGATAGGGGACTGATATCTGGTAGCGGACGTCTGAGTCCGCCTCGAGGGTTATGAATCCGTGGGCCATCCCCCTGGGTATGTAGTGCGCTTGAAGGCGGTCCGCAGAGAGCTCCACTGCCGTCCATCCTCCGAATGTCTCCGACTCGACACGGAGATCGACAGCAACATCGAAGATGCGACCTCGACTGCAACTCACGAGTTTGGTCTCCTCGTACGGTGCAGTTTGAAAATGGAGACCTCGCATTGTCCCCGCTCTGGGATTCCTGGAGACGCTACATTCGACAAATCGGATATCCAGTCCGATGGCGGCGAACTCCTCGGTGGAGTACGTGCGGCCGAAACAGCCCCGATCGTCCTCGGCCAAAATCGACTCGACGACGATACATCCAGACAGTCTAGTCTCCTGCAACCAAAAATGGGTGGCGGTCATTCGGATTGTCTCCTGCAGGAATCGCATGACGGTTTCGCAACGTGCGAGCCATTGTATCAGTGAACGTGACCGCTCCGGCTTCCGAGGTACTGAGCCATCGATGAGGCAGTGGTGCTTCTCGCCAAAGCGCCCGTAGTGTGTTAGCACTTGCGAAACTTTGAGAGACTATGCAGAATCGCACCCTGCCATTCACTGCGATATGGTTCGACGTGTCTCAGTAAAGTGCAATTGCCTGTGCCGATGCCCTCGCACGGAGTGCCGGGATCGGCACGTGCGGATTCTTTGCGGAGCGCACCCGGGCTCACCTGGACGATCCCGCAAACGAAGTGCAGCGCCGCCAGGGGCGGGCGGCGCTCACCTGACTCGCTCAGCCGCCTCTCGGGTCGGGCATGAGCTTGGGTCCGCACGACTACCGCGCGACCGGCTGAGCTGAGGGCCGGTGGTCTACTCGGTCACCCATCGACCCCTGCACCCCGCGACCACGAGCTCCGGCGTCGATCGCTTCGCCGCCACCGATATCGACGTTGCGGAGAGCCGGCCTGAAGCCGGTGAACCGGCAGGTCAGTCTGCGCCTAGCATGACAGTGTGACTGTCCTTCGAATAGACTTCGACTCTGAGTTCGTGACGGTGGAAGAAGGCGACAACGAATCGCGATTCCCCTTCGCCACTCCGGAAGCGTTTGCCATTGTGTCAAAGGCGTGGTTGAGGCTTGGTTGGGATACGAAGTACGTTTACAGCTTCACGTGGATGGGCCGGCCCATCATCCAGCTCCCAGAGGACATGATCCGGATGCAGGAGGTCGTGTACCGACTCCGCCCCGACGTCATTCTCGAAACCGGCATCGCCCATGGGGGATCCCTGGTCTTCTACGCCAGCCTTCTCAAAGCCATGGGCCATGGCCGGGTCATCGGTATCGATATCGACATTCGTGAGCAGAATCGAAAAGCCATCGAGAATCATGAGCTTTTCGATCGTATCCAGCTGATCGAAGGTAGTTCGATCTCGCCCGAGGTCGTCGACCAGGTGAGGGAAATGGTCGGGTTGGGACAGCGAGTGCTCGTTTCACTCGACAGCAATCACTCCAAGGCGCACGTGCTTGCCGAATTGGAGGCGTATGCGCCCCTCGTCTCCCCGGGCTCCTACATCGTCGCCGCCGACGGCATCATGGGCGATCTCGTCGGTGCGCCCCGATCCGGACCATCGTGGGACTTCGACAACCCTCGTGAAGCTGCGGTTGAGTTCCTTCGGACCCATGACGACTTCGTCATGCAACCGCCCACGCCTCCGTTCAACGAGGGCGTGACCTCGGGTGAAGTCACGTACTGGCCTGGTGGCTGGCTGCGGCGGGTCAGGTGAACGCTAATGTGGCTTTCCCACCGCCTCGATATCACTGGGAAACCCCTAACCTTCCCAACGCAAATATATGAGCGAAATACCACGGGGGTCACCGTTGGGCTCCTCGATCCAGCGGGTGCCCTGGGCGTCCTCGTGGCGAACCAGTGGCATCGCCCTGAACTGTCGGAAGCCGGCGCGTTCGTAGAAGCGCAATGCGTCATTGTCTGATCTCACCCGAACACTGAGGTCCCGAAGACCGAGCCCATTCTCCGCCCAGCGCATCAGTGTCCGAAGGCCTTCGGTCATGAAACCCTTCGGACCGTCGCCGGTTCGCACAATGGCGTCGGCCTCCCCCCTCCCGGACTCCCAGTCTATGAAGTCCAACCCCATGTAGCCGCACGGAATCCGATTCACATCGTCATACATAAAAAGAATTTTGGCGTCGCTCAAACCGACATGTTCGACCAGCCACCGAGTGGTGCGCTCCTCCGTAGCCACGAACTCGGTCAAGAACGATGACACGAAGCGGTTCCGAGCGGCAGTGAGAATCCGTACGTCCTCAGGGCGGAGTCGGGCTGGGCTGGCACCTAGTGGTCGGAGGAGACCCTTCACGGGTGCGCCCACTGGAAGCGTCAAGCCGGCGTCGTCGGCACCCGCGGCCTGCTTCATCGCGAGAAGCAGCTGCCTCCCTGTGTGCCGGGACGTCACAGTCGAGCTGCGTCCTCTCGCATGTACGGCTTCATCCTCCTCAATTCCAAAACGACCGAGCCGCCTCTACGACCCGCTCAATCGTCCCGTCCGACATCGAAGAATGAAACGGAAGCGATACAATTTCTTGACCGACGACCTCGGTAACCGACAAATCACCGCGAGGGCAGCCTTCAAAGAGTTGCATCAGGTGCCCAGGTTGCCAGTGGATCCCCGTATCTACGCCGTGGGCGCTCAGGTGCTGCCGGAACGGGACCCGAACCTCCGAGGGGACCCGGACATAGAACAAAAACGGCACCGAACCTGGATGCGTGGTCTTGGGCGTCCTCAATTGATTTATCCCGTCCAACCTGCTCGTATAGATGTCGAAGTACCGGCGGCGGTTCGCAGTAATGCGTTCCATCTTTTGTAGCTGGCTAAGGCCCAGAGCCGCGTGAAGGTTGGCGAGGTGGTATCGGAACCCGATGCGTTTGACGTCATAGGACCACGCGCGCTGATTCTGATACATGACCGAGGCCGCTTGACCCATCCCGATCAATCTCATCTCGTGTAAAGATTCGAGTTCCTCTTGGGACTGGACTACGACGGCACCGCCGTCTATACAGGTGATTGTCTTCACCGGATCGAAGCTGAATATGGCGATGTCTGAGAAGCTCCCGATCATTCGATTGTTGTATGTTGCTCCGAAGGAGTGGGCGGCGTCGTGTATGGCGCGTACGCCGTGCGCTTCGCGCAATGCACCGAGATGATCGTGGTCAGATAGATGGCAGCCGTAGTCGGTGGCGACGATTGCCTTCGTGCGCGGGGAAAGTAGGCCTTCGACCTGCTCTAGGTCTATGCAAAGTGTGTCATCGCGGACGTCGCAGAAGACTGGAGTTGCGCCACAGGCCAGGACAGCCTGGAGGTCTGCAATGTTGTTGAACGAGGGAGTTATCACTTCATCGCCGCGCCCGACGCCCGCCACTAACATGGCGAGGTGCAGGGCCGCATGTCCGGTGCTCACCGCAGCTATGCGTCGGTCGCCAAGCGCCAAGAAGGCGGAGAGCTCGTCCTCAAAGTGTCCGACAGACCTCCCCATTCCGAGCCATCCGTCCTCGAGGGCCTGCCGACAGGCGTCCAATTCCTCCGCCTCCAGTAGCGGCTGGAACACCGGGATTACTTTCGAGCTCTCAGCCACAGTCGCTGTCCTCCCGGGCACATGAAGTTACTGCTTGATCCGGTTGGCACTCTATCCGGCTCTCCTGACCCTGGTGCGGGCTGGGAAGGCCATTGATCTCGCTGCGACGGTTGGGTGACAACGCCGATCAGGGCATCCTCCCGTGCTACGGCACCCGGCCGGGTGGGTTCCCGGTGGCGGCACCACGATCAGGGCAGGTGGCGACTCAAATGGATCACACAGCCCGCTGGTCCGGAACGTGCCGTGCGAAGACAGTGGGCGTCGCACGTGTCGTTCGGGCCGAGGCAGCGCCCCTAGGATTCCCGGCCACGTGGACGTCCTCTACATCTCCTACGACGGGGCGCTTGATCCCTTGGGTCGCTCGCAGGTCGTTCCGTACCTAGAGGGCCTGGCCGCACTTGGGCACCGTTTCGACCTGGTCACCTTCGAGAAGCCCGGTGGATGGGCCCACGATCGACAACCGCAGGCGATGAGGGACCGCCTCGCGACAGCCGACATCCGCTGGCATCCTTTGCGCTACCACAAGCGGCTTCCACCTCTGGCGACCGCGGTCGATCTCGGCCACGGTTACGTCGAGGTGCTACGTCTCGCACGCCGGTACCGCTTCGACCTCATCCACGCCCGGTCGTACCCGTCGGCGCTGATGGCGTGGCGGCTCTCCCGACGATGCGGCGTGCCCTTCGTGTTCGACATGCGGGGCCTCTATGCCGACGAGCGGGTCGACGGAGATCTCTGGCCGTCCGACGGCCTGCTGTACCGTGGCACCAAGCAGCTCGAGCGACGGTTCCTCCGCGACGCTGCGGCGGTGGTCACACTGACGCGCGCCAGCGAGTCGATCGTGACCGGCATGGTCAAGGAGAACGGGGGTACCGGCACGATCGAGGTCATCCCGACCTCCGTCGACCTCCAGCGCTTCCAGCCCCTTCCAGCGGCTGAGGTGCCTACGCTCGTGTACCTCGGCTCCGTGGGCACCTGGTACCTGCTGGAGGAGATGCTGGCCTTCGGGCGGGTCTTCACCGAGCAGTCCGGCGGCCGGCTCCGCCTCCTGATCAACGGCGATCTCGACGTCGTCCGCGCTGCTGTCGAGCGTGCCGGGATCGGGAGAGACCACGTGGCGGTGGAGTCGGTCTCGTATGCAGACGTACCGACGGCGATGCGCGGGGCCTCGGCGACGTACGCCTTCATCCGGCCGGCTCCGTCGAAGGTGGCGTCGGCGGCTACGAAGGTGTCGGAGTCCTTGGCCCTCGGTCTGCCGGTTGCGGTGAACCGGGGTGTCGGGGACGCCGCCGATATCGTCGAGAACGAAAACGTTGGCATCGTAGTGGATCCGTACGACCCGACGTCGTACCCGGAGTCGGTGGCGCGGTTGCTTGCGCTGGCGGATGATCCCGGCATCCGCACCCGCTGCCGCGCCGTCGCCGAGAGCACCTTCGACCTCGACTCGGCCGTGTCGCGGTTCAACGAGCTCTACTCGGTAGTAGGTGCCGCCCGGGATGAGGCCGCCGCACGCAGGATCGTGGTGCTGTGCCCACACCCCCCGGACCGGGCGCCCGGGCAGCGGCTCAAGTTCGAGCAGTACTACCCGTCGTGGCGGGCGGCGGGCTACGACGTCGACGTGCGGCCGTTCTGGAGTGCCAGGGCCTGGGAGCACCTGTACGAGCGGGGACAATGGGGGCACAAGCTGGCCAGCGTCGCCGGCGGGTTCCTCCGCCGCATGGGCGACGCCCGTGCCGCGCTTCGAGCCGACCTGGTCTACCTGTTCCTGGAGGTGGCGCCACTGGGCCCCCCGGTCCTCGAGCGCGTCCTGGCCCGTCGCGGGGTGCCGCTGGTGTACGACATCGACGATCTCGTCTACCTTCCGCACAGCTCCCGACAGAACCCGTTCATGCGCTGGCTCCGCGACCACCGCAAGGTGCACGAGCTCATGGGGTTGGCGGATCACGTCGTCGTGTGCACGCCCCACCTCGAGGAGGTGGCGGCCCGGTACAACACGAACGTCACCCGCATCTCCTCGACGATCGACCTGGATATCTACCACCCGCGTCCGCACCGGCCCCGGGTCGACGGCGTGGTGGTCGGTTGGAGCGGCAGCCACTCCACCTCGCCCTACCTGCACCTCCTCGACGGCGTGCTGGGCGAGCTGCAGCGCTGCGACGGCATCCGGGTCAAGGTCATCGGGGATGGCGCTTTCCGAATCCCCGGAGTCGAGGTCGAGGCCCTGCCCTGGCGCTTGGAGAGCGAGGTGGCCGACCTCTCGGAGATCGACATCGGAGTCTATCCCCTTCCGGACGAGGAGTGGGTGCTGGGCAAGAGCGGCTTGAAGGCGCTGCAGTACATGGCGCTCGGCATTCCTACGGTCGCCCAGCGCATTGGTGCAAATATCGACATCATCGAAGACGGGAAGAACGGCCTTCTCGCCGGCAATGTCGAGGAGTGGGCCGAGGCGCTGCGCCGCCTTGTCCGTGATCCCGAGCTGCGGGCTGAGCTTGGGAACAAGGGGCGCCGCACCGTCGCCGCCCGCTACTCGGTGGCCGTTACCCGGCCGGTGTATCTCAGCGTGCTCAACGAGGTCTTGGCCCGCAGAAACGGGGCCGTGCGACACTTTGGTGGAGGCCGCGACTGAGTGAGCGGGGCCTCGGCGAGTGGATGCGTCCTCGATCGCAGCACCCGCCGCATACCGACGGCATTGAGTCGCAGCTCTCTAGTCGGCTGACCGCTCGGCGCCCGATATTGCATGGCGACAAGGAACCGTCGCACGGCGACACCGCCGCAGGAGGAATTCAGGACAGGTCGGAAGGCGCCAGCGGGCTGGCGACGCCCGAGCCCCGCCGACGGAGCGCCAATAACATCTGGAACGTGCTCTCGATTCCGATTGCCGTCAAGACGCCGAGAAGCGGTATGAACCATAGGATATACCGACTGTCGCCGTCAGCGGGTACGCTGCCGAGGACGAATAGCTGCGGCACCAGCAGAGCCGCTATGGCTATTAACAACTGACGATCGCGGCATCTCATTCCGCCCACTAGCGCGAGGACGTATGTCAAGCAGAGTCCCGTGGGTGCCAGGAGGTTGTATACTTGAGAGCTCCCCGGTCGGATGGCCGAGATCTCGTACAGAGTACGAGTCATGAAGAGCCGACCAGTGGCGACCGGGTGGACGATGGCATACTGAACCGCATCGATGTTCCGTGACCCTATGGCTGAAGATCGCGGCATCGAAATGACGATTCCATTTGGATGTCCACCGTAAGGGGCCACGGATATACCCCGCCGGATGCCGTCCGGGATGTTATAGAAATCCTCCACGTTCGCGAGCCGGGTCGCTACCAGTGCGACCGCGCCCAAAGATGCCCAGATGGCGACGAAGGCCAGTCCGGTTCGAAGGCGGTGCGATGATCTCGCGAGGACCACATATGTCACGGCGGCGAGCGCGATAAGGCCTCCGTTCGGGCGCAGGAGGGCGGTCACGCTGGCTGTGAGGACGAGAAATAGAACGCCGCCTGTCTTGTTGCGCCGTGCTCTCAGGGCGGCCCAGAGGGTGAGCACGACGAACGATTCGAAGAGGGAGTCAGTGAGGACATAGTGTCGCCATCGGGCGACAAAGGGATTGCCAACGAAGATGAGGGCGGCCAGGAGACCTACGACTGGATCAGCCGCCTTGCGGCCGATGTCGTAGAGGGCCATGGCCGCGGGTACCGCCATAGCCAACTGCAGGACCACCACCCCGGCTAAGCCCAGCCCGAGGAGCTTGGATAGGGCGATGATCGCCACATACCCGGAACTCAGGACGTCATACGACGAGGGCAGGTGGCCGGCACGCAGCCGGTTCGCGGGGTCGATGTATCGCGGCGAGTCAGCTCCCTTCATCGCGAACCCCATGGGGCCATAAAGGCGCCGGTGAAACACTGGCAAGACAAGAACCTGGACGATGACCAACGCCAGCACGACGAGGACGAGTACGAAGAGCGGGGTGGGCCGCAAGTTGGGCCGCAAGGCTGACCGTCGGGACACGCCGGATGAAGCTGGCGACGACCGCATCGGGTTGGTTGCGCCGCTCCGTCTCAACGTGCCTCCTACTCGGGTGCGGCCGAAAGGCGTCATCCCTGGGCCAGTTCGTTCGGATGCTACGCGCATCGTCGCTACGACCTGGCACGCAAGCGAGCAATTCGTGTCTGGGCGTCACAGTGAACGCGTTTCGTCGGAGACGTCGGGGTGCGCCGGCAGCCCCGACGACAGGCGCACAGCGAGGCTCCGATGTACCTGCGGTAGGAATCTCACATTCATTTCTTGGCTCGGCCATCTCGTTGCTGCTTCGCTTGTCCGGCAACGGACTATTCGGGTCGCTCCACCTGGGCGTGTGAGGGGGCCAGGACCCAGCGAGTAGACACCTAGGGATGTGCGGTATCGCTGGCGCCCTGGCGACCGACGGCTCCGACCAACGACGACGGGTCGAGGCCCAGGTCGCCACCCTCGCCCACCGGGGGCCCGACTCCTCGGGGGTATACGTGCGGTCCGGGGCCGCCGTCGGCCAGACCCGTCTGGCCGTCATCGACCTGGTGACCGGCGACCCGCCGATCACCAACGAGGACGGGCTGATCGGCGTCGCGCTCAACGGCGAGATCTACAACTTCGCCCGCCTCCGGAGCGAGCTCATGGCCTCGGGGCACACCTTCGCCACCGAGGGGGACACCGAGGTCATCGCCCACCTCGCCGAGGACGTCGACCCGTGCGAGCTGGCGGGCCGACTGGACGGAATGTTCGCGTTCGCCATCTGGGACGACCGGCATGAGCGTCTCGTGCTCGGGCGGGACCGGTTGGGGAAGAAGCCCCTCTACTACTGGGCCGATGAGAACAGGGTCGTCTTCGGGAGCGAGATCAAGGCGGTGATCTGCGACCCGGCCGTGCCGAGGCGGCTCGACCCCGACGCCATCCCGGCGTACCTGACGTTCGGCTACGTACCGACGCCCCGCACGTTCTACGAGGGCGTGCGCAGCCTCCCCCCGGGGCACGTGCTCGTCGCCGAACGGGGCCAGCCGGTGCGGGTGCTCGAGTACTGGCGACCGCCGCTCCGGGCCGCCAACGGAGAACGGCAGGCGGCGGCAGGCTCGCTCGACGAGGCGGCGGCGGAGCTGCGGCGGCTCCTCACCGCCGCCGTCGCGAAGCGGCTCGTGGCCGACGTCCCGGTCGGCGCGTTCCTCAGTGGGGGTGTCGACTCCAGCGCCGTGGTGGCGCTCATGGCCGGCCTCAGCGACATCCCGGTGCGCACCTTCACCATCGGCTTCGACGACCGAGACGGCTACGACGAGCGCCCGTTCGCCCGGCAGGTCGCCGAACGGTTCGGCACCGAGCACACCGAGTTCGTCGTGCAGCCGAATGCCGTGGAGCTCGTGGAGCGCCTGGTCCACCACCACGACCAGCCGTTCGGCGACGCCAGCGCCATCCCGACGTTCCTCCTCTCCGAACTGACCCGCCGGCACGTCACCGTGGCACTCTGCGGGGATGGAGGCGACGAGCTGTTCGCCGGGTACGAGCGGTTCTCGGCCGCGGTGGCGATGCGCCAGCTCCAGCGCATCCCGGCGCCAGTGCGCCGGTGGCTCCGGGCCGGATCCGATCGTGTCGCCCATGCCCAGCGCGCCCCTCTCGTCCGTCGCGTCGCCCGCTTCGTGGCCTCCGCCGAACGGCCCATGCCCGATTACTACCGCGCCTGGATCAGCTACGTGCCCGACGACGTCGTGGCCGACCTGCTCGTGTCCCCGTCGTCGTGGGGCGTCGAGGACTATGCCCGGGTGTGGGCCGGGTCGGCCGGCGCCCCCTTTCTCGACCGGCTCCTCGACCTGAACCTTCGCACCTACCTCCTGGACGACCTGCTGCCGAAGGTCGACCGCACGAGCATGGCGCACGCCCTGGAGGTGCGGTCGCCGTTCCTGGACCGCGACATGGTGCCCTTCGCTCTCTCGCTCCCCTCCGCGATGAAGCTGCGCGGCTGGTCTCGCAAGCGGGTGCTCAAGCGGGCCGTCGGCGATCTCCTGTCACCGGAGATCCTGCATCGGCCGAAGCGGGGTTTCGGCGTGCCGCTCGACCGGTGGTTCCGCTCCGACCTGCGGCCGTTCGTCGAGGCCCGCCTTCTCGGGCCCCGGGCCCGGCTCCGGCCCCACGTCCGCGACGGGTCGATGGAGCGGCTCTGGCAGGAGCACCTCCAGGGAGGAAGCAACGGCCTGGCGCTGTGGACGCTTCTCACCCTTGAGGTCTTCCTGGAGACCCAGGACTGGTGAGCCCTACGCCGGCCCGCTCGACCGGTGGCGGGCGAAGGCCACCGCCCGGGCGATCGGTGGCCGCAGGGCGGGCGGCGCCCAGCGGTCGATGAGCCGGCCCGGGGTTGAGCGGGGGGCCGAGGAGTAGAGGCGGACGAGCTCATGACCGCCGACCTCGTGGGGCTCGCAACGCACGCTGTCGTCGCCGGCGAACCAGCCGGCCACCATCGCACCGTCGGGTGCGGGCCCGCTCCAGCTGGCGTAGAGCTTGTCGGCGGTGAAGGCGAAGGGGCGGAGCCCGTCATGCAGGATGGCGTCCCATGTGGCGGCGCCGACGCCGGGCATCCGTGGGGTGCACCAGTCGTCGAGGACCACGACGCCACCGGGTACGAGCAGTCGCCGGCTCAGCGCGAGGTCGGACACGACCGGGTCGTAGAGATGGCTGCCGTCGACGTGCACGAACCGGAACGACGCGTCGGCCATGTGGTGCCCGAGGTCGCGCGACGGGCCCTGGTGGATGACCGGAAGGGCGTCGTGGAAGCGAAGGAAGTTCCGCTCGAAGCGGGCCCGCTCGAGCGTGTCGTACAGGCCGCCGTCACCGGGCGCCGTCGCCGTGGCCTCCTGGTCCTCGAAAAGGTCGCAGACCTCTAGGCGCTCGCCCTGCCCGCGCAGCCAGCCGAGAAGGATGGCGCTCCGACCCTGGTAGACGCCGATCTCAAGCAGATTGCCGGTCACCCCGGCCTGGCGCTGCCATTGGTCCACAGCGGTGAACATGTCGGCGTCGAGGCGGACAAACCAACCGCCGACGGTGTCCATGCTGCGGACATACGCCGACGCGCTGTCCCCGGTGACGGTCACCTTCCTCAGGCGCCGAGCCTCTGGAGCTGATCGAGGACGCGCCGTCCTGCGACCCTCACCGGTCGGGGCACCTTGGCCATCGGGATCAGCTCGGTGGCCTTCTTGAGGTACAGGGTCCAGTAGAGGTGGGCGACGTCGGCCGGCCGGTTGCGGGCGACCTTCTCGACGATGGTGGCGGAGTCCACGAAGCGGGCGCCACGGAACCGGCGGGACCGGTACACCGACTGCTCGACGAAGCGCTTGGCGCCGGTATGGGCCGGTCCGGCGGTGTCGTGGAACACCATCATGCCTCCGTCGCGCACCTTCGGGAACCAGGACTCGAAGTCGGTCTTCACGTAGTCGTACTCGTGGACCCCGTCCACGAACAGCAGGGCCACGGGCTCGGTGAAGCCGGCCGCGGCCTCCTCCGACGTCATGACGAGTGGGAACACAACGTCGTCGACGCCGGCATCGGAGATGTTCCGCTTGAACTCGTCGAACGTCTTGATGACCCCATAGGTCTCCGGCACGTCCGGGAACCCGATGTGCGGATCGACGGCGTAGATCGGCACCGACTGGCCGGCTTTGGAGCCGTTCCCCAGCCAGATCGTCGACTTCCCCTTCCAGGATCCGATCTCGACGATCACGCCGTCGCCGGCGCGGCAGGCCCGGGCGAGCTCGTACAGCGCCTCACCTTCTCGGCGCGACAGCCACCCGTCGACGGCATCCACGGTCGCGGCCACCTCGTCGATGGTCGGCATCGATCTCGCGTCGCCCGTCGTCGCTCCATCTCCCGCCTGCACCCGGTCCACCCTACCGGACGGGTTCTCCGAGGACCGATGACAGAATCGAAGGGCGATGACCGACCTCGAGCGAGCCGACCTCGCCCCGGTCCAGTCGCCGGCGCCAGCCAGACCGCAGGTCGTCCGGCTCATCACTCGCCTCAACGTGGGCGGGCCGGCCCGTCAGGCGCTCATGCTGACGAGGGATCTCGGAGAGGACTACCCGACCGTCCTGGCCGCGGGACGACCCTCCGCGGCGGAGGGGGAGCTCGCCGACGACCGGGTGCCGGTCCACTACCTCCCCCTGACCCGCCCCCTCAACCCCCAGATGGACCTGCGAGCCATCTCGGCGACCAGGCGCCTCCTCGGAGGCACCGGCGCCCGCCTACTCCACACCCACATGGCCAAGGCGGGGACGGTGGGCCGGGTCGCGGCGGCGTCGATGGGTGACCGCCCCCGCACCGTGCACACCTTTCATGGCCATGTGCTGGACGGGTACTTCAACCCGGCGGTGCAGCGGGTCTTCGTCGAGATGGAACGCGGCCTGGCTCGGCGGACCGACGCGATCGTGGCCGTGAGCCCGGAGGTGAGGGACAGCCTCCAGGCGCTGGGCATCGGGCGCCGGCGGACGTTCCATGTCATCCCCTTGGGGCTCGACCTGGACCGGTTCCTGTCCGTGGATCGGCCCGACGGCGCACTCCGCTCGACCCTCGGGTTGGAGCCGGGCACGCCGCTCATCGGTGCGGTGGGCCGACTGGTGCCGATCAAGGCCAACGAGGTGCTGCTCGAGGCCGTGGCCCGGCTGCCCGGCGTGCACTTGGCCCTGATCGGAGACGGGGAGGAGCGGGCCGGACTCGAGAAGCGGGCCGAGTCGATGGGCTTGGGCGAGCGGGTGCATTTCACTGGCTGGTGGCCGGACGTGGCCGCCGCGGTCGGCGACCTCGACCTCGTCGTCCTGACCAGCAACAACGAGGGGACACCCGTGGCCCTGATCGAGGCTCACGCCGCCGGGAAGGCGGTGGTGGCCACCGACGTCGGCGGTGTCCGTCACGTGGTCACCGACGGCGTCACCGGCTGGTTGGCCCCCGCCGGCGACGCGCCCGGCGTCGCCGCCCTGATCGAGCGCGCCCTCACCGATCGGGCCCGCCTCGACGCATTCGGGGCGGCCGCTCGCGAATCGGTCCGCCACCGCTTCGGGAAGGACCGTCTGCTGGACGACGTCCGTGACCTGTACGGGGAGCTCCTCGGCCGCTGACCGGTTTCAGGAGGCTTTGCGGCGCCGGCGATGACTCGGCGCCGGCGGATTCTCGGACTCAGTCTCCGTCGGGCCATGGCCGTTCATCGACGGAGCCTGCGCCGCCGTGGCCTGGCGCGACTGGTAGCCGTAGGTGGTCTCCACCGTGCCGTTGTTGAGGACCACGCCCAAGAGCGGTGCGTCGACCTGGTGGAGGAGCTGGACGGCTCGAGCGAGGTCCTTGTAGGTGGTGGCGCCAGCCGACGCGATCAGCAGGGTGCCGTCCACCTTGCTGGCGAGCACGGCCGCGTCGGTGACCGGCAGCACGGGGGGGCAGTCGACCAGCACCACGTCGGCCTGCTTGCTCAGTTGGGTGAGGAGGTCTCTCGCCCGCTGTGACGAGAGGAGCTCCGAAGGGTTCGGCGGGAGTGGCCCGGACGCGAGGACCTTTATCCGGGAGATGTTTGGTACGTCCTGCAGGGCCACGCCGAGCGGCACCTGGCCCAGGAGGACCGAGGTGAAGCCGACCTCGTTCGGGAGGTCGAAGAACTGGTTGATCCGGGGCCGGCGGAGGTCACAGCACACGACGACGACCCGAAGCCCGGCCTGGCTGAGGGTGACGGCCAGGTTGGCCATCGTGGTCGACTTGCCTTCGGAGGCGATCGGGCTGGTGACCTGCAGCACCCGGAGCGAACGGTCGATGCTCAGGAACTGGATCGACGTGCGGAGCGTGCGGTAGGCCTCGGCCGGGGAAGAGGTGGGCTCCGTCGCGGCGATCAGGCGCGTTTGCGATCGATTGCGCCATGCCGGGACCAAAGGGATGACGCCCAGCACGGTCAGGTCGGGCAGCATCCGCTCGATGTCCTCCTTCGACTTCACCGAGTCGTCGAGGTGCTCGAAGAGCAACGCCGCCCCCACGCCCAGCACGAGGCCGACGAACGCGCCGAGCGCGATGTTGCGTCGAGGTGTGGGGCTCACCGGCGTGGCGCTGGGCGTGGCCGGGCCGATCACTGCGGCGGCGCTCCCGTTCAACTTCTGGGCGGAGTCGACCTGCTGGAGCCGGAGGCGGTAGGAAGTCAGTTCCGCCCGCAGCGCGTCGGCTTCGGCGGGCGATGGCGTGTTCGGCGGCCGGGGCCGGGCCTCGATCTGGGCGATCTGGGAAGTGAGGGACTCGATCTGGCGGGTGTACTCCTTGGTCTGCGCGCTCACCGCGTCCGCGAACTGCTGCTGGCGGTAGGTGATGTAGGCCTGGGCGTACGCGTTGGCGACATCGGCAGCGACGGACGCGGTGCGGCTGCGGGCGGTCAACTCGATCACCGCCGTCCCCCCTACCGCGCTCCCGGAGATGCCGGGGGCCGATCCAAGACTCTCCAGGACGATCTCGGCCACGGGCTGGCCCATGATCACCTGGATCTCGGTCTGGATGCGGTTCGGGTCGATGTACGTGCCGAACCCGCCGGCGTCGACCGTGGTCTGGGTGGAACCCAGCAGGAGTCGGGCACGCGCCTCGTAGACGGGCGTCTGGAGCGACGAGAAGCCGAACGCAGCCCCGGCGGCCAGCAGGCAGACCAGGGCGACGGTCCACATGCGCCGGCGGAGAACTGCGAGGTAGTCCCGGAGGCTCACGGGCGGAGGCCTCTCATCATCGAATGCCAACGTAGTGCAGCATCAGGCGACGCCGGCCGCATCGATCGTGTCCCCTTCGGCCCGCGAGGCCAGCCCGAGGGCCAGGAGCGGGGCGATCAACACGACCACCTGCACGCGTTCCCGGCTGACCAGCCCGTAGTTGCTGATGACGAGGGCGAGCAGCGTCCAAGTGGTGAGGGCGGGCAGGACGACCGCCATGGCGCGCCGGCCGATCCGCCGCCGAGATTCGACGTAGCCCCGCCAGAGCACGGGCAGGAGCCACCACCACACGACCACGTCCGGCAGGGACGCGAACTGGCGGGCGGAGCCTCCCTGCCAGGGGAAGGGCCCGAGCGTGATGCTGAACAGACCGATCGGCAGGTAGGCCAACGCACGTCCGGATGTCGACGTGTCCTTGTCGGCGCCGAATCCGCTCTCCGCGGCCAGGGCGAGGTTCTGCCGGGTGACGCTGGCCTCCGCCAGGTTCGAGGTCACCGAGGACTGGTACCCGGATTCCCCCACGCCGCCGACGACCACGAAGCCCGCCATCAGCCCCAACATGACGAGCGCCGTCCCCAGCCCGCTCACCAGCTCCTTGCGCCCGAGCACGATGCCGCAGACGAGCCCGGCGCCGACGACGAGGCCGACGGGCCCGCGGAAGCTGAGCAGGAGCGCGACTGCGGTGACCAGGGTCACGGTCGCGCCGAAGGTGACCCGCTCGCCGATGCGCACTGCGCAGTTCGCCGCCAAGGCGAGCAGGGCGAGGACGGGTGCCTCTTTGAGCAGCTGGGAGGACCAGAGGAAGAGGCCCGGGAGCAGGACCATCAGGGGGGCCGCGTAACGAGCGGCGAAGGGCCCGAACAGCCGCCGGGTCGTGTCGGTCGCCAGCGGCACCAGGCAGGCGCCGAGGGCGGCGTTGCAAGCCATGGCTCCGGCCATATGGGCGCCGAACACCCAGTAGATCCCCGCGAGCAGGTAGAAGAAGCCCTCCTTGCCGCCCACCAGCCGGGGCATCGCGGTGCCCTCGGTCCAGTGGCCCACGATGGCTCTAGCGAACGCATGGTAGGTGAGGGCGTCAGGTCCGAGGTAGTTCGTCAGGGCACTGCTCTTCACGACGAGCAGCCCGAAGATGAGGTGGGCCAGGAATGCGGCGACGCTCCAGCGAACGAGCCGGGCGTGCGCCTCGTCGTCGCCCGAAGGATCGCGGCAGAGTCGCACCACGAGCAGCACCACGCCGAGACCGAGCACCGACATGGTGAGGAGCGCGGCGAGCTCACCCATGCGCACGACCAGCGCGCCGGCCAGGAGCGCCACCGCCGACGCCAGGGCCGCGTGCGCGACGCGATCGCTCCGTAACGCACCCACTCTTGAGCCGACCGGTCCCACCGTGGCAGGTTACCGAGGGGCTGGATCGAACCGGCCGCAGCGCCGAGAAACGCCGTGGTAGCTTTCCCACGCGCCGAGGCGGCAGGAAACGTCCGCGGTAGGGGAACCGGCATGGGGAAACGAGTCGCAGCGATCCTGGGTTGCCTCGGCATGGTCTGGGCCGTGCTCACGGGCCCTTCGCCGGCCGGGGCCCAGGCGTGCTACCCGCCGCCGTGCGGCGTGGCCGTCGACAGCGGGCCGGCCGGCATGAACGCCAGCGTTGTCACGACGCCGGCCTCAACGCACGATCGGAGGCCGGCGCCGTACGCCGCCGCCGGCCTGCTCCTCGTGACCGCGACCCTCACAACGCTGTGCGTGGCCCGGCGGGCCGAGGTCAGGGCGCGGGGCGACCAGTTGCCCGAGCCGCTCGGCGCTTCGGCGGCCCCGCTCAGGGAGCCCGAGAAGTCCGTGGCCTAGCGCCGGCGTATTGGTGCGCGAAACTGCTGTCATGCCGGGGAGCGGGAAGAAGCTCTTGGTGGTCGGCCAGGGCTACGTCGGCCTCCCGCTCGCCATGCGGGCCGTGGCCGCCGGCTACGACGTGGTCGGCTATGACGTCGACCGGTCACGGGTCAAACGTCTCGCGGCATCCGAGACCTTCGTCGAGGACGTGACGCCGGCCGAACTGGCCGGCGCCTTGGAGACGGGTCGGTACCGGCCGACGTCGGAGGGCCAGGACTGCGCCGGCTTTGACGTGGCCGTCATCACCGTGCCCACGCCGCTGCGCGAGGGCGCCCCCGACCTGTCCTACATCGAGACCGCGGCGGAGACACTGGCCACCCACCTGCGCCCCGGGGCCACGGTCGTCCTGGAGTCGACCACCTATCCCGGCACCACCGAGGAACTGGTCGCGCCGTTGCTGGAGGAGGGGTCGGGGCTCACGGCCGGCACCGACTTCTTCCTGGGCTACAGCCCCGAGCGCATCGACCCCGGCAACCCCGTCTGGAGCCTGGCCAACACGCCGAAGGTGGTCTCGGGCGTCGACGACGCCTCCCTGGCCGCGGTCCGGAGCTTCTACGACACCATCGTGGAGACCACGGTGGCGGTGTCGGGCTGCAAGGAGGCCGAGCTCACCAAGCTCCTGGAGAACACCTTCCGCCACGTCAACATCGCCCTCGTCAACGAGCTGGCCATGTTCGCCGGCGACCTGGGCATCGACATCTGGGAGTCGATCGAAGCCGCCTCCACCAAGCCATTCGGGTTCATGCGCTTCACGCCGGGCCCGGGCGTCGGCGGCCACTGCCTGCCCATCGACCCCAGCTACCTCTCCTGGCGGGTGCGCCGGGCCCTCGGCCAGCCCTTCCGCTTCGTGGAGCTGGCCAACGACGTCAACGACCACATGCCCGACTATGTGGTGAGGCGCCTGACCGAGGCCCTCAACCGCCGGCGCCAGGCCGTCAACGGCAGCCGCATCCTGCTGCTGGGCCTGGCCTACAAGGCCAACACCGGCGACGACCGGGAGTCGCCGGCGGTCGTGGTGGCCGAACGCCTGCTGGGCCTCGGCGCCGAGGTGCGGGTGGCCGATCCTCACGTCGGCGCCGACCACATCAACGGCCAGGTGGAGCGGGTCGAGGTCACTCCCGGCGAGCTGGAAGCGGCCGACGCGGTGGTGCTGCTCACCGACCATGACGCCTTCGACCTCGAGGCCGTGCGTACCCACGCCCGCTACGTGCTCGACACCCGCCGGCGGGTGGCACCCGGCGACGGCGTGGAATACCTCTAACTCTAACAGGGGAGAGGGCAAGCTCCGAAGTCGAGGTATCATCTCACCATGTCTCAACGTGTGAGGTCTGTTGAGGACATCCCAGAGGAGGCCGCGGCACTCGCTGAGGTTGCGTCGCTGCTGATCGAGGGTCATCCCGAGAATCGTCGCGCCGTCGCTGAGCTCGTCGCGATACTGGGAGGGGCCGTAGCGGCCGGGGCAGTCGGGGCTGGGGGCGGGCCTTCGGCTGTCACGGTGGTCGCGTCGTCCCCTTCGCTGCCCCTCATTGTCGCAACGGTCGCAAGGTTCCTCTCGGAGCGCCGCGACGTCCGAATTACCATGACGTTGCCGAGCGCAGAACGACAACTCTGGGAAGATGCCGGTGCGTCCTTCGAGCCGCGAGCAATCGAGCAGGACGCAATCAACGCAGCAGCGGCGTTCTCTGACCTCGTCATGCGATCCATCGAAGGGGACAGCGGCGTCGCCACGCTCCTACAGGTCGACCGGTCCCGTGTCAGCCAGCGAGTCCGCAACCGGAGCCTGTATGCGTTCAACCGGGGAGACACCCGCTACTTCCCACGATGGCAGTTCACCGACCATGGCACGCTGCCGGGGCTCCGGGAAGTGGTAACCGTCATGGATGAAGGACTCCATCCACTTGCGGTCGACCATTGGTTCAACACGCCCTCCGTAGAACTCGAGATCGGGGAAGTTCCCGTCTCGCCAGTCACATGGCTCGAGACCGGGGGCAACCCACAGGTGGCAGCTGAACTCGCCACCGACCTTTGAGCGAGCGGCTAAACGCGCCGGACCGCGCGCGCATTGCAGGTACCACGGTCCGCCGCAGCGACATCACGCACCTAGGTGGCGGAACTCGAGTCGCGCGCATCCACGTCGTTGGAGGCCCCCATCCCATGCCGTGGAACGGGATGCGCTCGTACGGGCCGACCACGAGTCGGTTCGATCATCACACAGCACCTCGGCGTGCTCACCCCAGTCGGTCGATCGCTTACTTGACCTACGGTCCAACTCGGTTCGTGGCCGCGCTCGCGGAGTTCTTCCAAGATGGCAACGGCGGCGTGGGACCGATTGATCGCTCGAACCGGCAGCCAGCGATGACGCAGTTCGAGCTCGCGGCGGACGTCCAACTCCTCGACCTCGACAGCGGCTGGGTCACCCGGGCGGGCGGCAATCAGGCGATCATCAGCGGCCGCCGATCCCGAGCTCGAGAATGGGCGCGGGCTATCTACTCGGAGCACCCGAGCATGCAGGGGGTCGCGTTCGGATCATCTGTGTGGGGCCCCGGCCACTGCATCGCCTTGTGGGACCGTGGTTTGCCCGCGATCCCCGGTGCACCACTCACAAGTCGCACCTTGGATGATCCCGTCCTCGGAGTCGCCCTCGCAAACGCCGCCCTTGCGCTCGGCACGTACCTGCTGTGAGCCGTCTGCCTCGATCGGATTGGCGAGCGCGGAGTCGACGCGCGCGCTGCGTTTCCCACGCGGTGCGCCACGCGCCGACGCCACCGCGAGACGCACAGGGGGAGCCAGCGGCCGGCCTGCCGGTGTCAAGTCAATGTCCCCCCTCGTGGTCACCGAACCGCCCTCTCGCGCGACACTGTCTCGCGCAAGAAAACCTTCCGGGTCGATTTGCACGACGCCGGCAACGCCGCCCAGGTCACCGGGGTCTCCATCCTGGGCGTGGAGGACGACAAGATCCGCTGGGCGCGGTTCTACAGCGGACCGGTGGAGGTCGGCGAGGAAGGCGAGGCGTCCGCCCGCTAGATGCAGGCGACGTAGTTCACAGGGGCCAGACACGCACCACGCCGTCCTCGCCGGCCGTGGCGGCGCGGGGTTTCGTCGGGTCGAGTGCGACCGCACTGACCGGACGGCCCTCGTCGAGCTTCCTCTCCTCGCCCGCGGCGTTCCACACCGACGCGCTGCCGGCGGCCCAGGCCACGGCGAAGCTGCCGTTGGGGCCGAACGACAGGGCTGAGGACGACAGGGCTGACGTCGCTCCGACCCCGGGAATGTCCTCGACGGGGACTGCCGCTTCCACGTCGATGATGCGCAGCGTGTCGCTCCCGGTCATGAGGCCGAGCCGCCGGGCATCGTCGCTGAACCGGGCACCCCAACACGTCGTCCCGTCGCCGTAGCCGAAGCGGCGCAGGGCCGTACCGCTCGCCCAATCCCAGACGGTGGCGGTGTCGGTCGTGGCAGTGACCAGCGAGGCCCCGGGAGGAGCGAAGGTCAGCCGGGGGACGCCGCCCGACTTCGAGGGCGCTACAGAGGTGATTGGTCTTGTCGTAGGGAAGGTCACCCCTAGGACCCATGCCCCGTCCTCCAGCCGCTGGCGTTGTTTCCCTCCCGGAAGGTCCCAGACGACGGCCTGGTTGTCGAGCGCCGTCGCCAGCAGCCCTCCGTCGGGGCTGAAGGCCACGCCGTAGACCCGCTGGGCCCGCTTGACGGTGACGACGGGATCGCCGGTGCCGACGTCCCAGACCCGCGCCGTGCCGTCGTCGTGCGCGGTGGCGAGGAGCGCCCCGTCGGGACTGAAGGCCAGGGTGTGGAGCAACATCGCCGGATAGTCGATGGCGACGCCCGTGCCGGAGTCGAAGTCCCAGATCGACACTCGCTGATCGCCACCGGCGGCGATAACGTACCCGATGGGGCTGAACGCCATTGCCTCGACGAAATGGCCGACGATCAGTTCGTGCGGCTCCTCGTCAGCCGGTGACCGGGTCGCGGCCTTCTTCGGCCGCGCCGTGGTCTTGGGTTTGGACCTTGCCTTCGCCGGTGCCTTCGCTGGCGTCGCTTGGGCCCTTGCGGCGGGCGCGGCGGTCCGTGCCGCTGCCGGCTCGGCGGCCGCCTCGGCCGGCGGCGCGGCCGAGGCGGCGTTCTGGATGGCCCGGACGAGGCGCGCCACCTGGTCGGGCCAGCCGGCGCCGGTCATTTCCAGTGCGTTGCGGCGGGCCAGGCGGGCCAGGCTCTGGGGAAGGTCCTCGGAGGTCGGCATGGTGGCGCCCTGGACGAGGATGGGGATGACGCGGATGTTCGTGCGGGCCAGGGCGGCCTCGATCTCGAGGCGGACGTAGTCTTCGGGGTCGTCGAGGCGGCGGCGGCCCTTGCGGTCGGTGACCGTGAGCCAGTCGCGGCCGATCATGGCGATGAGGACGTCGCACATCGCCACCTGGCGGTTGATCTCGTCGACGAAGTCCTCGCCGGGGTCGATCCCGACGACGTCCATGAACACGCCGTCGTCGCCGAAGCGGGCGGCAAGCGCGTCGCGCAGCCGGCCGGCGTGGCCTTCGGTCTCTTGCCTCCGGTAGCTCAGGAAGACGCGGATGGTGCAATCGTAGGAGGCTGGTGCGCTCGCGGCGGCGCTGCGCGCCGAGGCGCCTGACCGGAGGTTCGCGTGCAGAACGAGCCGCCAGGCGTGCGGTCAGGCGCCGAACGAGGACTTAGACGCCAGCCTCCTACTGAGACAAGCGCAAGTCGCAGGGTGACGGTCGGCGGCGCCTGCGTGATGGTTCGCTGGCCTGATGACCGGGGGCTGCTGGTGTTGGACGACGTCTTTATGCCCGTTGACGCTTCCTGGCGGAGTCGTTGGCAACCGCGGGCCGTTGCGGGCCCAGGCGGTGGAGCGCCGGACGGGCGCGGCGTCAGAGTGCCTCGAGCAGTCGGAAGAACGGGCCGAGCCACGGGTCCAGGCCTGGACCCGGCAGCGCACGTTGCGGGCACCCTGACGATCTGGCAGGGGATGTCGATGAAGGCCTGGCGGAACGTGCGGAACTCCATGGTGACCAGCCGACGGCGCTGGTGTTCGTGCTTGTCGGCTCAGCGGGGCGACACGGGCAGCAGCAGGGCGCCCAGGCCTTGATGCTCCACGCGAGTGACCCCATGGTCATGTAGGCCCAGTTGGCGCTCAGGGTGTTGACAGGGGCGTGCAGGGCCGGACGCCGCCCTTGAGCTGGCTGATGAGGCAGGTCGCCGAGGGGGGACTTGACGGATGCCGTGGAGGTCTTCATCCGCGGCCTCCCGAACGAGCAAGGATTTCGCTCTCCATCTCGCCCAAGACTTCATTGTGACCGAGCGGCGAGCGAGCTGGCGGGCTCCCCCCGGCCCCCTCCCCTCCATCGAGCCGCCTCCGGCGGCGCGCAGGCTCCTCGGCGGCCAAGCCGCCTGCGGGCCACCTGTGGGGGGCAGAGCCCCCCACAGCCCTACACCGTTGGACCATGTCAACAGGTTCAACACCCTTGTCCTCAAGCAGAACTAGCGACTTGCGGGCGGGCGCGAGTTCGCACCGTTGGGGGTGCTAGCGCCGGGCGCACGGTTACGCTGCATCTATCTCCGATTCGTCAAGTCCAGCAGCGAGGCGCCACAGTCGGGCCAGTTGGGTCGCGCTGCGTACCCTGCGCCAGATGCCCAGGCCAACCGGCGAGACCGATGCCGGCGAGCCGATCTACGCGATCCGTTCCGCCCGGCTCGTCCTCCGGGGGGATGCTGCCCACTTCAACCGGCTGGTCCCCTGTTCGAACTGCGGGCGTGACGTCGTCGGGCCGGCACTGCTGGGCCCCGGCGACCTGGACCAGCCGGTCGAGCCGGTCACGTGCGACGACTGCCGGGCCAAGGGGTTATCGCCTGCTTCGGTGACGGCCGAACGGGCGCCGGCGCCGGCCGTCGACTCCCGCGTGGAGGACCTCGACCGCCGGCTGGCGGAGCTGACCGCGCTGGTCGACACACTGAAGGCCGAGCGGGACGGCGCTGTGGAGGTCGGGTCCGAGGCCACGGAGACGGAGTTGGCGACCGTCGCCACGACCGTCGAGCAGCTGACCACGGGCCAGCAGGAGCTCCGAGAGGCGTTGCAGGGAGCCGTCGAGCGCGTGGAGCAGGTTGCCGCCGAGCGCCTGGACGGCTCGCTGGAGGAGATGGACGGGCGGATCAAGCACCTGCAGGCGGAGGTCGGCGACGTTGTGGGCCGGGTGACGGCCGATCTCGCCGGCGCCGGCGCGGCCACCGAGGAGCTGGCCCGCGCCCAGGCGCTGCTTGCGGAGCGCATCGACACCGTCGCCGCGTCCGTGGACCAGTTGCCGGCCGGCTTCGGCGCCACGGTGACAGGCCGGCTCGACCGGCTGGAGGAGCGGACCGCGCTCGCCGCCGCGTCCGACGCCGCCCGCCTCCATGCCCTGGAGGGCCGGATGGGCGAGGTTTCCGACGGGCTCGCCGGCCTGGACCAGGAAGCCACGCGGGTCGCCGGCCGGTTGGCCGAGTCGCTTGCCTCCCAGGCCGACGAGCTTCGGGCCGTGCTCGCCGACGGCCTGGCCGAGGTCCGCTCGACGGCTGCTGCGCCGGCCGCCGATGTCTCGGCCCGGCTGCAGGCCTTGGAGAAGCGGATGCAGCGCATCGCCGCCGAGATGTCGGAGCTGGGCGAGTTGCATGCCGCGCTCGACGCCGGCATGGGCGCCCTGCGGAGTGAGATCATCGAGGTCCGGGCTGCGGTCACGCGTGTCGCCGGCGGCCAGGCCGACGTCGAGGACCGGCTCGAGGCCATCGTCCGTGCTCCCGCACTGGCCGCCGAGTCGGGCAAGGGCCGGAAGGCACGGAAAGGCGAGGCCGGAGCGCAGGCCTCCGCCGTCCTCGTCTTCACCGACGACCTGGCCCGCGAGCTCCAACAGGTGAAGGCCCACGTCGCCACTCTCCAGCAGGCGGCCGACGCAGCCACGGCGACGGCTGCCAGGGCGTCGGCGCAGGCGGCGGCGTCGAGCCCGTTCCGCAGCGACGTCAGGCGCCTACAGGAGCACGTCGAGGCTCAGGACGAGGCGCTCGAGTCCCTGCTCCTGAGCGTCGAGCGCCTGCGCAAGAAGGGCGACGGCGCCCCGCCGGCGGCCAAGCCGTCCCGCCCGTCGACGAAGCGGTGACCGCAACCCGGTAATTGATCCGTCCGGACTATCCAGGAGTTCGCGCCTTCCGTCGAAGGCTGATGGATGCCCTCGATGGCGCCCCGCCCCTGGTTCGTGCGGGCTCGCCACCGTTTCGGTGCGCGACGCCTCCGATCCGAGCGCGGCGCGGTGGTCTTCGAATTCATGCTGGTGACCCCGCTCTTCCTGTCGCTCCTGCTCGGGATCTACACCGGCGGCGTCGCGTACACGAACAAGATCGGGCTGACCGAAGCGGTCCGTGAGGGGGCGCGCTTCGGCGCCAGCCTCCCGATGGGCACCGGGCCGAGCGCCCTGACCACCTGGGAGAACAGCGTAAAGGACCGGATCGTGTCGGCCTCGGGCGGCGACGTTCGGGTCGAGGACGTGTGCGTCAAGTGGGTGCTGCCGGCGCTCGTGACGACGACGACCACAACGCCGAGCACCACCTGTGGACTCAGCGACCCGGCCGGCGCTGTGAACGAGCCCTCGGTGCACCTGGTCAAGGTGTCGGCCACCAAGCCGGCCAAAATGGAGTTCTTTCTCTTCTCCAAGAGCACGACGCTGACGGGGAAGCTGGTGGCCCGGTTCGAAAGGGACACAGGATGAGGGCCCGGCGGAAGGACGAGAAGGGCGCCATCCTGTTGCTGAGCACGTTTGTCGCGCTCGGCGCGTTGCTCATGGCCGGGCTCGTCTTCGACCTGGGCCAGCTCCGGATCGACCGACGGGTCAACAAGGGCGTCACCGACGTGGCGGCCAGGGCGGGGATCGCCCGCCTCGCGTTCGGCCCCTGGGCCGGCGTGTGCAAGGCCCGGGAGTTCCTCCTCGGCAATGCGAAGCTGTTCTCCTCGTTCGACCCCGGCAGCGAGACCTGGTCGAACGTCGCCGTGCCGCCGACGGTCAAGGTCTCCAGCCCCTGCCCGGCAGTAGCCAGCGCGCCGGACGCGGTGCCGTGCTCGCCCAACACGCCGTCCACGTGGGCCAAGCTCCAGGCCACCGCCGGCGGTGGCCGGTACACCGTCATGATCCAGGCCGGGTACGTCCTCCCCGACCCGGCCTATCCGGCGGACGCCAACATGGGGGACACCGGCGCGGCAGAGATGGGCTCGTGCGACAATCTCGCCGTCGTCCTGACCGAGCGCGAGACGCCGGCGTTCGCCCAGGTCGGTGGGGCGGGGCCAAAGCTCGTCCGCGTCCGGTCGGTCGGGCGTCTCAACGCCACCGAGACCCTGGATTTCGTGGCCGCACTGCAACTGCTCGAGCGCACCAAGTGCGACGTGCTCCAGACCGGCGGCGCCAACACCCGCGTGATCGCCCAGCCCTACAACGCCTATCCCGGGACCATCCAGATCGACAGCATCGGTGACGGCAGCTGCCCGTCGCCCATCCTGAACGCCCAGGCGACGACCGGTGGACCCTCCGTGCTGGCCTGCAGCACGAACTCGACGCTTCCTGACTGCCGGCCGGGGGTCGGGACACGGCCCTCCAGGATCGGCATCTACGCCATCAACTTCAACAAGGCAGCCAACATCGTGTCCAGCGCGTACCCCTCCACCTACGGGGATACGAAGGCGGTCCCGTCACCGCGCACCGGACGGAAGTACACCGACCGCCGGTACCGGGCCAACATCGCCGCCCTGGATGCGTCCGTGAAGGCGATCATGGCGTCCTCCAACCACCTGCCGCCGGGCTGCACCGCCGTGGATGCCAGCAAGCACTGCACCGGCAACGGGATCACCTGGCTCGTGCTCGAACGGGGCAATGGCGCAGGCGCCGACTGCAACAACCTGGCCACCTTCTTTTCTGTGTCGGGGCGGCTCACGGCCCAGAACATCTGGTTCGACTGCGACCTCAACGTGACGACGCAACTGATCCTCACCGCGGCAGACGCCTACATCGTGGTGACGGGAACCCTGGCGGTGAACAACGTCTTCACCATCACCGACCCGCGCAAGCTGTACGTGGGCGGCACGGAGTCCGGGAACAAGGTGGGTATCGACCTGACGGGCTCAGCCAGCACCTTCACGGTCAACGCCGGCGGAGCATCGACGTGCTCCGGCCGGACAGGGGCCGGTCACTCCAACCGGCTGGTGGTGGGCAAGGGCTCGTTCAAGGCAGGATCCGGGTCCACGATTCGCCTGTGCCAGACCACCATCTACCTGGCGAGCGGCTACGACAAGGTGCCGAACGCCGATGGTGTGTACCCCTGTCCCGCAGGGCAGTCCTGCGACACCTACTCCGGGACGATCTCGGTGTCGAGCGGCTCGTTCGTCGACCTCTCCGCGCCCAACGAGATCACCGGTCGCCTCCCGGAGGCCAACGAGCTGCTGACCACCAACCCGTTCGAGGATCTCGGGTTCTGGACCGAGGCGGGTGGCAACACGAACAGCCTGACCGGTGGGGCGGCAACGAGCGTGCGAGGCGTGTACTTCCTCCCAAACGCCGACGCCTTCAACCTGGCCGGCGGCGGATCGTTGCCGATCGACCTCAGCGCCCAGTTCGTGGCCACCAGCATGAAGGTGACCGGTGGCGCCACCGTGAACCTCGTTCCCAATCCCGAGGACTCGATCCCGGTGACGATCTACACGACGTTACTCGTGCGCTAGTAGTGCGTTTGCCTCATCAACAAGTCGTCCGGCCCCGTCGATAGTGAAGGAAAGGGTACGAGCCAAACCGGTTGATGAGGTGAGTGGAGTGCGATCCAATCTGACACGTAGGACGAAGACCGCGCTGATGGCCGGCGTGACCCTCGTGGTCGCCGGCGCCGGCGGGGCGGCCTACATCCAGACCCGGCCCAAGGCCGCGGCGGACGCCACTCCGAAGGTGCAGGCCTATTACGCGACCGCCCCGGTGCCGGCGGGCACCGCGGCGTCGACCGCGATCGCCGAGGGCGCGATACAGACCAAGTCGATCCTTCCCGAGCAGCGTCCGGCAGACGCCGTGACCGAGGCCACCCAGCTCTCCGGTCGGGTGGCCGGCGCGGCCATTCCTGCCGGCGCGCTGATCACCACCTCCATGTTCCCTGCGCCGCAGACCCGTATCGGCACCGTCGTGATCCCGGCGGGCAAGCGGGCATTGGCCCTCGAGATCGCGCCGCTGCCCGGGGTCGCCGGCTTCGTGGGCGCCGGCGACAAGGTCGACGTCTTCGGCATCGCCAAGACGCCCGATGGCCTAGGCGTCGTCCGCCTCGTCCTCCAGGGCATCGACGTGCTCAGCGTCAACGGCACCGGGCTCCCTGCCGTGCAGGGCCAGGTCGGCAGCCCGAACATGATCTACCTGCTTGCGGTGACGCCCGTCGAGGCCGAGCGGCTCATCTACCTGAACGAGTTCGAGCGGCTGTACCTCGACCTCGTGCCCAAGGGTGAGGGAGCTGTCAAGACGCCCGGCGCGGGGCCTGGCAGCGCCCTCGCCGTGTAGGGGGGCGCGGTGCGGGCCCCCAAGATTCTCGTCGTCGACGACACGGAGGACCTGAGCGTCCAGGTGAAGCGGGTGACCGAGTCGTCCCGACCGTGTCCCCACGTGGTGTGGTGCCAGTCCTGGGACGAGGTCAACGCGACGGTCCGCGATTCCGGGCCGTTCGAGGCCGTCGTCGCCGGCCCGATCACGTCGAAGACGAACGGCTTTCAGCACCTCCGGGCGCTGCGGGCGGAGGTGCCCGAGACCCAGCTCCTGCTAGCCCTGAACCACTGGCGCGGCTCCGACCTCAGGGAGACCGTCCGGGCCGGCGCCCTGGACATCCTGCGGCTTCCAGTCGCCGACGACACACTGCTCGACGCAATCACCCAGGCGATAGAGGCCGGCGCCCGCCTGGTGGCGCTGAGCGCGGTCCGGGAGACAACCGCGAAGGCTGCCACCGCCCCCGGCATGGTGGTCGCCGTGGTCTCGGCGAGCGGCGGGTCGGGCAAGACGTTCTTTGCCACCAACCTCGCGTTTCACCTGCAGACGCAGGCCAAGAAGCAGGTGTGCCTGATCGACCTCGACCTCCAGTTCGGGGAGCTCTCGACCGCTCTACGCCTGCGACCCCGCGCCACGATCCACGACCTCGTCAGCCACGACGGCGACGACGCCGAGCTCGGGCGCCGGCTCGAAGACCACCTCGAAGCGCACGAGTCTGGGTTCCGGGTGCTGGCTGCGCCGGAGGATCCTGCGCAGGCTGACGGCATCGAGGCCGGCGACGTCGCCCGCGTGCTCGATGCGGCGCGGAGCCGGTTCGACTACGTCATCGTCGACACGCCGACGGCGTTGAGCGAGGCCGTCCTGGTCGCCCTGGAGCAGGCGGACCAGATCTTCGTGCTGGCCACGCTGGACCTCCCGAGCGTGCGCAACCTCGGCGTCATGCTCGCGACGCTGAAGAAGCTGAAGGTGCCGACCGAGCGGGTGAGCCTGCTCCTCAACAAGGTGGAGCCGGACGTGGGGATCGATGTGGAACGGGTCGAGCAGTACTTCCCCCAGGGTTTCTCGATGGTGATCCCGTATGGCCGCGAGGTGAACCGCTCGCTCAACATGGGCCAGCCCGTGCTGGCCTACGCCCCTCGGGGCGACGTCAGCAAGGCGTTGGTGGCGGGACTGTTGACCAAGGTGATCACGCCCGAGGTCGACCTGCCGGACGAGCCGGTCCCCGAACGTCACCGGCGGCTGCGCCGGTCCAGCCGGAAGTCGGCCTGATCCCGATGGCCGTCGTCCTCCTCATCGTGTTGAGCGGGCTCGTCCTCGTCGTCGCGGCCGGCGTCCTGCACAAGAACGACATCGAGACCGAGCTCGACGACGTGCTGGGTCTCCAGCGCGGGGCCCTCGACCCCTCACAGGACGAGGCGCGCAGTGTGATGGCCGACAAGGCCGTCGACCTCGCCGGCCAGGCGATCGAGGTCATGGACAGCAAGCGCTCGCTGAGGGACCTCCTCGAGCGGGCGCAGGTCCCCCTCCGACCCGGCGAGTTCGTCATCGTCGTGATCGGCGGTGCGCTCGGGATCGCCGCCCTGCTCCTGATGCTCCTGGGCTCACCGCCCATGGCCGCGGCCGGGGCCCTGGCGTCGGTGCTCATCACCGCGAGGATGGTCCGCCGGCGGGTGAGCAAGCGGAAGAAGGCGTTCGAGGCGCAGCTGCCCGACGCCCTGAGCCTGGTCGCGTCGTCGCTGTCGGCCGGGCACACGTTCCTCCGCGCCGTGCAGATGATGTGCGAGGAGTCGGCCCCGCCGCTCGCCGAGGAGTTCGGGCGGCTGGTCGCCGAGACCCGGCTCGGGTACAACGTCACCGAGGCGTTGGAGCGGATGGCGGCCCGCCTCCAGATCCGCGACCTCGACATGGTCGTGCAGGCCATCCGCATCCAGCAGACCGTCGGCGGGCGGCTGGCCGACCTCTTCCACACCCTGTCCGACGTCATCCGGGCCCGGGACGAAGTGAAGCGCGAGGTCAACATCCTGACCGCCGAAGGGCGGATGTCGGCCTACGTCCTGGCCGGGCTCGTCCCCGCCCTCTTCCTCATGATGCGGCTGCTGAACCCGACGTACATCAAGCCCCTGTACAGCGGGACCGGCCTGTTCATCCTCATCGGCTGCGCCTGCTCGGTCATCGCCGGCGTGTTCGCCATCCTGCGCATGGTGAAGATCGACATCTGATGGACACCGCGACCCTCCTCTGCGCAGTATTGGGCGTCATCGGGGCCATGGTCGTCGTGGTGACCCTGACCAGGGCCCGCAGCGGCGTCCCCGACATCGGCGAGCTGTTCGAGGGGCTCGACTACCTCGACGATCGGGACCGGGTTCTCGACACGCCGTTCATCCCCCGCATTGCGGGTGGGATGTTCCGTGCCGTGGCCGGCCGGATCGAGGGCTGGCTGCCGGCCAACTACATCGCCAAGGTCAAGCACCAGCTCGACCAGGCCGGGATGAGTCAGTCGCGCAAGCCCGGTGAGCACCTCGCCATCCAGCTCGGTTTGGCGGCGCTCGGCATCCTCCTCGTCCCCTTCCTCCCGCCGGGATCGCCCGTCTCGAGCGGGCCGGCCGTGCTGATCTTTCCGGCCATGGGCTTGATGGTGCCGAACGCCCAGTTGAAGCGGAAGGCCGGGGCCCGGGCCGACGCCATCTTCAAGGATCTCCCCGACATCGTGGACATGCTCGCCATCGCCGTCGAGGCGGGGAGCGGCTTCGAGTCCGCCCTGAGCATCGTCTGCGAGAACTTCGAGTCCCCCCTGACCGACGAGCTGGCGACCGCCCTGCAGGAGATGGAACTGGGGCTGCCCCGGAAGCAGGCCCTGCAGGAGTTGCGCGACCGGGTCGACATCGACATCGTCCGCACCCTCATCCTCGCCCTGCTCCAAGCTGACGCCCTCGGTATCCCGATCGGGCGGGTGCTGAAGTCCCAGGCCATCGAGGTGCGGGCCCGCCGACGGGCCTGGGCCAGGGAGAAGGCGGCCAAGCTGCCGATCAAGATCATGTTCCCGCTCGTGCTGTTCATCTTCCCGCCGATCCTGGGGCTGGTGCTCGGTCCGGCCTACCTCTCGTTCGGCAAGCTCGGCGGGGGCTGAGGGGGCGGGCGGAACGATTCGTTAGCCTGGTGTGGTGGCACCGCACGTCGTGTCCGGGTCCTGAGGCGGCGGCATGCGTGGCGATCCCCCTGGGGAAAGTTCTGCGCCGGACCGACGCGCCATGTGGGTCGGGCTGCGGACGCTGCGGCAACGGCCGCGGCTGGTAGGCCAGACCGCCGGTGGTGAGCCGGTCTACGAGGTGCGGTCTGTCCGGATGGTCCTCCGGCCGGACGCGAACCACTTCAACCGGCTCGCCGCGTGCGCGAAGTGCGGCGCGTCCGTGGCGGGCGGGCCGCTGCTCGCGCCGGCGGACCTCGACCACCCGTCGAACCCGGTCTTCTGCAAAGACTGCGTCCGCCGGAGCACGCCGGCACCCGCGCCTCCCGAGCCATGGGTGGCGCGCCTCCCGGCGCCGGACCGGGACCAGCCGGCAACCGAGCCGCCACCCCCGGAAGCAGCGACGGCGGATCCGCCCGTCGAGACCGCCGGCTCCGTGGAGCCCGAGCACGCCGGCGACGATCGGCTCGACGCGCTCGACGGCCGGCGGGAGGAGCTCGCCGCGCCGGCGCCGGCGGCGACCGAGGAGGAGCTCCGCGGGCGGGTGGCCTCCGTGATCGAGCTGGTCGACGCCCAGGCCCAGGTGTTGGCGAACGTGTCCGGGACTGTGGCCGACCAGGGGACGAAGTTCTCCGAGGTCGCCGAGTGGAGCCGGCAGGTGACCCGGGCGTACCGAGAGCTCACCACCCGGGTCGTGGAGCTGGCGCAGCGGGTGGACACCCGAGGCGGCGCGGGCCCGCGGCTCGACGATCTCGATCGCCGGGTCGACGAGCTGCATGCGTCGACGTCGATGGTCCAGGAGCGTGCCGACGCCGGCCTGGTCGCGGCGTCGGACCGTCTCGACGCGGGCCTGGCCGCGGTGACGACGCGGCTGGACGATCTGGGAGCGGCCGGCGACGACCTCGAGGCCCGGCTGGAGGCGCTGCACCGGCGGTCGATCGAGGCCGAGTCTCGGCTGGCGGCCGTGACGGCCGCGGCCGAAGCCGAAAACGGTCGGGTCCACGCGCTGGAGGAGAAGGTCCAGGCGTCGCTGCGGCGGATGACCCGCTTGGTGGGGGCGCAGGGCCGCCACCGCCCTGCCGCCCCGGTCGACGTCCGTCCGCCCGCCCCCGCGCCACCCTCCACGGCCATGCTGGACGACCTCGATCGGCAGCTGAGGGAGGCGGAGAGCCGCCTGGCCCGCCGGTCCTCCGGCGGAGACAGACCGCCGAATCCCACGGATCAGTGAACTTCGTGAAAAAGGGCTCAAGCCCACCTGCCGCGATGCCGATGACTCTAGGGTGGAAGTGCTCCGGGCGACGGCGGCGGCGGTGTGGCTCTGCGCGGAGTGCGGCCACGGCTCGCCCGACCCCCGCGACGAGCGGGCCCACCTCGACGCCCACCGGCAGCTGCGTGCCTTCTTCGAGGAGTGGGACGCTGGCACGGCCACGCCGCCGACCGAGTCGGTCCGGCGGGCGAGAGGGCGGTCGCTGGTCTACGCGGCCGGCGTGCTCGCCGTGCTCCTGGTGTGGAGCCTGACGGTCTTCTCGCACGTGAACCGGGCGAAGGACGGCCCCCGGGCCACCCTGCCCCCCGCGGCGGCGCCGGCGCCGGCGGGCGGGCAGTCTTCGGGCGGCCGCCAGGTGCTCACGCCGCCGGCGGTATCCGACGTCCGTCCGGCGGCCCCGGCGGCCCCTGCGGCCACTGCGGCCACTGCGGCCACGATCGCCGCACCGGCGACGACCACCCCCCCGCCGGCCGTAGCCGCGTCGACCGCGCCCCCGACGGCCGCGGCGCCGTCCGCCGGCGTCAGCCCGGCCCCGACGACCGCGGCGCCGCCGGCGCCGGATCCCGTCATCGCCGCGCCTCCCGCGCCGGCGCACCTCCTCTCGGTGTGCCTGCTGGGCATCTGCGTGACGGTGCTGTAGCCGCCGGTCGCATCAAGCGCGGCGGCGCGGCGGGCACTCCGGAAGGCGGCGGTAGCCTGGCCTGGATGTTCGAACGCCTGGCCGGCATTGAGACCGAGTACGAGGACGTGCTGGTCCGCCTCCAGGACCCCAACGTCTTCGCCGACCAGCGCGCCTACGTGAAGCTCTCGAAGCGGCTGAAGGAGCTGGAGCCGATCGTGCTCGCCTTCCGCGAGCGCCGGGCGACGGCGGGCGACCTGGAGGCGGCGAGCGGCATGCTGGCCGAGTCGACCGGCGACGACCGGGAGTTCCTCCAGGCGTCGATCGAGGAGGCCGAGGCCACCATCGCCCGCATCGACGAGGAACTGCAGGTCCTGCTCCTGCCCCGTGACCCCAACGACGACCGCAACGTCATCGTCGAGATCCGGGGCGCCGAGGGCGGCGAGGAGGCCAACCTCTTCGCCAAGGACCTGCACGAGATGTACGCCCGCTACGCCGACCGCCGCAGCTGGAAGCTCGAGGTACTGGGTGCGGACCCGTCGGACATGGGTGGGTTCAACGAGGTCACCTTCCTGCTCAAGGGCGACGACGTGTGGAACCGGATGAAGCACGAGGGCGGTCCCCACCGCGTCCAGCGGGTGCCGGTGACGGAGTCCCAGGGCCGGATCCACACGTCTTCGGCGACGGTCACCGTGCTGCCCGAAGCCGAGGAGGTCGACGTCCACATCGACCAGAACGACCTCAAGATCGACGTCTACCGCTCGACCGGCCCGGGGGGGCAGTCGGTCAACACCACTGACTCGGCGGTGCGGATCACCCACCTGCCCACCGGCCTCGTCGTCGCCATGCAGGACGAGAAGAGCCAGATCCAGAACCGGGCCCGCGCCATGGTCGTCCTGCGTTCCCGCCTGCTCAAGGCCGAGCAGGACCGGCAGGCCGCCGAGATGTCGGTCGCCCGGCGGAGCCAGATCGGCGGCGGCGGCCGGTCGGAGAAGATCCGCACGTACAACTACAAGGAGAACCGGGTCACCGACCACCGCATCGGCCTGACCCTCTACCACCTCGACCGCGTCCTGCAGGGCGACCTCGACGAGCTGGTCGATGCGCTGCTGGCCGACGAGCGCGCCCGTCAGCTCTCCGGCGAAGAATGAGGGTGCTGGTCACCGGCGGCGCCGGCTTCATCGGCTCGAACATCGCCGACGCCTTCGTCGGCACCGGCCACGACGTGCGGGTGCTCGACGACCTGTCGACCGGCTTTCTCGAGAACGTGCCGGCGCAGGCCGAGCTGATCGAGGGCGAGGTCGCCGACGGCGCCGCGGTGGCCAAGGCCGTCGACGGGGTGGAGCTCGTGTTCCACCTCGCCGCCCACCGGGCCGTGCTGCGGTCGGTGGAGGATCCCCTTGCGACCGACACCGCGAACGTCCACGGCACTCTGACCGTCCTCAAGGCCGCGGCCGACGCCGGCGTGCGCCGGGTGGTGTACGCATCGTCGAGCAGCGTCTACGGGGCCGACCCGCCGATGCCGACCCCCGAGTCCGCGCCTCCCCGCCCTCGGTCCCCCTACGCGGTGACCAAGCTGGCGGCCGAGCACTACTGCCGGGTGTTCGCCGAGCTGCACGGGTTGGAGACGGTGTGCTTCCGGTACTTCAATGTGTTCGGTCCCCGCCAACGCCCCGACTCCGCCTACGCCGCCGTCATCCCGCTGTTCGTCGAGGCGCTCCGTACCGGGACGCGCCCGATCGTCCACGGCGACGGCCGGCAGAGCCGGGCGTTCACCTACGTCGACGACGTGGTGCGCGCCAACCGGATCGTGGCCGCCGCGCCGGCCGATGCCTGCCGGGGCCAGGTGTACAACATCGCCGGGGAGCGCAGCTACAGCCTGCTCGACCTGCTCGACGCCCTCGGCCGCATCCTCGACGTCGTGCCCGAGCCGGTGCACACGGCGTCCCGTCCGGGCGACATCCGCGACAGCCGGGCCGACGGATCGCTGGCCCGCGCCGCCCTGGGCTTCGAGCCCGAGGTGGGGTTCGAGGACGGCCTGCGCCGGGCCGTCGACTGGTTCGAGCGCCGGGAGCAGCGGTAGCAGCCGACCTCACGACCTGGCGCGACCTGCAACGCCTGGCGCAGGCGCAGCTCGGGTCGCGAGAGGCCTGGTTCGTGCTCGAACGGGCGTCAGGGCTCGACCGGGCCGGCCTGGTGTCGCGGCTGACCGACCCCGTCGCCACTCGCACCGCCGACTTCGTGCTCGGCATGGTCGAGCGCCGGCGCCGCGGGGAGCCGCTGCAATACGTCCTGGGCCTCTGGGGCTTCCGCCGGCTGGAGCTGGTCGTCGACCGGCGCGTCCTCATCCCCCGGCCGGAGACGGAGACGGTGGTCGACGTCGCCCTGGCCGAGCTCGACGGCCTCGGCGCCGGCCGGCCGCTCGTCGTCGACCTGGGGACCGGCTCCGGCGCCATCGCCATCTCGTTGGCGTTGGAGGTGCCGCGGGCCCGGGTCTGGGGGACCGATCGGTCCGAGGCCGCCTTGGCCGTGGCGCGCGCCAACCTCGCCGGCATGGGCGGGCGGGTGGCGCCCCGGGTCCGGCTGGCCGCGGGCGACTGGTTCGACGCGCTGCCGGAGGAGCTGCGGGGTCAGGTCGACATGATCGTCGCCAACCCGCCGTACGTCGGCGAGGAGGAGGTGCTGCCGGCTGAAGTGGCGGAATGGGAGCCGGCCGGCGCGCTCGTCGCCGGCCCGACCGGGCTGGAGGCGGTTGCGGATATCCTGGCCGGCGCGCCGGCGTGGTTACGGCGACCGGGGGTAGTGGTCGTCGAGCTGGCGCCCCACCAGGCCGAGGTCGCCACCGGGCTGGCGGTCGACGCCGGGTTCGGCCCGGTCGACGTGCGCCCGGACCTCGCCGGGCGGCCCCGCGCCCTGGTGGGTAGGTTGCGCGCATGATCCTCTCCGCCGCAGGCGACCCTCCGCCGCCGACCGCCCTACTCCAGGCGGTGCGGGCGCTGGCGCAGGGCCTGCCGGTGGGGATCCCCACCGACACCGTGTACGGGCTGGCCGTCGACCCGTTCCGCCCCGGCGCCACCGACCGCATCTTCGCGGTCAAGCGCCGGCCCCGGGACGTGAGCCTGCCCCTGCTGGTGTCGGGCGTGGAGCAGGCGCTGTCGGTGTCGACCGCCGTCCCGGGCCTGGCCCTCGAGCTGATGGAGCGCTACTGGCCAGGCCCGCTGACGATCGTCATCCCGGCGCGGCAGGGGATGGGCGCCGACCTGGGGGAGGACGAGCTGACCGTGGGCGTGCGCCGGCCCGACCACCCGGTACCCCAGGCCCTGTGCGCGGCGTCGGGGCCCCTGGCCACCACCAGCGCCAACCGCCACGGCGACCCACCCCTCACGACCGCCGGCGAGGTGGCCGGCGTCTTCGGCGCCTCGGTGCCCGTGGTGCTCGACGCCGGCATCTGTGCGGGCAGCGCCTCGACCGTCGTCGACTGCACCGGCCAGTCCCTCAAGCTCCTGCGCGAGGGCCGCATCCCGTGGGCCGAGCTGATGGCCTTCGCCGGCTGACCCGCCATCCGAATTGGCTGCAGTTGACCGCGTATGCGCGGCGAACTGCAGCCAGAACGGGGCCGCCCCGCCGATTTGGCTGCACTGACGTGCCTATTGGCACATAGCTGCAGCCAGAACGGGCGCTTTAGGGGGCGAGCGGTGGGCGTCGGGGGGCGGCCCGCCGGCGGGCGATGAGCGACTCGAGGTTCGGCGGCGGCGCCGGCTTCGCCGGCGGGGCCTCGTAGTCGTAGAGGATCGACATGTCGTCCCGGTCAGGTTTGGGAGCGCGGCTGCGGCCGGCCCCCTTGGCCGCCGGTGCCGCCTTCTTGGGCGCCGGCGGCCGCTTGGCCTGGGCTACGGTGCGCGTCGGCGCTCCGAGGGCGTCGAGGCGGGCGTGGATCTCGGCCAGTTGGCTGTCGGATCGCTCGACGGCGGCCTCGACCGCAGCGGACAGCGGCTGCAGCTGGCGGGTGACCGAGGCTTTGAGGGCCTTGGTGCGCGCCGCCTCCCGTTCCTCGGCCGTCTCGATGTAGGCGGCCAGCTCGGCCACGGCCGCGGATACCGGCTTCAACTGGCGGCCCACGGACTTCTTCAGCGCCTCCAACCGGTCGGCGCCCTCCAGCCGGGCCTCCTCGGCGTTGACCTCGGCCGTGATCTCGACCCGGCGGAGCAGCTCCCTCATGCCGTCCATCACGGCCGTCGTCGACTGCTCGGCGGCGTGCATCGACGCCCGGAAGTCGTCGAGGCTGGCGGCGACCACGTCGGCGAGGCCGTCGGACTGGTCGTTCAGCGCCTTGGCCGCGGCCTCGCCGGCGAGCTCGGGGAGCGACTCGGCGACCATCACCACCCGCAGCTCGGCTTCCCGTGAGTCAAGGAGCTCGGCGAGCATGGCCTGCTGCCGGGTGACCGCGCTCACCACGGCATGGAGCTCGTTGCGCAACTCGTCGAAGGCGTCCTCGAACCAGCGGAGAACCTCGGTGCGGGCCCCGCCGGCGGCGCCGGACGGCCGACCGGCGGCTGTGTCGGCGGGGGGAGGGAGAGGGGGAGGCGGGGCGGCGTAGCGGTTCCCGTTGCCGTTGCCGTTCCCGTTCACGTTGGTCGCCGGTGCGCCAGGTCGGGGCGGGGCCGGCGCCGGCCCGGGGCCGGCGCCGAGGGCCCGCAGGCGCGGCGTGTCGAGGGCCGGGGTGATCGTCAAGGAGATCGGTCGGGGGCCCCTCGCCCAGACGTCGGGGCAGCCGTCGAACTGGCCGTGGCAGACCACGCCGCATTCGGGGCAGGCGCACGCCTGCTCCCCCGCCCTCATCGGATGACCGCAGCCCTCGCGGATCTGAGAGCCGAACTCGTGGCAACGGCCCATTCACCCAATCTTACCCCGAGGGCCCCAAAATCAGGCGCTTCCCACCCGGCACGGCCGCGCTAACCGGCGGAGGGCACGACCAGTCCGGACACCGTCGCCACGCCCCAGCCGAAGGCGTTGTGGGCCATGACGACGATGACGTAGCCATGGCCGTTGACCAGGCCGGGCACCGTGCCGCTCGTGCAGCCGCCGCACGCGGCGCCGTAGAGGCCGGTATAGCCGTTCGCGTCGAAGGCGAAGAGGCCGTAGACGTCCACGTTGGAGCCGGAGTTGTTCGCAAGGGTCCAGGAAACGCCGGCCGAGGCGTTGGCCGGGGCGACCATCAGGTTCCCTGGCGGCCCGGGCGTTCCCACGACGACGGAGCCGGAGATCGCCGGCGCACCCCATGTGTTGGGGTTGTGGGCGATGACGGTGACGAAGTACGTGTGGCCGCTGACGAGGCCGCCGACGTCGGCGGTCGTGCAGGTGGCGCAGACCCAGGCGTACTTGCCGGTGTAGCCGGCGGCGTCGAAGACGAACATGCCGTAGCCGTCGATCGCCGTCCCGGGAGCGGTCGGGGCCTGCCAGGTCGCGCTCATCGACGCGTTGCCCGGCGTGAGCGTCACCCCCGTCGGCGCCGCCGGCACGGCGGCGGCGGTCACCCACCCGGAGAACGCCGCCAGCCCCAAGCCGGCGGCGTTGTGGCCGTAGACCGTGAGGTAGTACTGCCGGCCGTTGGTGAGTCCGGTCACCGTCGCGCTGCGGCACGCGGCGCAGGCGGTGACATAGCGCTCGGTGTAGCCGGAGCTGTCCCAGGCGAAGGCGGCGTAGAAGTCGACGGCCGGACCCGAAGCCGCCGGCGCCCACGAGAACCGGACGGAGGCGTCACCGCCGGTGGCGACGACGGCGGTGGGCATTCCCGGCACCGGCGCCGGCGGCTTGGTCGTCGTCGTCGTGGTGGTCGGCGGCCGGGTCGTGGTGGTCGTCGTCGGGGCGACGGTCGTCGTGGTGGTCGGCGGCCGGGTCGTGGTGGTCGTCGTCGGGGCGACGGTGGTCGTCGGGGCGACGGTGGTCGTGCTCGCCGTCGGGCTCATCCTGGCGAAGACCTGGGCGGCCAGGAAGACGTTGCCAATCGCCGTGCCGCCGCCGGACCAGGTCGCGCCCGTCGCCGTGTGCCACGAGCCGATGCCGACGTGGGTGAAGTCGGGGCTCAGGATGTTGGCGCGGTGGCCCGGGCTCGCCATCAGGTCGTTGGTCAGGCGCTCGGCGGCGACGACGGGGTCCGTCGTGCCGCTCATCCACGCGAGGTTCTCGCCGTTGGCCGTGTTCTGGATGCCCAGCGTGGTGAGGATGTTGGGGAGGCCCTGGCTGCCGCAGCCGAGGATGGTGTGGCTGAAGTAGTTCCGCACCCCCAAGTCCGTCGCTCGGCCCGACACGGGGAAGCCGCAGCCGTCGTAGCGACCATCCTGTGCGACACCGCCGAGGCTGGTGGACCACTGCAACGGGGCGACGTGGTTCAACGCCCGCTGTTCGTTGACCAGCTCCAGCATCCTCTGGGCGAAGCCACCGTCGTCGACCCCGAACGCAGGGCGGGCGGGGCCGGCGAGCGCGGCGATGCCCACCAGCCCGGTCAGCAGCGTGAGGAGGACGGCAACGCGGCCGGTCCGTCGGTGCGGTCGGTTGCGGTCGGTGGTCATCTCGCCATCTGTCGGCAATAGAGAGGCAAAACCTGAGGGCCCCGATAGGTCTATTGACCTATCGGGCCAAGCAGACGGACCCCTTGTGGGGGTATATCCGTACTCTGAGTGGTTATTGACCACCCAGCGCGCGACAGATCCACTCAAGTCATACCGTCGAATGCCCGATGGGCGGGGAATGGAACGCACCCCCACCCCGTCGAGCAGGGCCCAGGAGTGCCGTTCCCGCGCCCGCCGGCGCCGGGGGTGGCGGGCGGTCGCGGCCGCCGCGGCCGCCGTACTGGCCTGCCTGGCCATGCCGGTGGGTCGGGCCTCCGCCGACGTCACCTTCAACCAGCGCGTCCTGGAGCTGATCAACCGTGACCGGGCCGCCAACGGCCTGACCGCTCTCGTCGTCGACGCCACGCTGGCGGCGACCGCCCAGGACGCGCCCTACGGTGGCTGCGGCTTCACCGTCCTCGGGCGGGCGACCGACATGGGCCAGCGCAACTACTTCAACCACTCCATCCTCGGCTGCGTCGGCCAGGGCGTCTCCAACATCCTGAACTCCACTGGCCTCGTCTACAGCGGATCCGGTGAGAACATCGCCTGGCTGAGCGGGACGACCGACCCCATGGTGGCGGCGGAGAACCTGCACAGCCAGCTCATGAGCAGCTCGACGCACCGGGCCAACATCCTCAACCCCGACTTCACCAAGGTCGGCGTCGGGTCGTGGCACACCAACGCCGGCCAGACCTGGACAGGTGGCGGCTCCCCGGTGATGAACGTCTTCATCACCGCCGAGGTCTTTGCCGGCGGGCCGGTCGCCGCACCCGCCCCGGCCGGGCGCTTCATGCCGCTGACGCCGGCCCGCATCCTGGACACCCGCGACGGCAACGGCGGCATCACCGGCGCGGTGGGCTCCGGCGCCACCGTCGACGTCCAGATCACCGGCCGGGGCGGCGTCCCCACCACGGGCGTCGCGGCCGTCGCCATGACGGTCACCGTGACCCAGCCGACCGTCGGCGGGTACGTGACGCTCTATCCGGCAGGGATCGCCCCGCCCCTGGCCGCCAACCTCAACTTCGTCGCGAACGAGACCGTCTCCAACCTCGTGGTCGTGAAGGTCGGCGCCAACGGCAAGGTCAGCCTCTTCAACGCCATGGGCGCCACCCACGTGGTCGCCGACGTCGCCGGCTGGTACTCGTCAGCCGGCACGGGCAACGCCGGCCGCTTCGAGTCCGTGGTCCCGGCCCGCATCCTCGACACCCGCAACGGCACCGGCGGCGGTGTCCGCCTCGGCCCCGGCGCCAGCCTGGACATGCAGGTGACCGGCCGGGGCGGCCTGCCGGCATCCGGCGTCCAGGCCGCAGCGATGAACGTCACCGTCACGGGCACCACCGCCCCCGGCTACATCACCATCCACCCGACGGGGGAGGCCCGGCCGCTGGCCGCGAGCCTCACCTTTGACGCCAACTCGACCGTCGGCAGCCGGACGATGGTGAAGCTCGGCACCAACGGCAAGGTCACCATCTTCAACGGCGGCCAGTACACCGACGTCATCGTCGACGTCGGCGGCTGGTACACCGACGCCACGGTGGCCGGCACGCTTGGCGCACTGACCCCGGTGAGCCCGACCCGCATCCTGGACACCCGTGACGGCCTCGGGCTGCTCGGCCCGCTCGTGACCATCGACGTGCAGATCACCGGCCGGGCCGGCGTGCCCACGTCCGGCGTCCGCGCCGTCGTCCTCAACGCCACCGTCACCCAGCCCGGCGCGGCCGGCTACCTCACGATCTACCCGGCCGGGACCGCCCGCCCGCTGGCCTCGGACCTCAACTACGGCGCCGGGGAGACCCAGGCCAACCTCGTCGTGGTCCAGGTCGGGGCGGGCGGCAAGGTCAGCCTGTACGCCGCCAGCACCACGCACGTGATCTTCGACGTGGCAGGCTGGATCTCCTGACGCCGGCCGCTCTCAGCGGCAGGACGCAGTCTGGTGGGGCACGGGCGGCATCGTGGGCCTGGCGGGCGGCAGCACGGTGGATCTCCACGCGGCGCCGCTGGCCTGCCGGCGACGGAGAATCCCCGTGGCCGTGCTCATCACCGGGTTCTTCAACTGACCCGGGTCGATCGCTCAGTCGCGCACCAGGCGCGATTTGATGGCACCGACGACGCGCACGCACCGCAACTCCGCGCTGGTGGCCCCAAGCTTCTCGAAGTAGTGCAGCTTGCTTTCGTGGAACCGGCGCGTCCGGTCCCGGCGGGACCGCCAGCTCATCCCGCCGGCGTGGACGACCCCGGCCGCGGGCTCACGCCGCACGACCTTCCCGGCCTCGGCCATCCGCCGGCACAGGTCGACATCCTCGAGGTACATCGAGAAGGTCTCGTCGAACCCGCCAAGGGCCACGAAGTCCGCCCGCCGCACCAGCATGGCTACGCCGGACACCCAGCCAGGGGCCGACGCGTCGCGGACATCGTCGGCCCGCGGGCTCACCCAGCCGTTGCTGCGCAGGACGTCGCGGCGCGTCGGGAGCCGGCCGTAGGCGCCGGCCTGCACGGTCGTCCCGTCCGCCTGGTACACCGCCGGCGCGACGATCCCCACGCGCTCGTCGGCGACGATGGCCCGGGCCAGGAGGCCCACGGCTCCGGGCGTGACGGTGGCGTCGCTGTTGAGGATCAGCAGCAGTGGCGCCTCGCACGCGGCGGCGGCCATGTTCACCGCCGGGCCGAACCCCCGGTTCCAGTCCGACTCCAGCACCTGCACCGGTCGGCCGGCGAACGCCGTGCGGAGGTGCTCCGCACTGCTGTCACCGGAGGCGTTGTCGACGACCACCACCTCCGTCACCTCGGGCTCGGAAAGTACGGACTCGACGGCGGCCGTGGTCAGCGCCATGGTTCGGTAGTTCACGATGACCACCGCGGTGTCCGTCACGGTGCCATCAGCAGGTCGACGTTGCGTCCGTCGAGTCGCTCGCCCCGCCGGCGCCAGCGCGGCGCGACGCGGTAACCGAGCTCGGCGAAGGCGGCCAGGAGCTGACGGGACGACGAGCCGGCGTCGCGCAGGATGATGTCGTTGAACTCGCAGTGGACGAACGGGCGGAACCGGCGGAGCGTCTGCTCGGCGCCGCGAAGGACCTCCTCCTCGAAGCCCTCGACGTCGAGCTTGACCAGCCGCAGCGGCCGGTCGTCGTCGACGTCCGCGGTCAGGTCGTCGAGGCGCTCGGTCGTCACCTCCAGGTGGCCATCGTCGATCCACGACGCGGTGAACGACGCGTGGCCGGACGACCCCTCGCCGGCCAACCTGATCGTCGCCGTCCCCGCGGACGAGGCGAGCGCGCTGGTGAAGATGTGCAGCTGATGCAGGTCGTTGACCTGCATCAGGTTCCGCAGGCGGTCGAGGTTGCGGGGGATCGGCTCGAACGCCCAGACCAGCCCACCGGGCCCGACCGCCCGGCACAGTTGCCCGGCGACGGAGCCGACGTTGGCGCCGATGTCGATGGCCCAGTCGCCGGGCCGGACCTCGACCATGACCGGCTTGGGCAGCCGGTGGCGGCCCACGAAGACCAGCGACTCCATGTGGTCGCGGAGATCGGCGACGCGTGTGTAGCCGTCGGCATCGGCGTAGACGAGCTCGCCCGGTGGCGGGTACCGGCGGAGGCCACGCGCCGCCAGCGAGAAGGCCCGCTGGCCGGGATAGGAGTAGTGGCGGCCCAGCAGACCAGTCGCCACCGCCGCCTTGCGGCGCGTCGACCCGGAATGCCCGGTCATGTTGTCGCCGCCGCGCAGCCGGCCACCGCGGCCCGGAACTGCGACCCGAACGCCTCGACGGTCGGCGCCCGCTCCCGGAGCGACGCCACCCGTCGGGCCCGTGCCGCGTCGTCGGGCCGGCGGGCCGCGTCGGCACACGCGTCCAGTGCCTCGATCATCGCCGGCACGGAGCGGGCCGGGAACGGGTCGGCGAAGCCGCTGGTGACCTCCGGCAGCGACCCGCCGTCGCTGACACAGATCGGGAGACCGCAGCAGATGGCCTCCCACGCCGGCAGGCCGAACCCCTCCTCGAGCGACGGCTGGACCAGGAACAGGCAGGTGGCGAAAAGCCCGTCCATCTCCGCCTGGCTGCACGAGTGGCGGATGTCGACGAACTCGCGCTGGTGGGCGTCCAGCCCGTCGAACATCGCCGCCGCCTGCCCGGGAGTGCCGGCGACGAGGATCAGCCGCCCGCCGTCCCGGCAGAACGCCGTCGCCGCGAAGGCCGGCAACAGCCGGGGGAGGTTCTTGTGGGGAAGGAACCCGCCCACGAACAAGGCCGCGTCCACCGGCTCGGCCGCCCGCCGCGCCTCGTGCACCCGCGCCACGAACGCGTCGTCGAAGGGGAACCGCAGGACTTCGATCCGGCCCGCCGGAACACCCAGATCCCGCTCGATCCCAGCTCGGGAGTGCTCGCTGATCGTCAGGATGCGGTGCGACGTCCGGGCGACGGCGCGCATGAACGCCCCTTTGAGCTGGCGGCCCGGTCGGCTGGATCCGTAGCGCAGGGCGATGGTGTCGTAGATCAACGTCACCGCGGGCAGCCGCCGCAACGGTCGTTGCTGGTGCATGAAGACGTGGAAGTCCCCCTTGGGGACGTCGAACGCGTGGCGCTGACCCAGCCAGATCCGGGGGTCGGTGGCGATGGGTCGGATATCGGCGCCCGGCCAGGCGATCGCCCTCGTCGCCGCTTCGGCGCCCCACAGGATCCACCGGCCGGCGGGCGGCCCCTGCGCCATGCCTCTGAGCACGAGCTCTGTCGTGCGCCCCGGACCGCCGATGCCGAGCCAGCGGCAGTCCAGGACCACGGTCGGTTCCGCAGGCGGCACTAGACCGTCTCGGCGGTGCGCGGGTCGTCGACGGCGACGCCGCGCGCCTCGGCCGACCCTATGACCCAGTCGAGGAACTCGTTCCGGAACCTCGACGCCGAGAACCGCTCGGCGTTCCTGCGGCAGTCCGAGGGCGCGAGCCCGGCGTTCAGGGCCCGCTCGACGCCGGCCGCGAATTCGTCCACATCCAGCTCGTCGACCAGTACGCCTGTCGTCCCCGGGAGCACGGTGTCCAGTGTGCCGCCCCGGCTGAGGGCGACGACCGGCGTCCCGCATGCCTGGGCCTCGACGGGAACGATGCCGAAGTCTTCCTCAGCCGTGAAGACGAGAACGTCGGCGGAGCGGTAGAGCTCGCGCAACTGGTCATCGTCCGGCTCGACCACGAAGCGGACGTCGGCGGCCAGGCCGGCGGCCAGCGCCCGCAGCTCCACCTCTGCGGGGCCGGCGCCGGCCACGACCAGCGGGTGGCCCACACGGTGGCACGCACGGATGGCCAGGTCGAGGCGTTTGTAGGGCACCATCCGCGAGACGGACAGTGCGTACCCGCCGTCGCCTCGGTGGCCCGGGGTGTAATGGTCCGTGTCGACCGGGGGATGGATGACCGTCGCCGGCCGGTTGTAGAACTCCCCGATCCGCGCCTGGACCGCGGTGGAGATGGCAGCGAACTCGTCGACCCAGGCCACCGACGACAGGTCCCACGCCCGCATGAGGCGCTCGAACGGGACGGTGACCGTGCTGCGTCGGCGGCGGGTGTCGATCGACGACAGCCAGAGGTAGCGCATGGGCGTGTAGCAGTAGCAGAGGTGCAGCGCCTGTCGCCCCGGACGGAAGCCCTTCGCGCAGGCGTGGCTTGACGTGACGACGAGGTCGTAGTCACGCCGGGACGCGTAGCGCCAGGCCAGCGGCATGAGGGGCAGCTGGAGGGCGCGCCGGCCGCGCAGCGGGCGAAGACGATTGAGGAAGGTGCTCGTCACGGGGCGGCCGGCGAGGTTCAACCCCGACTCCGGGTTCCAGGTCAGCCCGTACACATCGGCGGTGGGGAGCGCTCCCGCCATCGCCTCGAACGTCTTCTCGCTTCCGTGCCGGGCGGCCAGCCACTCGTGGCACACGGCCACGCTCGCCGGACGGCGCGTGGCCAACTAGTGCCCCATCAGGCGACGTCCGCCGCGCTCACGCCGGCCAGGACCGCCGCTGGCTGCGTTCTCGTCCTTGACGCACGAAATGGTGAGCCTTCGTCCTGTGGCCTTGCCAGCGGCGCCCCTGACTCTGCCTGAGCATCGCCAACGTCACCTGATGGGGCACTAGTCGGCGCCCAGCCCGGTCAGGACGACGAGCGGGGTGCGAAGGAGGATCTTGGCGTCGATCCAGGGGCCGCACGCCCGGAGATACTGACCGTCGAGCTCGGCGCGCTCGGGGAACTGCACGGTGCTGCGGCCACTCACCTGCCAGAGCCCGGTCAGCCCGGGGCGCAGAGCGAGGTAGATCGGCGCATAGCCGCCGTAGTCCCGGTCCAGCTGCGTCCGCTCCACGGGCCGCGGGCCGACGATGCTCATATCCCCGAGGAGGACGTTGAGGAGCTGGGGCAGCTCATCGAGGCTGAGCCGGCGCAGGAGCTTGCCCACACGGGTGATGCGAGGGTCGAGGTGGGACGGGATCTTGTGGCCGCTGCGCATGAAGAGGTCGTGGAGGGCGGCGTCGGAGCGCAGCCGCGCCTCGGAGTGCATGTGCATGGTGCGGAACTTGAACATCCGGAACTCCGTGCCGCCCCGACCCACCCGCCGTTGCCGGAAGAAGATCGGCCCCGGCGATGTCGCCTTCACCAGGACGGCCATCAGCAGGAGGAGGGGGAGGGTCAGCAGGAGCAGAGCCGACGCCCCCAGGATGTCGATGACCCGCTTGCCCGGCCACGCCCGACCCGACGCCGGCACGGGGACGATCGCCGGAGGCCGTTGGTCCGAGAGCGACGGCTCGACGACGCCCGCCGCCCCCGCTGGCTCTGCGACCAGCACCCAGTCCTCATGCATATCCCGCGTTGCTCCTTGGATGTACGCCTTCGAGAGCTGTCGGGCTCTTAGGGCCGCCCAAACCAGGCGTAAAGATAGCCGACGCGGGGTGCCGGACCGCGCATAAGTCGCACTAATACCGAATGTTCACACTGCGGAAACTGTTCAGCGGCTCCGCTGCCAGAACACGCCCGTCCAGTCGATCCGCTCGACGGGGTCGTCGATGCCCCGGTCGGCACGAAAGTCGTCGACCGCCTTGCGGCAGGATTCCATCGCCCCGTAGTCGTCGACGATGACGTAGCCGCCGACCGACAGGCGCGGGTACAGCGCGGTGAGCGCGTCCATCGTGGACTCGTACAGGTCGCCGTCGAGGCGAAGCACGGCGAGCCGGTCGACCGGCGCCGTCGGCAGCGTGTCCTTGAACCAGCCGACGAGGAACCGCACCTGGTCGTCGAGGAGGCCGTAGGCCGAGAAGTTGGCCTTCACCTCGTCGACGGACGCGGCGAGCGCGCTGGCCGCCCACAGCGTGTCGTGGGCGTCCGCCGGGTATCGCTCGGGGTCGGGTTTCGGCAGCCCTTGGAAGGAATCGGCCAACCACACGGTGCGGTCCGTGATCGCGTATGCGTGCAGGACGGCCCGCATGAAGATCGACGCCCCGCCCCGCCACACCCCCGTCTCGATGAGGTCGCCGGGCACGTTCCTGCGGATGACGTCGACCACGCAGGCCTGCAGGTTGTCGAGGCGCTGTGACCCGATCATCGTGTCGGCGTCGGTCGTGAAGTTCCGGCCCTCGTCGCGCTCCTTCGGGTCGATCCGCCGAACCAACTCGAAGCCGAACGGTCTCACCAGGCCGGCGGCGGCGGCGTAGAGGTACCAGCGGTTGCGGCCCTCGACCCGTGCCGGCGTGCGGTACGTGCCCCGCATGAGGCACCGCTTGCAGACCCGCAGGTACGCGTCGGCCAGCGGATTCTCGGTGGGCGGCATGACCTTGGATTGGGGCGCCAGCGGTTCCGATGCCATGTGAACAGGGTCGAAGCTACCGGGTCGGCGCTATGGGCACCACATGGGGTCGCACTCGTGCGGCTGATATTTGAAGCCACCAGGCGGTCCCTCTCCCGGCCTAGGATGCACCCGCATGAAGCAGGAGGCACGGCCGGATCTGGCGACAGCCGACGGCCATGACCGCCACGTGCCGTCGGATTCCAGGGACATCCTCTCTGCCGGCCACAACGGTGTCTACAAGTGGGCCGCCGACCACCTCGTCCGGCCCGGCGCGAGGTTCCTCGACCTCGGCTGCGGCACCGGGTACGGCTCGGCATTCGTGACCGCCGCCGGCGGGTCCTACGACGGAGCCGACGGCTCGCCGGCGGCCGTCGAGTACGCCCGGGCCGCCTACGGCCGGGAGGACGTCCGGTTTTTCGTCGCCGACCTGATGGGGCCGCCGCCCCCCGAGCTGCCGCCCCGGTCCTACGACGTCGTCTTCAGCTCCGAGGTGGTCGAGCACGTGACCGACCCCTTCGCCATGGTGGGGACCATGGCGGCCTTCATCCGCGACGACGGCGTCTGCTTCGTCGGCACGCCGAACCGGCTGTGGTCGCGCGACCACATGCCGGCCGGCTCCCTCCTCGCCCGCTCGCACGTCATGGAGTTCACGCCGCCGGCGCTCGAAGCCCTGCTCCGCGGCGCCTTCGACGACGTGACGCTCCTTTTCCGCATGTTGCCGGCCGAGGCGATTGCGTCCATCGGGCTGCCCACGAACCGGCCGCCGCTCGTGCGGGCCGCCGTTGCGTTCGCACGCGAGGTGGCGCCCGACCGGTTGCAGCGCTACCGGGAGGGCATCGGCCGGCGACGGTCGGGCCGGGAGTGGGGCCCGGAGGACATCGAGTGGCTCGCCCCCGACGATCCGCGCCTCGACCCCGACCGCTGTGTCGGGCTCGCCGCCACCTGCCGCCGGCCCCGCCGCTAACTCGGCTGGCGCCGGCGCAGCCACCGGACGCCCACGCCGGCGGCCAGGACCGCACACAGGGCTCGCCATCCCGCCGGCGCACCGGCGACGTCGAGAGCGGTCACGCCGATCGCACCGGCGGTCGCCGGCCACGCCGTCGCCGCCGCCCGGGTGAGGTCGGAGGCAGTGACCCCGGACGCCGCCGTGCGGCCGATCCCTTTGACTAGGTAGAGGACGGCGGCGACGAGGGCGCCGGCGAGCGTCCCGACGGCCACCCCGACGGCGCCCAACCACAGGCCGAGGACCAGGGATGCGCCGACGTTCACCACCGCCTCGGTGAGCGGCCCGAACGTGATCAGGCGCTGCTCGCCCCGGACGACGACCAGCACGCTCCACGGGATGAAGACGAATCGCACGCACGACGCGACGTACAGGATCCGCAGGTACGTGGCTGCCGCGTCCCACCGCCCGGGCCCGGCCCACAACCTGACGATGGCGTCCGCGTACCCGCCGAAGAAGATCAATCCGATCGACAAGGCGGCGGCGGCGTAGGCGGTCCCGTCGAGCGTCATCTCGCGACCTCCCTGTACCTGGGCCGCCTCGGCGGCGGAGACCCGGGGGATCCACGCGGTCATGGCCGCGGTCACGATCCCGGTCGGGATGGCCAGGAGCGGCAGGGCGACGGCGAACCTCCCGACCTCGGACGGGTCGACGATCCGGACCGTGAACACGTCCACGCCGGCGATGAACACACCGGCGACGGTCCAGACCGCCAACGGCGAGCTCGTCTGGACGAGCCGGAGGAAGGAAGCCCGGTCCGGGCGGGCCCACGGCGAGGGCGGCCGGCGGGCCCACAGGAGCAGCGCACCGTGGACGACGAGCTGGGGCAGGGCCACCGCCGCGGTCAGGGTGACCAGATCGCTGTGGGCGGCGAGCGCCAACCCGAGGCCGGCGAGCGCACTCACCCGGGCGGCGATGAGCCACACCGCCGGGACGTGGGCTCGTTGCAGTCCACCGAACCAGGCCCGCACCGTGGATGCGAGGAGCGACACGGTGGCGGCGATCCCGAGGATGGCGACGTGGCGAGCCAGCTCCCCCTGGCCGGTGAGCATGGCCCATGCGGCTCCCGCGCCGACGAGCGCCGCGGCCAGGCCGGCTTGGGAGACCATCGCCGCGGTGGTGAGCCGGGCGGCCCGTTCCTGGGTGGGGGAGCCCGCCACTTCGCTGGCGACGACGGCCTGCGAGCCGAGGTCGAGCAGCAGGACGTACGCGGCTATCTGGAAAGCGAGGAACCACACCCCGTACTCGCCTGTCCCGAACCGTCGGAGAACCATGGCGGGGACGATCACCGCATATCCCATCGCCGCCGCGCCGACGAGGAGGTTGGCCATGCTATTGGCGACGAAGCTCACGCCCTCCGGGCGCTTCATGGACGGCGTGGTTGCCCGAGCCAGACGACCTCCTCCCCGAGTCGGGAGTCGACGACGACTGCCGCCCGTCCCATCGCCTGGCCCAGGAGGTGGGCGCAGAAGCCGCCGGCCCGCCGGAGGCGCCCCGCGGGGAGGCGGTTCTCGACCGGACGCGCCAGCGAGCCGCCGAGGACGACGGCGGCGTTGGCCGCCGCCGACCGTGCCGCGACCACGTCCAAGTCACAGCGGACGCCGAGCCGCTCGAGGGATTCGAGGGTGGGGATGGCGAGGTGCCGGGGCTGGTCGAGCCCGTACCACCAACGCCCGAACAACCGGCGACCGAGCCCCGCTGCGTTGGGCGCGATGACGCAAATACGGCCATTGGGGGCCAAGAGGGCACGGCACGCCGCGAGCAGCTCTGCCGGCTCCACGGCGTGCTCGATCACATGGCTGAGCCCGATGAGGTCGAAGTGGGCGATCGTTCCGACGAGGTTCTCGACCGGGCACCGGTGGACCACGATGCCGCGCTCGACCGCGGCGTGCCCCGCCTTCGGGTCGAGGTCCTGGCCGACGACGTCCCACCCCGCATCCGCGAATTCGACCAGCCGCGTCCCCGCCCCGGTGCCGACTTCGAGGAACCGGCCGGTGGCACCGGGCGGGCTCAGGAAGCGGTGGAGGGCGTCTATCTCCCGCCGGCGGGCTTGCGTGGGCCAGACGCCGGACCACGCGCGGTGCCGCTCGGGCTCGGTGGCGTGGGTGTAGTACCTCGCGTACCACGAGGCCAACGCACCGGGACTGGGTACGTGCCCCGCGGCGAGGGCTCCGCACTCGGTGCACCAATAGACGTCGCCGCGCTCGCCGGTGCCGAACAGCCAGTCGGCGACACCGCCGAAGCGACCGACGAGGTCGCCCTCGCAGTAGGGGCATGCCCGTTCCGCGGCGCGGTTGGGCGGTCGCCCGGTGGAGGCTCCGGCGACGAGGCCGGAGACGAGCGCCCGTCCCGCCCGTCCCTCGCCGGCGACGGCGTCCTTCGCGGCGGTGAGCGCGTGCCGAAGGAGAAGCCGGGCCGCGGTGGCCGGCTCGTGCCGCGCATAGCGGCGGGCCAGGACGCCGGCACTGAAGCCCTGGAGGCGACGGCGGCGGGCCCCGTGGCCGGACACCACGGCCCGCCGGCCGAGCACGCTGATGTGGCGCGGTGACCCCGTCTGGTGGGCGATGGTGGGGGCCGGGAGCTGTCTCACCTCGTAGCCGGCCGTGATCAGGCGGGAAAAAACCTCGTGGTCGACCTCGTCGACGAAGAGCCTCTCGTCGAAGCCACCCACGGCTCGCACTGCCGCGACATCGAGGAGCGACCCCGACGCCACGGTGTTCCAGGGGAAGGGGTCGAGCCGCAGGATGTCCTTCCGAGCAGGCTGCACGACGGCGGCGACGCCGGGTGCGGCGATCACCGCGAGCGCGGCATCCACTGCGCCCCGGTGGATCACGCTGTCCTGGTCGAGGATGAACAGGAGCTCGCAGCCCGAGTCGGCCGCCGCCCCCACGGCGGCGTTCCATGCCGCGGCGGTGCCGCGGTTGGTGTCGAACGCGATCCAGCGCCGCGGTCCGGCCGCGAAGGCTGGCGAGGACGCATCAGCGCCGCCGTTCAGCACGACGAGCAGTTCGTCCACCTGGTCGAGGAGGTCGCGTACCGCCGGCAGGTCGGCGACTGCTCGGTCCGGTTTGTGCACGACGACGACCCCGAGCGTCCGGCGCGGCGCCGGCAGGCGGGCCTCAGCCACTTCCTGCCCCGACGGCGACGACTCGTGCCGCGACCGGCGCCGGATCGTCCTCGGGTGGGAGGCGCATCGTCTTGGCCCAGCACAGGGCGGCGGCGATGGCGAGGCTCACGATCTCCACGCGCTCGGGGAAATAGAAGTCGGTGAGGATGGCGAACGTGCCCTGGAAGAAGACCCAGCCGAGGATCAGGTTCAGCGCCTGACCCGGGTGGCCCTGGACGGGCGTCAACAACCGCCGCACCACGGTCGAACCCCAGCCGACGAACGCGCCGGAGATGAACGACCAGACAGCGGCGCCCAGGAAGCCGAACGAGGCATAGCCCCACAAGGGCGCCGGCAGGCGCAGCCCACCCGACGCGAACTCTCCCGAGTCGACGACACCGGTCCGAATACGCAACGCGTACGAGGAGGGGTTGAACTGGCCCTTCCTGAGGCTCATCCCGGCGATGATGGGCCGCAGCCCGACGTGCTCCCCCCCGGTCACCCTGAAGCCGTTCAGAAAACCGAGATGGTCGGACAGGTCCGGCGCCGACGACGCCACTCTCGTCGAGAACGATGCGCTCGTGGTCGGCCGGGCCACCTGGATGAGCTCGTTGACCAGTGTCGCCGAGACGAAGCCTGCGCAGACGATGGCAACCACCTGCCACGGTCGCCAGTTCCGGCTGACCATCAGGGCTATGGCGAAGACGAGCGGGCCGAGCAGTGCGCTCCCCCGACTGAGGGTCAGGAGCAGGCCGAGGCACACCGCGCCGGCCAGGAGCAGGTCGAGCCCCCGGCGCCGGCGGACCCACAGCGCCAGCACCACCGGGAGGATCGTGCTGCCCATCCGCAGGGCCAGGTGGAAGACGAGAGCGCCGCGCTCGAGGCCGGCGCGGTAGATGCCGATCCCGTACTTCGCCCCGACCCTGTCGGCGGCGAGGTACGGCACGTAGCCGAGGAGGACGAAGCTCAGGCCGAGCGCGCCGAGCGCGCCGAAGGCGATGACCCGGGCCCGCCTGGTGAACGCGTACGGAATGCGTTCACCCAGGAGCCGGCCGAAGGTGACGGCGGGCAGGCGCTGGCGCTGGCCGATCAGCGCCCCGTAGAGCAGCCCGGCGAGGTACCCGGTCGCGCCCACGACGAGGATGTGCGCGTACAGCCCGACAACCAACGGATCGCTGTTGTCGATGATCGTCGTGAAGAGGACCGGCACCAGGATCGACGCGAAGAACAGGCCGCCCTGGAGGTAGCCGAGGATGTTGTCGCGGCGGCGCCAGACCACGACCTGCCCGCAGAGCAGGACGAGGGACGCCAACAGGATTTCGAGCTTCACCATCCCGACGGACACTCCCTCAAGGCGCGCCAGGGTAGTCGGCGATCACCGATGGCACGGGTCTTGCGGGGGTGCCGCGTTAGAGTTCGGTGAATGGATCGGGGGCATGAGGGCGAGCTGGGCCTACGGGACTATCTCGATCTCCTCCGCCGGCAGAAGGCCATGATCCTGGTGGTCGCCCTGCTTATCGCGGTCCCGACGCTGGTGATCTCCCTCCTGAAGACGCCGGTCTACGCCGGGAAGGCGGAGATGCTCCTGCAGCCCCGGACCAGCGAGACGCTTTTCGACCCCAACAGCGGCATCCGCAGCGACCCCAACCGGGATGTCCAGAACGAGATCCGGATCCTCCAGAGCGAGCCGGTCCGGGCCGCGGTCCGGGCCCAGCTCGGCTCCGCGCCCAAGGTCTCCGCCCGCCCGGACGGGCCGACCGACATCATCCAGGTGGTGGCCAAGAGCACGGACCCGCAGCGGGCGGCGACCTTCGCCAACGCCTACGCCACGGCCTACATCGAGTACCGCCGGAAGTCGGCGGTCGACGACGTGCTGGCCGCCAGCCAGCAGGTCCAGACCAAGATCGCCGACCTCCAGAAGCAGGTCGACGCCGCCTCCGGGCCCCAGCGCGAGTCGCTCGTCGCCGCCCAGGCCCTGTTCAAGCAGAAGCTCGACCAGCTCCAGGTCGACGGGGCCCTGAAGCAGGGCGGCGCCCAGATGGTGACGCCGGCGACCGCGCCGACCTCGCCCGTCGAGCCCAAGCCGGTGCGCAGCGGCCTCATCGGGCTGGCCCTCGGCCTCGTCCTCGGTGTCGGCATCGCCTTCCTCCGGGACTTCCTCGACGACTCGGTGAAGAGCAAGGACGACTTCGAGCGCGTCGCCCCGGGGGTGCCGGTGCTCGGGCTCATCCCGGTCGTCAGCGCCTGGCGGGGCAAGGAGACGCCGTACATGGTG
>JAHFUP010000020.1 GCA_023265025.1 Acidimicrobiia bacterium | reverse complement strand
CGTCCTATCTCGCCGGCCTCCGGGCGCTGGAGCACCACCACCACGTCTCCCCTTGATTTGGCTGCAGTGACGTGCCTATAGGCACGTCACTGCAGCCAGTTCGGAGACGGCGGACTAGTCGGGCAGGTCGATGCGGGCCAGCCAGAGGCCCGGGGCGTCGAGCTCGGCCGGCGTCGGCAGCTCCCGCTCGGTCTCCCACAGGCGGGCCAGCCCGTCCTCGCCGGCCCGCTCGACCACGCCCCGCACGAACGCCGCCCCCCGCTCGTACTGGCCCCGGCCGAGCTCCAGGCCCAGGAGCCGGGCGGCGAAGCGCTCGCCGTCGGTGGCCTCGACCCGCCGCCGGCGCAGGGCCTCGGTGAGCTGGCCATAGGAGCCGATGAGCCCCCGGCCGACGGTGTCCATCACGTGGTCGACGTGGCCCTCGATCACCGCGGTGAGGGTCTCGATGCGACTCAACGTTTCCTGCTGGCCGGGCGTGCGCATGGCGCCGAGCAGCGTCTCCGGGTTGCCCAGGATGCTCTGGAGGGCGCCGGCGTCGGTGGGGTCGATGTTGCCCAGGCTGGCTTCGAGGGCTTCGGGGTCGACCTCGAACCGGCTGACGTACTCGTTGATCAGGTGCTCCAGCCGGGCGCGGACGTGGGGCCGGCCGAGGATGGCGTGGTGGGTGACCTCCTGGAGGCAGACCCAGAGGCGCAGGTCGTCGGCCACCAGGCTCCACTGCTCGGCGAAGGCGTCGAGGTTGGCCGGGACCACCAGGAGCTGATCGGCCGGGTAGCGAGGGAGTGGGAGGTCGTACTGGCCGAGCGCCCGCCGGGCGAGGTGCCCGAGCATGAAGCCCGACTGCATGCCGAGCAGCACCGGCCCGAGCATCTTGCCCAGGTCCCCCATGAGCGCAGTGGCGGGGTCGGCGGGGTCGTCGTCATCGTCGCCGGCGGTGGACAGCGAGACGGCGAGGCGCTCCAAGAACGGCCGGTAGGCCTCCAGGCTGTGCAGCGCCCAGTCGCCCCGGGACACCGGGAGGATGCTCAGGACGCCGCCGGCGATGGACGTGTCGAGCCCGGTCGCCGCGCTGACCTGGAGGTCGGCCACCCGGACGAGCTCCTCGAGGCGGATCCGCTCCAGTGGGTCGACGTTGGGTTCGGTCTTCCCGTCAGTGGCCAGCCAGGTGGCGGTCTGGCGGGCGATGTCCCAGTTGACCGGGCCCTGCTTGCTGAACATCTTGGCGAGGTCGCCGAACATCGGGAGGCCCTCGAAGGGGTTGCCGCCCTCCGGGCCTGAGCTGCTCACCGGCTCATCGTAGGCCCCACCGGGGCCTTACCTTCTTCGCCCTGCGCAGCGGGCGTCACGAACCGGGTGGCCGTTCGGCGACGGTGACCATCATGGGTCGGTGCTCGTGGTCCCGCACGATCTCCACGGTGCAGACGTCGCCGGAATGATGGGAGCGAACGGCGACCACCAGCATGCCCATCGACGTGACCGGCTTGCCGTTCACGCTCACGATCACGTCCCGTGGGGCGAGCCCCGCCCTCTCGGCGGGGCTGTCGGCCATCACCCGCTCCACCAGCGCCCCGCCGGCCAGGTTCAGCTCCTGGGCGGTCGCCCCGTCGAGGTCGGTGCCCTCCACGCCCAGCCAGACGGTCACGACGCTGCCGGTGGCCAGCAGCTGCTCGGCGGCGGAGCGGGCGGCCTCGATCGGGACGGCGAAACCGAACCCCTCGGCGCCGGCGTCGGTGGTGGCGACGGCCGTGGTCACCCCGATGACCCGCCCGCCGGCGTCGAGGAGGGCGCCGCCGGACGACCCCGGGGCGATCGGGGCGTCGGTCTGCACCATGTCGACCAGGCTCTCGCCCGTGCGGGTCCGCACCGTGCGGTGCAGGGCGCTGACCACGCCGACGGTCACTGACGGGCCGCCGCTCAGGCCCAGGGGCGAGCCGATGGCGATGGCCTCTTGGCCGACCTTGAGGCCGGCGCTGGTGCCGAGCTCGGCGACCGGGAAGGGGCCGCCCTCGACCTTGACCACCGCAGTGTCGCTGGCCCGGTCGGAGCCGACGACCTTGGCCGGCACCTCCCGCCCGGTGGCGAGGACCACGGTGACGGAGCTGGCGCCGTCGACGACGTGGGCGTTGGTCAGCAAATAGCCGTCGGCGCGGAACATGACGCCTGACCCGCTCCCGCTGCGGCCCAGCTTCAGCTGGACGATCGCGGGCCGGACCCGCTCGGCGATGGCGACGACGTCGGCCCGGGTCCCGACCAGCGTCGGGACGGACAGCACACCGCTCGTGTCCACCGGGCCGTTGTGGCCGCCGGCGTCGAGGAGATTGCCGGCGACGACCGCCAGGCCGGTCGACAGGACGCTGGCCGCCAGGGCGGAGGCGATGGCGACCACCCACAGCTGGCGCCGGGGCGACGGCCGCATGAGACTCATCTCGGACGGGTGCCGCCAGAGGCGGTCGTCCGGCGGAGGGGGCTCGCGGTACAGCTGCGGTCCGTCTTCCGGCTCGACGAACTCCATCGGGATCCACCTTACGCGGCCCTTCCCACCTGCGGACTTCGCCCCCCCAGTAGGATTCCCCCGTGGGCCTCGACCCCCCGGATGGCCGGGACGACTGGGTGGGCATCACCGCCGACGCCCTTCCGATGGGCGCGGTGGCTGCGTTCGTCGAGCGCGCCGACTGCGGCGGGGCGGTCGTCTTCACCGGGACGGTCCGTGACCACTCCGAAGGCCGGCCGGGCGTCCGGTCGCTGGAGTACGAGGCCTACGCCGAAGAGGTGACACCCCGGCTGGCGGCTATCGCCGCCGAGGCCCGGGTGCGGTGGCCGACGGTGCGGCGGCTCGTGCTGCTGCACCGGACGGGCCTGCTGGCCGTCGGCGAGGCCTCGGTGGTGGTGGCCGCCTCGGCCCCCCACCGGGCGGAGGCCTTCGACGCGGCACGGTTCTGCATCGACACCTTGAAGGCGACGGCGCCGATCTGGAAGCGCGAGGCGTGGGAGGGCGGGGAGGACTGGTCGGACTGCGCCCACCCCGTCGACGAGGTGCCGGCGTCGTGAACGCGCTCGTCTTCCTCGGCATCGCCGTGGGGCTGAGCCTTTTGGGGTGCCTCGTCCTGTGGATCCGCAGCCGCCAGCCCGGTTCGATGGAGGCCCACATCCGGGACTTCGAGCGCGAGCTCGACGCGCTGGCGCCGGGGTCACCGCAGGACCGGCCGCCGCGGGCCCGTCCGCCGATCCGCGACGATCGCCGGCCGGGTGGCGACCGCCCACCGGAGCCGCGAGGGGGGCCGCGCCCTGGCTAGGGACCTCGCCATCGACCTCGGGACGGCCAACACCCTCGTGTACGCCAAGGGCCGGGGCATCGTCCTCAACGAGCCCACCGTGATCGCCCTCAACGTCGAGACCCACGACGTGCTGGCCATGGGGCACCAGGCGTGGCAGATGATCGGCCGCACACCCGGTTACATACAAGCGGTTCGGCCGCTCCGGCAAGGGGCCATCACCGACTTCGAGATCACCCAGCGCATGATCCGGCTGCTGCTCCAGCGGGCCGGTCTGTCCCGGTTCCAGCGCCCCCGGGTGCTCCTGTGCGTACCGTCGGCCATCACCGAGGTCGAGCGGCGGGCGGTCAAGGAGGCGGCCCGCCAGGCCGGTGCCATGGACGCCCAGCTCGTCGCCCAGCCCATGGCCGCCGCCATCGGCGCCGGCCTGCCCATCCACGAGCCGCTCGGCAACCTCATCGTCGACATCGGCGGCGGCACCTCGGAGACGGCGATGATCAGCCTGGGTGGCATCGTCGCCCTGGAGGCCATCCGGATCGGCTCGTTCGACATCGACGCGTCCATCCAGGCCTTCGTCCGGCGCGAGTACGGGATGGCCATCGGCGAGCGCACGGCCGAGGAGATCAAGCTGGCCATCGGCTCCGCCGCCCCGGTGGCCGACGACGTGAAGGCCGAGGTGCGAGGGCGGGATCTCATGAGCGGACTGCCGAAGACGGCGATCTTGTCGCCCGAGGAGATCCGCGACGCGATCGACGAGAACGTCCGGGCCATCGTCGAGTCGGTCATCAAGTGCCTCGGCCACGCCCCGCCGGAGCTGGCCCAGGACCTGATCCAGCAGGGCATCCACCTGGTCGGCGGCGGGGCCATGCTCCGGGGGTTCGACCAGCGTCTGGCCGAGGAGACCGCGCTACCGGTCCACCTGGTGGAGGCGCCCCTGGAGTGCGTCGTCCTCGGCGCCGGCAAGTGTCTCGAGGCCTTCGACTCGTTGAAGGTCCTCTTCATGGGCGCCGAGAGGTGACGAGCTAGGTTCCGCGTCAGACAACGTTGCCCTCCGGTGCATCCATTCTCGCTCCGGCGCGCATCTAAAGAACGATGGACGACCTGAGCGACCTCGACCTGATCGAGGCAGCCAAGGCCGGGGACACGACCAGCTTCGGGGAACTCGTCCGCCGCCACGGTCCCCGGCTCCTCGCATTGGCCCGCCAGCTCGTCGGTGTCGACGCCGCGGAGGACGTGATCCAGGAAGCGATGGTCGACGCCTACCGGGGTCTCGCCGGCTTCGCCGGACATGCTGCAGTGGGGACCTGGCTCTACCGCATCGCCCTGAACCGCTGCCTCCAAGAGCGTCGGCGAACGAAGCCGCTGATGGTCGACGCCGAACCGCTGGAGCTGCTGGCCCGTTGGGAGGACCCCGACTACAGCGTGGACCCGGCGCAGGTCGCCGCCCGGCGTTCGCATGCCCAGACCCTGCAGGCCGTGCTCGCCGAGCTCCCCGAGGGCTACCGCAACGCCCTTCTGCTCCACGACGGCCAGGGCCTGACCGCGTCCGAGCTCGCCGAGGCAACCGGCATACCGCTCGGCACGGCCAAGTCGAATATCCGCCGCTCCCGCCTGGCCCTGTTCACGCTTCTGGGCCAGGACGACCGCGGTCTGCTGGAGGAAGCACGATGACCGAACTGTCCTGCCCCCTGGCCCGCTCCATGGTTTCGGACTACATCGACGGGGAGCTCCCTCCCGACCAGGCCCGCGCCCTTGAGGAGCACCTGGAGACCTGCCCGTACTGCCCGCCCCTGTACGCCTCGCTGGTGGAGACCCTGGCCGAGCTGAAGGCCCTCGACGACGTCAGCGGTGTGGACCAGCTGGTCCGGCGGGTACTGGCGGCGTTGGACGAGCCGCCCGGGCCGGACGATCCGCTCCGGCGGCGGGCATAGATGTCTCCGAAGGTTGCCTCAGCCGATGCTTGCAAGGCTGTCGGGGAACCGGGTTCCCAGCTTCATCGGCGACGACTGCCGACCACTGCTGGCGGCGGCGCCGGAGCGTTCAGAACGAGACGCAAGAAGGAGAGAGGACTGTCATGGACTCAGCCAGGATGACGATGGAGCTCCGCGAGCAGGCCCGTGCCCGGCTGCGGCCGGGAAACTTCCAGGGCCACAAGCCCCGAGCCGGCTCTCACCGGACGGAGTCAGAGGCCATCGAGGCACTCGGCGCGGCCGAGGGCCGGTGGTTCGACTCGGCCCGGTACCGGCGACGGGCTCGGGTCACCTCAGTGGCGGCATTGACCTCGACAGGAACGGTCAAGGTCCGCTTCGAGGTCGTCGACGGAGCGCCGTTCCACTTCGACCCCGGCCAGTTCGTCGGCATCGAGGCCCACTTCGAGGGGCTGGGGTACCGGCGCAGCCCGTACTGCATCCTCTCCGCACCGACCGACGAGCCGGTCTTCGACCTCTTGGTCCGGGTCGTGCCCCAGGGGCCACTTTCCCAGCACCTGGCGTCGCTGCGTCCTGGGGACGAGGTGGCCTTCCGTGGTCCCACCGGGCGGTCGATGGTCCCCCCCGACGACGAACGGGGCCTTGAGCTGTTCGCGACCGGGACGGGCGTGGCGCCTTTCTACTCCCTGGCCCGTCGCCTGCTGGCCGACGGCCACGCCCGGCCGATCACGCTGTGGTGGGGACTGCGTCTGGCCGAGGACATCTGTCTTACCGACGAGCTCGACGCCCTGGCCCGTGACTATCCGAGCTTCAGCTACCACATCACCCTCTCCCAGCCCACCGCCGAGTGGGCCGGACTGCGGGGCCGCGTCGGCGAGTCGGTGCCACCCCTGCTGGCCACGCTGGGGGCGAAGCGCTACTACCTGGCCGGCAACGGGGCCATGCTCGAGGAGATGGCCTTCGCCCTCTCGGACATGGGCGTGGACCACAGGTACATCTACAAGGAGCCGTACTTCAACGGCACCCACGCGGCCGACCCGGAGGAGATCGCCGAGATCAGGGAACGCTTCGTGGCCACCGACCTCTACTCCGCCTACGCCAACCGACGGGGCACGGGCTTCGGCGCCGACCTGGACGCGGCCCGGTCGGGCAAGACCGGCAACGGCGACCCACTGGCCGTCTCGGACCTGTTCGACCTCATGCCCGCCTTCCTCTCCCATCACCCCGACCGGGAGGATCCTCGGCCGACTCAGTCCAAGGGTGCCTGGGGCGGCAGCTGATGGATGTCGGGACGTTGGCGCGTCGGGCGCACGCTCACTGAGCGAGCGAGCGAGCGAGGACGGCCACGTGCCGGCCGAGTCCTAACGTGAGTCCGCGCTCCGCAGTCCCGCGCCTGTTGGCCGAGAGCCGATGGACGACAACTGGGGCCTCGATCGGACCGGCTTGGGTGGCGATCCTGCGCTATGGGGCAAAGGCACCCAATTCGTCCACCGCCGGGGCGGGAGCGCCGTAGAGCGGAGTGTGTCCGTCAAGGCAGCCGATAGCGCCGTCAAGGCAGGTCCCGCCTCCTCCGGCGTCACCGTCGTCGTGGTCGACGACCGACCGAGGGACCGCGCGCTGATCGAGATCCTCCTGCAGCACCAGGGCCACACGGTCTACGGCGCAAGCGACGCAGAGGAAGGATTGCGGCTGGCGGAGACGGTCAGGCCCGACGTGCTCATCAGCGACATCGTCCTTCCCGCGATCTCGGGCTATGAGCTCGCCCGCCGCATTCGTGCCGACACCCGCCTGGCGGGGACCCGGGTCCTCCTCACGACGGCCGGGAGCGTTGATGCTGCGCTCATTCGGTTGGCGGCCGATGTGGGGGTTGTCACCCTGTTGCCGAAGCCGGTAGAGCCCGAGACCATCCTGGGCATCGTCGCCACCGCACTGGCATCACCTCCCGCGGGTTGCCCCTCGTTCGCCGAGCTGCGGCCGGCTTCCCATATAGACCCGCCGGTGGCTGAGACGGCGTCCGACGTCGCCGACCGACTCCGTGAGGAGGTCAAGCGCCTTGAACTTGAGGATCGCCGGTGGCGCGCCGTCATCGATGGCGGCGGGGACGCGTTCGTCGGGATCAGCTCCAGCGGCAGGATCATTGAGTGGAACGGCGCCGCCGCCGACCTCTTCGGCTGGACGGCGGCCGAAGCGATCGGGAGCGACCCCGTTGAGCTGATGATGCCTACCGGCGACCGTCCGCAGTGGCGTGCGACCCTGGCCGACCTGCTCGCCACCGGGGAGTCGGACCTTTTCAACAAGTACACCGAGTTCGTGGGCCTGCACCGGGACGGCACCCTGCTCAATATCGAGATGTGGGCATGGCCCACAACCGTCGCCGGCACCACGTGGATCACCGGTTGCATGCACGACGTCGGGATCCGGGACCAGACCCGGGCGGCGCTGACCGCAGCCCGAGACGCCGCCGTGCAGGCGTCCCGTGCGAAGTCGGCGTTCCTCGCCAATATGAGCCACGAGATACGCACGCCGATGAACGGCGTGGTCGGAATGATGTCGCTGCTCCTCGACACCCCGCTCGACGCCCAGCAGCGCGAGTACGCCGAGGCCGTCGCCGCATAGCGGGATCATTCGGTTTCCCTGACCCCGTCACCAGCCGCATGGCGAGCCCCACCCGAGCTACTCAGTACGTCGCAGGTGGGTAGTTAGCCTCGATTGTTCGTCCGACCTCCCGCACCGGCTTGTCGCTCTCCAGGGCGAAGGACGACCCGCCGAACTGCGCGGTCGCGGAGTCGACGCCGGCCAGACGCAGGTCGATCGGGGCGTTGCCGTCGTTGCGCAGAGCCACGCTCTGGGTCAGCACCTGTCCCGGCGACCCGGCGACCATGAAGTAGCCACCGTTGGGTTCGGTACTCGAGCCGGCGGCCGGCTGGGCGAGGAGGTTGGGGGCGGAGTCGGTGACGGCGCTGTGAAGGCACAGGCCAGCAGGGAGCCTGCGGCCAGCGTCGACGCGACGAGAAGCCGCGTACTGCGTCGGGTGTTCATGGTGTTCTCCTTGGTGCTTCGGTAGTCCGGCTGGCCAGCGGTGGGCCCCGGTGACGTTGCGTCCCCGTCTCACGGCGGGTTTGCCTTTTCGGTCCGGGTGAAGCGTGGATCCTCCCCTTGAGGCCACGGCGGGCGGAGGGCCTACGGGTGACCAGAGGGCGTGCGCTTCCACAACACCGACTTCCACATCGACCTCGGAGGCCGCAGCGCCACCTACTGTTGGGCGCCACGCTGACCTCGAAACGCCGGCTCAGAGTCAATCCACCTACGAGGCGAACGCTGCCTGACGCGGTACCTAGCCCTCACAACTCAGGTCTTCGGCGGCCTGTCTCACCTGCCAGTCCCTGTCCTTCAGCGCCTCCACGAGCGCGGCATCGACGTCCGGCCCGGAGAAGGGCGCCAGAGCGATGACGGCCCGCCGGCGGATCGCCGGCCGGTCCTTCGTGGCCGCGAGGATGGCCGGCAGCCCGCCCTCGTCGCCGATGGCTCCGAGGGCGGCGACGGCCGCCTCCCGGGCGAGGGGGTCGTCGTGGCCGGCGGCGACGGCCGACAGCCGGTCGACCGCGGCCCGGCCGGCGGCCTCGCCCCGCTCGCCGAGGGCCCAGGCCGCCATCTCCACCACCCGGGGGTCGGGATCGTCGAGTACAGGCACCAGATCGACGCCGGCCACGGCGAGGGCCACCTGGCAGGCCCGGCGGCGGACCTCGGGCGAGGGGTCGGCCAGCGCCTCGCGCACCTCGGTCGCGCCGGCCTGACCCAGCCGGCCCAGCGCCCCGAGGGCCGTGGCCCGGACGCCGGCGTCGGCGTCGTGGAGCAGCCGCCGTGCGGCCGCGGCGTCCCCGGTGTGGCCGGCGACGGCCGCGGCCCGGCGACGCTGGGCGGGTTGCACGCTCCTATGCTCTCGCACGTGCGGGTCCGTGCCTTCTCGGTGGTCGCGGTGCTTTGCCTCGCCGGCGCCTGCGCGTCGCCGGCGCCCAAGGTCATCACCGACGCCCGACCTGCGGTGCCGGCGTCGAACCCCGCGTTCAACCCCCCGCCGGCGCCGTCCCTCTACGCCGACCCGACCGCACCGCCGCTCGGCCCTCCGCTCCCCGAGCCGATCCCGATCCCGCGTGACTCCTACGCACTCGAAGCGGTCGTCCAGATCGGCTCCGGCGAGATCCCCGCCATCGGGCTGAAGCACCGCCTCTACGAGGGGGTGACGCTCCACAACATCGACAAGGGGCCGAGTCACTGGACCGGCTCGGCCATGCCCGGCGAGATGGGCAATGCCGTCTTCGCCGGCCATCGCAGCACCCACAGCGAGCCGTTCCGGCGCATCAACGAGCTGGAGCCCGGCGACCAGGTCGTGTTCACCGTGGGGACCACCCGCACCGTCTACCGCGTGACGAGCCACCTGATCGTGACGCCGGCCGACAGCTGGATCGCCGACCAGACGCCGGCCTACACCGCCACGCTGTACGCCTGCCACCCCCTGGGGTCGACGGCTGAGCGCTACGTCGTGCGGATGGAGCTGGTGCGGTAGGGCGCTACCCCGTGGCGCTGCGGACGAGCAGCGCCAGGCCCAGCCCGATGCCGCCGATGGCGAGGGCCAGGAGTGCACCCAGCACGGCCACGAGCACCATCAGGGCGAACCCGGACCGGATCCGCACCCACAGGGTCGTGTGCTTCGCCGGCTGCACGCGGAGGCGCATGATATCGGAGTCTGGCAGGGCGAAGGCCGGTCCGGGGGAGACCAACGCCGGCAGCCTCGGTGAGGAAACCACGGTGGCCGTCAGTGCGGCGGGTGCGGGCCCACGCCGGCTCTTCGGGCGCTTGGGCTCCGCTTTGGCGCGGGACGGTTGTCGCCCGATCGTGGCAGGCTGGTCAGGGCCGTTGAGGACGACGTGGACCACGGCGGCGATCATCGCCGCCACCACGCCAAGGCTCACGAGGAACGTGGACACGACCGACGAAAGCTTATCTTCGCAGCCGGCTGAGGGACCGGTCGGCCCTCGGCCCTCCTCGTCGCGCCGCTGGGCGATCGCGCTCCTCACCGTCAGCCTGATCTTGACCGCGGTCGGCGTCTCGGCCCGCTTCGTGCAGCTGCCCTACGACACCTTGGCGCCGGGCTCGGCCCGGGCCGTCAATGCGGTGATCGAGGTGAAGGGCCATCCCTCCTACCCTCCCCAGGGGAAGGTGTTTTACACCACCGTCTCCGTACGGGAACGGGTCAACCCGTACGAGGCCTTGGCCGGCTGGCTGGACCCGGCGGTGGAGGTCCTGCCCGAGACCAAGGTCCGGGGCACGGTGCCGGCCGACCAGTTCCAGCGCATGAACGTCGAGGCCATGGCCGACTCCAAGACCACAGCCCAGGTCCTCGCCCTCCGCGAGCTCGGGTTCACCAACCTCGGCGCCGGCGCCGAGGTGGTCGAGGTGCAACCGGACCTGCCGGCGGCGAAGATTCTCAAGCCGAACGACGTCATCGTCGCCATCGACGGCAACACGGTCGCCACCAGCACCGACGCGGTGACCGCCATCCGGGCCAAGGCGCCGGGTGACACGGTGCGGCTGCGGGTCGAGCGGGGAGACGCCCAGGCGGTCGATCTCGAGGCCGTTCTCGGTGAGAGCGAGGGCAAACCGCTCCTGGGGGTGCGGTTGTCGACGAAGATCAAGCCGCCGTTCGAGATCAACATCGACTCGGGCCGCGTCGTGGGGCCCTCGGCGGGCCTGGCGTATGCGCTGGAGCTTCTCGACCTGCTCACGCCCGGTGAGCTCACCGGAGGTTCGTCGGTGGCCGCCACCGGGGAGTTGATGACCGACGGCACGGTGGGCGCCATTGGCGGGGTGGCCCAAAAGGCGGTGACCGTCCGCCGGGCCGGCATCAAGGTCTTCATCGTCCCCAAGGCCAACGAGGCCGAGGCCCGGGCCCACGCCGGCAAGAACCTCGAGATCCGGGGCGTCGCCACCTTCGAAGAGGCCCTCAAAGCGCTCGCGTCCCTCGACGGCAGCAACGCGCTGGCGCTGGGCAAGCCCGGGGCAGGAGCGTGAACGACCCGGGAACGTGACCGGGTCGCCACACTCAGTGGGCGTGTTCGGCGGTAGCATGAGAGTGAACGTCCGTCGCCGGGCTCCGAGGTTGCCGATGAACGCATCCACGCTCGTGGCCCACCTGCGCTGCCCCGCGCCTTCCCGGCGCGGCACAGCCTCGGACTAGGGGATGTCACCGGAGGCCGCCCAGCTGCGGTTCGCCGTCGAGTTCGCGACCTTCCTCGTCGCGGTGGCGGGCGCGACCATCGTCGTGCTCCGTCCCCAGCTCGTCGGGGCCAACCAGCGGTCCCGCATGGTGCTCGGCATCGGCTTCGTCGGCGTGGCCGCGGCCGCCTTCCTGCACGGCTCGTTGCTGACCGGCACCAGCGAGCCGGCGGTCATCGGCCTCCGTGGCGCCGGCATCGTGCTCCTGGCCGTCGGCACCCTGGGCTGGGGCGAGGACCGGTCGGCCCGGCGCAGCCTGTGGACCGCGCTGGTCCTCATCGCCGTGGCGGAAGCGGCCGCGGCCACCGACGCCGGTACCGTGGCCGACTGGCTTCGGGGCGCCGGCGCCCTGGCACTCGCCACCGTCCTCGTCACCTCCGCCCGGCGGTCGGTGCCGGCGCGCATCGCGGTCAGCACGGTCGCCACCCTGCTGGTCGTCGTGCTGGCCGTGTCGGTGGCCCTTTCCATCGTGATCTCCGGCAACGTCGAGCGCGAGGCGCTGCGCCGCGTGGACGCCCGGGCCCTCGCCGAGTCCGAGGAGATCGAGATCAGCTCGGGCAAGGACGCCAAGAACAGCGCCAAGCTGGTCGCCCTCACCATCCAGGGCCGCGACGCCAACTTCCTCGTCGGGCTGTCCAACCGCCCGGTGGCCGACGCCAGTGTGCTCGGCAACCTGCAGGACTTCGTGAAGGAGGGCCTGCTGTCGGCGACGGGCCCGCTGCTCTACGCCACCGAGAAGCGGCGGGTGATCGCCGCCGTCGGCCTCGACCCCGTACAGGTGGATGCGCTCGTCGGCTCCCGGGCGGTGAACGAGCTCTTGCAGCGCCGGCTGGCGGAGACCGGATCGATCGAGGTGCTCGGCGGCCGGGTTCTCGCCGTCGGCGTGCACGTCGTCACGGCCCAGGCTCCCGACGGCGTCCGCCCCGTCGGCCTGGTCATCGCATCGGCGGACCTGACCCGCGACTACCTCGGCGAGCGGGCGCGGAACGACCCGGCGGTGACGCTGGCGCTCGTGGACCGCGACCGGGTCCTGGTCAGCTACGGGCAGCCGCTCTCGACTGGGACGGTGAGCCGTGTCGCCGGCCGGGCCTTCGCGTCCAAGTCGGGCGGCGCCAGCATGGCGTCGGGGGGCACGTTCCTGGCCGCCCACGCCGTCGAGGCGTCCGACGGGGCCCGCGTGCTCAGCGTGGTGGCCACCCTCCCGACGACCGTCGTCGACGAGACCCGGAACTCGCTGTTCCGGAGCCTCTTCCTGGTCGGCCTGCTGACCGCGCTGGTCGCCTTCTTCGTCGCCGTGTTCGTCGGTGAGCGGATCGGCCAGGGCCTGCGGCGCCTGACCGTCGCCGCCGGCGCCATCCAGGCCGGCGACCTCAGCGTGCGCACGAACGTCGCCAGCCCTGACGAGGTCGGCGTGCTCAGCGCCACGTTCGACTCCATGGCCGAGTCGATCGAGACGCTGGCCGCCGAGCTGCGCCAGACCGCCGACGAGGAGGCCAAGACCCGTACCCGGCTGGAGACCGTGGTCGCCGGCATGGGTGAGGCTCTCCTCGCCGTCGACGCCGAGGGCCGGATCACCATCTTCAACGCCGCGGCCGAGGAGCTGTTCGGGGTACGAGCGAGAGAGGCGGTCGGGCAGCTGGCGTCCTCCGTCGCCTCGATCACGAGCGAGGACGGGACCGACGACCTCTCGGTGCGCCTGGCCCAGCCGTCCGGGAGCGCGTGGAGCTCGGCGGCGGTGGTCGTCCGCGACGCCGACACCCGCATCCCGGTCGCCCTCTCCGCCGGCAGCCTGGGCCGTCCCGGCGGCCCGGCGGTGGGCGGCGTCTACGTGTTACGGGACATGCGGCGGGAGCGGGAGGCGGAGCGGGCCAAGAGCGAGCTGCTCTCCAACATCAGCCACGAGCTGCGCACCCCGCTCGTGCCGATCAAGGGATACGCCGAGCTGCTGCTCCGGCGGAAGGTGCCCGAGGCCAAGGCGCGGCAGTCGCTGTCCGAGATCGTCGACGCCGCCGACCGCCTGGAGCTGGTCGTCCAGCGGCTGCTGGACGTCGCCGCCCAGGATTCCACGCCGATGCGCATCCGCACAGAGACCGTCGAGATCCGGCCGCTGCTGGAGTCGGTCGTCTCGCGGTGGAAGAACCGGGTGGACGACAAGCACCCGATCACCCGGAGGGCGGCGCGCGACCTGCCCGAGCTGACCGGCGACCGCCGGCTCCTCGAGCGCAGCCTCGACGAGCTGATCGACAACGCCGTCAAGTTCTCGCCGGGCGGCGGCACCGTGTCGGTGAGCGCGACGCTATCGTCCAACGGCGATTCTCCCGCGGGGTCGCCGGCGGTGCGCATCTCCGTCCGCGACCACGGGATCGGCATCCCGGCCGACCGCCTCGACAGCATCTTCGAGGACTTCTCGCAGGGCGACAGCTCGCCCACCCGCCAGTTCGGCGGGCTGGGACTGGGACTGGCCCTGGTCCGGCGGGTCGTCAAGGCCCACCACGGGGAGCTGGTCTGCGAGACGACACCCGGCGAGGGATCGATCTTCTCCATCGTCATCCCGGTCGGCGCGTCCGGCGCCACCACGCCAGTCACGAAAGAAGGAAGTCGATGAGAAGGCCGAGGTGGGCCATCAGTGCCATGACCGCGATGGTGGCCGCGGTAGCCCTCGTCGGGTGCGACAGCTCGTCCGGCTCGGCTGCCGGCCGGCTCGTCGTCTCCGACGGCCGGGCCGAGCTCATCCGCCCGGGCGAGGACCGCCTCGAGGTCGACGGGTCGCGCGCCCTCAAGTTCGGCGACCGGGTGCGCGTCCGCGAAGGGACGGCGGAGATCCGCTTTCCCGATGACCGCCGGCTCGAGCTGCGGCCCGGCACCGACGTGGAGCTCCAAGCCGCACCGGACACGTCGGTCCGGCCGACCCTGTTCGGCGGCGACCTGCTGGTGATCTCCGGCGGGTCGCCCGTCACCGTGAGCTTCAACGGCTCGGAGGTTGCCGTCCAGGGCGACGCCCGCGTGTCACGCGGCGTCGCCGTGCTGGTCGCCTCCTACAAGGGGACGGCCCAGCTCAGTTCCGCCGGCTCGACGCTGGCCGTCCCGGCCCTGCGCCAGGCCGCGCTGCCGGCGACCGGTCAGTTCCCGTCACAGGTGAAGCCCCTGGAGCCGTCGCCGTCGGACGCCTGGGATCAGCGCTACCTGTCGGACACCATCGAGCTGACCAACCGGTTGACCGCGCGCAGCGAGGGCTTCACCGCCCAGATGCCCGGGAACGAGGGCCGCACCGTCCAGTACTTCCGTGACCTCGTGCCCCGCTTGGCCGCCGAGCCGGCGTTCACGTCGTCGCTGGTCAACCCGGCCCGGGCGCCGGGCGAGACGCTGGTGGGCGCGGCCATCACCCTGGAGGGCAAGCGGGGGACCTTCGCCGAGCGATGGGCGGCCGTCTTCGCGTTCCGCGACGCCGGCGCGGGATGGGGCCTGGTCGCCCTCGATCAGGGCGTGAGCCGGGTGCCGCTCCTCGACCTCATCGAGACGGCGCTCAGCCGGGGCCCGGCCGAGTTCGCCGTCGGGCCCATGACCGGGCCGCCGGGCTCGCTGGTCCGGCCCAGCGGCGGCCCAGCCACGACCGCGGTGCCCCCGACCACCTCGACGACGGTCCGGCCCCGGCCCGGCGCCACCACTTCGACGACGACACCCCGCGCCGCGCCGACGACCACGACCACCGTCGTCGGGCCGCTGAACACGGGGTCGCCGCTCATCGACAACACGGTCAACTCGCTCGTCCAAACCCTCACCGGCCTGCTGAACAGCCTCGGCGGCGGCTAGTACCTCGACCTCATTCGTTCGCTTCGCTCACTCCATTCGGTCGATGTGATCGCGCTCCGGCGGGCGAGCGAAGCTCGCGCCGCCTCCGCCCTGTCCCTTCCTGCTGCCGCAGCCGGTGGGGCCACCTTCGGCGGCGACGGCAGCCATGGACCAAACCCACCGCGAACGGGGCGAACGCTTGTGGTCAGCGCACCGGCGGGTCCGCGTTCCGGGCCCGCCCCCGACGTACGCTGCACACCATGGGGGACGACCAGATCGTCATCTCCAGCGCCCAGGTCTTTACGCCGGAGACGGTCGTGGACCGGAGCTTCACGTCTGCCTTCCGCGGCTACCACCCGGTCGAGGTCCGGCAGTTCCTGAAGCGGGTCAGCGAGGAGATGGCCGCCGCGGCCGAGCGCGAGGCGGAGCTCCGCACCGCCCTGCAGGACGCCCAAGCCCGGGTGGCCCACCCGGAGCTCGACGAGGCGACGCTCACCAGCGTCCTCGGCGAGCACGCGGCCAGGCTGCTCGCCAGCGCCCGGGAGACGGCGACGTCGATCGTGGAGGAGGCCCGCACCCAGGCCCAGGTCGCACTGCGCGACGCCGAGCAGCGGACGGCCCGCATGCGGGAGGAGAGCGAGAGCCTGATGGCCCGCCGCGTGGCCGAGGCCGATGCCGCCGCCGCGTCGATCCGGGAGGCGGCCCGGGCCGAGGCCGAGGCCGAGGTCGAGCAGGCCAAGCAGCAGGGCAAGGAGATGGTCGGCGAGGCGCGGGCCGTGCGGGAGCGCATGCTCGCCGACCTGGCCCGCCGCCGGCGGTCCGCCCAGGTGCAGATCGAGCAGCTCCGCGTCGTCCGCGAGCGGCTGCTGAGTGCGTACGACGTGGTGCGGCGGACAGTCGAGGAGGCGACGGCCGAGCTCGAGGCCGCCGAGCCGGAGGCCCGGATCGCGGCTGACGAGGTGGCCCGGCGCGCCGGGGAGCCCGACGGTGGAACTGACGTCGAGCCGGCGCTGCCGGCGCCGGCGCGGCGGGCTCCTCCCCCGGTGAGCGAGCGGCCGGCCCCGGCGAGCGCCGCGTTCCGCACGCTCGACGCTTCACGGCCGGCCCCGCCGGCCCCGCCGGCGCGCCCGCCGTTGCGCCCGCAGACCGTCGCCGGCGCGGTGGGCGGGCGGACGCCGCCGGTGGTCGCCGCCGACGAGCCGGCCGAGGCGGTCGCACCGGCGGCCGAGGTTGCCACTCCGCCGGCCGACGAGATCGTCGCGCCGGCCACCGAGCCGACAGCGGAGGACGTGCCGCCGGAGACGGTCGTCACGGTCGCCGGGCTCCTGGTGTCCGAACCGGTCCCGGACGAGCCGGCGCCGGCCGCCGATCTGGAGCCGGCCGGCATGCCGCCCCTCGACCTGCCTCCGGTTGCCGTCCCGCCGGCGGCGGCGATGTCGGAGCTGTCGACGAGTGAAGTCCCGGCCATCACCGGCGACGTGGAGGAGCTGTTCGCCCGCCTCCGGGCCGACCGCCGCCCGGTCGACGCCCCTGCGGCCGCGCCCGAGCAGCCGCCCGCCGAGATGGTAGAGCCGGCCGTCGGCCCGGCGCCCACCGAGGCGCCGGCCGTCGACGCCGTCACCGGCGAGCACGCCCTCGAAGGCCGTGACGACCTGCTCGACAACCTCGAGGCGGGGCTCACCCGTGCCCTCAAGCGGGTGCTGGGCGACGAGCAGAACGAGGTCCTCGACGGCCTCCGCCGGCTCGGGACCGCGGCTGCCGCCGCCGTCCTGCCGCCGGCGGACGCCCAGGTCGCCGGCTACCGCGACGCGGCGGTGCCGTGGCTGCAGCAGGCGGCGCGGGCCGGCGTCGGCTTCGTGTCCGATCCGGAATCCGGCACCGACGCCGAGAACGCCCACCCCGCGCTCGACGCCCAGGCCGACGCCTTGGCGCGCGACCTGGTGGAGCCGCTGCGCGAGCGGCTGTCGCGGGCGCTGGCCGGCGCGGCGGACGCCGACGACCCCTCGGTGGTGGCGGAGAGCCTGCGGGCCACGTACCGGCAGTGGAAGGTTTCCCAGGTCGAGGAGTGCGCCCGCCATCACGTGATGGCGGCGTTCAGCCTCGGCGCCTTCGCCGCCATGCCCGACGTGGCCACCCTCCAATGGCTGGTCGACGACGACGGGCACTGCCCCGATTGCGACGACAACGCCCTCGCCGGCCCCACCCCCAAGGGCGAGCCGTTCCCGACCGGCCAGCTCCACCCGCCGGCCCACCCGGGCTGCCGCTGCCTCCTGGTCCCCGTCACCGCCTGAGCCCTGTACCGCTGCGGCCCGACCTAGGCTGATCGCGCAGCCCGCAGCAGTTCCCCGGAAGGAAGACAGTGCGCGCACCCACCGACATAGCCGGACGCCGTCGCCGCCCGGCGCGGGGCCGCATCGTCCTCGTCCTGATCGCCGTCGCCCTCTTCCTGACCCTCGTCTCCCTACGCGGGATCGCCGGCTTCTACACCGACTACCTCTGGTTCGACGAGCTGAGCCTGACCTCGGTCTGGCGCACGGTGCTCGGCGTGAAGATCGCCCTCGGGGTGATCTTCACCCTCATCTTCTTCGCGCTGCTGTGGGCCAACCTGGCCATCGCCGATCTCATCGCCCCCACGTTCCGTCCGCTCGGGCCCGAAGAGCAGCTGATCGAGCGGTACCACGAGGCGGTCGGCCAGCGGGCCGGGCTCGTCCGCGCCGCGGTGGCCGGCGCCTTCGCTCTGATCGCCGGGCCCGGCGCGTCGGGGCAGTGGGGAACGTGGACGCTCTTCCGCAACCACGTCCCGTTCGAGACCCGCGACGCCCTCTTTCAGAAGGACCTGGGCTTTTTCGTCTTCCAGCTGCCGTTCGCCAAGTTCGTGGTCGACTGGCTCTTCGCCTCACTGGTGATCGTGGCGATCATCACCGCCGTCGCCCACTACCTCAACGGCGGCATCCGCTTCCAGACGCCGATGCAGAAGGTCACGCCCCAGGTGAAGGCCCACCTGTCCGTGCTGATGGCCGTGCTGGCCCTGCTCAAGGCGGTCGACTACTACCTCGAGAAGTACGAGCTCGTGTACTCGACCCGGGGCGTCGTGCAGGGCGCCGGCTACACCGACGTCAAGGCGCAGCTCCCCGCCTTGCAGCTGCTGCTGGGCATCTCCCTCATCGCCGCCGCCCTCTTCATCTACAACATCTTCCGGCGCGGGTGGGTCCTGCCGGTCATCGCCGTGGGCCTGTGGGCCATGGTTTCCGTCGTGGTCGGCGCCGCCATCCCCGCCGCGGTGCAGCAGTTCCGGGTGCAGCCGACGGAGTCGGCGAAGGAGCGGCCGTACATCGACCGCAACATCAAGGCGACCAAGGCGGCGTTCAACCTCCGCGACGTCCAGATGAACGACTTCCAAGCCGACAACACCGTCACCAACGTCCAACTCGAGAACAACAAGTCCACGATCGAGAACGTCCGCCTCTGGGACCCCGATCGCCAGATCCTCGAGCGGACCTACAACCAGCTGCAGCAGATCCGGAACTTCTACCAGTTCAACGACGTCGACATCGACCGCTACGTCACCGACGGACGCACCCGCCAGCAGCTCATCTCCGCCCGCGAGCTGAACATCGACGGCATCCCGTCGCAGTCGTGGGTCAATCAGCACCTCGTCTACACCCACGGGTACGGCGCCGTGCTCACGCCCAGCAGCGGGGTCGAGCCCGACGGCAAGCCGGCGCTCCAGCTCAAGGACCTGCCGCCCGCCGGCACGCCGTCCATCGCCCAGCCAGCCATCTACTACGGCCAGGAGATGAGCGGGTACGCCATCGTCGACACCGAGCAGCGCGAGATCGACTACGCCGAGGCCAACGGCACCAACCACACCACCACCTACAACGGCGGTGGCGGAGTGAAGATCGACTCCTTCATCCGCAAGGCGGCGCTCTCTCTGCGCTTCGGCGACATCAACCCGATGATCTCCAGCTTCGTGACCTCGAAGTCGCGGGCCATCTACATCCGTGACATCGACGAGCGGGTCCGCAAGGCGGCGCCCTTCCTGCGCTTCGACGCCGACCCCTACCCGATCATCTACCAGGGCAAGATCCAGTGGATCTACGACGCGTACACGACGACCAGCCGCTATCCCTACAGCCAGGCGGCGGACGTGTCACGGCTCGACCCCGACAGCGGTCTGAACGCCAACTTCAACTACGTGCGCAACTCGGTCAAGGTCCTGATCGACTCCTACAGCGGCAAGATGACGTACTTCGTCGTCGACCAGAGCGACCCGATCATCAAGGCGTGGCGAAAGGCCTTCCCGAAGCTGTTCACCGACGGGATCGACATCGACCCCGAGCTGAAGCGCCACTTCCGGTACCCCGAGGACATGTTCCGGGTCCAGACGAACATGTTCGGCCGCTACCACATCTCCAACCCGGGCGACTTCTATAACAACACGGACGCGTGGGACATCGCGCAGGAGCCGGGTGCGGTGAGCACCGCCACGCCGCTGGTGCCGGCGACCAACGCCGCCGGCCAGGCCACTCGGGCCCGGGAGCCCCGCATGGACCCGTACTACCTGCTGATGCGACTGCCGGACGAGACGTCGGAGGACTTCCTGCTCCTCCAGCCGTTCGTGCCCCGCTCCCGCGACGACAGCGTGAAGGTGCTGAGCGCGTTCATGGTGGCGAAGAGCGATCCGAACAATTACGGGCAACTCGAAGCCTTCGTGATGCCCCGCACCAGACAGGTCGACGGGCCGGCCATCGTCAACGCCCGGATCAACCAGCAACCCGAGGTGTCGCAGCAGATCACCCTGCTGAACACGTCGGGATCCAAGGTCCGCCTCGGCAATCTCCTGCTCATCCCGATCGAGCAGTCGCTGCTCTACATCCGGCCGCTGTACGTCGAAGCCGAAGGCACGCCGGTGCCCCAGCTCAAGAAGGTCATCGTCGTCTACGGCGACAAGGTCGTCATCAAGGACTCACTGCGGGAGGCGATCGGCACGATCTTCCCCGGCACCTCGGTCTCGACGCTCGAGCAGCAGGGCGCCGGCGCCGGCACGACCGTCCCGCCGATCGGCGGCACGACCCCTCCGCCGACCGGCACCACGCCGCCGCCGGCGACCAGCGTCGCCGACCTGCTCGACCAGGCGACCGCCCGGTTCACCGCCGCCGACGAGGCGCTCAAGGCCGGCGACCTGGCCGCCTACCAGAAGGCCACCAACGACGCCAAGGACCTCGTCCGCCGGGCCACCGACGCGGCCCGCGGCACCTCCAGCACGCCGGCGTCGAGCACGACGACAACCAGGCCCACGGCGTAGGGTAAACTGGTGTTTCCGCCGCGGGGTGGAGCAGTCTGGTAGCTCGTCGGGCTCATAACCCGAAGGTCGCAGGTTCAAATCCTGCCCCCGCCACCAAGAAAGAGCAGGTCAGTCTCAGGGCCGGTCCGAGAGGATCGGCCCTCTGCGTTGAGGGCCCGACTTCTAACGTTTCTTCTAACGCACCGGGTACAGACACGCCGGGCCGGACTCACACGAGTCCTCGCCCGAGCAGAACCGGGAGGGCGCGCCACCACGTCCCGGAGCACCTGCTTCAGGCGAGCGGCTCCCAATGCTCGGTGTGGATGTCGAATGCCACCGCCTGCTGTGGTCCGGCCGTCGTCATGATCGCCTGCCAAGCGACGACACCCCGGGTGACGAACGCGTCACACGTCGTCGCCGTCTCGACGTAACCCCGCTCGACCGTGACGGGTACCCCTGGCGGCGCTCCGCCGATCGCACTCACCGGACCCGCAGCAGTGGGGGTGTTCGGCGTCGGAGGAGATGTGGGGGCCGGCGATGCCACAGGAATCACGGTGCCAGCGGTGCGAAGGATGTTGGCGGGATTGAACGGTGTCAGGAGTTCGAGGTCAGTCTTGAGTTCTCCGTAGTAATCGAGCAGATGCTGTTCGAGCATCGGGTCAGCATCGACTGCCGGCAGACCCAGGTCTCTCGCTTCCGCCCGTCCGATGAGGTGTTGGTGTGAGTAGAACTCGGTGGTCAGCCGAGTCACCATCGCTGCGAGCTCCTCGTCGGTGTGCTCTGGCGGGTGAAGCCCGATGAGCTTTTTCGCAAGCTGCCGGATCTGACTGATGCTTCGCTTGACGTTGCCGAGTGCCAGGGGGTGCACCGACTGTACGAGGGCCTCGAAGGTCCGCTCGTATGCTTCACCATCCACGTTCTCCTTCGCGAGATCGAGGAAGGCCAGGACGTCCTCGACCGCGATCGGAAACCGGGCTCCGGGATTCGTCGGGTCTTGCGGGTTGAACGCGTTCGCCACCGTCGGGTCGATCGGGCTGATTGTCGCGAAGCGAGTCATCACGATCTCATCAGCGCCCAGCGCTAGCAGCGTCCCCGAGCTGTGCGCTGCGAAAGGGATGAGAACCGTGAGCTCGGAGCAGTGCTCCCGGATCGCCGTGATGACGGACCATGGCACGTTCGTGTCGCCGCCTCGTGTGTAGAGGAGCAAGGCGATCCGATCGTGGCGCCCGACTGACGTAAGGTGTCGCGGGAACAGCAGGATCTGCTCTGCGCTGATCTGTGTTTGCAGGCCAAGGCGATCACCGGTCACGTAAGCCAACACGGGGGCGTTCAGATGCGCAGCGATCTGGCTGATCAGTTGGGCGCGAGATTGCAAAGACACCGCTCGTACTCCAAACTAGGGATTATGGAAGGGCTACCGTTGGACTTGAATCAGAATCCCACCAGTGTAGTTCCGGCGGGGACGATGGTGATCGTGCGACGCGCTGACTGCCTGATCAGCCGGTACGAGCCAGTCGCAGGCCGGATCTTCGGCGGAGGTACAAGTTCGGTGTTCCCGCGTGGCGCGGACCTTGCGGATCTTCCCGAGGGCGCTGTTCTCATTTCCTGCGTCGATGAAGGAACTTCGACCAGCGTCCACTAGTCGGAACGAAGCGCCACTACTCCCCGAACACCACCTTGCCGAACGTGGCCGCAGCGTCGGCCTGCATGCCGGGGAGGACGTGTTGATAGACGGTCATCGTGAAGGCTGGGCTGCTGTGGCCGAGGCGCTCGCTCACGACCTTCACCGGTACGCCGGCCTTCAAACTGAGCAGGGTGCCATGGGTATGGCGTAGGTCGTGCAGTCGGATGACTCGCACCTGGGCCCGCCTCGCGATCCGTTCGAAGGTCTGGGAGACCGCATGCGGGTGGATCGGCTCTCCACTGCCGTCGGTGAACTTCCAGCCCGCAGAGCCGATTCCCGGCGGCATGCTGTTCGGTTCCCTGCCAGGTTCGCCAAGCGGTGAGGACGCCGACGGTGGTGGGGTCGAGGTCGATGCGCCGGCAAGCATTGGCGGTCTTGCCCCGTGTCTCGTGTATCTCGTAGTCGACCGCGACAAGCCCGCGATTGATCGACAAGGTCGCCGCCTTGGCGTCGAAGTCATCCCAACGCAGTCCGAGCAGCTCGCTTCGCCGCATCCCCGTGAACGCCGAGACCCAGAGCGTAGGAAACAAGCGGTGCCCGGCGGCCGCCCGCAGGAACGCTTGGAGTTCCTGGGCGGTCCATGCCTCCTGCTCGACCTTCGGGATGGAGCGGAGTCGCGGTGCGTGGGCAACGAGCGCGACGCTTCGGGCCACCAGCCCTCGGCGGACGGCGTCGCTGAGCGCGCCGCGGATGACGAGGTGCACCTCGTAGGCGGTCTTGGGCGCCAAGGCGGCGCGACCGTCGCCCGGGCGGAGGAGACGCTCGTAGAGGGCTTCGAGGTGATGGGGCCGCAGTTGCCGCAAGCCGATCCGGCCGAGGGTGGGCAGGACGTGGCGCTCCACGTTGCGGCGGTAGCCGTCGTAGGTGCTGGTGGCCAGGACGAGCCGCTTGCCGGGAAGCCACCGGGTGGTCAAGTAGGCGCCGAAGGTGAGCGAACGGGCGCTGTCGTTGCGACCGTTGCGCTCGCTGGCGAGCCGCGCTGCGAGCCGCTCGGCGTCAGCGCGCTCGGTGCCTGCGGGGTGCCAGCTCCGGCGCTCCCGGCCCGAAATCGGGTCGACTCCCTCGTAGACGACCGCGTACCAGCGGTTGCCCTTGCGTGCGACGTACCCCTTCATGGCGCTTCTCCTTCCGTGGCGACGAGGGTCGCCGCCCGGTAGAAGGATCGGTGGAAGGGCCCAACTGACGCTCAGAAGCCGGCAGCGAGGCTCCCTTAGCCATGCATGCCGTCCGGTAGAAGGGAGGAGCACGTCGGCCGACGCTTGTCCGTTGGAAAGCGCCGGTCTCTTCCCGGCCTCGGGCTGAGGCCGTAGGTTCACATCTGGTGTTCGTATCCGATCTCGACATCGCTGACGACGCTCCCGGTTCAGGGTGGCGTGTTGGTTGGCGTGAAGCCGCCTGAGTTCGACGTGGCCCGCGATGGGCGAGCAGGTAGTGCTCCGCCGAGGTGACCTTGTGGCGTACATCGTCGGGGAGATAGAGCGACGCCTGCCGCGTCGGCAGCCACCGGCCGAGGAGGTAGTCCCCCTACGTCATGCTCGACCCCATACACCGGGTCCGGGCCCGGGCCCCGTCCTGGCGTAAGCCAGCGCCTGGGCCGGAGGCCAAATACCGTGTCCGGGTGGCGGTGGTGGGCGTAGCAGGTGGATGGTGGGAGCGGGTGCTGGCGCGCTGGCTGGCCTGGTTGGGCGCCAGCCCGGCTCGCGCCAAAGGGCTGCTGATCGTGAACCTTGCCGCCATCGCGGTCGTGCTGGTCGCCCGAGCGGTCGTCGACAGGTTCGACCGAGGGGTCGACGTGTGGCTGGCGTGCTCGCTCATGCTCCTGGGCTGGCTGCTGCTCGCACCGACGAAGACGCTGCGGTGGTCCTCGATCTTCCGACTGTTCTCGCTGACGGCGCTGTGGGCGTTCGCGATCGCGTTCCTTTGCCAGCGCATGGCGGGGGACCTCTGGCTGCCGGTCGGCTCGGCCGGTCCGTCGGTCGCGATAGCAGCGGTAATGGAGGAGAGCCTCAAGCTCGTCCCTCTCGCCATCATCCGTTCTTGGCGCCCGGTCGGGCGAGGCGGTTCGCCGCCACAGACTGGGGGTTGCTGGGGCTCGCCTCGGGGATGGGGTTCCAGGCTGCCGAGGACATGGTTCGTCGCGTTGCGCTGCGTCCCGGTATCTTCTCGCTCTTCTTCGAGCGAGACGACTGGCGCTACGGCTGGACGCTATTCGGCGGTCGGTTCGATTCCGGCCATACGGCCAGCTACGCCGGCCACCACATCGAGACGGCGCTCGTGGCCGCGGCCATCGGCCTGGCCGTTCGCCTCGGCCGCCGCAAGGGCCGGCGCTGGCTGTGGGCCGCTCCGCCCGCGCTCTGGCTGGTCGTGGTCGCCGACCACGCCGGCCTGAACGCGACCATCGCCGACCAGGCTGCATTCACGTCGGGACGGTCCACCGTGCCGGCGTACCTGCACACCCTCTGGTCGTGGACGGGTCATGGGTTCAACCGCGGATGGCTGCTTGTCGGACTGCTCGCCGTTGCGGTGATCTCCGACGCCCGAGCCCAGACGGGCCGATCAGGTGTTGCCGCGCCGCTCCACCAGCTCGGCAGCTCGTGGGCCGTCGTCGCCGGCGCGTACCAGGCCGGTCCCGACCCGACGCAGGTCCGGGTTGTCAACGGGCTTGCCGCCTTGGCCGCCCAGCGACGCGGCCGCGAGCTCTTGGCCGCGCCGTTCTCGCCGGCGCCGCCCTGGCTCTCGACGCGCGCCTTCGCGGGTGTGGCCGCCACGCTGGGAGTGGGGCTCAGCGCACTTGTGGCCCGGTCGCTGGCCGTCGACATCGGCCCGACGCTGCGCTCATCGCCGCGAGCCTGGTTCGCAGGCCTGCTCGACGCCCTCCGGGACTGGTGGGACAGCATGGGCCCCGGCGGTCATGGGCTTGTAGTCGGCGCCGGCCTCGCACTTCTCGTCCTGGGCGCGCTCCTCGTGCTCCCCGAGGTGGCAGCCGTCGCAGGCGGCCTCGTTGTGACCGAAGGCGGGGTCATCGTCGTCGGCGGGACGACAGCGGGGACGGGCGCGGCCGCGGTCACATCCATCCTCGCCGGTACGGGCATCTTGACCATGGCGGCAATGGGAGCGCAGCATCCTCCATCCGGCGGCCCACCGGGCCGCGACGAGCTGTCCGACGCGGACAAGAAGGACCTCGCCGACGATCCTCACCTTGCCGAGCTGGCCCGGGACCCCGCCAAGGGTGGCAAGATCATCCCAGAGACAGTGCAAGAAGCCCGCATCGGCCGCGGCCTGGAGGACTCGGGCCGCCTGTCACGCCTGCGTCGGGACCCGACCGGCGGGGCCGAGTTTATCGACGAGGCCGGACAGGCCTGGGACGTGAAGGGCTACCACTCCGGGTTCCAGAACGGCTACAGCCTGACGAAGGCGATGGGCGACATCCGGTTCTCCACGATGTCGAATGAGAACGTGATCCTCGATACGACGAAGATGAGTCCCAATCACGTCGCCGAACTGCGTTCGGGGATCACCGGCGACCCCTCGCTGGCCGGCAAGGTCATATGGTGGCCGTGAGCAATGGTTAAGAACCGCGCCGACCTCCAGCCACTCCTCGACAAGCATCGTCTGTGGAACGACTTCGTCAACGGCGGCCAGCAGCTTGTCCTCATAGGCGAAGACCTCGGCGGGATCGACCTGTCGGGGATCGACCTCAGCGGTTCCGCCTTCTCCGAGGTCAGGCTCGACGAAGCGAACATGGCCAGCGCAGACCTTTACGCCGTCTTCGCCGGCGGCTCATCGTGCGTCGGCGCTGACTTCAACGGCGCTCAGATCGTGAAAGCCGATTTCGCCGCCGTCATCGCTCGCAAGGCAAACTTCACCGATGCCAATCTCATGCGAACAGGCTTTTTTGAGGCCGATCTTCGTGGCGCCCGATTCGATCGGACGACCTTGACGAAGACTTCGTTCCACCTAGCCGACCTCCGCGGCTGCTCCTTCCAGGGCGCACGCTTCGACCGCACCTCCTTCCACGACGCGACGTTCGGGGAACTCGACGCCGCCGGAGCGTCCGGGACGATCCTGCCTGGCCCGGCCTCCATCGAGACGCCCGACGGGATGCACAGCGCGAACCAGGACGAGGTCCTCGCGTACCTACGCGCCGCAGGCGCAGAGGTGTCGTTTTGGCTACCCCCCAAGGCGCCCATCCGGAGCGATCCGTAGCGTCACTACGATCAACGGCCCTGCGATTGTCGCGAACGATCGCGACGACGGGTCCCTTGGGCGCGCGCACTCCTTCCACCTCGGTAAAGAACTCCGGGTGTCGGGCAGAGCGAGAGGGACCGGTCGCCGCCCGGTCAAAGAACGGAGCCACTCGACGCTTTGACGGACACCTTGGTGGTGTACGGCTTCCGTGTCCACCGATGGCCGCAGAGGACGCCGACCCCTTCTTCAAGGGTCGGTTTTGCAGTCGTCAACGGCGGCCCTGATGTCCGTCACCGCCGTTGATGCCCGCCACAGGTGATCCTCGGGCGACGCGTCGTGGCCACTGTGGTGGCGCCGCCAGTCGCGGTCCCAGTAGGTGTCGAGCGTCGCTCGGAGGTGGCGGCGCGACACTGCGAGCTCCTCGTGCAGCTGTGCAGCGAGCTCGTTCACGGATGGCTCGACGATGGTGACCTGAGTGAGCTGCCTTGAGCGGAGAGCCTCGACCACGGCAAGATCGAGGTCGCCCGAGGCTGACCAGAACCGCACCAGCCGCCGGTGCTCGTGGTTCCAGACCGGCCACGTCAGTGGCCGGTAGCACCACCGGAGCGGCCGTTTGTCTAGCCGCAGCTGATCGCCCACCCACTCGCCCGCGGGATGGAGTGCCAGCCACGGCAGGTCCTCGGCGGGCAGGTCGAGGACGAGCACGACCGCTCCCGCCTCGAGCGTTTCCGCGGAGCCCGGAGATGCCTGATCGTCGTCGACGCTTCACCGCACCATCGTCGCGGCCATGCAGCCCGACGCGCACGTACTCTTCAGGCCATGGGTGAGATCGATGACCGTCTTCGCGACTTGCTCGACCGCCGGCGTGACCTACCCGGGTCGATCGCGGTGATGGAGACACACGCGGAAGCGGCTGCGATCAACAGGCACTTGTGCGAGCTTGAGAACCTCACCATGAGGCTGGCGGCCTGTTGGGACGGCGAACTCGACCAGATCGGAGCGTTCTCGCAGATCGCCTACCTCCATGAGAAGGCCGAAAGAGCCGAGCTCGCCGCCCGAGACATCCGCAAAGCTATCGAGCGGATCTCAGGGTGGGATCAGCCGGCTCCCAAGGAGTAGCCAGGGCAACCTCGGCCGCGACCTCGCTGCAGGACAGAATCGTCGGATGCCTGGCATTTGGACGCGGAGTGAGATCGATGCGCTGGCGGACCCAGGTTCGTTCCTGCGCGGCGTCGGCTACCAACGCAGCGGGCGCGTCGAGATCGGTGATCGCCATGGCGATGCCGTTACGGCGGTCGTACGGGGCTCGATGCCGTACCACGACGAACTTCGCCGTAGCCCGACGGTGGCGTGGTCGTGCACCTGCCCGGTGGGGGAGGACGGCACCTTCTGCAAGCACTGCGTTGCAGTCGCACTCGAGGAAGCGGGGCCCGACCCCACGTCGAGGCGTCCCGACCGGAGCGGCGACCAGGAGCCAGATGTTCGAGAGTTCGTCGCCGGCCTCGACAGTGAAGCCCTTGTCGATCTCGTCATGGAGCAGGTCGACTCGGACTGGCGGCTCCGGGAGCGATTGACGGCGCAGGCGCTCGCATACGGTGGAGGGTCGTTGGATAGCCGGACGTGGAAGCGGCGCATCGACGCGGTGTTCGGCGACAGCCGGCGCTTCGTCCCCTACGCCGAGGCCGGCGGCTGGGCCCAGGACATCTTCGACGTCCTCGCCGCCCTCGACGACCTTGTGAGCGCTGGGCATGCCGCCTCGGTGGTGGCGCTCGCCGAGCACGCGCATCGCCGTTCCGACAAGGCGGTGCAGTACATCGATGACAGCGACGGCTGGCTCACCGACATCTCCGGACGGATCGGCAAGCTGCACCTTGCCGCATGCCGCGAGGCGCGTCCCGATCCGGTCGAGCTGGCGGGACGTCTCGCTGAGCTCGAGCTGACGAGCGAGCTCGACACCTTCCATCGAGCTGCAGCCACCTATGCCGACGTGCTCGGACCCGATGGCATCGCCGCCTACCGACGAATCGTCGAGCCGAAGTGGCGCGCCGCCAAGAAGAACAAGGACCCCTATGCGCACGGAGCGTTCGCCGTGACCCAGGCGATGATCGGCGTCGCCATGGCCGGTGGCGATCCGGACGACCTCATCGCCATCCGAAGCGGCGATCTCCGCACGCCCAACGACTACCTGGAGATCGCACGGACGCTGGTCGCCGCCGGGCGGCTAGCCGAGGCGCTCGACTGGTCTCGGCGCGGGCTCGACGCGTTCGCCGACCGGCACTGGCAGACGTCCCCGCTGCGCGAGTTCCTCGCCACGCAGCTCCGGGCCGCCGGCGACAATCCGGCGGCAGAAGCCCTCTGGTGGGAGGCGTTCGAGGGCCACCCGTCGCTCGACGGCTACCGCAAGCTCCTCGCCGAAACAGCCGATGTAGAGGCCAGACGGCGACAAGCCGTCGATCTCCTCCGCCAGCGTCTGGAAGCCGGCGACACCCAAGCGAGGACGGGCAACCCGCTCCTCGAACGTCCACCGGCGACCACGCTGGTCGAGATCCTCCTGTACGAAGGCCGCGCCGCCGATGCTTGGTCAGCTGCAACGTCGCACGGCTGTGACGAGCGCACGTGGATGACCCTGGCGCGGGCTCGGGAGACGACCCATCCGCTCGACGCCATCCCGATCTACGAACGAGCGGTCGCCGCGCAGATCGATACCAAGAAGAACGGTGGCTACCGAGCAGCCGTCGACCTCCTCGCACGAATCCGGACCCTGGCCACCAAAGGCGATCAGCCGCAGCTGTTCAGCCGCCTCTTGGCGACGGTGATCGCCGAGCATGGCCGCAAGCGGAACCTGATGGCCCTCATCGACAAGAAGCGCTGGTCCTGACGTCGATGATCGACCTTCCCACTGAGGTGATCGGCTTCCACGGGACGAACCGTGCGGCCGTTGCCCATCTTCTGGCGGGCGACATCGGCCAGAGCGACGAGCACTTCGAGTGGCTGGGTTCGGGCTTCTACCCCTGGCAGGACTCGCCGTGGCGCGCGCAAGAGTGGGCTCTCGACCGGTTCGGCGACGAGGCAGCCGTCATCGCCGTGCGCGTCAGCTTGGATGGCTGCCTCGACCTTCTCAACCCGCACTGGCACCAGGCGCTGAACGAGGCCGACGACGAGTATGTCCACGACTGCCTGATCCACGGACGGTTACCGGCGTAGGAACCGGCCCAGCGGGAATCGCGCCCGGGACTGCGCCGTCATCAACTGGTACTGCGGACGGGCCGCAGCCGAGGGCCTCCAGGTTCGGTCGGTACGGGCGATCTTCGAGGAAGGCGAACCGATCTTCGAAGCCTCCGCCATCCGGGCGCAGTCGCACGTGCAGATCGCGGTGCGAGACCCGGGCGCTATCGTGGAGTTGGAGGAACTCCGATGGTGAAGCTCGTCGACACGACCCTGCCGTTCGCAGACGTGGTTGCGCGTCACCGGCGGGAGCAGGCTGGCGCCGCCGCCGCCACATTCGGGCTTTCGGCCTCAACCCACGACTGGCGGGCTGTCTACCCCGACGTCGTCGCGGTCGCAGGTATTGGCGCGAGCGAGCAGGCCCTGAGCGACGCCGGTGTGGACCTCACCCAGCGGGTCATCGGCGGAAGCGGGGGTCTGCTCGTAGATCTCGGGTTCCAGGTGTGCCCGATCGGGGCGATCACCAGCGGGATGCTGCCGCCGTCGCTGCTTGTGTGGGTCGCCGGCGAGACCACGACGCCGCAGGAGAGCGAGAAGCTGTCCTCGCTCAACGTCCCCGGCGTGTGGATCGGATCCATGGCCGAGCCGCCCGTTGGGTGGGCCCGCATCGAGCCAGGGGTGTTCGGGGACCGGGCCCAGTTCGTGCGGCAGTTCGTCGCCGCCGTCGCCTCGCTGGTCGAGGTCCCCGAGGCCGCCTACGTGTCAAACAACTTGTCAAACGAACCACGGCGGACGGGCACGGACGACGGCGGACGAGCACCTGCGGAAACCCCCGCTGACCTGCACCGACACGGACGTAGGCGGACTACGGCGGACCCACGCGGACCGCGACCGTCGGACTCATAACCCGAAGATCGTAGGTTCAAATCCTTCCCCCGCCACCAAAGAAGACGACGAAAGCCCAGGTCAAGAGCCTGGGCTTTCGTCGTAAGCGAGCGGTTCTACCGGGTTCAGGCAGTCTTCCTCCGGCGCTTCCACCGACTCTTCTCCCGAGAGTCGTCGGTCGGTAGAGCGTCCGGAAGGATGAGGCCTTCGAACACGCGGGCGGCGTCGGCCTGCATGCCGGGCGGCACGTGCTGATTGGGGGGGTATGGGCGACATCGATGACCGACTTCGCGAGTTGCTTGACCGCCGGCGTGAGCTACCCGGGTCACCCAACGGCATCACATCGTGGCGAGGAACTGCTGGACGATGTCGAGCGATGCCGCGTTCGCTCGTCGACGCTCGTCGTCTCGCTGGTGGAGAGCGATCGTTTTGGTCAGGACCAGCTTGTGCGGACTGCCCTCGCGGGTCGTGCGGTGAGTGACGGGGAGCTCAGCGTCGTCGATACGGTGATGGATGTGTTGTCTTCGCGGCTTCGCGAGCGGCCAGGTGGTTTGTTGGGCGGCGGGGTCGGTGAGGAAGGTGGCGAGGGTCGTGCAGTCGTCGCAGCAGGTACCCGCATCGAACTCGGTGATCGACCAGTCGTCGGAGGCGCGTCGCGGCTGTTCCAGCGCCGCCTCGAGGGCCCGGCGGCAGTGCTGCGCGATCGTGCCGGCGCCTAGCGTCTCCCGCTCGTCGGTGGGCATCCCCGCGCTCGCCTTCACGACATCGACCAGCATCAGAATGGTCCGAAGCGCCGGGTCGCACAAGGCGTTGACGATTCGGTCGCGTAGCTGCGGGTCACCGGCCACGCCGCTGGCGCGCAGGACGGCGATGGTCGGGACAGCGAGCTCGGCGAGCGCCAGCTCGCGTCGCGATGGAGCGGTGATGCGGTCGGACTTCCGGACCGCATCGATCAGCCACGCGCCAATGTGATGAAGCAGGCTTCGCTCAATGTTCGGTCCGAGGCCTCGGGGATCCTGGTCGGCGTCGCGAAGGCCGGCGCAGAGCTCCGGGAGCCGCTCGACCCAGACTGTCCGAGTCGGTGTCGGTGTCGCGCGCACCATCGATGTTCTGTGCTGCTCGAGCCAGGCCGACAGCCGGTGGTCGAACCACTCGAAGCCGTACTGCTCGGCGAGAGCGACCAGCATGGACGCATCGGTGGGGGAGAAGGCTTCGATGGCGAAGGGCTCGACCAGGCGCGTGGCGAACTCCTCGTCACCGAGCTCCCAGGCCAGCTTCAGTGCCCCGGGAACGAGTTCGTGTTGGTTTCCGCGACGAACGGCGTCGGGCCAGAAGCGCAACAGTGCGGCGGCGTCGTCTGCGCGGGCGCTCCGCGATGACGTGTCGGTAGCGGTTCGTGCGAGAAGCTCGTCGAGGGCGCCGAGGGGGTCACCCTTTGCCCGAATCGCGAAGGCGCGAGCGAGCGGCCAGATGACGATGGCCGCTCGGCGGTACCAGCGGTCCATCGTGTTGCCCCAGTTGCCCATGTAGCCCGTGTACTCGGAGCCGTACGGGACCAGCTCCGCCGTAGGCGTGACTTCGGCGAGTTCGGCGTAGCTCACTGCGCCGTCGAATCGGAGCGCTTCACCGACGGCGGGGACGATCTCCACCGTGGAATCGAGGATCTCACCGACGGTGAGACCACGCTGGTCTCCGTCGTCGGCCTCGCCGTCGTCCCAGTCCGACCAGCCTCGGCGTCCCCAGCGGGGTGGTTCGTCCTCGTAGCAGTCGCGCGTCTCGTGGATCTCGGCCTGGGCGAGCGCCACCTCGCAGCCGGCGAGCGCCGCTGCGTCTCGGAGGACCTGTGCTCGAGCTGCGTCGTTTCCCTTCAGGTGGGACCAACGCAGTCCCCGTTCGGTGTACTGGTGATCGAGCAAGACGACTAGGCGATCGGGTGGATCCAGTGCTTGCCGGTCGCCCTTCCAGCGGGGCTCGGGAGTATGCGCGAAGTGACGGTCGAGCAGTCCGGCTGTTGTGGGAGCGATCGACCCGGCGCTCGCGAGCGGAGTCGTCGTGTCGCCCGTCAGGACGAGGTTGTAGGTGAGCACCACCCGATGGCCGGTCTCGACGGGGAGGACCTCGTGTCGTGTGTCGGCATAGAAGGCGACGAACGTCAACGACGACGACGACCCCTTGTACCGGACCGATTCGCCGCGATGGTCGACGACGAGGTCGCCGCCAGCGGAGCGCGACGGGAGCAGGACGACCAACGAGGCGATCATCTGATCGTCCTTCTCCGAGTCCTGATGCGCAGCAAAGAACTGCCCGGGCTCGTAGAGGAGCATCGAGTGCAGTTGCGCGCTGAGCGAGCTCTCCGATGGAAGACCCAGATCGTCACGGATCGCGTCCAGCATCGGGCGCAACGTTCGGTTCCAGCGGCGCTTGTCGATCCGCACCCTTGACCGGGGAACGTCCCACGTATCGCGAACGCGGCGATCGAGGACCGTCCTTTCCCCGTGGCCGTACTTCGCGGGACGGGCGACCAGTCGGAGCTGCTTGGCCTGTGCGGAGGTGACGGGCAACCCCAGCTCGCCTACTCCCGTGACCTCGATCGCCAGATCGTCGATGGGCGCGGTCAGGCGTGTCGAGAACGACCCACCGCTGCGCAGCGTCTGCAGCAACGCCGACAGGTCGTTGTTGGGGCTCGAGCTCACCGGGGCGAGGGTACCCGTTGTGATCGCCGGCCCGTCCCGTTGTTGCCGGCAGAGCTGAATGCACACCGATCGGCATGACTGGTTCGAGACCGTCCGGCCGGTCTCGATGGTGATGACTCCAGGTCGTTGAACGAGCAACGCCGGCCCGAGAGGGCCGGCGATGGATTGGCGGGGATGGCGGTGCTCAATCACGAGTGAGCTCGGCCAGCGCCTTCTTGGCGCAGGCGTCGTCGACGAGGGCCTTGCCGGAGGCGGCGGCATGAGGGCGGCGACCGCGGCGTTGTTGAGTGCCCGGGGCAAGCCGTTGGCCACCTGGTGCAGCCGGGCGACGCATCGTCGGCGAGGAGCGGATCGGGTCGTTCGCACAGGGCGGGGTGGTGGCGCATGGGCCCTGTCGCACACCCAGATCGCCGTGCGCGATCCAAGCGTCATCCTTGAGATAGAGGAACTCCGATGGTAAAGTTCGAGGACCCGACGCGCCCGTTTGCCGACGTCGTGGCGCGCCACCGCCGGGAGCAGGCGCCTCGCGCCGCTGCCACGTTCGGGTTGTGGGCCTCGACGCACGACTGGCGCGCCGTTCTACCCGGAGCCCACCGCGGTGGTCGGGATCGGTGCCAGCGAACGGGTGCCCGCGGAGCCGCACATTGACCCCACACAGCGGCTGACCGGCGCCAGCGGCGGCCTTCTCGTCGATCTCGGCTTCCAGCCCGTGTCCATCGGGGCGATCTCCAACGGGATGCTCCCGGCCGCCCTCTTGGTCTGGATCGCAGGCGACGGCAGCTCGCCGAGCCGTTCGGACGGAGCGATCGCCGAACGGATTGCGGGCGGGGCGCCCCGCCTCGTCCTCGTCGAGGAGGGTCGAGAGCCGGCCGTCGCGGCGGATTGCTGCCACGACTGGATGTGGCGCACCGGTAAGGAGGTGGAGCTGCGTTCGCGTATCCGCCAACTGTCGTTGCGCTCCCTCGCGCATGGTCGCGACCAACCCCGGCTTGACGCCCACGGCCTGCTCCACGTCGGGCTCCGTTCGGTGGCGCTTTCCCCCAAGGAACAGGCAGTGGCGGCAGTGCTGCTGGAACACTTCGACAGCACGGTGTCGGCCGAGCAGGTCGTCGACGCCGCCCGGCCCGACGGCATCAAGAGCCCGACCGTGTTGGCCACGAGGATCTCCGCCTTACGCTCCCGGGTCGCCTGGGTGGGCCTGGAGATCTGGGGATCGAGCGCCAAAGGCTACCTGCTGCTGGCCGCGTCGGCGGCGACGGACTCGAACGGTGGTGGCTTCGAGGCCGAGCTCCGACGCGATGGCTGGCTGCCGAGGCGAAGAGCGATCCGCGACCGACGTGGCCAGGGAGGTCACCAGTGGCGCCACTGAGGTCGCGGCGCCCATCGCCCGATCGGACGGCACTCTCTGCTGGACAATTGTGGCTATCTCACGATGGTCGCGCCGTCCCGCCGCCGTCGGCCTTTGCCCGTTCCACCACGACGGCGCCTACCTTCCTGCCCACGGCGAGCCCGGTCTCGTTGTCTGACCGCCAGTGAATCCCCCCCCATAGCCGGGAGTTCGACGCCTCATCGGCCTTGGCGTTGAAGGTGGCTGCATCCTTTGGGTAAAGGTAGGAGAGGACGGCGGCGGCGGCCCCGGAATAGGTGGCGTGGCCGGAGATGTACGACGGGAAGAAGGGCGTGTCGATATAGGGGTTCCAGTTCTTGTCCAGCCCGAGGTCGCGCACGCCGTTCTGCGGGCGGGGGTCCCAGTAGGTGAACTTCGTGTCCCAAGCGGCCACCCCGGCGTCGGACATGGCCACGGCGGCGAGGGCCAGGGTCCGTTCCGACTGCGGCTCGGTAGGCAAGTCGTTGCGCAAGTATGCGAGGACCACATTGAGCCACACGCCGGCCGGCAGAGGGGTGCCCTGGCCGCCGGCCCAGAACGTCGCCGCCTTTTTCTGGTCCTCGGTCAACGCGTCCTTTACCGCGATTTCCTCACGGGCCTGGGCCAGGAATTCCGGCGACCCGAACACCGGCGGAGGCCCGGGACGGAACTGGTTGCCGGCGGTCAAGGCCCAGGTCTTCCACTCGCCTGCGCACGGCTGCACCGGGCTGGCCACGCTCCCGGGGGGCGGTGCCCAGTATCGCGGGGCACCGCCCGGGGCCTTCTTCGTGCACGGTTTCTCGGCACCGTCGGCCTTGGCGTAGGCGATGACCTTGTCGGCCACCTTGTGTCCCAGCTCGAGGCCGGCGTCGACATCGCTGCGTCGAGCGGCGCCGGCCGCCACCCTGGAGTCGGCGGCCTGATCGGCGGCCTCGTCGAGGCGCAGCGCCGGGCGCTCAGGGAAGAGGTAGCCCAGCACCCGGGCCGCGGCGCCGGCAATTGCCGCGTGCTCGGAGGGGTACGACGGATCAGGGCCGGGGTCATCCAGCCGGTCGCCGAGATCCGGCGCCTTACGGTTGTACTCGTACTTGTAGTGCCAGGTCGCGACCATGGCGTCGTAGACGGCCACGGTCATGAGCGCGTAGCCACGTGACGACAGCGGCGGGTCCTTGGCCCGAGCCGCCACGAACTCCAGGTTCATCTCCAGCCACGGTGTGCTCACCGGCGCGCCCTCGGCCGCCCACTTGCGCACCATGTCCTTCACCTCGGGGGTGCGCTTGTCGGCCAGCGATCGGATCTCGGCGTCTTCGGCCTTCTCCTGGTCAGATCCCTTTGCCGGAGGAGGGGGGACGGGGATCTCTGTCGGAGACGAGAGAAGCCAGGGCTTCCAGTTGCCTGCGCTGGGCTCGGCCTTGCGGGCGCTCGCCTGGTCCTTGGAGCCGCCGCCTCCGCAGCCCGCCGCAACCAGGCCCACGGCGATTGCGACCACCACAGCCGTCCTGCAGGTTCTGCGCGGCATGCCACATCTCCCCTTATCGGATGTCAACCGGACAGGATCGCCAAGCCTGCGTGCACACTATGCAGTGACGCGTATCCGCCGCGTATTTGAGGCGTTATCCGGCCGAAGCCGGGAGACCGGCGGCCGATGAGCGATCATTACTGTCATGGGCGCCCGTATCCTCATCGTCGAGGACGACGAGCGAATCAGGATATCGCTGCAGCTCGTGCTGGAGGACGAGAACCACCTCGTCGAGCTGGCCGATAGCGCCGAAGTGGCTCTCGATGCCGTCGCCCGCCGCGCACCGGATGTCGTGATCGTGGATCTGATGCTCCCGGGCATCGACGGATTCGAGCTGTGCCGGCGGCTTCGTTCGGGGAGTGGCGTCCCGATCCTCATCCTCACCGCTCGCTCCGACAGTCACGATGTCGTCGCCGGCCTGGAGGCCGGAGCCGACGACTACATGGTCAAGCCGGCAGCCCCCAAGGAGCTCTCGGCCCGAGTCCGCGCCTTGCTCCGGAGGGTCGCCCGGACGGACTCGGGTCCGGCGAGACCCGTCTTCGGTGACATCGAAGTCGTCCCCGAGGCGGGCATGGTTCGGATAGCGCGCGCAGAGGTGGCCCTCACGCGGACGGAGTTCAAGCTGCTCTGCGAGTTGGCCCAGAACCCGGGCCGGTTGCTGACCCGCGAGGTCCTGTTGGACCGGGTCTGGGGGTACGGCTACTTCGGGGACGGCCGCCTGGCCGACGTCCACATTCGCCGGTTGCGGACGAAGATCGAGGCCGACCCGGCGCACCCGCGCCATATCGTGACGGTTCGAGGCCTGGGCTACAGGCTCGAGCCTTGACAGCGTCCGACGGCCGCCGCCCCGGGAGCGTCGTCGGGTGACGAGGCGGGTGAGCCTTCGCACCCGAGTGACGCTGGCCTTCGCGGTCGGCGCGCTCCTCCTCTCCGCCGGACTTGCATCTCTCACCTACGGGATCGCCCGGTCCTACCTCATCCGGTAGCGGGAAACCTCGGCGCTCAAGCAGACCTACGCCAACGCCCGGCTGGTAAGGACCGCGCTGGCCTCGGCCGAGCCCGATGTTCCGCGACTCCTGACCTCGATCCAGCTGCCAGCCGTTTCGACGCCGGTCCTCCGCCAGGGCACGACCTGGTTTGGCACGTCGGCCGCCGCGGCCCGGGAGCTCGTTCCCGCGACTCTGTTCGAGCTCATCGAATCGGGGAGCGCCGGGCGCCAGCGCATCCGGTCCGGCGCAACGCCGGAACTTGTTGTCGGGATCCCCTTGCCGGCGGTCGACGGGGTGTACTTCGAGGTCTACCAGTTGCTCGAACTCGACCGGACGCTGCGTATCCTGCGCAATTCCTCCATCGACCTTGGCGAGTTGGGAGCCGGAGTGAGTGATCTCAGCTGTCCCGGATACGACCAGGATCACAGACACCGTCTCCTGCTTCTCCTGTGCGGCAGCCTCAACCGCTTCGTCGAACGCCACGCCGTCCTGAAGGCAGAGGACGACCTCAGTACCTGGATTGAGTACCGCGGTTCGACCCTCTTCCGGAAGGAGCGTGATCGGCTCTGGAGATTCGCCGCCGGCATAGCCGTAGGGCTCTCTCCGGGCGTCCATCTCGAGTACGAAGGATCGAAGCCGAGCTCGGACAGTTCCCTCGTCACCGCACGAGAAGACCTCCACCCCCCGATGGTGCCATCCTGGCGGGCGCATAGGTAACGGGGAGGAAGTGCCGTTCCCGGTCGGTGCTGGACGGTCCTGACCGGCGCACCGGGTATCTCCGAGTGGAGATCCCCATATCCTGCTGTTCAACGCAGAGACGCGATGGGCGAAGGGAGCGGAGGTACGCGTTGGGTAGTTGGGGTTTCGGCTTGTTCGAGGACGACGTTGCGTGTGATGTCCGCGACGACTACCGAAGCCTTCTCGAGGACGGTGTCGACGACGAGGAGGCTGCGCGACGCATCCTCGAGCGCTACGACGAACTGCTGTCTGATGAACAGGACGGGCCGGTCGTTTGGCTCGCGCTGGCGACCTCTCAGTCCGAGGTGGGGCGACTGACGCGCGGCGTTCGCGATAGTGCGCTGGCCGTCATCGATAGCGATGAAGACCTGAACCGCTGGGACGAGGGCGAGACGAGGATGAAACGCAGCGCCGTACTCGATGGCGTACGGACGCAACTGCTCGGACCGCAACGGAGACCCAAGCGCGTTCGACGGCCGAAGAGGCGCTACGTCACCGACCTCCAGCGAGGAGACGTCCTCCTGTTTCAAGGCTCGAACGGCCGCCACGCGCTGGTGCGAGTGGCACGGGTAGATGAGGACGGGCATTCGATCGCCCCGATCTTGAAGGTGCTCAATTACTCCGACCACCTTGTGCCCGAAGCATCCCAGATCGCGTTCGTGGCTGACCGACAGAAGCCAGACATCGACCCGCCGCCGAGTCCATCACCGCCGTGGTGGACGGTCGACTACCGCCCCGAGGCAGATGAGGGTATCGACTATCGGGAGGCCGGGTTTCATCTGGTCGCCAACGTGGAGCCAAAGCCGGGCGACGACCATGCCAGGGCCTGGACATCTGGCCCTTGGCGGAATCTCGCTCGGGGCCTCGAACGGGATCTGCTCTCGGAGGATGCCGGCTGACCGGGATGGTTCACTGACCAGTACGTGCCGCTCCTGCTCGGACCTCATGGCCCGGCTCCCGGCCGGTAACGCCGCCTCCCGGCAATCTGGTCCGCTCCGGCCGAGCGTCTACGTGTCGCCTACGAGAAGTAGGTCTCGAGGGACAGGATAACGCCGATCACCACCGCCAAGCCGACGAGCACCACGACGACGCCTATCACCCACTGGCGGTCGAGCATCAAGCCACCTCCGTCCGGGAGCACAGCATGACCGACGGAGAAGTGTAGATATGCCGCTTGTGATCGGTCACGGCTCCGGAGGAGGTAGGTCTCCTGCCCGACCCGCCTTACCCTGATTCGATGGACCACGAGGACCCGGACGAGAACCCGTCAGTTCGCAGGGCGGCTGAGTGGTCGCTCCATGGATGGGCAGACTTCGGAATCCTGGGTGCCCTGGCTGCGGTCGTCGTTGCAGTATGGGCGCGGGCTCGGCATAGGCGGCGTCAGTAGCCTGCGGCCTCCCGGTGGACCACGGCGCGCAATGAGGAAGTGCCGTTCTCCTTGGCTTGGCGCTCGGCGTCCTCGGGCGATAACGCCCATGAGGAGCGATGCCGGTCGGTCCACCGGCAGCGAGCGTGCCGGGCACGAGGGATTCTGACCCACCTAGCCCCGCCCCGCTGCCGTGGCGGCCCGAAGCACCTTGACTGCTTCGTTCACTCCGTTGACGACGAAGACTTCACGATCACCGCTCCCGAGGTCCACCCGCAGGCGCCTGCGTAGCGCGGCTGTGCGCCCGAGAAACGGAACGTCGGGCCGACGCGGCTCCACTCCAACAGCCGTGATGTCGCCGAGCGGACAGCCCCACTCGTCGCCGCCGGTAGCGTCGTCAAAGTGGTTCGGCATGAACAGCAGCCGCTGGTCGGTGAGGAATAGCTTCCCGCCGATCTGCCGGAGCGACCCTTGCTCTCGATTCACCGACCGACGCCAGACGACTTGCTCTCCAGGCAGGAGTTCTGGGTCACGGACCCATGGCGGCACGGGTTCATCGTGCCACCACTGCGGGGTCGCGTTGGGCCCCCGACAGACGTGCCGATCGTGATCGGGTCGACCTCGTCGCTGTCCGGTCGGTAATCGGGGAGTGTCGCCGCTAGCCCCAGCATCAACCGCTGCCTATGGCGTTGGCGGCCCAAGAAAGCGCTGCAAACGGCTTCTAACCGGCGCGGGCACCTCGTCACCCATGTACGCGCTCCTGAGTGCTCTTCGGAACCGTGCGCTCCGTCGCGCTCCGGTGTCGATGGCGTCGAGAAGCTGAGCGCCGTCACGGGTCACAAGTCGCGCTCCGTGAACCGAGAGCAGTTCTTCGAGAGGTCCAGCACCGATCAAGCCAGCGTCCGAATCAGAGGGTGCGGCTTCCGCCAACGCAACCAGCAACTCGACCACATCGGGATTGCCACTCTCTACGGCGTCGCTGACGCGTTCGTGAGCGACGCTTCCCCGTTCAGCACGGAGGCGCTCCTCGCGGTCGCCCTCAGCGAGCCGCCAATGCTCCCAGTAGTCGTGCAGGAACTGCGCGTCGAACACGGCCTATGCTGCCTCGCTCGTTGGACGTCCGCCACGCCTCGAGTTCCTTGAACGGCACCGACCGCTTTGTGCCGTTAGTCGTCGGTCGCAGCCGACGGTGGCTCTGGCCAACGACCCTCGCCGATCGCCGCGATGATCGCGGTCGTGCGACGTTCGGCAGCTGCCTCATCTGGAACGCGTTCGCGATGGGCTGGACCAGTCGAGCGACCGTGCTGGTCGCACCGGTTCACGGCGATGCACCATCCAGGCCGCACTGCCCGGAACAGAGCGCTGACAACGCCGACGACCCCTCCAGTCGGGCCGCCCCGGGTAGAACCTGCGCCAGCGTCAAGGAGCGAACCCGGCGGCGCGGCGACGACCATATAGCGCTGACCCGTCGGAGTCTCGGCCGCCTGGACGTGCTTCACGTCACCGTTGTAGCCCCGGCTCGCAGTGCGAGAGGTAAGTGCCGTTTCCTCCCGTCCGTCTCCCTGCCCTCGAGGTGCCGTGGAGGTGACGGCATATCTGACGAGTGGACGATGTCCCTGAAAAACGACCTCATCCAACTTGAGCCTCTGAGTGGTAGGCGTTGACGTCCTCAGGTGCGCCGCCGCAGCGTTCTACCGTCGAGCGCTGGCCCGACAGTTCGTGGTCGCCTGGTCATCGACGACCGCTGCACGATGATCGATTCGATGCGCGGCTTTCCTTGGGATTGGTTCCGGGTTGTCGGACGAGCGGGCGGTCGACCTCGGGAGCGACAGCGCAGCCGTCGTCTACAAGGTCGTAGCCGAGCGGGCGGGGACTCGGTATACCGCATTCGTCGACAGCACCTATGTGCGGGAGGACGGAGAGTGGCGCCTGGCGCTTCACCAGCAAACACCGGCGTGACCGCCAAGACTTCTTCCATCGTCGTGGTCGACCCCACTTGAACCTGAGCGATGGCGGTTCACTGCGGCGGGGTTCGATCGAGGATCTCGTCCAGCTGCCCCAGGTCGCTGAGTTTGATCACCCCGACGAAGCGCCCCTCGTGACATACGGCCAGGCGGTCGGTGCCGGCCTCTTCCATGGCGGCGATGGCGGCGCCCAGCGTCCATGCCGGCGTGGCGACAGGCACGTCGGTGCGCATGACGTCCTTGACGGCGATCTCTTCCCAACGCTCATGATCCATGCGGTCGAGCTCGTCGGCGCCGGCCAGCCCGAGGTAGGTGTCGCCGTCGACAACCGGGACGGCGTACTGGCGCGTGCCGACGAGGTGTTGCCAGAAGAACTCCTGCACCGACGCATCCGGCGGCACCGTTCCGAGCTCCGTCGACACGACGGCCGAGACCGGGAGCTGTAAGCGTCCCTCCAGGTGCCCCACCCGGCCGGCAAGCTGGTACTCGGAGACCGACGCCCGCCCCATGACGAGCTGGGCGACCACGGCGGCGATGAGGCCGGGAACGACGAACCCGGGGCGGCCCGTGAACTCAGCCACGAACACGACGGCGGCGAGCGGCACCCTGTAGCCGGCGCCGAGGAAGGCGGCGATCCCGACGACGGGGAAGAGCGTGGCGTTCCCGGAGTCGAAGATCCCGCCGATGACCCGTCCGACGAGCGCGCCCTGGATCACCAGAGGAACGAACAGCCCTCCCGTACCGCCGGCGCCCACCACCGCAGCGGTCCCGGCGACTCGCAATGTGCCCAATGCGACGATCCCGAGGATGCCCCGGTCCGGTTCAAGGGCCCAGCGCAGCGCGCGATAGCCGGGGCCGAGCACGAGGTCGCTCCCGCCGAGGAGCGTTCCCAACAGAACCGTCGCGCCGATCACGGCACCTCCTGCGGCGGCCCGCCCCCACACGGTACCTTGCACGGAGAGACGCTTCGCCTCTCGGATCAGGCCCACGAACAGGCGGGCGAGCAGGCCAGCGGCCAGCCCGACGGCTGCCGCACCACCGAGGTCGATGAGGTTGAAGGGCGGCTGCCCGGCAATGGGCAGGATCGGCTCGGTGCCGGCGATGGCGGCGAACACCACGTAGCTCGCTGCAGCGCTGATGGCGGCGGGCAGCAGCATCCGTCGGGCGAGATCCTCTTGATACGGCACTTCAAGGGCGAAAATCAGCCCGGTCACGGGGGCCTTGAAGATCGCCGAGACGCCGGCCGCGGCGCCGGCGACCATGAGCAAGTTCGACTCGTCGGTGGAGAAGTAGCGTTTGAGGCGCCGCTGGAGCGTCGAACCCACGGCGGCGCCGGCGTAAAGCGCGGGACCCTCGTAGCCGAGCGGGCCGCCGCTGCCGAGCGTCGCCACCGCCGCGAGGATCCTGGCCGGGACCGCTCGCAGGTCGACGTGGCCGGACCGGGCATGGAAGGCGCGTATGTATTCGTCGGAAGTGCTGGGGGTTGTGTTGCGCCCTCCGAGGCGTAGACACCCGGCGGCGACGAGGAGCCCGACTCCTGGAGCGACGACCCGGACCGGGGTGGGCAGCCCGAGGATCCACCCGAGCAGGGTCACCGTCACCTTGTCGAACCCGGCGACGAGGAGGCCGACGACGGCCCCGGTGGTGCCGGCGAGCAGGAGGACCTGTTGCGATCGCTTCGACAGTGCGGCGATCCTCCGACGGTCGACTATGGCCCACGCCGGTCGCCAGCCTTCCGGCGGCCTCCATCTCGTGCTCCCGGCGGTCATGCCTGCGTCGCTGAGGCCAGCTGCCAGCCGAAGGGGTCGTCGCCGAGGACTTCGCCAGCGGCCCGGCCGAACGCGTCGAGCGCCTCGATGACAGCTTCGCTCACTCCCGGTGGGAGGCGGAAGACAATCGATCGGATCGCCTCCCGACGCCGCTCGGTGACCCGATCCACCAGCTTCCGGCCGCCGGCGGCCAGGCGCAGTTCCACGATTCGGCGGTCACCCGGCCTTGCCTGGCGGAGTACAAGCCGCTTCGCCACGAGCCGGTCGCACATCCGAGTCGCGGTCGAGGCATGAATATCGAGCGCCGCCGCCAGCTCGGTAACGGTCAGACGCGGGTGTGACGCCAGCACGACGAGGGCGCGGAACTGCGGGAGCGTGACGTCCTTGGCGTCGGCCAGCGACCGAGCGGCGACCCCCACGAGTGCACGGGAAGTCACCAGAAGTGCGTCGACCAGCGCGTCGTCCGTTCGCATCGTATGCATATATGCAGTAAGTGTAGATGAGCATACAGAGTTGCCGGGCCCAAGGCACTAGAGCGTGGTTCGTCGTCTCACGGCCACCGCCATCAGCCAGGTTGCCACCCGGGGGCGGGGAGATGTCCCTCCGCCACCGCCGGCGAGGGTGCTGGCGTAGTCGACAAGGGCAGCGACCGTTGGGGGTCGTAGGCCGGGTCATGGCGCCGGGACACGAGGTCGGGGTCGGTTGCGGCGGTGTTGGGCAGCGGCTGCAGCGGCGTCCCCGGTCGATCGGCCACCCTCCCCACGCCGACGAGCGGCATGCGCCCGGTCGTGAGCTGGCAATCGAGCGAGGCACGCCCGACGCCAGTGGGGCGACGCTGCTCCTCGGCGCCTAGAGCGCCGCAGGGGCCTGCCGGTCGTCATGCCCGGCGGCCAGCACGGCGTTGTCAGCGTCCTCGGCGAGGCGCGCTCGAAAGACGAGCCGTTCGCCAGCGATGAGTCGTCGGTCGCGAGGAGAATGCTTTGGTTGGCTCGTGCACATGTCCGAACCGCCAACGCCAACCCGCTCGGAGGATCGCATGGGGAAGCTCAGCTACGCAACCAACACCTCGCTAGACGGCTTCACGGAGGACGCCACCGGCTCCTTCGACTGGTCGATGCCTGGCGAGGATGTGCACGAGTTCTACAACGACCTGATGCGCGGCATCGGCACCCAGCTGCTCGGCCGCCGTATGTACGAGACGATGTCCGTTTGGGAGACAGAGCCGTCGCTCGCCGAGGAGTCGGCGATACTGGCCGACTTCGCCGCCGCGTGGCAGGACTCGGACAAGCACGTCTACTCCACCACCCTCACCGACACGATCACGAAGCGGACGCGCATCGTGCCGGCGTTCGAGGCCGACGAGGTGCGGGCCTTGAAGGATGCGTCGTCGGCCGACCTGCTGGTGGGCGGACCCGGCCTCGCCGCCCACGCCTTACGCGCCGGTGTTGTGGACGAGCTCCTGTTGATGCTCTTCCCGGTGGTGGTCGGCGCCGGCAAGCCGGCCTTCCCGACCGATCTGCGTCTGGACCTCGAGCTCATCGACGAGCGCCGCTTCGGCAACGGCGCGGTGCACGTGGCGTATCGCGTGCGGCACTGACCTCTGCTCGGCAGGTCGGATCCCTCCCGCATCGAGAGGAACGGCGAGATGCGCCCGCACCAGTTCGGATCACACGATGGGGGAACGCAGCGCGAGGGATGTTGTCGGGGAGCTCGTCCGGCGCCAGGAGGCGAATGACGTGACAGTGCTCGATGGCTTCGACGATGCCGCTCCTCGACGGCGTACCGGTTTGGGGGGGCGACGACTTCGTCACCCTCGAGCTTGTCTCCCACCCCGACTTCGCACCGACCGACGGCGACTCGCCCCTTCGCCACCTGGTCATCCAGGTCGACGACATGGCGGTTACACGCACGCAGCTCACCGGACGGGGCGTCGATGTCGACGAGCCCACCTCACACGCCGGCTCATCCGACTTCTGGACCGCCATGGTCGCCGACCCCGACGGCAACCGCATCGAGCTGGTCCAGTGGCCCCCCGGCCACGCTGGCGGCGTCACCGCAGCCGACCTGCCCTGATCCTGTGCGCACGACATCGACGCAGGCGACGGCCCTGCTGGTAGGTGACGAGCGCGATGGGCTCGACCAGCTGGAAGAGGCGGCGGGCGATGGACTCCGTCATCGGCCGACCGTGCCGCTGTCGCTACGGAGGCTGTCCGCAGAGGAGCTTCTCACGGCCGTGGCGAAGGCCGCTCGCTAGCGTGAGCCTGTGAACGCAGCGCGAGTGCCCGCTGGGGTTCCGGCCGACCTGCGCGATGCGTTGGTCGCCAGCTCCACAGCGCTCGACGCCTGGAAGGACATCACGCCGCTCGCCCGGAACGAGTTCATCTGCTGGGTCGAAGATGCCAAGCAGTCGACGACAAGCGCACGCCGCATACGCCGAACCGAGGAGGAGCTCGAGGACGGCCAGCGTCGGCCGTGCTGCTGGCCGGGGTGCAAGCATCGAGAGCGCACTGCGAGCTAGCGCGATGCCTCGGACAGACACCGCCGCCCGTGTGATCGCGGCACCGGTCGTGCGCGTGTTCACCGCCCTCGTCAATCCCGAGGCTCTCCTGGCGTGGCTACCACCGAGCGGGATGACCGGCCGGTTCGAGCGATTCGACGCCCGTCCTGGCGGCTCGTACCGGTTGATCTTGACCTACAACGACCTGCCGCAGCACTGGGCAAGGCCACAGCGGGCTCCGACGTCGTCGAGGCCCGCTTCGTAGACATCGTCGAAGGGAAGCGGGTCGTCCAAGCAGTCGACTTCATTTCCGGCGACCCCGCCTTCGCGGGCACCATGACCATGACCTGGGGGGTGAAGGCGCTCGGCGACGGAACAGAGGTCCGCATCACCGCCGAGGACGTACCGGATGGCATCACGGCCGAGGATCACGCCGAAGGGCTGTCCTCCTCCCCGTCCAACCTCGCCGCCTACCTGGAGACGTAGCCCTCGCAACTCCGGTGGCCAGGCGGCATATCGTCGTCCCCATGACAGCTACCGGCGCCGGCACCGCGGACGACCCATGGGTCCTGAAGACGCCACCGGGCACCTCCGCGTTCACGATGCATCGCGACGACTCAGCCGAGCCGCCGGAGCTGATCTGCACCGTCGGCACGACGAAGCTCAGCTACCTGGCCCGCTGCCTCGACGACGTCCCGGCGATGCTGGCCGCGACGGCGACTGGATGGACCTCGGCAGCGCGGATGAGAACAAGCCGGCCAAGGACGGCACCCTCGAGGCCTGGGCCCGCGCCGACGACAACCCGGTCGGCGGTTGGTACGGACTCCGCAAGGGCTACCGCGGCCGCTTCGCCATGTACGTCCCGCCCCTGCTCGAGCATCTCGGTCTGGTCGAGCTCGAGCACAACCCCCGCAACAACCGCATCCGCGCCCGCTAGGCCGCGCGCCGGCGCCGGCGACCCACCAGCTTCCGCAGCTCGTCGGCCCAGAGGACCGTGCTCGCCAGCGCCGTGCACAACAGCCAGTCGCTGATGCCCAGTCGTGCCGTCCCGAAGGCGTCGTTGAGGAAGGGCACGTGCACCACGGCCACCTGGAGCACGACGGAGAGCCCGATGGCGCCCCACAGGATCCCGTTGGTGAAGAGGTGATGGAACGCGCTGACCCGATCCGAGCGGGCGTTGAAGCAGTTGAACAGTTGGGCCAGCACCAGCGTCGTGAACGCCAGCGTGCGCGCTTCGGTGAGGGTGCCGGAGCCCTCGACGAGCCCGCCAGGCAGGTCGATGTCGAGCGCGAGGAGGGTCACGACGGCCATCACCACGCCGACGAACACCACGCCCAGCGTCATCTCCTTGTCGATCACCCGGTCGGTGAGCCGGCGCGGCGGGCGTGACATCACGTCGTCGGAAGGCGGGTCGACGCCCATGGCCAGCGCCGGCGCGGTGTCGGTCAGCAGGTTGATCCAGAGGATCTGCGTGGCCAGGAGCGGCACGGCCACCTCGCCGCCGAGGTCGCGCAGGCCGATGGCGCCGGCGGCAATCACCCCGAGGAGCATGGTGAGCACCTCGCCGGCGTTCGACGACAGCAGGTAGCGGAGGAACTTGCGGATGTTGGAGAAGATCCCCCGCCCCTCCTGCACGGCGGCGACGATGGTGGCGAAGTTGTCGTCGGAGAGGATCATCTTCGCCGCCTCCTTCGCTACGTCAGTACCGGTACGGCCCATGGCGATGCCGATGTCGGCGCTCTTCAGCGCCGGCGCGTCGTTCACGCCGTCGCCGGTCATGGCCACGATGTTGCCGTCGGCCTGGAGGGCGTCGACAATGCGCAGCTTCTGCTCCGGCGCCACCCGGGCGTACACGCTCGTCCGCTGCACGATCTCCCGAAAGGACGCCTCGTCGAGGCGGTCGATCTCAGCCCCGGTCACCGTCGGCGCCCCGGGGTCCACGACACCGAGCTCGGCCGCGATCCGCGCCGCGGTGCGCGGATGGTCGCCGGTGATCATGACGATGCGGATGCCAGCGCCCCGGGCCTCGGCGATCGCCACCCTGGCCTCGTCGCGGGGTGGGTCGATGATCCCGACGATGCCGGCGAAGATGAGTTCCCGTTCGACGCCCTCACCGACATCGTCCGGCGCCTTGTCGTCGAGGGGCCGGTAGGCCACCCCGAGCGTCCGCAGCGCCTCGTCCGCCAGCTCGTCCACCTTGGCCAGGATGCGCCGGCGCCGGTCGTCGTCCAGTGGCTGGGAGCCGTGCTCGACCTGTTCGTGCGTGCAGCGGGCCAGCAGGACGTCGGGAGCGCCCTTGGTCACGACCGCCACCCTGTCGTCGTGATAGGCGTCGGTCTGGAGCGTGCTCATGAGCATGCGCTCGGACGTGAACGGGACCTCGGCCACCCGCTCGAACCGGATGTTGCGCTCCTCGTGGAACCCGGCCTTGCGCTCGGCGACGAGGAAGGCGGCGTCGGTGGGGTCGCCGACCACGACCCAACGTCCGTCCTCCTGGCGGAGCGACGCGTCGTTGGCCAGGCTGCCGCCGGACAGGACGATGCGCGCCTCAGCCTGCGCTGCGCCATCTCCGAGCGGCCGCCCGCCGGCCAGCAGTTCACCTTCGGGCGCGTAGCCGCTGCCGGTTACGTGCACCTCGCCGGCATGGGTGACGAGTCGCACGATCGTCATCTCGTTGCGAGTGAGCGTGCCGGTCTTGTCGGAGCAGATCACCGAGGCGGACCCCAACGTCTCCACCGACGAAAGGTTCTTGACGATGGCATTCTTGGCCGCCATCCGTTGCACGCCAAGGGCGAGCACGACGGACAGCACCGCCGGCAACCCCTCCGGCACGGCGGCCACGGCGAGGGAGACGCCGACGAGGAGGACGTCGACGACGTCCGAGGCGCCCTGGATCTCGGAGGTGGCGAGAATCGCGCCGACGACCACGACGGCGATCACGACGACGGCGACGCCGAGCGTCCGACCCACCCAGTCGATCTCGCGCTGCAGGGGGGTCTCGACCTCCTCGGTCTGGCTGAGCAGGCCGGCGATGCGTCCCATCTCCGTACCCATCCCGGTGGTGGTCACGACCGCCCGCCCCCGGCCCCGCGTCACGGCCGTCCCGCTGAACACCATGTTCAGGCGGTCGCCGAGGGAGACGTCGCCGGCCAGCGTGGAGGCGTCTTTCAGGACGGGTCCGCTCTCGCCGGTCAGCGCCGCCTCCGCCACGGTGAGGGACGCGGCGTCGAGCAGCCGGGCGTCGACGCTCACCGCGTCGCCCTCGGCCAGCACGAGGATGTCGCCGGGGACGATGTCGGACGCCGGGACCCGCCGCTCCAACCCGTCCCGCACCACCGTCGACGTGGCCGCGGCCATGCGCTGCAGGGCGGCGACGGCCTGCTCGGCCCGTGCCTCCTGCACGTAGCCGAGGACGGCGTTGGCGACGAGGATGACGCCGATCACCAGGCCTTCGAACGGCACCCCCTCCGCCCCTTCCAGCGCCCACGTGACCATGGAGATGGCGACCGCGGCGAGGAGCAGGAAGACGAGGGGGTCGACGAACTCCTGGAGCAGCTTCCGCCACGCCGGCACCGGTGCCGTGGCGGCGAGGCGGTTCGGGCCCACCCGGGCGAGACGCGCCGCGGCATCGTCCTCGGTCAGCCCGGTCGACGGTGCGGTGCCGAGACCGCCGGCGGCGGCACCGGCGTCTTCGAGCCACGGTCGACCGGGGGGCTCTCGATGTACAGCGTCGCTGACGTGAGCTCCCTGATCGCCGATCATGATTCACGGACGATCGTATGGAAGTGCCCGATGGCGACCTTCGGTGGCGTGCGGGCGGCCACGACCCGGCCGGCGTCCCAGCCGGGCGCACGGGCTCGGTCGGGCATCGCGATCGTGGCCAGGTCGACCCCGGCGGTCGCAAGCAACCACGAGATGATCGAGTTGCAGGTCCACATCTCGCCGGCCGACAGCTCGTCGCGGCCCCAGGTCGCGGTCGGGACCAGCGGCAGCGCGTCGAAGACGCATTGCGTGGTCGACCGGTCGCTCGTGACCCGGACCGGGCTGGCGACCGCGTGGGCCAGATCGGGGACGATGCCGTCACGCCATCGCCGGACCTCGTACCGGAAGACTCGGAAGCCGCCGGCGGCGCGGAGGCCGACCGGGCCCTCGGCGACGACGCCTCTCGACGCTCCGGACCCGTCGGGCACGGGTGTCATCTCGACCATGTAGTGCCCATCGGACAGGACGATCGAAAGGACCGAGTGGTAGATGTCCTGTCGAGGGCGGCGCTGGACCGCGGCCGCCACCGCCTCGTAGACGAGCCCGTTCCACCGGACCGAATGGGCGCCGGCGCCGAGCGGGATCCAGTACAGGTCGACGGAGGCGTCCATCAACCCCACGATGCGGACCGTCTCCGTCGACAGGTAGGGCCGAACGTCCCGCCGCGGTCCGCGTTGAGCAAGGCTGGGCCCGTGCCCGAGATCCCGCCGCTGCCCGAATCCACCATCCTGCTCGTCGAGGTCGGGTCGACCGCGCACGGTACCGGCCTCCCCGGCGGTGAGGACCACGACGAGATGGGCGTCGTGGTGGAGAGCGCCGAGGACGTCCTCGGCCTGGACGAGCGGGGTCGGCCGACGGTCATGCAACGGACGCAGCCGGAGGGCAGCCGCTCCGGTCCCGGCGACACCGACCGCACCCTGCACTCGCTCCGGCGCTTCGTCCGGCTGGCCGCCTCCGGCAACCCGTCGATCCTGATGGCGCTGTGGGCGCCGGTGCTCCACGCCACGCCGGAGGGGCACGACCTGCAGGCGCTCGGTGAGGCCTTCGTCGGCCGCCACGTCATCCCCCGCTACCGCGGCTACATGCAGTCCCAGGCCCAGCGCCTCCTCGGCCTGCGCGGCGGCGGTCACGGCCGGCGGGGCGGCGGCGGGCGGGAGGAGCTGATCGCCGAGCACGGCTACGACACCAAGTACGCCATGCACGCCGCCCGCCTGGGGCTCCAGTGCGTGGAGCTGCTGACCGACCGCCGCCTGGCCTTGCCGATCCAGGGCGAGCCGGCGGAATGGCTGCGGGCCGTCCGCCGCGGCGAGGTGCCCTTCGAGGACTGGTGGCAGCGGTGTCTGGCCCTCGACGGGCAGCTGGAGGCGATGGCCGGCGACGCCGGCATCCCCCAGGAGCCGGACCGCGGCCGCATCGAGTCCTGGGCCGTCGCCACCCACTTGCGCTGGTGGCGGGTGCACGCGTGACGCCTACCCCGCCTCCAACGCCCGCCGGACCTCCTCGGCCGGACGGGCCTTCCACCAGCGGTCGAGGTTGGCCGCGGTGGTGAGCGTCAGGCTGTGCATGCGGTCGACGTAGAGGAGGCCGTCGAGGTGGTCGCACTCGTGCTGGGCGATCCGGGCCGGCCACCCTTCCAGCTCGAGGTTGACCGGCTCGCCCTTCTCGTCGACGCCGGCGAGGCGCACCCGCGCCGCCCGGCGGACGATGGCCCGGTAGCCGTCGACGCTCAGGCAACCCTCGAAGAACTCCTCCGTCTCCTCGCCGAGCAGCTCGATCACCGGGTTGACGACCACCTGCAGGACGAGGCGCCGGCGCCCGAGCTCGAGCCGGCGGGCGTCGCTCATGGCCGCCCACTGCGTCTCGTCGTCGTCCTCCATGACGATGATGCGCAGCGACTCGCCGACCTGTGGCGCGGCCAGGCCCACGCCCGGCGCGGCGCGCATGGTCTGGATCATCGTGGCTATCAGCTGCTGGACGAACGGGCTCGCCAGCGCGTCGAGGGGGACCTCCGTCGCCCGCCGGCGGAGGACCGGGTCGCCGGCCTGCACGATGTCCATCGGGCGTCAGCGAATCATGCGACGACGACCTGCCGCCAGGCCACGCCGGCCGACCTGGCGCAGTAGGCGTCGAGGGCGTCCATGTCGGCCAGGTCGGTCGGCACGACGATCGGCCGGCGGGGGTCGGTGCCGGCCGCCGGCAGGTCGGCCACCACCAGGAGCTCCACGCGTGACGCCGCGGGGATGGCCGGGACGGTCCAGGTCAGGTCGACGATCGCCGTGGCGCCGGCGTCGAGGGCGACATCGGCCCGGGAGGCGACCTCGGTGGCGCTGACGGGTGACGCGTCGGGGTCGAGCCGGAGGACCCGCACCCGGGCGGCCTCGACCCGCACGTTGCCGACGTTCAGGACCCGCACGTACAGGTGGTTCTCCTGTCCGGCGGTGATCGTGTCGGCGTCGGGTGCCGACAGCACGGCAAACCGCCCGAGGCGGTCGGCCTCGGCGATGGCCGTCCGGGACACGACGAGGTCAGCGAGACTCGGTCCACCCACGTGCTCCCGCGTGCCGACCGCCTCCGTGACCGAGCGGCGTACCGCCAGCCCGAGCAGCCGCGGCTCGGCCCGCAGCGGGACACGGGCCAGGTCCAACGCCCGGTTGAACGCCGACCGCAATTCGCCGGCGGTCACCGCGGCCCGGTTGGCGATGCCGCGGGTCGGGTTCGGGAACGACAGTTCCGCCCGGTTGGTGACGCGGATGTGCAGGGTCAGCGGGACGCCGGCGGTGAGGTTCCACGGGCCCCGCTGGGCGAAGGTCGTCTGGACGAGGGTCTGGCCGGCGGTCGTGGAGAGCCCGAGGGTGGCCGCCGCCGTGCTCGTCGCCGCCACCAGCTGGAAGCTCGTCGGCGCCCGGCAGACGATGGCGACGACGTCCCGCCCGTCGGCCAGGAAGAAGCGGGATTCGGCCGTCACTGGGACGTCCGCGGCCCGCAGCGCCCGCTCGATCACGCCGGCGACCTCGTTGCGGGTCGCCTGGGCCAGGTTGGGGAGGTTGGGGTCGGCTGGATCGAAGGTGACGACGATGTCGTGGATCGACTCGAACCGGACGCCGAACGGGTTGGCCCCCGGCGGCGTGAGGTTGAACGGCCCCACGTTCGGGAGGACCTGCTCGGCGGCCACTGCGCCCGCCGGCATCCCCACCGGGTTGCCGGCGGCGGTGAGGTCGGCGAAACCGGTGCCGCGGGCCAGTGCCTGTACCGCGACCGTCGTACTCTTGCGCCGGAGGACGATCCGGTTGTCGTCGTCCGCGTGGCGGGCGGCGCACTCCCGGTAGGCCACGCGGCGCTCTCGGTCGAGGAGGCCGGCGACGTCGAGCGGGAGGTCCGTGCCGATCGGGTCGTCGGCGCCGGTGACCACGGCAAGGACCCCGACGGCGCGGTGGAGGGCCACGCCGGCCGGCCAGGTGACGGGTTGGCGGATCACCCGGGGGTCGCCCGGCGGGACGACGCCCTGGCCCGATCCGGCCGGCCCGGCGGGCAGCGTGGCGTCGAAAGCGACCGTCCACGCACCGTGGGTGGCGTCAGCGGTCAGCGCACCGTTGTGGAACGTCGTCCAGAACCCGGGCGGGAGCGGTGGTGGGTCGCCGTCGGCGAATGCCCACAGCGCGGCGATGCGCACCGGCTGGGTGGTGGGGAACGCGCCTCCGTTGTGGACCTGCACGAGGAGCTCCGCCGGCCCGGCCACGACCTCCTCGTGGCGCACGTCCTCGTCGAACTCCACCCCGTCGAGGAACGCGCCGACCGCCGGCACGATGCGGGCCACCTTGACGTCGGGCGACTGGGCGGGCGAGAGCGTGCTGGGCGCAGGTGCGAGCGCGTCGACCGCGGTGGCGGCCGGCCGCACCGTGCCGTCGTCGGCCTCGTTGGCCCGGAGGTAGAGGGCGACGTCCTTCGCCTGCCGATCGCCGACGTGGCGCTCCCACGTGCCCCGCCCCCACGCGCCGGCCCGCAAGGTGCGGGTGGAGGGGACGAACGCCAGGTCGCGGACGAGCGTGTTGGGCAGGCCGTGGTTGAACGGCTGCCACGACGTCGCCCCGTCGGTGGACCGGAAGACGCCGACGTCGGTGGCCGCCCACAGGACGGCTGGATGGTCGGGGTCGATCTCCAGCGCGTTGATCCCCACCTGGCGGTGGGTCGAGGTCTCGATGCCGGCGTCCGCCGCGACCCAGGTCAGGCCGCCGTCGTCCGTGCGGTGCATGAACGGGGGCGGCCGCTTGCGGGTGCCCTCCTGGTAGGTGCCGACGTAGACCTTCCGCGGGTCGCCCGGGTCGACGGCGATGGCCTCGATGGCGTCGCTGTCGGTGAACGGGCCCGTGACCAGCTGCCACGTCGACCCGCCGTCGGCGGTGTGGTGGAGCCGGCCGGAGGTGTCTCCCGCCCAGGCATGGCCGGGGTGGGCGTCGGGGAAGTGGATCTCACGCACATCCCCTCTGGGCACGGCGATGGCGACGACATCGACGCGGACGCGCACCGCGGCCGGGATGGAGGTGCGGATCGCCCGGCGGAGCTCGACCGCGGTGATCGACGTCCGGACCGTGCCGGCGGCGAGGCCCAACGCGGCCACCGACAGCGCCAGCGCGGGGGCGGTGGCCGTGCCGTCTCCGACGGTGAGGGAGAGATCGGGGCTGGGCGGATCTCCCGGGTTGGCCGGCGGCGGCGGCTCCAGGTCGAAGCCGGTGTCTCTCGCCACCGCGGTCGTCGTGCGCTGGGGTGGGGTGTCGCCGAGGTTGAGCCGGGCGACAGCGGTGCCCGTCAGCGTCACCGTGCGGTTCGGGTCGGTCGAGGAGAAGCGGAGACCGACGAGGGCGGGCGCGGTCGTGACCACGGCCGCATCGTTGACGAGCGCGGCGCGGATCCGCTCGGCGAGCTGGGCGGCGCTGAGCTCGTCGTCCTGGCCGGCGGGGAGCGCACCGAAGACGATGTGGCGGACGGCGCCCCCGTCGATGGCGAGGTCGAGGGTCGAGCCGGAGAGGCCCGTGACCCCGAAGGTCACCAGCGCGGGCAGGCCGTCGTCGCCGGCGTGGGCCCGTTGCACGATGCCCATGAAGTCGGCGGCGTCGCCGCCGACGGTGATGCGCCGGGCCGCCCCGACGTCACGGGTGCGGACCTGCACGACGCGACTGCGACCCCACACGATCGGCAGCGCCCGCAGCCCGTTGCCGGCGTCGCTGGTGATCCGGGCCGCCACCTGCGCGGGGGTGGCGTTCGCCGGGTCGGGCAGGTCGGCGCCGGCGGCGAAGCGGACGGTTCGCACCGTGCCGTCGAGCACGACGTCGAGCGTGCTGGCCGGGTCGAGGTGGTAGGGGCCGGGCTGGATGCTGCGGAGGCGGGCCGGCCGCAGGGCGCGGCCCGAGCCGGCCACGTTCTCGAAGCGACCCCGGGCGTGCCCGGCCAGCAGGCCGAGCGCACGGGCCGCAACGCCGTCACGGACCTCGAGCATGGCCCGGTCGGGGTTGGCGGCCGGGACATAGATCAGGTCGAGGGCGGCGCCGACCGGTTGGACCTGCCACCGGTCACCGATGCGCGGCCGGGTGCCGTAGAGCCGGTTGGCACGGGCGTGCAGCAGCACGCCGGGCTGGTGCGGGTCGAAGGCGGTCTCGGCCACGAAGAGCGCGGTGTCGACGGGCTCGAAGCCGTCGTGGATCACGCGCGGCCACACCTCGGCCTGGACGCTGATGCCCCGACGCGGCCGGGCGGACCGGACCAGTCCCGGGAACACCCCGCCGGCGATGCCCTCCTGCCAGGTGACGACGAACCGGTAGGGGTCGTCGGGGTCGAAGGCCACGAAGCCGCCGTCGGCCGCGAGCACGGGTGTCCACGACGGGCCGCCCGTCGTGATCCACACGCCGTTGTCCTGGAACCCGCAGCCGTACAGGGTGGGCAGCACGGGGCTCTGGGTCAGGTCGTACATCTGCGGCGCGGTGATGCCGTGGCTCATCTTCCGCCAGGTCGGGACACCGTCGGGCACGGGCAGCGTGGTCGAGCCCGACGCGTAGCCGGCGGTGGCCGCGGCCCAGTCGTCGCTGCGGGAGATGCCTCCGTCGTTGGCGTCCCAGAGGACGATCGGGGCGCCGGCGGCGGCGGTCGCCGGCGCGAATAGCGTCTGGTGGTGGTCGGCGTGCTGGCCCCGGTCGAGGAGAAACAAGTCCCACGCCAGGCCGCGGATCCAGCGGTTGGTCGTGGTTGCGTTGTTGGCGTTGGCGTTGAGGCTCAGGTGGAAGTCGACCATGCCGCTGGCGACGTGGTTGGCGTTGGCCGGGCTGACGGCGATCGTGAGGTTGTACTCACCCTGGCCCTCGCCGGCGAAGTCGGGGTGGTCGGTGAGGGCACTCCACGTGATGGCGTTGGCCGCCGCGGTCATGGCGTTGCGGGCCCGGAAGATGCCGAAGTGGCCGCGGTTGGCGTTGGCGAAGCGCAGGTAGGCCACGTCGGGGGTCGCCGCGCAGATGGCGATCTTCCCGTCGGCCGGCGTGCCCGTGCCTTTCCCGGCCTCAGTGGTGGATCGGTTGGCGGGGAGGGGCGTGCTGTCGTCGGGCAGGAGGGCGCGGAGCTGAGGGTCGATCACGGGGGGGCCGGCGTCGGGGTCGGGATCGTCGAGGCGCTCGACCACGCCCCGCCCGCCGATGGGCCCGCGCCTGACCAGGAACAGCCGGCGGTTGGCGCCCGTGCCGGCGTAGGCGACGTCGGACCAACTGCCGAAGTACTGCGTCCACGTGGCGCCGCTGTCGCGGGTCACGAAGGCGCCGCCCGACCCGACCGCCCAGCACACGTTCGGCTTGGTCGGGTGGGCGGCGAGGGCGTGGAAGGTGAACTCGCGCATGTCGGCCAGGTTCGGCGGCACGGGGACCGGGATGGGCGCCGCGCCGGTCCAGGTCGCGCCGCCGTCGGCGCTGCGCAGCACGCCGTTGCCCGGGATCGACTCACCGCCGCCGGTGCTCGACTCACCGGTCGCCACCCAGACGACGTTGCTCGGTGCGCCGGCCGGCCCGGGGCAGATGCCGATGGCAGCCATCGACAACGACGGCTCGTCGTGCCACAGGGGGAACCACGTCTCGCCGCCGTCCATGCTCTTGTAGACGCCGCCCGACGCCGGCCCGGCGTAGATCACCCGCGGGTCGTTCGGGTCGACGGCCAGGCAGCGGACCCGCCCGCCCACGTTGCGGGGGCCGCGGGGGATCCAGTTGTGGCGGGCGCCGGCGTCCTCGCCGGCGACTTCGGTCGTGCGCCGCGGCCGGCGCCCGCCGGCGGCCTGGGCTGCGGCCTGCCCGGCGCCCCGGACCGGCCCGGCCGTGCTGGCCCGTGCCTCCTCGCGGACCGAGGCGTCGGCGTCGAAGTGCGCGTTGAGCCCGACCGGCGCGCTGTCGTCCTCAGCCATCGGGCAGGTCGAGCAGGTAGCGCATGCCGTCCGTGAGCTGGCGGTTGGTGGCCCGCAACCGCCGGCCGTCGGCCGTGGCCACCTCGGGCGTGTACGGCATGGCGAGGTCGGACCGGGTGTCAGTGGTCGGGTCCGCGGCCATGCGCACCCATGCCCGCCACAGGGGGACCCATCCGAGGGCGTCGGCGATGGCACGGCCGGGGTGGGGGGCGCCCGGAGGCGTGGCGCCCTCCGCGGCGGCGCCGCCGGCGACCAGCATGCGCCACTCGTTGACCCGTCGCTCGTCGAGGTTCCACTGGCGGAACACCTGCTGCGCGGCGCCGACATCGGGCAGGGCGGCGGCACCGGTCGGTCCCGCCGGCGTCACGTTGGCGAGCGCGGGCATGACGCCCATGGCCAGCAGGCAGGCCAGGTCGGCGGCGGCGCCGAGGACCGTCTTGTCCCGGTCGCCGAGGCCGGCGCCGGGGACGACACGGGGTGCGTCGACCAGGGACGGCGCCGGGCCGTGCAGTCCGTAACGGGCGGCGTTGTCGGCTCTGGGTGCGTGGCGCAGCGCGACGGCCTTGCCCGCCGAGCGGGGGAGGGCGATGACGTCCGCGGCGTGGGCGGCGGCGTCGGCCGGCGTGGCCTGGTCGGCACCCGGGTCGGCCAGCATCGCCGGCCAGGGCAGGTCGTGGACGACGGCATCGACCGGATCGGCGTGGAGGCCGGGCACCGCCGTCCGCAGGGCGAGGGCGACGGCGGCGACGGTGCGCCGGCCCGGTCCGAGCGGCACCGGCGTGTCGGCACCGGCGTGGTGGACCGTGACCGCGTGGCGGCTGACGCTGATGCTGGCGTCGCCGTCGCCGTCGAACCACACCTTGAGCAGCGGCCGCGACCCGAGGGGGTAGAGCAGCCGGGCAGGGTCGGCGGCGGCGCCGGCGGCCACGGCCGGGTCGGACCACAGCGTGCTGTCGTCGAAGACGGCGGCGGGGCCGGCCGGCTCCCGCCGGTCGCCGATCGCCTCGAGCTCGGCCAGCATCGACAACTCGAGATCCGGGAGGAACCAGGACCGCCATCCGTTCCCTTTGGCGAGGGCGAGGGCGATCGGGATGCCGGCGCCCAGCCACAGCCCGGCGGTGAGAAGGCCCCAGCTGATCCAGGAACCCACGTCGGGGTCGAGCCCGGGGATCTCGTTGATCGCCTTGGTCAGCAGGCCGGCGAGCACGGCGACGCCGGCGGTGGCGCCGGCGGCGGTCTGGAGGAAGAAGACCGGTGCCCGGCCCGGCTGGCGGGTGTCGCCCGATGCCACGATGCCGCGGATCAGGGCGTAGACGTCGGTGCCCAGCATGGCGGCGGCGACGATCCCGCGCAGTGCCGGGAGCGGGTCGTCCGTCTCGCTGCCGATGGTCGGGATCCAGGCGCCGAAGAGGGCGAGGCGACCGAGGAGGAGGGCGAGGGCGTTGCCGAACGCGTCCCCGTGCTCGGGGATCGAAGCCCACATGGTCATCGAGTAGATGAACGGAGCGACGCTGCCGATCGTCTCGCCCAGGGTGATCAACTCGGTGAACGACCGCTCGGTCAGCTCGCCCGGCTCCTGAAAGCGCCGGGCGAAGGGCAGCGCCCGGGCGACGAGCAGGGTCAGCGACGGCGCCAGGAGGATGGGCGTCAGGATCCCCCACCACGCCCACGGGCCGAGGTTGTCGATCGCCGAGAAGGAGCGGTACCGGTCGTAGCCGGTGGCCAGCCGCTCGCCGCTCAAGGCGTCGCCCGCCACCACGGTCTCCTCGAACGACGGCCAGCCCTGCCCGCGCGGGTCGAAGACCTCACCCGCGGCCTCGGCCAAGGCGTCGAACAGCCGCTGGTCGACGTCGGCGGGCGTCGGCCACCAGCTCCGCCAGGTGCTCGCCGGCTCGGCGCCACCCACCAGCCGGCGGAGGATCTCGGTGTCGACCGCGGCGTGGTCGCCGGTCCGGGCGGTCCGGGCCCACTCCTTGCGGGTGCGGCGCCCGAGCATGCCCCGCTCGACCGGGCCGGCGACCACGCCGCTGGCCACCGACGTCAGGAGGCCCACGGTGAAGGCCCGGGCGCGGACCTGGGTCTCGGACGTCGCGTCGCCGGCCGTCGCCGCCCGGAGCAGCTCGCCCGTCCGCACCGCCGTCCTGACGGCGGGCACGACGACCAGGCTCCGGTGGGGGTCGGGCGTGCCGCGGTGGAACACGTCGGCGGCGACGGGCGTGGCCGGCGCGAAGAGGTCGGCGTAGGTCGGCAGCTCGAACCCGAGGGTGCCCAGGACTGCGTACCGGCTCGGCCCGGGCGCCAGCCGCGAGCCCCGCGGCAACGCCACCTGGTCGGCGCCGCCCATCGCCCCGCTCGCGGCCCGCACCAGACCCAGCACCCGCCGCTCGGTGTCCCGCAGGACGGAGCGCCCCACGAGGGCGTTGAAGCCGGCGGCCTGGCTCACCGTGGTGGCGTCGAGCTTGCGCGACAGAGCCTCGTCGACGTCGCGCAGACGGGCATTGGCCAGGGCCAGGACCGCGGTCGGCACGACGTGCGAGCTCAGAAGAGGCCTCCGACGTCGGGCGCGGAGACGTCGAGGGAGATGTCGACGTCGAGCCCGGGGATCAGCCCGCCGTCGGACTCGCACGCCTCCTTCAGGTTGGCCAGGGCGTCGATGACCTGGTCCATACCGGTGTCGAGCTGGCCCTTCAGGCCGTCGAGCGCGTCGAGGACCGGCTGCAGGATGCCGAGCACGTTCAGCCCCTCGACCACCCCCACCACCTCGTCGTACAGGACGAGCGCGGGTGCGAGCAGCGTGGTGGGTGCGAACTCGACGGCCAGCGTGTCGACGGCGGCGTGCAGCGCGTCCACGACGGCGCGTGCGGGGCCTAGCGGGTCGAACGCGGCCAGCGCCGCCTTCGTCTCCTCGACGGCGGCGAGCACGTCGCCCAGGACGGCGGTCGGCCGGATGGCGTCGACCTGGGCGACGAGGGCATCGCGCAGCGCGGCCAGCTCGTCGGCCACGAAGCCGAGGTCGACGGCGGCCACCGCGCCCCTGATCCGGCCGGCGCCGGCCCGCACGGGGGCGATGACGCCGGCGTGGGCCAACGCGCCGAGTGCGTCGGTCAGGGCGACGACCACGTCGACGAGGGGCGCCAACAGCACGCTCGGGCGGAACCGGGTGAGCAGGTCGTGCAGGGCGCCGCCGAGGCCGGCAGGGCCGGTCGGGTCGGCACCGAAGAGGGCCAGCACCTGGTGGAGCTTGGCGGTGAGCGGCGCCAGCGGTGCCAGCTCGGTGGCGATGCCGAGGGCGACGGCGGTGACCTCGGCCCGCGCCGAGGAGGCGAGCGTGCGGGCCACCGTGGCGTCGGCGGAGAGCCGGGCGACGTAGCGGTCGCGGTGGTCGACGGCGGGGCCCAGCGACGCGGCGGGCGACGCGCCGGTCACCGTCACCCCCACCGAGGCGCGGAGGCGCGACTCGGGCGGGTGGGCGGCGAGGGCGGCGACGATCCGCCGGTGGTTGGCCTCCAGCTCGGGGACGACGGCCCGGAGGTCGACGGTGGCCACCGCGGTCTGGGCGGCGGCGAGGACGGCGGCCGCGGCCTGCAGGCGCGAGCGCACGACCGTGGCGCCGTCGCGCTCGCCCCGCATCCACGCCAGCACCTCCAGGAAGGACGCAGGGAGGATGTCCAGCCCGGCGGCCCCGGTGAGCGCCGTGACGAGCGGGCCGATCGGGTCGATGGCCGACGCGCCGGCGGCCAGCTCGCCCACCAGGGCGTCCCAGCCCTCGTCCAGGGCGACGATGAGACGGGCCGGGTCCAGCCGGCCGAGCCAGACGTCGACCGCGGCGTCGGCGTCATCGAGGCGGTCGTCGAGGTCGTCGAGGTGCAAGGTCTCAGTGACCCACGTGCGGAAGCCGTCGACCGCGTCGGTCACCGGCGCCAGCACCGCTGCCGGGTCGAAGCCGGCGATGGCGCCGGCGACCTCGTCGAGGGCGGCCTCGATCGGTGCCAGCGCGGCCGCCGGGTCGAAGGCGGCGACGGCCTCCTTGACCCGCTCCAGCGGCTCGAACACCTCGGCCAGGGCCACGGTGGGATCGACCTCGCGCAGCGTGTCGACCAGGTCCTTGAACGGGCCGGCCTCGAACGTCTGCAGGGGCGGGCGGGGGTCGACCGTCCGGAGGAAGGCGACGACCGCGTCCTGGGCCTCGGCGACGGCGGCGAGGACCTCGGCGTCGATCCCGTCCCGGATGCCCTGGAGGGTGGCGTGCAGCTCGGCCCGCACCGGCTCCAGGTCGAGGGCCTCGACGGGCGCGCACGCCGCCTCGAGCTCGGCCTTCAGGTCGTCGGGCAGCAGGGCCCGGGGCACGGCGCCGAGGAGGTCGGCGGCGGTGTTGATGATGTCGGACGAGACGTCGAACGCGGGCCCGAGCTGGGCCGCCCGCACCGCGTCGGCGACTGCGGCCACGCCAGTGGTCAGCGTCTGCTGCAACTCGGCGAGGCCGAGCTCGCGCAGCAGCGTGGCCACGCCGTCGAGCGCGTCGTGGATGGCGGCGGCCACGTCGCCGAGCGCGGTCTGGACGGGCGCAATGGCGTCGATGGCCGCCTGGCCGGCGGCCTGCACCGCGGCCTGGGCCGCCCCGATCACGTCGCCGAGCGTCGCGATGGCTTCCGCCACCGGATCGAGGACGACGTGCAGCGCATCGGTGATCGCGCCGAGGTCGACGGCCGCCAGTGCGGTGCGGACGGCGGCGAAGGCCGCCTCGGCCGCGGTCGTCACTTCGACGGCGGCCCGCTCCAGGAGCTCGACCGGCGCCAGCGCGGTGTCGAGCACGCGGGTGATCGGGCGGGCCAGCGTGGTGGGATCGAGGGCGCCGGCGGCGGCGACGAGCGGCGCGGTGATGGCGGCCAGCCGGCTCACGACGGCGTCGGGACCCGGCGGTGCGGGCACGGGGAGGGCGAGGACCGGGGCGACCCAGCCGGCCGCGGCGCGGGCCAGCACCCCGACTTGAGGGAGGGCGCTCTCCGCCAGCAGGAGGGTGGCCACCTGGAGCTTCGCCGCCGTTCCCGGGAGGTCGGCGTGGACGAGCGTCGCCTCTCCGAATGCCAGCCCCCGGACCAGCAGCTCGGTGAGCTCGTGGAGGGCACCCGTGTAGTCGTCGATGGCGGGCAGTACCACCTCGACCGTCAGCGCGTCGTCGGGGTCGATGCCCGTGAGGAGGTCGGGGAGGCCGGGCCCCCTGTCCGTGCGGAGCCGGGTCACGAGCTGCGCGAGGCGGGGCGCGTCGAGCATGCCGGCGACCAGCACCGCCCGGCGCTCGACCTCGGCGCTGATCGTGTCCACCGCCATCAGGCCACCGACGAGCTGGAGGAGCGACAGGACACCGCCGATCGGGCCCCCCACGGCCGCCCCCGTGGCCCCGAGGTCGAAGCCGGGGACGACCCGTGCGACGAGGTCGAGGAGGCCCCCCACGGCGGGGTTGTCGAGCACGCCCTGGATCGACCCCATCGAGGCCCTGAGGCCATCGAGCCCGAGCGCGGTAGTGGCCGGGCCCGTGTCGAACGCGGTGGCCAGGCCCGTCCCGGTGAGCGCGTCGAGGGCGCCGGCGGCCTCCACGAGGGGCCCGACGATCCCGACGAGGTCGGGGAAGGCGGCGACCAGGCCGCCCAGGAGGTCGGCGACCGATGCGGCGGCGTCGAGAGGGCCGGAGGTGTCGGCGGATGCCAGCCGGTCGGCGACGGCGAGGGCGGCGCCCACGTCGAGGTCGACGCCCGGGATCGATACGTTCCCGAGCAGCGCGGTCAGGCCGTCGACGCTGCCGGTGAGGCTGAACCCGTCCTCGCCGAACCTGGCCTCGACCGTCGCCGAGAGGGGCATCAGTTGGCCCCCGCCCGCACCCGCATCCACGTGCGGAACCGGCCGCCGGGCGTGAAGTGCTTGGCCCCGCCGAAGGCCGCGCTCGACGACGAGAACGGCAGGCCCTGGTCGTCGATCAGCCAGTCGCAGTCGAGCTCGATGGTGACCAGCCCACCCAGCTCGACCAGCTCCTTGGCGAAGGTCTGCATGTCGTCGGTGGCGGCCCACAGGACCTCCCGGCCCTGCACCGAGCGGACCCGGCCGGCGACGACCTTGAGGGGGCTGAGCCGGCCCTTCGTCTGGTAGCGGACCCAGACCACCTCTTCGATGTGGGGCTTGACGGCGTCGGGATCGACCGGGCGGCTGAGGACGAACGTCATCTTGGCGAGGATGACCGCCGCCGCGCTGGACAGCATGACCTCTGCCGGGTTCCATGGCAGATCCGAGACGATGCCGAGCTCGAAGCCGAACGGGTCGCCCGGGGGGCCGGCGGGGCCGGTCTGGCCCCTGGGGCCGGGAGGGCCGGCCGGGCCCGCCGGCCCCGGACCGCCGGCGTCGCCCTTGGGGCCGGAAGGGCCGGGCGGGCCCGCCGGCCCCGGACCGCCGGCGTCGCCCTTCGGCCCGAGCACGCCGGCGTCGCCCTTCGGACCGATCGGACCGAGGGGGCCCGGAGGGCCG
>JAHFUP010000108.1 GCA_023265025.1 Acidimicrobiia bacterium | reverse complement strand
CATCGACATCCTGCGGGCCATCCGCAGCTTCGACCCCTGCATGCCCTGCACCACCCACATGGACACCGGCAAGGGCATCATCACTCGGGAGATCAACTCCTGCGGCTGCACGCTGGAATAAGTGGAGCCCCCTCGCGGCTGACGTACCCCCTTCGGGGGGTACGTCCGCGCTTGGCCCCCGGTACGAACGAATACGCTGAGATGAGACGACCATGATCGATGCGCCCTACGGCCTCGGCGAACGCCCCCCGACCCGCGTGCTGGTGGGGGGCATCGGCCTGCCCTGGCTGCGGGACCTGGACTTCGGCACCCAGTTCCTCAAGCGGATCGACGACGTCGAGTGGCCGGAGGGCGTGGTGATGGAGGACCTGTCGTACTCCGCCCACCGGGTACTGCACACCCTCCAGGACTTCCGGCCGGACAAGGTCGTCCTCGTCGGTGCCATGCCCCGTGACGTCGACCCGCCCGGCACCATCCGCCGCTACCAGCTCGACCTCACGCCTCCGAGCGACGAGGAGGTGGCGGACCGCCTGGGTGAGGCCGTCGGTGGCATCATTGACCTGGACCACACGTTGGCCGTTGTCAGGTACTGGAAAGGATTTCCGGCCGACACTGTTGTCATAGAGGTGGAACCGGGCGACCGCGCCTTCGGGCTCGGCTTCTCCGACGAAGTCGAGTCCATCGTCGACACGGTCCTCGAGATGATCCAGGAAGAGGTAGCGGTCGCGTTGGCCACGCAGGCCCCGCCGGCCGTGGAGAGTACGAGAGAGGCAAGCGAATGACCAGGGAATACCAGCGAGTGGACATCGAGACCCTTGAGTACACCGACGTCATGCCCCGGGTCGGCGAGCTCTTCGACGAGCTCATGACCCACCCTGACGCTGCGGTGCGCGACCGCGTCGAGGAGATGATGGACCTCTTCGACACCTTCCACCGCGAGGGCCTCGGCCGCCTGGTGGAGATGATCCGGGCGTGGCGGGGTGAGATCTTCCTCGAGAACGTGGCTGACGACGATGTCACCGGGTACTTCCTCGCCGCCTACGACTTCGGCGAGGCGCCCGACGACCGCGATGCGGCCGCGGCGGCCACGGCGGTGGACGCGGCCATGGAAGAGCTCCGGCCGATGATCGAGTCGCATGGCGGCATGATCACGGTGGAGGAGATCAAGGACGGCGTGGTCAGGCTGCAGATGATGGGCTCCTGCGACGGCTGCCCCAGCTCGGCGGCCACCCTCACCGGCGGCCTCGAGGAGGCGCTGCGCCGGCACTGGCCCAACTTCCGGCGCCTGGAGGTCATCGAGCCCGACGCCGAGGAGGCCGCCCCGGCCTTGCCCGAGCCCGAGCCCGTCCTCCTCAAGATCGGCCGGAAGCCCATGGCTCTATGAACGGTCGTGCCTGTGAGTGATCGGGCTGGCCCGACCGATCACGGCATCACCGGCAGCCTGACCGCCGAGGACATGGCGTACCGGGCGCGCGCCCTGGCCCAGGCCCATCCGCTCACCGAACTGGCCCGGTCCTACGTCGACCGCTCGGTGGCCGAGCAGCGGACGTCGCAGCCCATTCCCGAGGTGGGGATCTGGGCCGGCGCCGCCGCCATCGGCGGGTACTGCCTGCGCCGGGTCGAGGAGTCCGAGGTCGGCATGGACCTGGCGCCGGGCGAGGAGGACCTTCCAGACCTCGACGCCCTCGATGAGGCGACGTCGCACATCGCCGCCGAGCTGCGGGTCGAGGGTGGCGGGGGCCACCTGCTGATCGACGAGGACCGCACCATCGAGGCGCTCGACCGCATCATCGCCTCCGAGGTGAGCCGCCGGCTCGACCACTGGAAGGACGACGTCGACCAGGCGGCCTGGGACGAGCTCGAGGAGTACATCACCTGGTGGGTCGTGAAGGGGTATGCCCTCCGGGCGGCGGAGACGGCCACCGGCGCTCTGCATTGATCGAGCCAGCAGTATCGACCCTAGGGTGACGGCGGTGGACGACCGGTTCGCAGCCTGGCAGGCCCTGGCCCAGCCACCGGATGAGGAAGTCGCGGTCGTCGGCCCCAAGCCTTTGCGGGTGCTGGTGGCCGGCGTCGGCAACCTGCTGCGGGCTGATGACGCCTTCGGGGTGGTCGTCGCCCACCGGCTGATGGAGATGGACCTGCCCGACGGGGTGAAGGTCGTCGAGACCGGCATTGCCGGCATCGCCCTCGTCCAGGAGCTCCAGGCGGGCTACGACGCCATGGTGATCATCGACGCCGTCGACCGGGACCGCCCCCCCGGGCACGTCATGCTGATCGAGCTCGACGTCCCCCACGTCGACGACATGGAGTGGGGCGAGCGCTACGACTTTCTGGCCGACGTGCACCTGGCCACCCCGACGCGCGCCCTCATCATGTCCAAGTCCCTTGGCGTGCTTCCCGAGAAGCTGCTGATGGTGGGCTGTCAGCCGGTGGACGCCGAGACCCCCGGCATCCCTATGTCGCCCGAGGTGACTGCGGCGTGCGACGTCGCCGTGCGCGAGATACTTCGCCATCTCGCCGAACTGACCGGAGTTCCAATCGAACATGAGTGACCAGTCCACCGTCGATCACAAGGCGGCCATCGAGGACCTGCAGAAGCAGCTGGCGGCCACCTCGCGGGCCACCCGGCCCCACGAGCACGCGGTGCTGGCCTACCGGCTGGGGCTGGCCCACGCCGAGTCCCCCTCGGGGAACCCCACCGAGGGCCTGCGCAAGGCGCTCGCCTTCTACGACGTGGCCGCGGCCATCTTTGATCCCCGCTTCGAGCCCACCCAGCACGCCCGGGTCCTGAACGCGGCCGGCGCCGCGCATCGCGGCCTGGGTGACCGGCGCAAGGCGGCCGAGCTGTTCGAGAAGGCGGTCGCCCTCTTCGTCGAGGGCGGCACCGACAACGAGCGGGCCGCGGCCTACAACAACCTCGGCCTGTGCCGCACCGAGCTGGGGCAGCCCGCGGCCGGCGTGGAGGCCTTCGACGCCGCCATCGGCCTCTTCGACAGCTACACCGACGAGGGCAAGCGGGGGATCATGTCCACCCTCCACAACCGGGGCCAGGCCCACAGCAGCCTGGGCACCGAGGAGGGGCTCGAAGCGGCGCTGGCCGACTTCGAAGAGGCCCGGGCCATGATCGACCCCGACGAGAACCCGCTGCACCACGGCATGGTGGAGCACAGCGTCGGCGTGACGTGCAGCGCCCTGGCCAAGCTGTCGGTCGACGGCCGCACGGCCTTCCTCCAGGAGGCCATCCGGGCGTTCAACAACTCCCTGGAGGTCTTCACCCGCACCGCGTTCCCGTACTACCACGCCCTGGTGAAACACAACCTGGGCATGGCCCACGAGGCGCAGGGGGGCACGGCCAACCTCCGTCGGGCGCTCGTCAGCTTCGAGGACGCCCTCGCCGTCTTCGACACCCGGCTGCACGCCGATGCGTGGAAGCAGGCCTTCGCCAGCCTGGAGCGGGTGGAGAAGCAGCTCGAGGCCGGCGGAAAGAAGACCCGGACCGCGCACTACGCCGCCCTGCTGGCGGTCGTCGGCCTGGAGGAGCGCACCATCCTCGTGCGGGAGCGCATGTTCCGGTACCTGGCCCTGCCCGAGCCCCGCCGGACGTCGTCGATCGCCGAGATCGCCCGCGACGTCGGCCTGCTCGGCTACGACGAGGGCCGCAAGGTGTACGAATCGATCCTGAAGCTGGTCATCGAGCTGCCCCAGGACACCCAGAGCCTGTCGATGCGGGCCATCATCGAGGGTCACCGCACCATCGAGGACGACGAGGAGCGCCTCGACGCCGACCGGGCCCTCGACCAGGCCATCGGCGACGCCCTGGGCGGCCCGCAACGGGTGTCGGTGCGCGACTTCCTGGAGGGCGAAGGGTGGGAGCGGCCATGAGCGAGGTCGACGGGGCCGGCGCCACCGCTATGGATGTCGCCCGGGAGTTCGTGGATGCCGTCGTGTGGGGGGAGCACATCAAGATGTGGGCCCTCCTGGGGCTCGAAGCCCGGACCACGGTCCTCAAGGTGGCCTCCGATCGGGGCATGGACGAGGCCCTCGTGGCCCGGCTGCGCGACGGCACCGCGTCCGACGCCGAGCGCGACGAGTTCCTGGCCGACCTGATCAACGGCCTCCGCGCCGACCTGGCCGGCAACGACCTCGACGCCCTGGAGTACGAGGAGGACCCGGAGCCCATGGAGCCGGGGCGGGCCCGCGTGGTGATCCTCGTGCCGGTGGCCATCGGCTTCGGGGGTAACCTGCCGGTCGGCTCGGTGGAGCTGGCGACCGAGGAGGCAGCGTGGCGGATCCAGCGACTGGTGCCGCAGGTCAGCAAGTGAGCAACGAGACAACCGGGGAGACCCCGACAGCCAGCGACGCGCCCGACGCCGGCGCGCCGCTGGCGCCGCCGGCGCCGCCCGCCACCAGCGCCCATGGCTTTCCCCGGCTGGAGACCGAGACGGTCGAGCGCTACGGCCGGCCGATGCGGGTGTTCCAGGTGGCCGTGTCGTCGGAGGCCATGGCCCTGTCGTGGGCCAACCAGGAGGACGCCCCCCAGGGGGCCACGGTGGTCGTCGACCACGAGATCCGGGCCAGCGGCCTGCACGGCCGGCTGTGGGAGGTGCCGGCGGTCGACTCGCTGGCCTGCTCGATCGTCCTGCGGCCGGCGCTCAAGATGGAAGAGGCCGACAGCGCCTGGCTGGTGGCGGCGTGGGCCGCAGCCGAGGGGGCCCAGGCGGTCAGCGGGCGGGAGCTGGCCACATGGTGGCCGGACTCGGTGGTCGATGCCGCCAGCCGGGAGCAGGTCGCCGCGGTGCGGGCGGAGATTCAGCTCGGCCCGGGACGGGTCAAGAGCGTCGTCATCACCCTGCGCTTCAACCTGCCGGCGCTCGGCCTCGACGCCAGCCGCAAGGACGCGCTGCTCGAAGCGGTCACTGCTGCCGTCGACGCGGCTTGCGAGGAGCTGGCGGCCGGCGCCGCCGGCGCCGCTGCGGCCTACGAGAAGCGCTGCGCCCTGCTGGGCAACCGGTTGTTGATCCGGCTGCTCCCCAAGGGCGAGACGCGGGGCACCGCCCGGCGGATCGACCGGAACGCCCGCCTGGAGCTGGAGTCGGCGTCGGGGATGATCGAGAAGATCACCGTCGACCAGATCCGGGACATGAAAGTGGTCTAGTTCGGGTCTAGTTCGGGTTCGCAAGCGGAGCTTGCTCCCCGAGGGAGCCGCGCTGAAGGCCGGTCGGCGGAGCCGACCGGCCTTCGCCGTCCTCTTTGGCCGGCAGCCGACCTGGGGCCGCCTGGCGGCGGCCGCCGGCGGCCGCCGGCGGAAGAGCGTCACACGCGAAAGAGCCGCCGGCCCCGAGGAGCGCCGGCGGCTCTCTGCTACTGCGTGCTGGTACTAGTAGTCGACCCGCTGGACCCTCGCGCCGATGCCGACCTTGCGCTCGTCGGACGCCAACGGGTAGCGCATGTCGCCGTCGCGGATCAGCCGGCGGGTGACGATGTCGAACTCGGTGCCCTTGAGTCGGCTGCAGTCCTGCCTGGAGATGCGGTCCAGCGCGGCCTCGAGCGCCGGCGGGTACGGCGGCACGGTGTTGGTGGGGTCATGCAGCTCGCCGGACTCCATGTGTATCTCGTTGGGATGCGAGTAGTCGCGAACCAGTCCCATGGGCGGTCTCCTTCTCCTACGCTCTTCGGTCTCGTTCTCCGCTCGCGATCATAGCTGTGGGAAGATGTCAGGAACAGACACCGCGAGGGGGATTCCGCATGAAACTCGGCATCGTGGGCAAGGGCGGCGTCGGCAAGACGACCCTTTCGGCCCTCTTCGCCCAGGAGTACGCACGGCGGGGCCTGCGGGTCCTGGCCATCGACACCGACTCCAACCCCAACCTGGCCCACAGCCTCGGCCTCAATTCCGAGCAGGCCGACGACATCCCCCTGCTGCCCCGCTCCGTGGTGGTCGGCACCGGCGGCGACGGGGCCATGACGCCCGCCGAGCTCATCAGCACCTACGGGGCGGTGACCCCGTCCTCGGTGACCCTGCTGCACGCCATGCGCATCACCCAGGCGGGGGCCGGCTGAACGTGCGGTAGCCATGCTGCCGTGCGCAGCATTCTGGGAGCAGCCATCGACCAGGAGGCCGACGTCACCCTGGTGGACATGGAGGCCGGGCTCGAGCACCTCAGCCGCTCCGGCGGCACGCTCGCCTACGCCGACGTGCTCCTGGTGATCATGGAGCCCAGCCGCAAGTCCATCCTCACCGCCGGCCGCACCATCGTGCTGGCCGAGGAGCTGGGCATCCCCCGGGTCTACGGGGTGGGCAACAAGGCCCAGGAGGGCGACAAGGAGTTCTTCGAGGAGGTGTGCGCCGAGTACAACGTCCCGCTGGCCGGGATCGTGCCGGCGAACGCCGACGTGGTCGAGGCCGACCGGCGGGGGGAGCTGCTCGCCTTGGGGGAGGGCCAGCCCGTGCGCGACGCCGTGGTCAGCATCGTGGACTTCGTCGACCACGCCCTGGTCGGGATCATCGGCGCCCACTGATTCGCTACCTGGAGGCCGGCTAGAGGACTTTTGCTCTAGAGGGTCTTTCCATCTATAGGTTCACGACATACAATGCCCCCGATCGCTCGGTGCGCCGCGGGTTGCCGCGACGGGCAGGGGCGAGCCCGACAGCTCGGCTCAGGAGGTATTCGTGGTCCTCTGGTGGATCGGCAACATCGTCCTCATCTTCATCGTGGCGCCGGTGTGCCTACTTTTCCTCAACCGGGTGCTCCGCCCGGCCAAGGAGATCTACACCTACGCCGACGACATCCTCGACCACGGTGTGAAGCTCACCGGCACCCTCGACTCGGTGCCCAAGCTGTACACGACGCGTGACCTGACCGCCGCCGCCCGCCAGTCCGCCGGCCGCTACGGCGCCGCGCTCCAGAAGATCCTGTAGTCCACCTGAGAAGCAGCCCCAATCCACCAGCCTTCGGCGCGTCCTCCGACGCTGCCGATTCCCCATCACAGAAGTGAGGAGCCCATGGGCGCAGCAACCGTCTTCACCCTGATCGGCGTGGCCATCATCGTGGCCGCCATCGCGTTGTACCTCATCAACATCTGTTTCATCCTGAACCACGTCAGCTTCACCGTCGGCACGGTCATCATCGGCGTCAAGGCCATCGCCCAGGCGTGCGAGCCGTTGGCGCCGGTCATCCGTGACATCGCCAACAACATCGCGTCGATCGACGACGACCTCGAAGCGCTGGTCACCGGCGGCGAAGGCAGGCCCCGCAAGGAGTCGCGCAGCCTGGTCGGCCTCGGCGGGGTCGGTGGGTACCGGGTGCTCCCCGCCACGCGCGGCTGGTAGTCGAGCAACCCGTCTCAGCCTTCTCCCGGGCCCCCGCACCCTCCAGAGTGCGGGGGCCCGCTCGCGTGCGGTGACAGCCACGAACGGTGGCGGAATTGATGACGCAGAGCGAGAAATGCCTATTGCACCCGGGACCGGGGGGCAATACAGTGCCGACCACATCCAGTGGTATCCGCTGGTGCCCACCCGCAACGCAGCAGTATCTGACGTCGCAGTCGTGCGTGGGGGACCGGCCCAACTTATGCAGGGGGGAAGTATGACGAAGCGGTGGAGGTCGGCGGAAAGCCGCCTTCCCATGGAGCCGGCTGACAGCCGCCTTCACAGTCGATCGGTGTTCGGAGAACGGGGCCAGGCCACGTTCTCGTTGCTGATCGTGGTGGCGGTCGTGGCCGTCGCCGTGGTCCTGCTCCAGCGCACGGCGTGGCACGCCGAGCACATCAACGACAAGGCGGGTGTCATCGCCACCACCGGTGGTGGCATCAACACCGCCACCCAGGCGGTGCTCAAGCTGGGCCGCACCAACGAGCTGGCCAGCTCCATCCTGGAGACGGCCAAGCCCCTCGAGGGCAAGCTGGACGAGATCATCCGCCTGGCCAAGTCCGTCGACGGCCTGGCCACCTCGATCAACGCCAGCGCCGGCAGCATCAACGGCACCGCCCGGGGCATCAACGGCACGGCCAGCACCATCCTCACCACCGCCCGCAACATCAACGACGGCGTGGCTCAGATCAACATCAACCTCGACGACACGCTGCGCCTGGCCAATGCCATCAAGACCGACACCGGCAACATCCTGACCGGCGCCAAGCTCGCCGACAGCGACCTGGCCTGTGTCTCCACAGGTGCCCTCACCGGCGCCTTCCCCGGCCCCAACCCGGTCCCCTGCTGAGGAGGAGAGACAACACATGGTTCAAGTCATGTCTTCCCCGTCCGCAGACCTGCGGGCGACGCCCCGGCGCCGAGCCGGTGACGACCAGGCCACCTTCCTGAGCCGCTGGCTCAAGGTGTGGGTCATCCTCCTCACCGTCGTGGTGCTGGTGGTGGTCGGCTACCTGATCGTCATCACCAGTTCCCTGGCCTCCATCAACGGCAACCTGGCCACCGCCCAGCGGGCGGTGGTGGGCGCCGGCGGCAACGTCGTCACCCTGCCCAACCAGGTGGACCGCATCAACGGCGCCCTCAGCGGCATCGATCCCGCCCTCAAGCCCATCCCGGCGCAGGCGGACCAGATCATCGCCTCGCTGACGTCGATCAACGCCAAGCTGACCAACACCGACAGCTCCCTCAAGGACACCGACGCCATCCTGAAGACGGTGCTCGGCACGGTGAACAACGTCAGCGGCCTGCTGATCGACGCCAACGACCCGGCCGACCGCCTGGGCGTCCAGAACATTCACCGGCGGGTCGACGCCATCAACGGCGTGCACGCTCCCAGGCAGGGCACGGCCAACGGTGGCGGTGGGTGTGGCGAGTTCTGCACCCCCAACAACCTGACCACCGCCGAGGCCGACGCCCGGGACATCTCCCGGGTGGTCAACACCGGGGTGCAGCCCCACGTCCGGGCCATCTGCCTCGCCTTGAGCTCCGGCGGGCTCCTCGGGGTGGCCACCGGCATCACCGGGTGCGGGTGAGCCATATGCGCCTGCACAGCAGAGGAGAGAAGGGCATCGTCGGGGTCAACCTGGCCCTCACCATCGCCTTCGCCCTCTTCGCCGTCATCGAGCTGTCGCGGGTCGTCCTCGCCGCCAGCCAGATCGACGACCGGGTGAAGGTCATCATCACCGAGGTCGGCCCCGGCTCCAACGTGTCCCGACTCGACGAGACCCAGAAGCTCAACGAGACCGGACGCATGGCCGAGGAGATCCTCGCTGCCGCCCAGCCCCTTTCGGGCCAGGCCCAGCAGATCATCGACACGGCCAAGAGCATCGACGGCACGGTCAGCCAGATCCTCAAGAACGCCACGGAGATCAACCAGACGGTGGTGGGGATCAACACCACCACCCGGGCGCTCCTCCCCGTGGTCCAGAACATCCACGGTGACGACTCATTGTCGGTGACGACCGGCGGTGTCGCCGCCATCAACAAGCGGGCCGCTACCGCCGCTCCGGTGGTCGTCGGCATCCAGACCGACCTCAGCAGGGCGAACATCCTCGGGACCCTGGTCTCCGTGGACCGCCATGCCGTGGCCATCTGCAACAGCACGGCGCTGAGCCTGGTCTCCGGTGGCCGTTGCACGCCGGCGGTCGAGGCCACCGGCCCGTAGAGCACAGACAGACAAGAGCAGTTCGACAGGCCCGCCGGCTCCGCCGGCGGGCCTGTCCGCGTGGCGTCGACCCTCCCGATCTGGCTGCAGTCGGCCGCGTAGGCGCGGCCAACTGCAGCCGGTTCGGCCGGCGTCGAGGCTTCTACAGGTGGGGGCCGACGGACGTCGCCAGCTTGGTGGCCACGGCCGCCTGCTGGGCCGGCTCCAGGCGCAGGGCCACGATGATGGTCACCAGGGTGTTTCCCCGGCGGACCATCCCCAGCCCGCTGCTGACGAACGCCTGGTCGCCGGCGGCGACCGTCTGCGGCGACAGGGCCTTCTGGCGGGCGCTGGCGAAGAAGGCGGGCACCTCCGGCGACGTGACCCGAACGAAGACGATCTTTTGATCGCCGGCCGACGCCAGCGCGAACGTGCACTGCGACCGGCCCGGCTGCGGTTCGTCCTTGGCGTCGGTGACCTTCGCCCCCACCGCGGCCTCCACGTCGGCCTTGGTGACAACCGTGCATGCCCCGGACTGGAGCGGCTCGCCAGGGCTCAGAGTGACCGTCGGAGCGGCCGCGGCCACCGTGGTCGGCCCGCCGCCGCCGGGCCCGCCGGCGCCGGAGGATCCACCGCAGCCCGCCAGGAGACCGGAGTAGAGGGAGACGGCCAGGGCGCCCGCCGCGGCTCGGGGCAGGCGGCGGCGCCCGTTGGAAGGAAAGGCGGCCACTCCGTCTAGCGGGCGGTGGTGGGGGTGGTGGAGTTGGACGCGGCGGCGACGGGGGGGACGTTGGGATCGCTCTTGAAGCTCTCGGCGATCTTGTCGAAGGTGGCGGCCATGTCCTGGAAGTCGTCGGGCAGTGACTGGAACACGAGAATGTTCATCTTGTTGCCGGAGAACAGGAAGTAGTGGGCATGGACCGCATCCACCCCCCCGTCCTGGAACGTGTAGAAGTAGTAGTAGCCCAGCATGCCGTTGAGGGAGATGGCCTGGTGCTTCAGGACCTTCACCGTGTCGTTGGAGACCACCAGCCCGTCGGTCACGGCCTTGAAGTTCTCCAGGTTGGCGGCGGTCGCCGGCACCTGGATCGGGACCACCCTGATGGTGAAGGCGACCTCGTTCCCGCCGTCGACGGCCAGCCGGTAGTCGGCCACCGGCACGTCGACCTTCCGCCACGACCGGGGGTACGCGACGGTGATACCGGTCTGGGGGTCGCGGAAGGTGGTGGTGGGCACCTCAGCCTGCGCCGCCGGCGCCGGAAGGTTGTCGTCGTCGGAGCGGTTGGTCAGCCCGACGGCGAGGGCGATCAGGCCGATGACCACCACGGTGACCACACTGAGGACGATGATCAGCGTGTTCTGGTTCCGGGCACGGGGCGCGGGTGCCGGCGCGTCGCCGTCGCCGTCGCCGTCGACGACCGGCGCCGGCCGCCGGGCGGGCGCCGCCGGCGCGGGCGGGCGGCTGCGGCGGGCCGCGGGCGCCGCCGCCCGCCGCTGCGCGGCTTTGAGCTCGGCCCGGCTCGGCGGGCGCCGGCGGGGTGCCTCGGGCCCCGGCCGCGGCCGGCGGCTCGGGGGTTGCTCGTCGACGTCGGAAGCCATCAGGGCCCTGCGTTCACTCTGGTCCCGGGAGTACGGTGCGGCTCTCGGGAGGCTCGGGCGCCCGGAAGTGGCTCCGAGCGGGAAATCTCACGATCTGCGGTCCACGGATCCGTTGACCGCCTATCTGTAGAAAGTCTATTGTGACTTCGCATTCAACGGAAGGGGTGTGCATGAGCGTACTTGCTGCGGTCGATCTGTCCGGCTGGATCGTCGGATACATCGTCGCGGGTGTCCTAATCACTGTCGTGGTCATCCTGGTAGGCATCATCCTCGGGCTGGCTCGCCGCATCGGCGTCCAGGCCGACGTGGTGGTCGGCGCGCTCGACCAGGCTCGCATTAACACGCTCCCACTCTGGGACGTCGACAAGGTCAACGGTGGCGTCCGGTCCATCATCAAGAGTGCCCAGGAGGCACGCGCCGCACTGGGAGGTGGCCAGTAATGCTCGCCGATGTCGCGAGGGAGCACATCACGTACTGGTGGATCACCCTCGGCCTCGGGGCCGTCGTGATCTCCGCTGTCATCCTGCTCCTGTCCCTGCTCGTCACCTTCGTCGACGACATCGACAAGAACGTGCGTGAGGCCTGGGACACCGCCACCCGGGTCGCCCAGAACACCGCCACCACGTGGATGCTGAACCAGGCCGGGTCGCTGACCGCCGACCTGCGCAACGAAGTCCGCAAGCACGCCGAGCTGTTCGAGGCCGCCGCAGCCGCAGAGAGGGGTAGGTAAGCAGTGACGCTTCGCATCTTCCTGACCGTGCTCGAGATCGGCCTCCTGGTCGGCGTTCTCGCCACGTTCCTCAACATCGTCGCCAAGCAGCTCAACCGGATCTCCGCCAACCTGGCTCGCATCGCCTGGGGTGTGCGGGCCGTCGAGGTCATGTGCGGGGTCATCGGCCCCGCCGTCGACCGCATCAACGGCAACCTGGTCGACATCAACAACGACCTGACCCGTTCGGCCGCGGCCGCCGAGACCCTGGCGTAGCCGACCCCCACCTAGAGTCGGGGGGGCCGATGTCTGACTGGCCGCTCCCTCCGCTGTACGAACCGAGAGGCCCGCGCGACTCCGACGAGGAGGTCGTGCGGGCCTTTCTGCGTCACCAGGGCCCGACCCCGCACTCCGAGCGCCTCCACGTCGAGGACCGGGTGCTGCGCGTCGATGGGGACATGCCCCTTGCCCTGTGGATGGGGCCCCGCTCGGTCCTCCTCGTCTTCGACCTCACCGACGACCAGGTCGAGATTCGGGCCACGGTGGCCGACGCCCTGACCGCCGAGGGCCTCACCATGCTCGACGAGCAGCAGCCGCTCGGCATCGTCGTCGGCATGCAGCTGGTCGGCGCCCGCACGCTGACCTGGGACCTGTGGGGCGCCGACATAGACGAGGCCTTCGCCGACCTGCGCACCGCGGCCATGGGCGGAGACGATGACATGCTCCTGGGCGGCGGCCTCCCCCCGAACTTTTGAGCCCCCTCCGCGCTGTCATCTTTGACGTCGACGGCACGCTCGTCGACAGCGAGCGCCACGGGCACCGGGTGGCGTTCAACCGGGCCTTCGAGGCGTTCGACCTGCCCTACCGCTGGGACGAGGACACCTACGGCGAACTGCTCCACACCACGGGTGGGCAGCGCCGCATCGACGGGTACCTGGCCGGCCAGGGTGTCGACGAGGCCGAGCGGGCCCGGCTGGCGCCGGCCCTGCATGCCCGCAAGACCGAAATCCTCGAAGAACTGGTCGACGGCGGGCGGATCGAGGTGCGCCCCGGCGTGGCCCGCCTGCTCGATGAGCTGGCCGGCGAGGGCGTCGCGCTGGCGGTGGGTACCACGGGCAGCCGGCGATGGGTGGAACGGCTCCTACGCCGGATGCTCCCCGATGTGTCGTGGACCGTCATGGTGACAGGCGACGACGTCACCGAGCGCAAGCCCCACCCGGAGGTGTTCAGCGTGGCGCTCGAGCGGCTTGGCCTGGACGGCCCGCCCGGCGCGGTGGTCGTCGAGGACTCGGGAGAGGGGGTGGCCGCGGCCCGGGCCGCCGGCACCTGCTGCGTCGTCGTCGTGAACGGCTACACCGCGGACCACGACCTGGCCGGCGCCGACCTGGTCGTGGCCGGCTTCGGGGAGCCGGACGCGCCGGCCGGCGTCGTCGATGATCCCCACGCCACGGGGTGCGACGGCATCCTCACCGCCGGCCTGCTCCGAATGCTGGTCGAGCGTCGCCCGCAGTAGGCTGACCATCGCCCGTTCAGGGAGGATCCCGAAGTTGGAGAACCACCAGCCCGTGGGGGATTCCGCGGAAAAGCTGTTCGCCTTCACCACCCGCTCGCGGCTCAAGGGGCCGTGGTTCTTCCCGCACATGCTCTACGCCACCATGCGGGTGCGCCGGCAACTGAAGGGCACGGGCGACGTCGTCCGCTGGGCCAGCATCATCGCCGGCCCCTGCGAGTTCTGGACGATCAGCGTCTGGAAGAGCCGCCACGACATGCAGGAGTTCATGCGCTCGGGCGCCCACGACGACATCATGTGGTTCTTCTCCAAGTGGCTCCGGTCGTTCTGGCTGATGCGGTGGCGACCCGGTCCCGAGGAGATCGGTCAGTTGAAGGGCCTGACCATGGGCCGGCCCGAGCCGGCCTACGGGTCGACCGACGGTCCCAAGCCCGAGGCGCTGGAGAAGGCGCTCGAACACCTGCCCAAGCTGCGCTCGGCCATGAGCGTCGACGGCGAGGTGGGCTACGACACGACCGTCTACGCCCGGCGCCGGCGGGCCGAGGTGCGGGGGGCCGGCGGAGGGGTCATCCACATCAGGACCAGCCCCCGGCGCAGCGTCGAGGCGTTCCTGGCCCTGCAACGGCTCGAGCATGAGGCTCGCGGCGACCCCGACTACCTGAAGGGCGTCGTCGGGATCAGCCGCCCGGGCCAGATCTACATGCTCACGGTGTGGCGCGACCGGGCCGGTACCCGGCGCATGCTGCGCTCGCCCCAGGTCCGCAAGCTGAGCGAGCGGTACCCGGGCACCTGGGCCAACGAGTGGCTGCCGGAGAACGAGTTCGGCCACTGGGACGGCCTGCGCCTGCGCCGCAGCCGGGTCCGCTACTCCATCCAGATGCCCCAGGCGGCGATGGATCTGGACAAGGGGGCCGTCGTCGAGGAGGCCGTCGAGCGTGGCGCCGTCCAGGGACGTGGCCCCCACCTTCACCCTCAGCCCTCTCAGGGTTGATCTCGGGGTTTCCCCCCTCGTTGGGCGGATACCCCCACGACTAAAGTGGTCCCATGCGCGACCGGCGAGGCGGCTGACCCATGGCCACCCAGGCACTCAAATGCGAGCGTCACGGCGAGGCCACGCGCCTCACCTGCGTCGAATGCGGCAAGCCCATCTGCCCGAAGTGCGCGGTCCGGACCGACGTGGGGCTCAAGTGCGAGGCTGACGCGAAGGGGGTCGAGCTCTCCAAGGAGACGCTCGCCATGCTGCGGCCGTCCCGCACGCCGGTCTACCTCGGCGTGGCCGGCATCGCCGTGCTCCTCGCCCTGATCGTCTTCGGCCTCACCCGGGGCGGCGGCGACAACGAGGTCAGCACCGCGCAACTCCCTGCGGTGGGCACGTGGGCCGCGGCGCCCGACCTCGTCAGCATCCGGGGGACCACCACCGCCGTCGTCCTGAAGGACGGCAAGGCGCTCGCCGCCGGCGGCGGCGTCGGCCAGCAGGCGGTCGCCGCCACCGAGCTCTTCGACCCGGCCGCCGGCGTGTGGCAGGCCACCGGCTCCATGAACCAGGCCCGCCGCGGCCACCAGGCCGTGCTGCTGGGCGACGGTCGGGTGCTGGTCGCCGGCGGCATCGCCGAGGGTGAGTTGCTCGCCTCGGCGGAGATCTACGACCCGGGCACCGGCAAGTGGACCACCACCGGGGCGATGAGCATTCCCCGTCTTGGCGCCACGCTGACGCTTCTCACCAACGGCAATGTCATGATCACCGGGGGCACCGTGGCCGAAGGCGCGGCCGGTTCCGGCGGCGGGCAGACCCTCCGGCCCGACAACACCGCCGAGATCTTCAACGTCGCCGCCGGCCGGTGGACGAAGACGTCGGGCACCATGAGCACGCCCCGCTTCGAGCACAGCGCCACCGCCCTCGACGACGGCCGGGTCCTCATCGCCGGCGGCCAGGGCCCGCCGGCCAACGGCATCAGCGGCGCCCTGGCCACGACCGAGATCTACGACCCCGCGGTCGACAGCTTCCGCAAGTCCAACGACATGGGCGACGCCCGGTTCAACCACACCGCAGTCAAGCTCCCCGACCGCACCGTCATGGTCGTGGGCGGCGCCGGCGGCACGAACGGCGACACGTCGCTGACCACCGCTGAGGTGTTCAACCCGGGTGACGGCAGTTGGACTTCGGCGGGCACCCTCACCGGCAGCCGCACCGGCCACGTCGCCGTCGCCTTCCCCGACGGCCGGGTGCTGGTGGCCGGCGGAGAGTCGGTGACCCGGGGGAACCGGCGGTCCCTCGCGACCGCCGAGATCTTCATCCTCGAGAAGCGTGAGTGGCAATCGGCGGGAACGATGAACTGCCTTCGCAGTGAGGCCTCGGCCGTACTGCTCGGCGACGGGAGCGTGCTCGTCGTCGCCGGTGACTTCGCCGCACCCGGTCAGCAGCCCGATCCCAAGGGCTGCGCCGACCGGTACCGCCCCTAACCCCACCCGTACCCCACACTTCCCTATCCAGCAGCGACCTGACCTCTACCGAACACGTCTCCGATCACATCGAGGAGTAATTCCATGGCTAAGAAGAACAAGGACCCGAAGGCGCCGTCCCCCGCCGACGACGAGGCCAACAAGGCTCGGGCCAAGAGGAAGGGCCTGCTCTTCGCCATCCTCGCCCTGCCGATCCTGATCGGCTTCTACGCCACCCTGTTGTGGTGGTCCAGCCCCCGCACCGGGGGTCGGGAGCTGCGCCTCGACCAGTACATCACCCTGCTGCGCCAGGGCCGCATCTCCAGCGCCACCATCCTGG
>JAHFUP010000107.1 GCA_023265025.1 Acidimicrobiia bacterium | reverse complement strand
CACCGCCGGCGGCCGGGGACCCCTCCCCCGGCCGGCCCGGCCCCGCCGGCGGCCGGGGACCCCTCCCCCGGCCGGCCCGGCCCCGCCGGCGGCCGGGGATCCCGCCCCCCGGCCGCCGGCTCCCCTATTGCCGACGTTCGAGCATGTCGCTGACGGCGTCACCCAGGAGGTTCAGCCCGACGACGGACAGGGCGATGGCCAGCCCGGGGAACACCGACATCCACCACGCCCGCTGGAGGAACTGCTGGGCGTTGTTCGCCAGCTGGCCCCAGCTGATGCGGTTCTGGTCGCCGAGGCCGAGGAAGGCCAGGCCCGCCTCGATGAGGATGATCCGGGACGCGAACAGCGTCAGGACCACGACGGCCACCGGGAGCAGGTTCGGGATGACCTGCCGCACCAGGATCCGCAGGCCCGACGCGCCGGTGGCGCGCGCCGACTCCACGAACTCGCGGCGGCGCAACGAGAGCGCCTCTCCTCGCACGACCCGGGCGAGGAAGGGCCAGGACGTCAGGCCCAACAGCAGGATCAGCTTGTCGATGCCCGGTCCGAAGTAGGCGATGACGAGCAGGGCCAGGAAGAACCTTGGCACGACCTGGAAGACCTCGGCGAAGCGCATGAGCAGCACGTCGACGACGCCGCCGTAGAACCCGGCGGACGCGCCGACGGATATCCCGATGACCGCGGAGATCGCCAGCACCGATGCGATCACGGTCAGCGACGTGTTGGCCCCGTGGACGATGCCCGACGCCAGGTCGCGACCGAGGTTGTCGGTGCCCATCAGGTGGTGCGCCGACGGTGGGGAGAGCGCCGGGCCGGCCGAGGTGTCGAACGGGTCTCCGGGAGCGATCCGGTCGGCGAAGACGGCGACGAGAACGAAGAGCAGGACGATGGCCAAGCCGACCAGGCCGGCCGGGGCGCGGAACAGGCTCCGAAGGCGCCATGGCCGGTGCAACAGGTGCCGCTGCGGGAGCGCCGGCGCGTCGAGGTCGTCCATCATCAGTCGTAGCGGATGCGCGGGTCGATGCGGGCGTAGACAAGGTCGGTCACGAGATTGGCGAGCAGGACGCTGACCGCGGCCAACGTGACCAGGCCCAGGGCCAGCGGTCGGTCCCCGTGCCTGACGGCGTCCCGGAGGAGGAGGCCGATGCCGGGCCACGAAAACACCGTCTCAACGACGACGGCACCGGAGAACAGGAAGCCGACACGCGTGCCGATGACCGTGACCAGCGGAAGAGCGGCGTTCGGAAACGCGTGACGGGAGAGGATGCGGCCGGTCGACACGCCCCTGCCCGCCGCGCTGCGGGCGTACCCCTCCCGCATCTGCCGGATGAGGCCGGTCCGCGTCAGCCGGGCCAGGAGGGCGACTTCGGATACGGCAAGCACGGTCGCCGGCAGGACCAGGTGCTTGCCGACGTCCCAGACGAGGGCCAGGCCTTGATAATGCACGCGGGTGTCGGTCATGCCGACGACCGGGAACCAGTCGAAGTGCAGGCCGAACACCAGGATCGCCAGTTGGCCGAGCCAGAAGCTGGGGATCGAGTAGCCCAGGAGGGTCGTGGCCGTCACCGCCACGTCGACCGCGCCGGACGGCCGGCGCGCCGCAACCCGACCGAGGAGGATCCCCAGCGCGCAGGAGAAGAGCAGCGCCGTCCCCGTGAGCAGCAGCGTGGCACCGATGCGCTCGGCGATCAGCGACGACACCGGCCGCCCGAAGAAGTAGCTGTTCCCCAGGTCTCCCCGCACGAGGGCGGAGGTGTGGTGGGTGAGCTGCTCCCACAACGACCGGTCGAGGCCGAGCTGGCTCCGGACCGACTCCAACTGCGCCGCCTCGGCGTATTCCCCGGCCACGGCGACCGCCGGATCCCCCGGCGCCAGCGAGATCACGACGAACGTGACCAGCAGGATCATGGCCAGCGTCGGCACCACCTGGGCCAGGCGCGTCAGCGGGTACCGCCAGCCCACCTAGGTCTTCTTGCAGTACGCGGCCTCCATGTAGAGCCCGGTGTCGCCGTGGTTGAAGCCGGTGCAGGTGGCGAGGGTGCCGCGGACGTTGACCGACTCCACCACGTGGACCACGGGGAACTTCTGGGCCACCTCGAGCGGGGTCAGCGCCGGCCCGCCGGGCGTGTCCTGGCCGAGGATCATGCGCTGGATCTGCAGGAACTTGGCCTGGTAGGTGGCCGTGTTCGGCGCCTTGCTGGCGTCGGCCCACAGCTGGTCCATGATCACGCTCTTGTAGCCGGACGCGTTGGCGAAGGAGTTGGACTGCGTCACCTGGTCGGTGTGCACGAGCCGCCGGGCCCCGAACTGGGGCTCGGCCCCGTTGTTGTTGGAGTAGCCGGCCAGGTCGAAGGTCCGGGCGTGGAAGACGCGAGGGGCCAGGACGGTGCCGTTGTTCACGCTGAAGGTCGTGATGTCGATCCCGACGGTCTTCAGCTGGGACTTGATCTCGGCCGCCAGCTCCTCGCCGCCCTCGGCGTGGAGGTACTCCATGGCCAGCCTGGTGCCGTCGGGGACGACGAGATCCGGGTCGGGGTTGTTCTTGTTGGGGTGGTTCAGCGCCCGCCGGATCCCGTCGGAGTTGGTGGTGTCCGACCAGCCGGCCGCGGCGAGCAGCGCTCCAGCCTCCGCCCTTCCGAACGTCGGCAGCGGCTGCGGGCCCTGGTAGGCCCCGCCATTGGGCAGGGCGAAGCTGCTGTGGATCGGGGCGTCGGCCACCCGCCCGGTGCTGAACTGGACGTCGGTCCAGATCTTGTTGCGGTCGAGCGCCTTGAAGATGGCCTCCCGCACCCGGCTGTCACCCAGGATCTTGTGGGGCGGGGCGTTCTCGTTGGAGCCGGGCTTGTTCTGCCCGTAGTAGGGGCTGTTCGGCGGGTAGCCGCCCTGGGACGGGGGCAGGCCGATGGCCGCCGCGCCGCCGGGGGGCGGTGGGGCCGCGGTGGCATTGCCCTCCTGGCGCTTGGTCATGTTGAAGCCGATAGTCGTGATGTTGGTGCTCCTGGGGTACGCGACGTCGATGTTCATGTCGTCCCGGAGCCGTTTGATGTCGCTCAGGGAGATGGTGGCGACGTCGACTTCGTGGCTGTCCAGGGCCGTCGTCGGGCTGCCGGCGACGGTCTTCTTGAACACCTCGTCCAGGTACGGCAGGCGGTTGCCGTCCTTGTCCATCCGGAAGTAGTCGGGGTTCTTCACGCTGCGGACGCCGTCGGGCCCGAGCGACTTGAACCGGAACGGCCCGGTGCCCACCGGGCTGGTGTTCGCCGGGCAGAGCGGCGTGGCCGGCGCGATGTTGAAGAGGGACCCGTCGTCGAAGCACGGGCCGTACGCCGTCTGGCTGATGATCGGCGCCTCGGTGACGGTGAGGGCGAATGGGAACGGGGCGAAGACCTGCCGGAGGTTGAAGATCACCGTGCCGCCGTTGCCGGCGGATGGCGGCTGGACCTGGATGGCCTCCGGAGGCACGACGGTGCGCACGGCGGCGCCCGTCACCCCGAGAGCCGGGTTCAGCGCCCGGGTGCGGCTATGGGCGGCGAAGATGGCCTTGGCGAAGCTGAACTCGACGTCCTCGGGCTTCAGCGTCTCGCCGTCACCCGGCCGGGTGGAGTCGACACCGTGGAACTTCACGTTGGGACGGAGCACGAACTTGGCCACGGTGGTCATGGCGTCGCAGGCCGGGGTGACGCCGGCGCAGTTCGGGTTCGACCCGGACGGCACCGCGTTGTCGATCGTGTAGGTCTGCGCCAGATCGCCGCCGAGGCTGCCGTCCAGCTCGTAGCGGAGCAGGCCGTTGAACATATCCGCGTCGTTGATGACGACCGAGCTGGCGGTGTTGATCGAGTGGTTCAACGCCGTCCCCGGCGCGCCCGTGCCGTTCTCGATGACCAGCGTCCCGCCGAGGACCGGCTTGGACGACGGGCCACAACTCGTGTCCTTTGCGCAGCTGACCTTGAACGCGGTGGCGTCGGCGACGCCGGCCTTGTTGCACGCGCCGCCCGAGGACAATGTGACGTCGTGGGAGGTCGACGCGGCCTTGAGGAATCCGCCCTTGACCAGTTGCTCCTCGGTGCCGAAGGCGCCGTTCTTGGCGCAGTACGCCTCCTCTGCGGTGCGCAGGGCGCCGGCGTCGATGCTGGTCCCCGCCAACTCGCCCTTGTCGTCGTCACCGGCGACCGCGAAGACGAACAGGGCCACCAGGAGGCCGGCGATGGCGACCCCCACGATGATCGTGATCACCGTCACCCCGCGCTCGTCGCGCCCGGACCGGCGGTCGGAGACCATTCCCGAAAGCCGCAGCAGCATGCTCCGTTCCCCCTCTCTGTTGCTCGGGCGCCAGTGGCGCCCGAGCGTCCCCCACCGGTGAACCTAACGGAAGCCTGGACATCCGGCTAGGGGCGGCCAGCGACAGACCTGCGCAGTACCTTTACGCCCTGATGCCGACGCCCGCGTCTACCCCGTGGTGGAAGCGCGAGGTGCATCTGTCGACACGCGGGCGGGAGGCGAGCGCAGGCTGGGCGGAAGGTCAGGCCGCGGTGGAGGGCTGGCCGGCGGTCGGTCCTGCGGGCGCCCCTGTGCTGTCGGTGCGCGACCTGCGGGTGCGGTTCAAGACCGACCGGGGGGTGGTGAAGGCCGTCGACGGGGTGTCGTTCGACGTCGGCGAAAACGAGGTCGTCGGCATGGTCGGGGAGTCGGGCTCGGGCAAGACGGTCACCGCGCTCTCGGTGCTCGGCCTGCTGCCGGCCACGGCGAGCGTCACCGGCGAGATCCGGTTCCGGGGCCGGGACATCCGTACGGTCCCCGAGCCCGAGCTGCGGGCGATGCGAGGTTCGAGCATCGGCATCGTCTTTCAGGACGCGATGGCCGCGCTCAACCCGCTCCGCCGGGTCGGCACCCTCGTCGCCGAGGCCATCCGGACCCACCATCCCGCGACAACCCGGCGGGAGGTCAACGCCGGCGTGCACGAGCTGCTCGCCCGGGTGGGCATTCCCAACCCGGTGGCGCGTGCCCGCCAGTACCCGCACGAGTTCTCCGGCGGGATGCGCCAGCGGGTGATGATCGCCATGGCCATCGCCAACGACCCTCCGCTGCTCATCGCCGACGAGCCGACCACTGCACTCGATGTCACCACGCAGGCCCAGGTGCTTGAGGTGCTGGGGAAGGTCCGGGCCCGGTCGGGCTCGGCCATGATGCTGATCACCCACGACCTCGGGGTGGTGGCCGGCGTGGTGGACCGGATGCTGGTGATGTACGGCGGGCGGGTGGTCGAATCCGGCACCGTCGAGCAGGTGTTCAACCGGCCGTCCCACCCCTACACCGTCGGTCTGCTGGCGTCGCTGCCTCGCCTGGAAGGTGACCGCTCCCGGCGCCTCCCCCGTATCCCGGGCCAGCCACCGTCACTCATCGATGTGCCCGCCGGATGCGCCTTCCACCCCCGGTGCTCCTTCGCCCGCATGCCGGACCCCTGCGCCACCAAGGAGCCGGTCGCCCAAGCCGGGTCAGGCCCCGGTCACGTCGCCGCCTGCCATCTGGTCGACGAGGTGGTGGCGGCGCGGCCGGCCGCCAGCCGGTGACCGACACCGCGGCGACCGCCGGGCCCATCGCCGCGCCGCAGGGCGAGCGGCTCCTCGAGGTGACCGACCTGGTGAAGCACTTCCCGGTGCGGGGCAGCCTTCTCAACCGCACGCACAAGGTCGTGCACGCGGTGTGCGGCGTGTCGTTGGGGATCGACAGGGGCGAGACCCTCGGCGTGGTCGGCGAATCCGGATGCGGGAAGTCCACGACCGGGCGTGCCATCCTCCGATTGCTCTCGGCCACCTCGGGGTCGGTCCGCTTCGCCGGCCTCGACCTCTTCACCCTCAACACGCGGGAGCTGCGGCAACTGCGCCGGCGTATGCAGATCGTGTTCCAGGATCCCTACGCGTCGCTCGACCCCCGGGTCAGCGTGGGCGAGAACATCGCCGCGCCGCTGCGGGTCCACCACCAGTACCGGCGGGGTGGGCGGGACACGGTGCGCGACCTCATGTCCCAGGTGGAGTTGAACCCTGACGACGCCGGCGTCTACCCCTTCGAGTTCTCGGGTGGGCAGCGCCAACGGGTGGGGATCGCCCGGGCCCTGGCCCTCGGCCCCGAGCTGATCGTGCTCGACGAGCCAGTGTCGTCGCTCGACGTGTCGATCCAGGCCGGCGTCATCAACCTGCTGGCCGAGTTGCAGGAGAACCTGGGGGTGGCCTACCTGTTCATCGCCCACGATTTGTCGGTCATCCGCCACATCTCGCACCGGGTGGCGGTGATGTACCTGGGCCGGATCGTGGAGACCGGCAGTCGCGACGACATCTTCGACCGCCCGTCACACCCGTACACCCAGGCCCTGCTGTCGGCGGTGCCCATTCCCGATCCGGCGCGGGAGCACGTCCGCCGGCGGATCATCCTCGAGGGCGACGTGCCCAGCCCCGTCGATCCCCCGTCGGGCTGCCGGTTCCGCACCCGCTGCTGGAAAGCGACCGACGTGTGCGCCGAGCAGGAGCCCGAACTGGTCGACCGCGGTCAGGGCCACCCCGTGGCCTGCCATTTCGCCGAGGTCGTGATCACCCGACCGCCGGCGACCTAACGGTGGCCGCTACGCGTCCTGGCCGCTCTGCTCCGGCGGTCCGCCGGGCGGCGCCCCCGGCATGGGCGGGAGCAGGCCGAGCTGGCCCATCAGGGCCAGGGAGTCGACCTCCTGCCAGCGCTCGGCGATCAGGCCCTGGTCGTCGAGGCGATAGATGGCGATCCCCGTCCAGCGCAGCACCCGCCCCGACGGCGGCAGGCCCATGAACGGGCCGTCGTGGGTGCCGGACGCCACGCCGTACACCACCACCAGGTCGTCCTCGGCCACGATCAGGTCGATCGTGGTGCGGAACTCGGAGAAGGCGGTGGCAAAGCCGATGTAGGCCTGCTTGAACGCCTCCGGTCCGTGCATGTCGCCGGCCGGGCCGCCGTGATTCTCGAAGTCCGCCGAGAGCATGTCGTCGTACACCGCCACGTCACCCGCGTGCGAGCGGTCGTAGAACCGTCGGATCGCTGCCTTGTTCGCCTCGATGTCTGCCATGCGCGCACCGTAGCCATTCCGGCGCCGCTCGCTTGAGAATCAGCGCTGGTGGCGGAGCGACTCGTCGAGGGTGAGGTCGGCCGGCACCGGCCCGTCGCCGGCAATGGCGTCGAGCACCCGCAGCATGTCGACGGTGCCGGCGACGTCGTGCATGCGCAGGATCTGGCCCGGCACGTGCCGCAGGGCGGCCACCGCCCCGAGCGAGCCGGGGTCGCGATCCGCCGGCGGGCGGCCGGTCAGCGCGCCGACGAAGTCCTTCCGGGACAGGGCCAGCAGCACCGGCCGGCCGAGGTCGAGCACCGGCCGGAGATCGCGCAGCAGCTCCAGGGTCTGCGCCGGCGTCTTGGTGAAGTCCACCCCCGGGTCGACGACGATCGCCTCCGGGCCCACGCCGGCGGCGAGGGCGTCGGCGATCCTCCGGGCCAGGAACTCCCCCACCTCCGCCCCGACCTGCCGGTACAGGCCGGGCTCCTGACGCCGCACCAGGGGGGGCGCGGCGGTGTGCATCACCACCAGGCCGGCGCCGACCTCGGCGCACAACCGGGCGACGGTGGGGTCGCGCAGCCCCGAGACGTCGTTGACCAGGTGGGCGCCGGCGGCGAGGACGGCCTCGGCGACGGCCGGCTTGAATGTGTCCACCGACACCAACACGCCGGGGCACGCCTCGACGACGGCGGCGACGACCGGCACGACGGCGGCGGCCTCGACGCCGGCGTCGGCCGGCTCCCGCCCGGTGATCGCGGACTGCGCCCCCACGTCGAGGGCGCCGGCCCCGTCGGCCACCAGGGCCAGGGCGCGGGCGACCACCGCGTCGACCGAGCGGGCACCGGGGTCCGAGAATGAGTCCGGGTTGGCGTTCACGATTCCCATGACGAGCGGCGCGTCCCAGGAGAACGTCGCGTCCCTCAGGCGCAGGCGGGCCATGCCACTCAGCGGGGGGAGGGACCAAAGCCCACGTTGCGAAACCTTGTCACGTTGTTCAGCGTGTCATGCCTCAAGCAGACCTCTAGGCTGGCGGGCCGATGGATCTCGTGCCGACGCCGGACCAGGGCACGTCATCCGACGACGTCCTGAGCGGCTGGATGGCCGAGGTGGAGGGCCGGCTGACGGCCATCGACGCACGCCTGGCGGTCATCGAGTCCACGCTGCGGCCGGTGGTCGCCGAGGAGGTCCAGGGAGCCACCGCCGAGTTGCGGCGCGCCATCAGCGAGTTGGGGCGGCGGCTGGTCACCGACCTGCCCCACGAGTTGGCCCGCCACCGCGACGCCATCGTGGCCGAGCTGCGGCCTCTGCCGCCCCCACCGCCGCCGCCACCGCCACCGGAGCCGGCCGAGGTCGACGAAGAGGAAGCGGCACCGGGGCCCGCCGAAGACGACGAGGTTGACGACGCTGGCCTGCCGGAGGACGGCGGCGACGAGCGCGGCCGGCGCCGTCGCCGGCGGCGCGGGTAGCCGGGCGCAGGATGCGCATCGGCTTCGACGGCACCCCTCTGCTCGGTGCCAAGACCGGCGTCGGCTGGTACACCCACGAGCTCATCGACGCCGCGGCCAAGCTGTCGCCGCACGACGAGATGGTGGTCTTCCCGATCTCGTGGCGCACCGCCCGCCACCTCAACCTCGACCCGCCCCACCGGCCCAACGTCGCCGTCGAACGGAAGCTGGCGCCCGCCCGACCCCTGTGGGCCCTGTGGGACCGGGTCCAGTGGCCGCCGGTGGAGTGGCTGGTCGACTGCGACGTCTTCCACGCCACCAACTTCATCGCCCCGCCGTCGCGCAAGGTGCCGATCGTCGTGACGGTCCACGACATCGGCTTCGTGCACCATCCCGAGGCGGTGACACCCGGCGTCCGGCGTATGGCCCGCCTCCTCCCCGACATCCTGCGCCGGGCGGCGGCGATCATCACCGTCTCCCGGTTCACCGCCGACGAGCTGGAGAGCTGGTTGCCGGAGGTGGCCGGGAAGATCACCGTCATCCACAACGGCAGCCACGCCCGCGCCGCGCCGGCCGCCCTCCCCGAGCCGGTCGGCACGCCGCCGCCGTACGCCCTGATGCTCGGCACGCTGGAGCCGCGGAAGAACCTGGCCCTGGCCCTCGACGCGCTGCGCATCCTTCGCCGGCGGGGCGTGGACCTCCGACTGGTTCTCGCCGGCGGCCGCAGCAACCTGCTCGACGTCCCGGCCGAGCTGCGCAAGCGCGGGTTGGGCGAGCCCGAGGTGACCCGCACCGGCTACGTGGACGACGCCCGGGTCTCCGCCCTGCTGTCCGGCGCCCGGGTGCTGGTCTTCCCGTCCCTCTACGAGGGCTTCGGCATGCCGCTGCTGGAGGGGATGGAGGCCGGCGTGCCGGTGGTCGGCGTCCGGGCCGGCGCCACACCCGAGACGGTGGGCGACAGCGGACTGCTGGTGGCGCCGGGCGACGCCGAGGGATTCGCCGACGCCATGTTCGCGGCCGCGTTCGACGACGACGTGCGGGCCCGGCTCATCCCCGCCGGCCACGCCCAGGCCGCAAATTTCACGTGGCGACGGGCGGCGGCGGAGACCCTCGAGCTCTACCGCAAGGTCGCCGTCTGAGCCGACCGTGCGTCAATCGCCGGCGGCACGGGACTACCGTGGCTGGCTTGCGAACCAGAAAGCTCTTGCTCGTCGTCCTGACCCTGGCCACGTTGCTGGCACCGGAAGCGGCCGGCGTCGCCGCCGCGCAGACCCCGCCGACCATCCCCTCCTCGAGCGGCGTCGCCCCGGTCGCCGGCGACCTCCGGCCGACGCCCCGCAACGAGGCCGAAGCCGCCGACGCCGGTCGCCAGGCCGGGGCCCAGGGAACCGGCGCTCCGATTGCCGTCGGCGAGGGCCCCGGCACCGCACCGTCGCCAGCGCCTCCCGGCGCGGGCTCGGCCAACCCGCCGGGCTTCACCACCTTCCGCGTCTACGCCACCCAATACGCGCCCAACACCCCGGGCAGCGTCGAGGTGGCCGTGCCCGACAAGTGCGCCAAGTTCGCGGCGCTGAAGAACCAGGGCGTGCTGAACGACTTCGGGTGCGCGGCGGGGTACCGCCTCGACCTCGACTACCGCGTGGTGGTGACCCGCGACGGCGGCCAGTCCGCCACCATCCCGGTGAAGGACGTCGGGCCGTGGAACGTCGACGACAACTACTGGGCCGGCCCCGGCTCCACCCGGCCCCGCCGGCGCTTCGCCGACCTGCCCCGCGGCACGCCTGCGGCCCAGGCCGCGTTCTACAACGACTACAACAGCGTCCCCAACTGCATCAATCTCTCCACCGGCCAGGGCAGCGGCAGGACCGACGGCGCCGACCAGTTCAACCGCTGCGTCCTCAACCCCGCCGGCATCGACCTGTCGATCGAGGCGGCCAAGCAGCTCGGGCTGGGCAACCTGGAGAACGCCTGGGTCACGGTGAGCTTCCTGTGGGAGCCGGCGGACACCACCCTCACCGTCCAGCACAGCGGGAAGAACCTCGACATCAACTTCATCTCGCTGGACCGGGGCGCCCAGGCCATCCAGTGGCCGGCCAACGGCGGCCGCAACCAAGCGTGGCGATTCATCTCCACCGGCCAGGCCGGCGTGTACTTCATCCAGGTCCAGCACAGCGGGATGATGCTCGATGTGGAGGGGGTGTCCACCGACGACGGGGCCAGGGTCATCCAATGGCCGGCCAACGGGCAGATCAACCAGATGTGGAGACTCGTGCCCGTCGGCTCGACGGGCTCCTTCAACATCATCGCCCACCACAGCGGGAAGGCGCTCGACGTGGGCGGCGTGTCGCGCGACGACGGCGCCCTCATCATCCAGTGGCCGACCAACGGCGGCACCAACCAGATGTGGAAGCCGGCGATCAGCGGCCTCTGAGTGCGCGTCCTGGTGGTGGCCGAGCAGCTGCGCCGGCCCGTCTCCGGGATCGGCACCTACATCCGGGGCCTGCTGCTGGGCCTGGACGGTTCGGAACAGCCCCAGGTGACGCTCTGGGCCAGCCGGCCGCCCCGCGGCCGGCCTGACCCGGTCGCCGGGTTCGGCCGGCCGGTGGTGACGTCGCCCCTCCCCGGGCCGGCGATGACGCGTGCCTGGGACCGCGGCCTCGGCCGGCCCCCCGGCCACCCCGATGTGGTGCACGCCACGTCGCTCGCCATCCCGCCTTCCGGGGGCGCACCGGTGTCGGTCATGGTCCACGACCTGGCGTGGCGGCATTTCCCAGAGGCCTACCCCGACCGGGGCCGGCGTTGGCACGAGGCCGCGCTCGGGCGGGCCGTCGCCGGCGCCGGGCCGCTGCTGGTGCCGTCGGCGACGGTGGCCGACGATCTCCTGGCCGCCGGCGCTGCCGCGGCCCGGGTCGAGGTGGTCGAGGAAGGTTGCGACCACCTGGCGCCGGCGGACGAGGCCGGCGCGGCCGAGCTGCTGGCCCGGCTCGGCGTGACCGACGACTTCCTGCTCACCGTCTCCACCCTCGAGCCTCGCAAGAACCTGCCGCGGCTGCTCGCCGCACACGACTCGGTACGTCATCGCCTACCGCCGTTGCTGGTCGTCGGCCCCTCAGGTTGGGGACCGGCCGTGCAGCCAGGGCCGGGCGTCGTCCTCGCCGGCCCCGTGGCGGGGGGCACGCTGACCGCGCTCTTCGGGCGGGCCCGGCTGCTGGCCTACGTGCCGCTCCGGGAGGGCTTCGGGCTGCCCGTCGTCGAGGCCATGGCGTGCGGCACGCCGGTCGTGTCCAGTGCCGTGCCCAGCGCCGGCGGGGCGTCGCTCGAGGTCAGCCCGTTCGACGTCGACGCCATCGCCGCCGGCCTGGTGGCGGTGGCCACCGACGAGGGCCGGCGGGCCGAGCTGGTCGCCGCCGGCCACGCTCGCGCCGCCGGCCTGACCTGGGCGCGGGCCGCGCAGCGCCACGTCGAGCTGTGGCGGGCGATCGAATGAGCAAGAAGTGCTGCTCTACGACACTTCTTGCACACTCGGCCGGTCGGCGGGTGGCCCGGTGAGGGTCGCCCTCGACGCCAGCGCCATCCCCGACCCGCCGGGAGGCGCCGGCCGTTACGTGCTGGCGCTGGCCGCCGCCCTCGGCCGGCGGGACGACGTCGACCTCACCGTGGTGGCCCGCGCCGGCGACGCGGCACGGTGGCCGGCGCCGGTGGCGGACAGGGCGCCGGCGCGGCGGCCGGTACGGCTCGGGTGGGAGCAGGTCGGCCTGCCCAGGGTCGTGCGGGCCGTGAACGCCGAGGTGCACCACGGACCGCACTACACCATGCCGCTGGCGCTCGGCGTGCCGGCGGTGGTGACGATCCACGACCTGTCCTTCTTCACCCACCCCGAGTGGCACCAGCGGACGAAAATTGCGTTCTTCCGCGCCGCCATCCGCACCTCGGCCCGGCGGGCGGCCGCCCTCGTGGCGGTGAGCGCGGCCACCGCCGCGCTCCTCGACGAACTGGTGCGGCCCCGGGTGCCCGTCCACGTCATCCCCCACGGCGTCGACCACAGCCGCTTCCGGCCCGACGACCCGGGCGACGACGAGGCGGCCCGAGCCCGCGCCGGCGTGTCGCCGCCCTACGTCGCCTTCCTGGGCACGCTGGAGCCCCGGAAGGACGTTCCGACGCTGGTGCGGGCCTTCGACCGGCTCGCCGGCAGCCGGCCCGGTCTTTCCCTCGTCCTGGCCGGTGCCCGCGGCTGGGGCGCCGACGCAGTCGAGCAGGCCGTCGCCGGCGCTGCCTACCGCGACCGCATCCGGCTGCTCGGCTACCTGGCCGAGAGCGACATGCCGGCTGTCCTCCGGGGTGCGGCGGTGGTGGCGTACCCGTCGCTGGAGGAGGGCTTCGGGCTGCCCGTCCTCGAGGCGCTGGCCTGCGGGGCGCCGGTGGTAACCACGTCGGGCACCGTCATGGAGGAGGTGGCCGCCGGCGCCGCCCTCCTCGCTCCCCCCGGCGACGAACGGGGCCTGGCCGCCGCCCTCGAAGCGGCACTCGAAAGCGCCGGCGACCGCCGGCGCTTCGGGTTGGACGTTGCCGCCCACCACACGTGGGCGGCGTCGGCCGCGGCCCACGCCGAGGTGTACCGGTCGGTGCTCTGAGGCGCGACCGAGGCCACGCAACCTCCGGTCAGGCCTTCTCGCCCCGTCGCCGGAGGTCGTCCTCGCCTAGTGCCCTGACCACAAACGTTCGCCGCGTTCGTGGGGTTTCCCGTCCGTGGCCGCCGTCGCCGCCGAAGGCGGCCCCTCCGGCAGCGGACACGAGGGAGGGACAGGGCGGAGGCGGCGCGAGCTCCGCTCGCCCGCCGGAGCACGATCACTTCGACCGAATGGAGTGAGCGAAGCGAACGAATGAGGTCGAGGCACTAGGGACGCGCGCCGTCCGCCTCCGCCGCCGAGCGTTGGAATTGCTGGCCGCCAACCGACCCAGGTTGGCGTCTCTCCACCGCGACAGCCGGGTCAGTGCCATCTGGCACCGGGTTGGGACGATGGCGGGCGTCGTGAATAAGGCCCATGAGCTCGATCCACCCACTGAACGTCACCGGATCGGGCTCCCCCTCGACGACGACCGTTCCGGCGAAGGGTTCCTCAGCCGCGACCGTCAACCGGAGCTCCACCGTGCGCGCCGCGTCCGCCGATTGCCAATCTCCGAAGCCAGTCATCACGGAATGGTCTTGCGCCGTCGATGTATCAGCAACCCTGATCGCCGTGATTGTCGGCGGGCAAGAGGCGCGAGGTGTCCGCATCGTCGGGAAGGTCATAGACCATGAGTTGACGCCGGGAGGTGATGTCAAGCTTGGCGAACACGCGCTTGAGATGGGTCTCCACGGTGTTGACCGACAGGAACAGCCGCCTGCCGATGTCGGCGTTGCTTATGCCGGACGCGGCCTGCTGTGCCACCCGCAACTCGGCCGGCGTGAGCGTCGCCCCTCGTGCCGCCGCCGCCGCCGGCCGCCGGCCAGAATCAGCTCGTCCCTGGCGATGCCCGCCAGGTGGGCCGCCCCCGCCGCCTCCGCCGTCGCAACGGCCTCGGCCAAGCGGCTCCGAGCGTCGGCATACTGGCCTTCGCGGCGATGGAGGGAGCCGAGGGCCAGCAGCGTCTCGGCCCGATGCAAGGGCAGGTGGCCGCCGTCCAGGAGGGCCAAGGCGTGGCGATACCCCTCAGCCGCGCCTTCCGCGTCGCCGCCCGACGCGGCGATCCGGGCCCGCCCGAGCGCGACGGCGACGGATGGCCACGTGCACGGCAGGGTCGCCGCCGCCCATTCCAGCCACTCCAGCACCCGCCGGGCGTCCTTCGTGCGGCCGGCTGCGAGGTGAGCAGCCACGGCATGGGCCTGCCACTGGAGGTGGCAAGGCTCGCGGATAGCCGCCCACCTCGTGACCTCCTCGACCGCGAGGAACTCGTCGGAGGCCGAACCCGCGCCGTCCCAGAACAGTCGCATGCCCCGCACGGCGGCGACCCACAACCGGACGTACCACTGTCCGCCGGCACCTCCAAAAGCCTCCTGGCAGCATGCTTCGCTCTCGTCGAAACGGCCGGACCAAACCAGGGCCTCGGCCCGCACGAGCTGGACGTATGGGAGGACGGTGGGCGTGAGGTCGGCGAACTCCTCTCCCCGGTCGGCGTGTTGCAGCGCCTCGCCCAGGTTCCCCCGCCGGATAGCGACGTTCGCCAGATGGACGGCGACGGTGGCCAGGGCGTTGACCGCCCCCGCCCGTTCGAGGGCCCGGCCGGCCCGTGCGAATGCCTCCATGGATTCGTCGTAACGGCCCGCGTAGTTCGCGTTCATGGCGTACTGGTAGAGCGGGGCCCACGGCCACGCGAGTTCGGCCGGATCGACCAGGTGCGTGTAGTCCGAACCACGGAGCGCGACGCCAATGCCCTCGGTCGTGGCTAACCCCGCCGGGTCGCCGGACTCGTAGGCAAGGTGTCCCCACGTCGCCGCGGCCACCTCACGTAGGCGCGGGTCCGCCATTGCCGCCAGCTCCCTGGCTCGAGCGGCGAGGGGGAGCGCGCGCGACGTCCCGTCGGAGAGCCACGCGGCCAGGGACTGGTCCAATAACGGCTCGATCGCCGCGCTCGGGTCGTTGGCCTCCGCCAGCGCCGTCGCCTGCTCCATGGCCTGCTCGCCGTGGTCGAGTGCGCCGGTGAAGTACCGAGCCCGGCCCAGCAGGCGGAGGGCCGCCACTCGCTCCTCCCAACCCAGCTCGTCACGCCGCAACAACGCCTGGCACGTGTCGCCGGCATCGGACATACGCCCGCTGGCGGTCAGGGCCTGGGCGAGGACGAGCACGAGATCCGGCGCCGGACGATCGCCGTGCAACCGGACGGCGGACTCGAGATAGCGGGTCGCGGTCGCCACCGCCCCGGCCGCCAGTGCAGCCCGCCCGGTCCGTTCCAGGAGGGCGGCGGCGCGTTCGTCTCCGACCAAGCCCCCGCGGACGGCGTGCTCGGCGGCCTCGTTCTCCAGGCCGCGGTCCGCGAGGAGTCGCGTGTAGCGGGCGTGGAGGCGCCGCCGTACCGGCGGTGCCACGTCCTCGTAGAGTGCCTGGGCGAGCAGCGGGTGGGAGAAGCACAGCTCGTCATGCTGGCCCTCGATGACAAGCCCGCTGCGGAACAGGACCTCAAGGGCATGGTCCACGTCGCCGACGTCAAGCTCGGAGGCGGCCGCCGCCACGTCGGGGAGGAAGCGCATCCCGAGGACGCTGGCCGCTCGCACGTACGTCGTGGTCGTGCGGTCCAGGCCGGCGAATCGCGCCAGCAGCAGGTGTCCCGCCACAACCGGGGCCCCACCGTCGACGATAGGCAGGGCCTCGCCCCGGGCCAGCGCCAGCGCCAGCTGCTCCACCAGAAGGGGGTTGCCTCGGCAGAGCGTCCACGCCCGATGCTGCGTGGTCGCATCGACCCCGGTTCCCAGATTGGTCTCGAGGAGGGTGGCGGAGGCGCCTGGAGTGAGGGGCTGAAGCCGGTGCACCGATGCGCCTTCGGAGGCGAGCAGGCGCTGGGACATGGCGTGCGCGCCGTCGGGCCAGGGGCGCAGCGCGGCGATCATGCCGACGGGAAGCGACCGCAGCCGCCGCGCCAGGAACTCGACGACGCTCAATGAATCGAGGTCTGCCCACTGGAGGTCGTCAAGAAGCAACAGCACAGGTGGGCCGGTCCAGTGCTCAAGCTGCCGCAACACGTGATAGTGCGGCGCCACCGGTTCGACGGCGGACGGCGGGCGGGTGGTGCCGCCAGGCAGTTCGTCGGCGTCCAGACCCAGCGCCTCGATGACCTGGACCAGCACGCCGAATGGGAGCCCAGCTTCCATCTCGTGTCCCCGTGCGGCGACGGTGAGGAGACCGGGACCGGCGTTGGCGTCCGCCCATTCAATGACGGACGTCTTCCCGAGGCCAGCCTCCCCGACGACGAACAGCACGCCACCCCTCCCGCTCACGGCGTCGTCGGTGACCTGGCGGGTGAGAGCGAGGACCTCGTCGCGCTCGATCAACTGCGGCAGCCCCACCTCAGAATCCAGGACTCCTGACCTACGCGCAGTAGTCCCTGCGGTGCTCAGGGCTCCTTGACGCTGTAGCGGAGGACGAGGTCGGTGCCGGGATAGACGGTGTCGGTGGTGCTGAGGTCGGCGC